>NZ_JACJPF010000041.1 GCF_014695915.1 Trichocoleus sp. FACHB-40
TGTAGAGTCGGCAGTAAAACAAATTGATAGAAGGTTGAAAATTTCAGGAGCGCAGTGGTTGATGAAAAATGTTAATCAAATGCTTAAGCTTCGGTGCGCCTACCTTAACGGATTAATATCCGTTTGATGCTCAAAAGCGCAAAACCGGGATGCTCCCGCGATCGCTTGAACCCTTGCGACAAATGAGCCAAATGACTAAAGTAATCTCGGTTGAAGATTTAGGGGAAGCAAAATTGCATCTTGTTAATGCTCCTAGCGAAGTTAAGGAATTAGCCGATACCTTTAATATGATGTTATACCGAATATCAGAATCGTGGGAGCAGCAGCGTCAATTTGTTAGCAATGTTTCTCATGAGTTGCGAACACCTTTAACTATTGTTCATGGCTATTTACAAAGTACGCTACGACGAAGTAATAACTTAACAGAAGCACAACAAGAAGCTCTTTCCATTGCAGCTTCTGAAACAGATAACACTATCCGTTTATTGCAAGATTTACTCGATTTGGCGCGGGCGGATAGCGGTTATATACATTTTCATTTAGAAAATATGGTGCTAAATGATTTGGTTGCAGAGGTGGTGGGGATGGCGCAGCAATTTAGCAGTAGAGCGATCGCTATCTCTACAACCTCATACCCTATCAAGGTAAAAGCCGATCGCAACCGTCTCAAACAAGTGCTGCTCAACCTGATTGATAATGCTTTGAAATACTCGGAAATCAATGAATCTATAAGTATAAAATTAGACAAAACAAGCGACAATGTAACTATCCAAGTTTGTGACAAAGGTTGTGGGATTCCCCTACAACAACAAACCCGCATCTTTGAGCGGTTTTATCGCGTGGATGAAGCTAGAGCGCGTTCTACTGGGGGCGCAGGGTTGGGTTTATCCATCGTTAAAACTCTCGTTGAGGGAATGGATGGAAGTGTTACAGTACTATCCAAACTAGGTGAAGGTAGTGTTTTTACAGTCACTTTACCCACACCATAATTAAAACCTTACTTCCAATTTCTCTTTCTTTTTCTTTTACCTTTGCGGTTCATTAACTATGACAGCACATATCTTGCTAGTAGAAGATGAAGTCAAACTGGCTCGATTTATAGAGTTAGAACTGGGTTATGAAGGATATCAAGTCAGCGTAGCTAACGACGGTTTATCAGGAATCACAGCAGCGCGAGAATCTAATCCCGATTTACTTATTTTAGATTGGATGCTTCCTGGTTTATCGGGATTAGAAATTTGTCGCCGCTTGCGAACAACTGGGAATAAAATCCCGATTATTTTATTAACAGCAAAAGATGAAGTAAGCGATCGCGTAGCTGGTTTAGATGCGGGAGCTGATGACTATGTAGTTAAACCCTTTAGTATCGAAGAATTGTTAGCCAGAGTCCGCGCTCACTTGCGGAGAACGCAAGAAGAAAATCCGGATATTTTGCAATTTGAAGATTTAAGTTTAAACCGTACCACGCGAGAAGTTTTCCGAGGCGATCGCGCTATTGAATTAACAGCAAAAGAATTCGATTTACTGCAACACTTACTCGCTCATCCCCGACAAGTGATTACACGCGATCGCATTCTCGAACAAGTTTGGGGCTATGACTTCATGGGCGATTCCAACATCATCGAAGTTTACATTCGCTACCTGCGCCTGAAACTCGAAGAAAACAACGAAAAGCGCCTAGTTCAAACCGTGCGCGGCGTTGGTTATGTGCTGCGAAATTAATTTTTTGAGTAGCGCAGCCTGGGACGAAGGAGCGATCGCTTCGCTACTTTTTCTCACTCAGCTCATCCTTTACTAACGCTCAACTAAACCTAAGCGAAAGAGGACTGGGTTACTGTCGTTCCCAGACTGGAGCCTGGGAACGAGAACAGGGTGACTTAAAGTGGAGAACTTTGCACCAAAGTAGTCTGTAACGCTCCCTGTTCATTTGGTTGCATCATATTCATAATAATCGCCACGGTGCGTCCATCGGGAGCTAGACGCACTTCCCTAAGCGTATATTTCATAGCATTTTCGCGGTAATTATTCAGCGTACTAAGAGTACGTTTGCGATAATTAGCAGTTACCTCAAGACGCAAAGCAGCACGATCCACTTCAGCATTACCTCCATATGCCACTGAAGGGATATACTTTTGCTGCATCAAAACCTCTAATTTCTCTTTCTTATCATTCAAAATGAAAGTATAAATTTCGCTACCATCGGCGTTAGTTTTGCGAGAAAGAAGCGGCAACTTTCTTCCAGGTGCCGGACGATTTAGCTTCAAGTTGTAGCGAATAACCGATGTTTTCTTAAGTAATTGATTTTCCGCCGATTTAGTAGTTAAACTTGGGGCTGTTTCCCTCGCTTCGTCAGTATATTCAGTTTCTAAACAGCCATTCTCAATGCAGGTGTTTCTCGGCAAATTTATAATTTGTAGTTTGGCTTTAGGAACGTCTGTCGCCACGTTTCGATAACTTTCCAGATATATATAGTAACGGCTATCCGTCGAAAAACCAGACAGCTGATGACTTGTTTTGTAGATAGCTGCTAATACTTGGGAGGAAATGAGTGCGGCGCTAGCTGCCAGAGTTAGGGAAATTACGGAAAAACGTCTCATACTAATTTTGAATGTTCACTAATTCAATTTTATATCGGGGACAGCTTAACGCATCAGAGGAGTGCTGTGGTGATGAACTAAATACCGCTTCTGTGCCATATGCTCAAAGATATTTGTTGCCATTGACTGTGCTTGGACTCGCCTACTACGCTCCACTTGTAACATATTTGCTACAAGAACGATGTAAGCGATGGCTTCGCCTCAGACGGAGTCCTACGCATTCCGAACTATTCCGAAAAAACGAATAAATTTGAAAAGCCTTCAGGATACGCCCACTAAGGGTTATGGCTTTTACATTCCAACTGAGGTGGTTAATTCTGCTACGCAAGCTGTTTATGACACTTTCCCTAGCATTATCCCTCATTTTCCTCTTGTGCGATCGCATCTGGGTGTCACTTCTCCCCAGAAGGCGATCGCATCCTTGTGAGGATATGCAATTACTAATAGACTTATCTGTAAATACGAAATGCTTACTGTCTAATGGTTTGAAGCATTATGACGCAATTAAAAACCCAAAAAATTAGTAGATGTAATAATAAGGCTTTCAAGGGATAAATTTAGCCAAATTAGCAGAAATGGGTGTAAACATCAAAATAAGATAAATTGATTATGTCAAAGCAAATTTAAAGTATTAAGAGCTAGTATAAATAACCAATAAAGCCGCAATCTAGCTAACCCAGAAAATCCCGTGATTACCTGAATAGAACGGTGAAGAGCCTTTGCGGAATTTGTCGCCAGCTACTCGAAATATTTTTACCCGACCTATCAGGTGCTAGACACCTATTCTTGGTGACGATAATTGTTTATTGTATTGTTTTTGTAATAAAGAAATTTATACCTTTTTTCTGATGAGCAGTAGCCAATGAGTTTTTCCTGAGAGAAACCTTAATTTTTACTGAAAATATTTATAAATCTCTTAAGTAAAATCTCACTCCAAAATAATCTATACCCCAATCTATTGAGCAACAATTTATTTAACCCGGAAACATCGACTCAGCCATCGTAATTTTGCCTGAAGGATTAAAAATGATGAAACTGAACCACTTCGTAATACTAGGCATGACTCTTGTTGTAGGTTCTGAAGTAGCCACAGGAGTTGTAGGAAATACACTATTAAATGCCGTTAATCCCTCAACAAACTTAAATGGAATTGCTGTAGCCCAAACTCGTCCGGCAAGTCGCCCTGGAGTCTTTGTTGCAGGGGAAAAACCTACTTCTGGAACTGCTCGAATTATCAACGTCAATGGGCAACGATATATAGAGTTTGATTCGTCTTTTAAGACTAGCGAGCAAGGGCCTGATCTTCATGTGATTTTAGACACATCCCAGAAGCCGCCGCAGTCTTATCAAAACTCAAACGGCTACGTGAACCTGGGTAAATTACATAAATTCAACGGCACTCAACGCTACCCAATTCCTGCCGCTATTAATCTGGCAAACTTCAAATCTGTTGTTATTTGGTGCCGTATGGCTAACGCCACCTTTGGCTATGCCACGCTCGGCGGTACTAGCAACGCCAGCGCTCAGTAGTATTTTATCCACTTATGTTATGCCCACCATCACCGGAGTCGGTGGGTATTGCTTCCATCAGCGAAAAAACGAAAATATTAGCACAGGCGTTACACAGCAAGGCAAAGCAGCCCTGCTGTGTATTGCTTTTTGTAAAAATTCTCTCTTAGGGTAGGGAACATTTGGTTAAGCTTAGGTTAAGGTTACATAATTAGAGATTTTCTCAATAAACCCAATTTGATAAGAAGGTAGCCATGACAAATCCTGAGCGGGCGAGCAAAAACAGCTTTCTCTACCCTCAAAGCCGCTACTACGGCTCTTTTTCCCCGGAATTTCTAGCTTTTAATGCTAATCTGCAAGAATTTGCTCAGAAAGTTTCTTACATCTCGGCGCTAGAGACTGGAGGCAAACTTTCTCCAGAGGAAGCTTATGACCAGATAAAGGGTCTCTGGAAGCAGCTGAAGCAGAGCAAGAAATCAATGGGCATTGGCTCAGATTTGTCATCAGAAACAAGATAAGGTTTCTTGCATATTGGCATCTTAAATAAAACAACCGCTCTAAGTAGTTTTGGCAAGGGAATTGCTAAGCATAGTTTTTGTCGTCTATGGCAATAAAGAATAGAAATAGCAACTGATGACAAAAGTGTTGGTAATTGAGGACGAAGAACTAATTCGCGAGAGTATTCTCAACCTTCTTGATGAAAGCGGGTTTACGGCGATTGGCGCTGAAGATGGCGAGAAGGGAGTGCAATTGGCAAAAGAGTTCGTCCCCGATTTGATTTTATGTGATTTAAGAATGCCAAAACTTGATGGTTACGAGGTTTTGAGGCTATTGCGTTCTGACCCGATTACAGGCACAATTACCTTCATTTTTCTCACTGCTGATAATCACCAAAATGTCCGTCAGCAAGGACAAATTTTGGGGGCAAACGGTTATCTAGCAAAACCGTTTACAAGTGCTGAACTTCTAGAAGCGATCGCTACCTATTTGTAAATAAAATAAAAATCAAAAGAAGGATGAAGAAGGAAACAGATTGTTGTATTCCTTCTTCATCCTTCTTTTGACTTTTGCCTTCTTACTTCTTACTCTTGAAATATAGTGCAGGGAGTGACACCGTGGAAAAAACGGAAAAACAGAAGATGCTAGCAGGGGAGTTATATCTGCCTTCTGACCCGGAACTGGCTGCTGATAGCAAGCGGGCGCGTCGTCTGTTAAGAATGTACAGTGCGACGACTGAGGAACAGCCAGAATTGCGATCGCAAATCCTTAACGACTTATTCGGTAAGGTGGGATCAAAAGTGGAAATTGTCCCTCCCTTTCACTGCGAATATGGTAGCAATATTTACGCTGGCGACGGCTTGTACATGAATTATGGATGTGTAATTTTAGACGGCAATACAGTTCATATCGGTGAAAATGTTTTATGCGCCCCTTATGTGCAAATTTACACCGCATATCACCCAACAGACCCGGAAATTCGTCAAAGTGGTTTGGAACTCGCTGCACCGATTAAAATTGGTAATAATGTTTGGATTGGAGGCGGTGCTATTATTTGTCTTGGGGTGACTATTGGCGACAATACTACTATCGGTGCTAGTAGTGTGGTTGTAAAAGATATTCCGCCGAATGTCGTTGCTGTGGGAAATCCTTGTCGGATTATTCGGCATTTAACTTGAAAAATTAGTAAAAATATAAGTGGCGAATCTTATTCGCGGCTATACATACTAAACCCGCCTGCGCGGGTTTCAAATTTAAAGTCTTAGTTTTCATTGCTAGTAAACAATATGACTGAAGAAGAAAAGAGGTTAGAAGAAGATCGCGATCGTCAGGCCTATTGGCGGCGTTGGGGGCCTTATTTAAGCGAACGTCAATGGGGAACTGTGCGCGAAGATTACAGTCCTGATGGCGCTGCTTGGCAGTATTTTCCTCACGATCATGCGCGTTCCCGTGCTTATCGGTGGGGGGAAGATGGTATTGCGGGGATTTCGGATAATCATCAGCGACTTTGTTTTGCGATCGCGCTGTGGAATGGGGAAGATCCGATTCTTAAAGAAAGGATTTTTGGGTTAACAGGAAAGGAAGGCAATCATGGGGAAGATGTCAAGGAATATTATTTTTATCTTGACAATACTCCTACCCATTCTTACATGAAATGTCTCTACAAATATCCGCATCAAGCATTTCCTTATTCCCAACTGGTTGAAGAAAATAAATGTAGAGGTTATCAAGATCGAGAATTTGAATTACTTGATACAGGGGTGTTTGCCGAAAACCGCTATTTTGATATTTTTGTCGAATATGCTAAAGCTGACTCAGAGGATATTTTAATTCAAATTAGTGTAGTTAACCGGGGAAAAGAAGCCAAGAGTCTGCATCTTTTGCCCACTCTATGGTTTCGTAACACTTAGTCTTGGAATCAGACTGATGAAAAGCCCCGGATAAAAAAGCTCAAAAACGATCAAGGTTTAAGTATTGTAGAAGCCTCTGAAGCAACGCTGGGACGTTGGCTATATTCTGAGGGAGAACCGGAACTGTTGTTTACAGAGAATGAAACTAATAAGGAGAGATTGTTTGGAGTTAATAATTCCTCGCCCTACGTGAAAGATGGGATTAACGATTATATTGTTGAAGGTAAGAAAGATGCTGTTAATCCTAATAAAATAGGGACTAAGGTAGCAGCAAACTATTTATTAAATGTTGGTGCGGGAGAAACTAAAGTTGTCAAATTGCGGTTGAGCGATCGCGCAGATTTAGCCGCACCATTTGACGGCCAGTTTGAGAGTATTTTTCAAACTCGAAAACGGGAAGCTGATGAATTTTACCAGCGTGTTGCTTCTTCCTGTTCGCTGACAGAAGATAGGCGCAATGTGCAACGCCAAGCATTCGCGGGAATGTTGTGGAACAAGCAATTTTATTACTATGTTGTCGAGGAATGGCTGAAAGGAGATCCTGGTGAATTACCGCCACCCGAACCGCGACAAGGTATCAGAAACCATGATTGGATTCATTTTTTCAGCGATGATATTATTTCCATGCCTGATAAATGGGAATATCCTTGGTTTGCGATTTGGGATTTAGCATTTCACGTCATACCCCTGGCGATAATTGACCCAGACTTTGCCAAGCGACAACTACAGCGATTGACGCGAGAATGGTATATGCACCCAAACGGTCAATTACCAGCTTATGAATGGGATTTTAGTGATGGAAATCCACCTGTTCATGCTTGGGCGGCGTTGCGGGTTTATAACATTGAGAAAAAAATGTATGGTCGCGCTGATAAAAAGTTTTTAGAGCGCGTTTTTCAAAAGTTACTACTTAATTTTACCTGGTGGGTGAACCGCAAGGATATTGAAGGAAAGAATGTTTTTCAGGGCGGATTTCTAGGGATGGACAATATTGGTGTCTTCGATAGAAATATGAAACTGCCCACGGGGGGACATTTGTCGCAGTCGGATGGTACTAGCTGGATGGGAATGTACTGTCTAAATATGTTAGCGATCGCGCTAGAATTAGCAATAGAAAATCCCTCCTATGAAGACATCGCCAGCAAGTTTTTTGAACATTTTCTCTATATTGCCGATGCGATGAACCAGATGGGCGAAAAAGAGGAATCGCTGTGGGATGAAACTGATGGTTTTTACTACGATATGCTGCATTCTCCCAATGGCAGTTATATACCCTTGAAAGTGCGTTCGATGGTGGGATTAATACCACTTTTGGCAGTTGAAGTCATAGAAGAAGAAACTTTAGAGCAGTTGCCTGGTTTTAAACAGCGAATGGAGTGGTTTATTCACAATCGCCCCAATCTGAAAAAAAATGTGGCTTGTATGGAAACGCCGGGAGTGGGTGCTAGAAGATTACTTGCGATCGCTTATAGTGATAAACTCCGCCGCATCTTAGAAAAACTGCTTGATGAAAAAGAATTTTTTAGCGACTATGGCATTCGTTCGGTTTCTAAATTTCATGCAGAACATCCTTACATTTTCAATGTAAATGGAGATTCTTACTGTGTGAATTACGAACCAGCAGAATCTAGCAGCGGCTTATTTGGGGGCAATTCCAACTGGCGCGGTCCTATTTGGTTTCCCATCAATTATCTGCTTATTGAAGCACTGCAAAAATTCCATCATTACCTTGGCGATGATTTCAAAATCGAGTGTCCGACTGGTTCGGGGCAAATGATGAACCTCTGGGAAGTTGCCACCGAATTATCCCAAAGGATGATCCAAATTTTTCTGAAAAATGAATCTGGTCAGCGCCCCGTTTATGGGGATTTGGAAATATTCCAAACCGATCCGCATTGGCGTGATTTAATTCTTTTCCATGAATATTTTCATGGCGATAACGGTGCAGGACTCGGCGCAAGTCATCAAACTGGATGGACTGGTGTAGTTGCCAAACTAATTCAGCAATGTGGCGAAAAGTAAGTTTTACGGGGCTGTTACAGTGAAATATAGTAGCGGTAGATAAATCATCAGTGACATTGAAATTCGGGTGCATCCAAATTTTTAAACTCCTTATCCCTTACTTAACCCCTTCTCCCTAACTAGAGAAGGGGTTATGCGGCTTTGTACTTCTGTGGGTGAGACATATGCAAGCTGACCAGGCAAAAGATTGAGCATGGAACAAGGTAAAAAAGAATTTAAGAAGGGTGTTCAATGGCTTGTCTGGTCAAGTGTTGGAGTTTTGGCGCTCTTGAGCGCTGGAAGATGGGTAGACTATGCAAAGCTGCTGAATCGCTCACCAGATCCGGTAGAGGTGCGCCTACTTACCGTCAAGCGAGGCAACGTTGAGAATAAAATTAATGAGAGCGGCACAGTGAAGCTAGGCGGTCAACAAACCCTGAAGTCTCCAGCAGAAAGCGCCGTGGAGCAGGTGTTAGTAGAGCTTGGCGATCGCGTGAAATCTGGTCAAAAACTGATTGTTCTGCGTAACCGAGATCAACAAACTAGCCTCGCCGCCCAGCAGCTGGAGATTCAGAAACAGGAACTCGCTCTAGAGAGAAACCGCCAGAAAGTTCTGGAAGCGACCGAAAAGCTAAATGCTGCCCAACGGGAACTCCAGAATCGTCCCAACAAGCAAGCAGAGATGCGGACACAGGAACTGATAATAGTCCGCAACCGCGAAAAAATTGCTGAAGAACAGGAAAAGCTAACAGCAGCAGCTGGGGAACTCCAGCAATTACAAGCTTTGGCTGAAAAAGGTTTTATTCCGGGAAAAGAACTTCAAGATCAAAAACAAGAAGTCCGCGCCGCTGAATCAGCCCTGCGGGATGCTCAATTAACGCTGAGTACAAGTACCTTGGAACTTCAGCGTCTGAAGCAGGAGGGTCAAACTTCCCAGCAGGAATTTTTAGACAAGGTTGCAGCTGCTCAATCAGAACTGCGTCAGGCTCAGTCAGATGTTAACACCACTACCAGCGAAATTCAGAGCCAGAAGCTGGATCTAGAACGTCTGGTGCAGCAACTGCAAAACAACATTGTGAGTGCGCCAATTGCGGGTAAAGTTCTCAACATCATGGTCAAAAATGGGAACGGGGTGAACTTGGGCGATAACTTGCTGACTCTGGGCGACCCTTCGCAAGAACTGGTGGAACTGAATCTTTCCACTCTGAATGCTGCCAAGGTGAAGGTAAACCAAGTTGCCCGGATTAGCGTGATTGGCCCCGATTCCCAGATATTTAAAGGGCGAGTGTTGAGCTTGTATCCCCAGGCGATCGCTTCTAACACTAACAGCGATGAGCAGCAAGAAAGCCAATCTGGGCAAGTCACCGTACCTGCAATAGTCAAGATGGGTCAGCCGACCCGCAAGCTGATCCCAGGCTCTCAGGTCAGTGTCGAAATCATTTTGGATCAGCGGCAAAACGTGGTGGTGTTAGATACGGAAGCCATTCAGCGTTCTAAAGGTAAACCGTTTGTCTGGGTACGCGATCGCCTTGGCAAAGCGCAAAAACGAAACGTGACTTTGGGGCTAGAGGATGTAACGAAGGTGGAAGTGACTTCTGGCTTGCGCCCAGGCGACCAAATTGTGCTTCCAAGTCCTGATTCTGAGCTAGAACCAGGAATGCCCATCACTGCCGAACAAGAATCAAAAGAGGGAGATTGAGAAATTATTTCATTAATAAATAAAGCCTGGAAATGCCTAAGCTCTTGGCTTTGCCCCATTTCTCGTCTCTGAACGACTCTGCTGGGTGTGAGAGCGATCACTGGATGCGCTCGCTAGTGTGCCTCACTATCTGAATAAAGTAAAGAGGCGATCGCCTCCCTTTTCTGGTTCCCAGTCTCTGGAACGAGGAAAAAATCCACAATTAAGAGCATCTAAAATCCACAATTGGCATGAGCCTCGCCCCCTTCGACCTACTCGCTCTCACCCTTAACTCCCTACGCAGCAACCCCTTACGTTCTGTTCTCACTAGCTTGGGCGTTTTCATGGGTGTAGCGGCGGTTAGTGCCACGCTTGAAGTTGGCAATATCAGTAGAGCTGTAATTGCCGAGCAACTGGCAGAGGGAGACGCGCCTCAAGTCAGAATCTTTGTGGAAGGAGAGCTGAAGTTGGAAGACATGGAATTTTTGCGCCAGCGTCTAGTCGGCGTGCGGGCAATCAGTGCCTCCACTTGGGTCTATCCTCCTTCATCAACCATATTTCAGGATCAAGAAGCTCAACCTTCCATGACACCTGTTTCGGAAGACTTTTTTCTAACCTCTGGGAAGAAATTGCTAGCGGGACGCTTCTTCACCCCTGCCGACTTTGAAAACTATCGCCCTGTGGTGGTGATCGATCAATTTTTAATAGACAAACTTTTTCAGGGTCAGAAGGCGGTGGGAGAGACTATTTATGTCGGCGGAAGACCTTATGTAGTTGTGGGGGTGGTACCGACTAATCCCCGCGATGAGCAACCGGAAGGGCAGCTACTGGTGCCAATGTCGTTTTACCACGCGCTCTCTGGTAGCCGCGATCTTGGCTCTCTCCAGCTGCGCCCTTATAAGCTGGAAACATTGAAAAATTTGCAAGAGCAAGCAAAGCTGCTGTTAGAGCAGCGCTTCCCGGACAAACGATTTTATGCTTATAACAATGTGGAGAAGATCCTTGAGCAACAGCAAACTCTGGAACTTGCTTCACGCGGACTGACAGCAGTTGGGATAATTTCGCTGCTAATTGGTGGCGTTGGGATTGCTAATATTACGATCGCTGCTGTAATGGAGCGTACCCCAGAAATTGGTTTAAGGCGGGCAATCGGCGCAACTAGACGAGATATCATGCTGCAATTCATTTTAGAAGCAGCAATCTTGAGTTTATTCGGGGGAACTGCTGCCATTGTCTCGGTGCATGGGTTGACAACTGTTGTCGCTGAGACTTTTAAGTTGCCTTACCAATTTGAGAAACGCATAGCAATTTTATCTTTAGGATCTGCTCTGCTGGTGGGAGTGGGTGCTGGGTTTGGGCCTGCTTTAAGAGCAAGCCAACTTGATCCAGTTAAAGCGTTGCGTAACTCGTAGGGCGAACCGCACGTTATCCCCTAGATCCTGTTAGTAGATTTATTTGGGCTACAAGCTAGATAAAAGGATTTTGAATTAAACATCCAATTGTTCCATCTAAAATCTAAAATCAACTGGCTAAAAGCTATCAGTTATTATGTACAAGCGCGATCGCCAAATTTCTCAACATCCAGATTATCTCGACAATTTTTTGCCCCCAGTTAGTTCCTGGCTCGGCAGTACTTGTCTGCTTCTGGTGACAATTTTTGGCACGGCTATGACGCTGGCTGCGGCTTTTAAGCCGGATCAGACAACAGTACAACCTACTGCTAAGGTTAAGGGTGCGTCTAGTGTGGCTATCGCCTCTAGGCGCGAGCCCCTAAGGATTGGGGCTAAAGCTCACAATAGCGTCACCCAATCACCACAGCAAAGAGGAAAGCCAGATGCGATCGCTTTGCGTATGTCCCAAAGGCTGTTCCCTACTCCCCCTCATCCTCAACTCCTAACCAAAAATAGCCTAACGCCTCTTGATATCCAGTTACAGCATCCCTCTAGCCCACTTCCCGCTCTTTCGAGGCAATTTGTTGACTTCCCATCGGCAACCGATATTAACGTCCAATCCTCAGATTTACTCGCATCTAAAACAACAAAACTAGCAAATTTATTCGCTCAAACCACACAAAGACCGAGCCAGCCGGAACCAATAACACCTCAGCCAGGAATTCAATTAACCCTTGCTGATGTTGTCGTTTTAGCCGTGCAGAACAACACAGATATCAAAAACGCCTATCTTGAAAGAATAGCCCAAAGACAAAACTTGGCAATAGCTGAAGATAAATTTATCCCTAACCTTACACCTAATGTATCTTTTAACATTGAGCGTTTCGGTTCTGGCGCAACTACATCAACCAGTGCTGATCTCGGTCTTGGGGCAAGTGTTTCTGTAAATATTCCTACCGGAGCTAGGCTGAGTTTTGGCTGGGACACTCAGACTCAGACCTCAAATAGAAATAATTTTATTGATAATATAAATAACGACATCCTTGGACAAAATCTCCAACTCCGTTTTACCCAACCCCTATTACGAGGCGCTGGAACTGCTGTTAATAGAGCGTCAATTGACATTGCTCGGCTCGATGAAAGAGCCAATATTCAAGCTTTAAAATCTACCCTAATCAATACAATTACCTCAGCAATTCTAGGATATCGGGATTTGCTCCAGGCGCAAGAACAACTTGAAATCGAGCGGCTTTCCTTGGAAAGCGCCCGCCAAATATTGCAGATTAACCAAGCCTTAATTGATGCTGGTAGAATAGCGCCAGTTGAAATTGTTCAAAGTCAGACAGAAGTTGCTAATCGAGAACTTAGCTTATTAGCTGCTCAAAATACTCTTGCCTCTGCCAAGTTAGCTTTACTTGATATCTTAGACATCGGACAAAATTTGGATATTGTGGCAGTAGAAAGAATTGTATTATCATCAATATCTCCAGAGTTAAATAAACTAAAAGCAGTAGCTTTTCAAAATAGACCGGATTATTTGCAAGCACAGCTCCGCTTAGAAATAGCTAAATTAGACCAGTTGGTAGCAGATAATAACAGGCGCTTGAACTTAGATTTTGATGCAAGATACGACAATTCTGTAAGTAGCAGCTCACAATTGGCTGCTGGCTTAGTCTTTTCTCATACTTTTGGCGATCGCACAGCAGAACGAGATTTTCAACGAAGTCGGGTAAACTTCCTCCAAGCCAAGAATTCCTTAGAAAATCTGCGTCAAAGTATAGAAATTCAAGTAACAGACAGGGTTAGAGATGTCAACCTCAGACTTTCGGAGGTGAGGCTTGCCCAACAAGCAAGAGAGTTGTCAGAAAGACAATTACAGATAGAACAAGAAAGGCTGAAATTGGGAAGAGGGGAAATTTTCCAAGTGGTGACTTTTCAAAGTAACTTAGTAGAAGCAAAAAACAGAGAGCTTACTGCAATTATTGCCTATCTCAATGCTTTGACCGGTCTGGATCAAACTGTTGGTACGACTTTAGATACATGGAATGTGACGATAGAAAGAAATAGATAATTAACCAGAAGCAAATAGGTTGGGGTGAGCGTTACCCAACGTTAATATTAGGTTTGTTGAGTTTCACTATATCTGCATTCCCAGCCCCCAGCCCCTAATCCCCAGCCCCCAACCCCTCTGGAACCACATCGTGAAAACGGGTATAGTCAATCAAGCGTCGCCCATCCTGTCTCCTATCCGAAGTAAAGATATCCACAAAACGCATATTCCACAAAATTTCTTTATCCGAAAAAGAGTGACGGGCATGGATATTTTGCGAAACTGTTTCGTCTAGCCCGATTAGTGTAATCACAATGTCAGTTTCCGTCTGGGCGAGAGTTGCCAGCGTAGCCCCATAGAGGGGACTTGTCTCATCAATCGGGTGCATCACCGTCCACGACAGGGCGAAGATAGGCGTGTGGCTGCGAACCAGTTTCAGGTCGTAGAATCGGCGCATAAATTCACCCTCGCGGTTGATTTCGTTCCGCACCATAGTCACGTTTATCTGGGCTTCTACAATAAAGTTACGACGCTGGTTGGCAGCCCGAAACATCAAAGTTGGTACGCCATCATAGCGACTAATAACTGCTACGCGACTGACAAGGACTCTAGCTGTCGGACGGGAAAAACGGGCGAACATCAGACCGCTACCCATAGCAATGCCCAAAAGTCCGACCAGTGATTCAATTGTGACTAAGAAATTTGCGTATAGCGTGCGCGGATACATTGCACCGTACCCGATGGAAGCCATTGTTTGAACGCTGAAGAAGAAGGCATCTTTAAAGGAACCAGGCTGTGCATTTTCTATGCCGTCGCCTCCTGCGAGATATGCGATCGCAAACAGGGAGTTGGCGATCGCATACCCCAAAGCCAACAGTACGAAAAACCAAGGCCAGGAGATTGTGAGTATTAAATAATACAGGTCGCCCCAGTAAAATCGCGAGTTACCCCGCCCCACGACGTTAAACTGTCCATTTGTACTTAAAAAGCGCTTAGACGAAGATGGACGTTGCCTTTTTGCCATACATTATTGCAGAAGAAAGCTGATTATAAAGTACGCCAAACTACAGTTTTACTTCCACTTTTTGATCGAGAGGACAAGCACAACTTTCTCTTTCTAACCATCGAGATCCTACCTGATTTAGAGCCGTCATCACGGGTTGAATTTCGCGCCCTTTCTCGGTTAGAGAATATTCTACATGGGGAGGAACTTCTGCGTAAACTCGGCGTTGGACTAAGCCAAACTCTTCTAGTTCTCTTAGCCGCATCATCAGCGTTTTGGTGCTAATTCCAGAAAAAGCCTCTAGCAACTCGTGGGTACGGCGATCGCCTATAAACAACTCTCGTAGAATCACAATAGCCCATTTACTGCGGAGCAAGTCAAGAGTGAACTGAATCGGACATTTACTATCTTTGCACTGGCTGATGTCCAACATCGGACGCTCCTGATACAGCTGTGTACTTTGTTTTCGACAATTCAAATAAGAGAGGGATGTTAGAGTTAGCTGTCGTACACTATTCTTAATTTTTCTTAATAAAGAGCTGGATGCCTTGATTCAGGTCAATTTTTTACTTTTGGTAAGTATAACGTACTTCCAGTAACTGAGTGTTTATTCAAAGGAGGAGAAGTAAGATAGAGTTAAGAGTTTAGAGTCGGAAATTAAGAACTCTAAATACTCCATTTTTAACTTTTTTCAATTACCAAAGAGTTATATATGTTTTCCAAAATTCTAGTTGCAATGGATAATTCTGCCAGCAGCCAAACTGTCTTTGAGTCAGGTTTGGTTTTAGCGAAAGCTACCGAGGCTGAACTCATGCTGCTGCACGTTCTTTCCCTAGAAGAAGAGGGTACGCCAGTAAGCCCATTACTCTCCAGCTTAGACTACTACATACCTGTAAACGACGACACCATCCAGATTTACAGAAAGCAGTGGGAAACCTTTGAAAATCGAGGTTTAGATTTATTGCGATCGCGCACAGATGAGGCGACTTCAGCGGGGGTAAAAACTGAATTCACCCAAACCCCAGGTAGTCCTGGTCGCACTATTTGTGAACTGGCACAGAATTGGGGCGCAGACCTCATTGTGATGGGACGGCGGGGACGCTCTGGCTTAAGTGAATTAATCCTGGGTAGCGTCAGTAACTACGTTACTCATCACGCTCACTGCTCAGTCCTGACTGTGCAAGGAAAAGCTAATTTTTGCACAGAAGTTGCTCAAAAAAATCAAGAATTGTCAGTTTCGTGAAAGTAGATAACTCTAGTTGCTTTTTCAGGCACACAGCTATAAATTAACGCCAAGAACCGCAAAGGTAAGCGCTCTCGGAGCGCGAAGAAAATATAATCTTAACTCTGCGTTTCTTGGCGCTTACCTTGGCGTTAAAAAATTACCTCTTTTGAATAACCTTAGCCAAACCAGTGAGAAGGTAAATATCCTGAATCAACTTCTTCAGGAGTCTGGTGACTAACCGTATCTGAATTTTGTTCAAGGATATGGTGAATACCTTAGTGAATCAAACATTCTATTTATGAGTGTTGCTCCAAGCAACAGGTGACATTTTGGTTTATTATTGATTCACCCTCCTCAATGACTGCGTAGTTATTAGAGGTTCGGCTGAGAACATAGACAATTAATTTTTGACGCAATTCAGAAATAGAGAAAGCTTTTTGATAGGGATGATCGGTATAAATCCCTAAAACTTTTTCAATTTCTTGAACTACCACTGGTAAGGTTAGATTGGCAATGGTTTTACTCATTATCTAAACTCCTACAAATGAATAAACGGGTTTTGTTCTCAAATAAATTAAAACGGGTATTTTCCAGAACAACCATGCAAGAGGTGTTCTGGCTAGATTACCTAGCAGAAGCTTAAGTGCGATCGCTTACCCTAGACAAACCGTGATTGCCTTTATTAATGTTGCGTCTAATGGATAGGCATCGACTCCCTTACCCTCCAGTTTTGACACAATCATCAAAAAGATCCCTAAAATTCACAAAATTTAAGTAAACTATTACAAAGCATCAACTTCTTCTAGCTAAAAATTGCAAAGAAGCGAAGTTTTTTAGCTTATTTTAGTGCTAATTCAAGCTAACACCTTGCAGAGTAGCGATATGCACACCTGTATTAGATATTCACAGGTTCCTGGTCGAATCTCCTCATTAACTCAACAAGAGCTTTTCTATCTGGCGGCTGTCCATCTTTGAGAAGTTCCGCCAAACCCTCGAAGTATTTCTCGCGAGATCCCGCCGGACAAAACATAATCAGCAGCTTCGCAGCTTGCGTTCCCCGGTTCGCAAAGGCGTGAGGCGTAC
The DNA here is from genome assembly GCF_014695915.1 of Trichocoleus sp. FACHB-40. Classification (GTDB taxonomy): domain Bacteria; phylum Cyanobacteriota; class Cyanobacteriia; order Cyanobacteriales; family FACHB-T130; genus Funiculus; species Funiculus sociatus. The sequence goes on from NZ_JACJPF010000041.1 coordinate 16,946, forward strand.
CGCGAGGGACAAGCACGAAAGCCCCCGCCTGACCTTGCACTGTCTGCTCCCCAACCAGAATTTCTACTTCGCCTTCTAAAACATAAAACATCTCCTCCATGTGGCGAGCCCGGCTTGGTCGTACAACACTTGATACTGTCCGGTAACTTTGACTTGGGCGGTGAAATCTCCCGTGACTTGTTCGTAATAAAAGTTTCCATTGTCGCGGATAAAGCCGTAATGAGTCTTGCGCCAGAAATCTGTTTCGGCTCCTGAAGTAACGGCGACAATACCTTCTTGTTCATTCCATGATGGCGGTTCGTTGTACCATTTCATAGTTTCAATCTTTGTTTTGTTTCATTTTGCCAGATGCTGAATATAGAGAGTAGGCGGGTAAAATTGGCTAGTCTTGGGAGTAGGCAATTTTAAAAAGGAATCTACGAGTATTAGTTATGAAATTTGTGTCAGATCCGCCCATCGCCGTCAAAATCCGCAAGATGAAGGAAAGGGTGCGGTGGCGAGATTCAAGTATTCTTGAGCGGGGAATCGATCAAACCCGGATGGTTTTAGACGATGGTGCGGACTCTCCAGAGTTCTCATTTTTGGTCGTGGGCGATAGCGGTTCTGGATCTCATCGGGGTCATAACCCCCAACGACAGATCGCAGAATTGATGGCGGAACATTCCCCTGAGAGCCGTTTCGTATTGCATACGGGCGACGTAATTTATCTGGTTGGCTCAAGCGAATTTTACCCGAAAAACTTTATTGAGCCTTACCGAGATTTTCTGGTGGGCGGGGAGAAGCCAGAAAAGATTGCTTATGACCAGATGGTTTTTAATATGCCATTTTTGCCCGTGCCTGGGAACCACGATTACTACGATCTGCCTCTTGTCTATGGATTGATTGCACAGACGACACTACCCCTGCGCCACCTGCTGAAGTCAAAATTGGATTTGGACGTTAGGTGGCACGGTTCGCATCAAGGTAATGCCTATGCACAGGCGTTCCTTGACTACTTAAAGGCGTTCAATAATCCGCAAGAGTTGCGTCGTCATTTGGATCGCCATTACACTGCCCAAACTGACACGGGGCGCTGTCTGCGTTATCAACCGGGAAGTTTTACCCGCTTACCTAATCGTTATTACACGTTCCGTAGTGGCGGAATTGATTTCTTCGCCCTTGACTCGAATACTTTTAACGATCCTGCGCCGCTTCCAGCGACAAAAGAGGGGAACGAGTATCGCCGCCAGTTGGAAAAGCGGCGGGATGAGTTGGAACAAGAAAAACAGCAAATCCTCGATACCGTAGCTAATCTAAACCCTGAGCAACCGGACGATGCCGAACAGCTTGATGACTTGCACGCCAAGTTGGAGCAGGTTGACGAGGTAAAAATTGACATTGACAAACAATTAGCATCCAACCAAACAACGGTTACTGACTCCGAACAATTGGATTGGCTTAAGCAAAGATTGATTGAATCTTGGAATACAGGCGAGGTGCGCGGACGTGTGATTTATTTCCACCATCCCCCCTATGTTACGGAGGCGACGAAGTGGTATCAAGCGCAAACTTTGGCGATTCGCCATCGAATCCGCTTGGTACTTGATGGGGTGTTTGATGCAGTGGGAAAGCAGGCAGAGGGTCGTCCGATTGTGGATCTGGTTTTGAATGGTCATGCTCACTGTTTGGAATATCTTCGCACGGGCGAGACGGGACACGCTGACTCTAACAGCAATTGGATTGTCTGTGGTGGTAGCGGTTACAGTCTCCGCCGCCAGAGGGTTGAGGGGCCGGAATTGATGGAGACTTTTGGAGAGACTCGCCAAGTTGCGCGATCGCATCTTTTTGTCGGTCGCAATGGTCAAGGTTCGCAAAAGCGACGACCATACTCATTTTTGCGGATTGATGTCCTAGACTGTTGCCCACCTAAGTTTGTCGTCCGGCCGTTTATCGCTGAGCGATTTAAGCGACAGTGGAACAATAGCGGCTTGGAACCTTTTGCGATTTGAAGTTTTGAAGCCAGTAGCACGGGTAAAAGGCAAAAAGGAGTTTTTGCCTTTTGCTTTTTCAGCCTACTCTTAAAAAACTATTCGCCAGGTTTTAGCTGGCAATGGTTGCAAAAGACATACCAGCTTTCACGCTCTTTAAACGTAACGCCATCAAGTTTGATAAAAAAGTGCTCGTTCTCTTTTAGCCAAACTAAAACTGGTAGCTCCTTGCCAACTTTTAGCCATACCTTTTCCTCGTCTGATAAGGTAACTACTTGTTCAGGTTTCAGCTTTAGAAAAGCCCCCGGCTCATTGACGATCAATAAAGTGGATTTGTCGCCCTTTTCCTCTGACTTGTTTTCTTCTAGCGTCTTATCAGCTTTTGTCGCGTCGATTTCTTGATTTTCTGATATTAAAAGTTTCAACAAAGCTGCTGCACCTATCTGAGCAGAAACGGCTCGACCATCCCATTTCCCATCTGCGGTGTACTTTCCTTTTTTGTAGTGATTAGTTGTTGACCACAGGTAAGGGGTGAGAACTTCTGGATGATACAATCTGTAGCCAAAACCGTTGTATGATTCTAATCTCCAAAGTTGTGCTGCCAGACTCCAATCTTTGGCTTGGTCGAATTCCTTGAATTTTAGAGCATCAATGGCGCTTTCTTCCCAACTGTATCCAACATTCCATCCTAATTTAGGCTGGTTAATCGGTCTACCAGGGGGGACTTTCACAGTGCGCTTTTTGAGAGAGTCACCGTTATGCAAATGTCCCTTAAAATTGAGGGAACATTCCATATTGTGGATGACTGCAACAAAATACCACGGCACTCCAATTTGTTGCTGCACAGCTTCGTAGCGATCGCGTGTAGCCCGGATTTTTTCCGCTACCTCTTTAACACTCTTCAAAAACTCCGGTTTTATTTCACAGCTATCCCAAAGTTTCTGATACTCATCTTTTAAATCGCGAAGGCGAGTAGATGGCATTTCTGTTGAACCTCCAAGAAATTAGTAGATGCACTTCCCCAAATTTTAGGTTAATTACCGGGCAGTCAATTTAACTTAATGCTCAATCTGGTGAGCATTGCATCCTCCTTTAATAGGAATAAATTGGCGTTTTAGCTTAAATTAGTCACCTTCCTATGCTAAAAAACCACCTAGAGCCTTGCTATTATGGGGGCAAAATTGGGAGGAACTAACTGACGCAGATGGAGTTCATCAACCACGGTGTCAAAAGAGTAGCCTTGCTTCATGCGTGAACTAATTTCTTGAACTTCAGCCCAGGTTAAACCGCTTTCTACATAGGCTTTCGCTATCGCAATGAGCAAGTCTAGATGGTCGTTTCCCTCAGCTTTTGTCATCATATTGTGGGGAACATCCAGAACTCGGTCAAAGGAGTGATACCAAGTAAAGGGTTGATACTTGAGTGCGGCTTCAAATAAAGCTTCATGCTCCTCTTTACCGACAGCGCGATCGCTTTCACTCGATATAATAAACATCGGCGCAGCCAAACTTTCTTCAGCACGTGCCAGAATATCTTGTCCCATGTCTAAAAAAACGCGCAAAGATGGCATCAGAAAGCCAGGATAGCCAAAACTGGCTAATCCTGGTTCAGTTCGCCACTTAAAGTAGATATTAAAGATTTCCACAAATAAATCTACCACTTTATTGCTGCCGCTCAAATAAGGCGCAAATAGCAAAGCCCGATTAATTTGTGCATTACGTTCTAGTGCTAGCCAAGCCGCCAATGTGCTGCCCCCAGATAGTCCCCCCACAATCACTTTCGTCCCCAAAGGTTGTACAATCTCTAGCCAGCGAAGACCAAACTGTTGATAAACTTGTTGATTTTCTGGCAGCGGAGGGGGGTTGTCTGCATCCCATTCCCCGGCAATACCATGCCCTGGCAACAAAGGAATTAAAACGTTGTAGCCAGCTTTAAAAAAAGCTTCTCCTATAGGTACAAACTGCTCTGGGGAGGCAGTAAACCCATGAAAGAAGAGACATACCTTCTCGGTAGGTTTTTGGTGAAGAAGAAACCGAGAGCGACAGCCTTCATCCATTAGGGGCAGTGCATCTTCATGCGCTTTTGTTTCTCGAATGATTGCTGATGTTAGGCTGAAATAGTTGGACATATAGAGGTTGTTTCCCGCTACAAGATAACTAAGTTACACATCTTTATTGTCATATTACTTAATCCTGTTTTTGCGAATATACTTCTTGTGGGGCAGACTAGAAGCCTGCAATTAGTGTATAACAGGCTTTTAGTCTGCCGTAAGTATCTTCCCTGGGAACTACAATTTGATAGGGGAAAGCTTCACCCTTCGCCGATGTAGCAGGTGGCGTTGCATTCAAAGACAAAAATTAGAGTTGATCCTGATTAATTGTCGCCCGAATACTTAGTCATCGCCAGAGGGGTAATCATGGGATCGCGTTTTTACCATAAGAATAAATTTACTTGTTTATAGAAGTTTTTTGTGCAAGATGTTATTGTAATTAACAAGGAAACCATTAGAGCTAATATGGACAAAAAGAAAAAACCAGAGCCTTTAACAGGAGAGGCGCTGATCAAAAAAGTCAAAGAAATAGGCTCTTTGAGCAAAGAAGAAAAGGCTAGAGCCTGCGGATACTACACTGTCACAAAAGGTGGTGTGGAGCGCGTGAACATGATGAAATTCCTAAACGCTCTCATAGATGCTGAGGGAATTGAATTAGATGGTAAACAAGAAGGTACAGGACGCGGCGGACGTAGCGCCAGCTACCGGATATCGGTGCAGTCCAACGGCAATTTGCTAATAGGCTCGGCTTATACTAAGCAAATGGGACTTCAAGCCGGGGATGAGTTTGAAATCTCTCTAGGGCGCAAGCATATCAAGCTGCAACAAGTTGATGCAGAAGAACTGCCAACGTCTGCTTAAACATGTGGCTTTGTCCGCAATAGCAGGCTAGAAGGATTCTTCAGGCTTGGTAGCGCGATCGCTCCAACCACAACCAAGGTAGAAATCTAGAGAGCTATCCACTTCCAAGAAGCCTTGAGCAACTACAAAGCTTGAGGCTTCTTGGTTAATATTAATATATTTTGATTGAGGTATTTTAACTGCTCGAAGGCCCAATTGGACTATCCTGGGTTGAGACAGGAGGACTGCTAATAAGTAAAAAAGCAGAAATCCAAAATTGAATGACTACTTCTGATAATGAATGGCTCAATCCATCGGCAGATTTAACCTTGTCGAGGGATGAAATTGATGTTTGGCGGGCTGACCTTGACCCACCGACATCTCATCTTCAATTGTTGGCAAAAACCCTCTCGGCCGACGAGCGAAATCGGGCTGAGCGGTTTTATTTTGAGCAGCATCGAAATCGTTTCATTGCTGGTCGCGGTATTCTCAGAACCATTTTGGCTCGCTATTTGGGTATCGATCCATCTGAGGTGCAATTTGGGTATGAACCGCGCGGTAAACCAATTTTGGCTGAAACCTCCGGCGACAGTAGACTCTGTTTTAACTTGTCTCACTCTCAGGGACTCGCTTTGTATGCTGTTGGACGCGATCGCGCCCTTGGCATTGACTTGGAATATATCCGTCCTATCTCCGATACCGAACAACTCGCTAAACGCTTTTTTTCCGCCCAAGAATATGCTGTAATTCGTGCGCTTCCTCCCTCGCAGAAGCAGGAAACATTCTTTCGCTACTGGACTTGCAAGGAAGCTTATCTCAAAGCAACTGGAGACGGACTGGCTCAGCTAGACCAAATTGAAATTTTGCTCGCTCCCGAAAAACCAGCTAGCGAACTTCGTCTCCCCAGCAGTTTAGTTACTCAAGACTGGGTTCTCCAAGAGTTGACACCTACTGCAAACTATGTGGCTGCTCTTGTTGTTGCTGGGCAAGGTTGGCATCTCAGGAGTTGGCAATTTCTATAGTCATTAGTTATTAAGCAGGTAGGCGTAATTAAACATAGCTTCTCGTAATTAAAAATTGGGTAAAAATTCTATCTAATTTTTAGGAATATAGATTAAATAACTGGTAAAACTTACATTTTCTAGGGGCATGGGACTGCCATGCCCCTACGTGTATTAAAGCCTATTAGTCTAAAGACTGATATAAACCTATAAGATTTCCGTCGGGGTCGCGAAGATAAGCTGTTTTAATTCCGTAGTAGGGATTGCTCATTGGTTCTGTTGTAAAGTTGACTCCCTTATGCCTTAATTTATGATATGCCTGATCTACATCATGCACTGTAAAAACTAACACTATCTTGTCTTGACATTCGGCATTTTCAGGCTTGTCAGCGTTGCCAATCATTTGCGCCATTTCTTGCCGTCTGAATAAACTAAGTCTCATATCTCCGGCTTTAAACTCAGCATATCCGCTTTGTTCATCTTCTACAGTAACGTCAAATTCCATGACATCTTTGTAAAAGTCAAAGCAAGCTTTTAAGTCCTTTACCAGCAGTCTTGTGTAAGCAGAACCAATCATAACTACTTTACCTGATGATAGTGATACTTCAAGAAGGTGCTTGTAAAATTACATTGTTACATACAGGTGCAATATCTGAACACAAGTAGCGTGATAATTGAAAAGCCAACACCTGCAAAAAATACACTATGAATTCCACCAATTCCAAAGGCAATTCCCATCAGTAGCGGCCCTAAAGTTTGCCCCAATCCAAAAAATGTGCCGTTTACAGCTATCACGGTAGCTAGGTACTCTCTCGGTGCCAGAGCTGCTAACAAAGTTTGAATGCTGGGAAATCCAATGCCAAGCCCAATCCCAAAAATCGTGGTTGGTATTAATAGTAACCACATATTTGTTACGAAGGGAACGATAAATAGAGCAATGGCATAGAAAACAAAAGATGCTCTAATTAAAGTTGTTTCTGGAAAACGTCTGGCGAGTCTACCTAGCTGTGAAGAAGTGAATGCGATCGCTACCGAGATACTAGAGAGTATCACTCCAATTGTAGAGGGCTGCGCTTTAAATGTATCGTTAATCAATTGTGGCAAATAAGTTACATAAGCACCATAAAGAAGCACGAAGTTAGCAGCACTCGCAAGAAACAATCCCGCCAACTGACGATTTTTCAGAATTCTGCGAGCATTTATTAAATATTCCCTGAGATTACGTTCGCCTTTCGGTTCAGGATTTTTCAGGGCAAACAATACCACTAACGCGATAGGAATAGCTACCACGGGTAACATAAAAGGATAATACCAGCCAATTGTTGCTAGTGCGCCGCCAATTGTTGGATAGCTTGCTGTGCCGATACTGCTAACGCTGGCGTTATAACCCATTGCCGCAGTACGTCTTTCTCCGGCATATAAATCGCCGATTAAGGTGACACTGAGAGAAAGTAAAGAAGCTGCACCAATTCCTTGCAATAAGCGGAACAACAGTAAAAGGTTAAAATCACGAACAAAGGCGCAAGCTGTGCCAGCAATTCCAAATAAAAGCAGTGAAGGAACAATAATCTTCTTTCTGCCAATTCTATCGGCAAGGACACCAATAATAGGGCCTAGCAACAGAGTGGGAAGCGTGAAGGCTGTAACCAATAAACCAATATTTTCTGGAGCTACATTTAAGGCTTTAGCTAGATTCGGGAATGCCGGAGTTACACTGGAAACACCGAGAACGGCGATTAGAGAAATAGCAAAAATAATCAGAATATTTTTGTCTTTAAGCAAGTTTTTGGGGTTGTGTTGCTGACCATCGGCTTCTGTTGATTGCATGAAGTTACTTGGTTTTTGAGGTGATAAATATTGGTAAAATAAAATGGTGGGTAGCGCCTACCATCAGCCGAAAAAATCCTACTTCAATTGGGCAATGCAAGAGAGCGATCGCATTATTTTTGCTTGCCTTAGTGGGCGGTATATCCTCCATCGACTCCCAGCGATTGCCCCGTGACAAACGAAGCTTTATCTGAGCAAAGCCAAATCGCGGCGTTGGCAATTTCTTCCGCCTTGCCAACACGTCCGATGGGGTGCATTTGCTTAATCTGTTCAATTCCTTGCGGGTTTTCTTTGGCAAAACGCTCAAAGGTAAATGCGATCGCACACGCCCGACCGATACCAGAGCTTCCACGAGTTACAATAGATACTTTTCCAAAAGACATCATTACAGTTATCTGCCTTTACTTAAGAGTTAGTTAAGATTTAGCCAAGGTTAGCTAAGTTGAATCAAATTGCCCAGCACTTACTTATGCTCGCGCCAGTCCGCCATCAACAATTAAAGTTTGTCCAGTTATAAAAGCAGCATCATCTGAGGCAAGAAAAGATACTGCACCAACAACATCATCCGGTGTTGCCGTGCGTTTGATCGCTTGCCTTGCTGCCACCATGTCAAAAACTTCTGATGGCGAATTTGTTTCCGTGGTGCCAGTGCGAACCAAACCGGGAGCGATCGCATTCACTGTAATTCCAAATTCTCCCACTTCCGATGCCAAAGCTCGCGTAAACCCAATAACACCCATCTTTGCTGTTGTGTAGTGAGTATAGTCGGGAATTACTAGCCAGCTTACAGTTGAAGACAAGTTAATAATGCGTCCGTAGCCGTTCTGCTTCATGCTTGGTAAAAAAGCTTTGCACATTAAAAATAGCGAGTCTAAATTAACCGCCATCATCTTGCGCCAGTCGTCAAAACTCATCTGGTCAAAAGACTGATAGGGATAGATTCCTGCATTATTAACCAGGATGTCGCAACGCCCAAATTTCTCCATCACAAGAGCAGCAAATTTGCTGACATCCTCTGGTGAGGATACGTCACAAACGCTAATTTCAGCTTTACGCCCAGCATCTTTGACCATTTTTTCAGTTTCCTGTGCTAAAGATGTGGCAGCGATCGCAATATCTGCCCCATCTTCAGCAAGTCTTTTGGCAAATGCTTGTCCTAACCCTTTCGATCCGCCTGTAACAACAGCAACTTTCCCTTTCAGACTTTTGCCCATTTCGACTATCTCTTTATAATTAATCAGCAGGTTCGGTGAAAACAACCTCGTACAAATGAAACTCGTTTTCAGCTAAACCTTGCCAATACTCACTCAAAGGTTTGTATTTTGGATCTTTTAGCAGTTCCTCAAAATACTCAAAACTGCGCCACTGTCCGTAGTTAACATTATGCACACCGTCAAGAGAGCGATGAAAATTCCCAGATAAAAGTCCGGGATTTTGCAACCCAAGTGGTAGGTATTCCCTTTCCAATTCCACTAGGCGCATCTGATTTTCTGGTTTTACTCTAAATTCTGCCAGGTGAATCAAACCGCCTTTAGTAATTTTGAGCTCAGCGTCATCTGGTAGAGAAACTACGACTTCGTAGACGTGTGAATCATGAATTTTAAACTGGGAAAGCTTTTTACCAACTGCTTGTACTTCAGAGTTGTTGACAAAAGCTTGGTAATCTTCTAAGGTTTCCCACTGGGCATAGTTCATAACTCTTACGCCGTCTATACTTTTGTGGAGGCTGGATGAGACGAAACCTGGTTGATTTTTCACCGCTGTTTCGAGAAATTCCCCAATAGTATCTATTAATTCCTGCTGTCGTTCCGGCTCTACCTCGAAGATAATTATCACCGTAATTACATCGTTATTCTTTGCAATAGTCGGCATTTTGATCTCTCCTGGGATTGTTGGTGAACCAAAATCTTTAAATTGCCAGCATCCTAGCGCTAATACTGTAGGAACGCTACTAGCCATTTTTCTAGGTAGTTAGTAAAAATATAGCTTTTCTCCGTTCGGTTGAATATATTGCGGTTGTGACGTTTGGTAGGGGCATGGCATTCCCCTGCCCCTACCAAACGTATTACCAAATGCGATCGCTTTCTTATTTAATTTCAGCTGCGGTGATTGTCGATTAAATCGAACGTGCCACCAAAAAGGCGATCGCGGATCATATCATTGCTTAAAAAGTCATGGGGGAAGCCAAGTTCAACTTTGCTAACTTCGTTGAGGCGTTGCAAATGCTCTGGTGATAGCTTCACATCCAGACAAGCTAAGTTATCTTTAACCTGCGATACTTTGCGAGAGCCGATAATTGGGATGACAACGCCACTTTGAGCAAGCAACCAAGCTAATGCAACTTGTGGAGGCGTGTGTCCGATTTCTTCGGCAACTTGACTCACAACTTCTGCGATCGCTATATGGCGTTGGGAAATATTTCCCCCGGAAGTAGTCGCCAGTCGCCCTTGTTCGTTATTGCCACTGGCTTTATTGTACTTGCCCGTCAGCACACCAGCGCCAAGAGGCGACCACGGCGTAACCGCTAAGTCAAATGCCTTCGCCATCGGTAGCAAGTCGCGTTCTGGTGTCCGTTCAACCAAACTGTACTCGACTTGCAAAGCGACAAACGGAGTCCAGCCGTAACATTGCGCCAAGGTGTTTGCTTGAGAAACAATCCAAGCAGGCGCGTCCGAAATGCCAATATATAACACCTTGCCAGAACGTACTAGGTCATCAAAGGTACGCATCACTTCTTCAATAGGTGTCATAAAGTCCCAAGCGTGCAGCCAGAATAAGTCGATGTAGTCGGTATTGAGGCGTTTTAGGCTGCCTTCTACCGACTGCATCATGTTCTTACGATGGTTGCCGCTGCCGTTGGGGTTGCCTGCCTTGTCGCTCATATGCAAGGGGAATGAGTATTTGGTTGCAACGACAAAGCGATCGCGTTCTGCGGCAATTAACTCACCAACGATTTTCTCGCTGCTGCCATCGGTGTAGCCGTTGGCGGTGTCAATAAAGTTGCCTCCTGCTTCCACAAAGGCATCGAAAACCTGACGGCTTTCGTCTTTGGAAGCGCCCCAGCCCCAATCTTCACCGAAGGTCATTGTTCCCAAGCACAGTTCAGATACCCTCAATCCACTTTTACCCAAGAGTTTGTATCTCATTGTTTTTGCCCCTTGTAGAACGAATGTAGTTTTAGTGCGAGCTTACTTAAGGATAGTTGTCGGGAATGGTTGTAGCTTGCTTTCGCGTAGCCTTAGAGGATGTCTGAAAAGTCATAATCGAGACGCTTAGAGCGTGGAGATCCCCCTTAAAAAGGGGGACTAAGGCTTGATTCTCCCCCCTTGAAAAAGGGGGGCTGGGGGGATCAAACTAACTTTTGACACTTCTAGGACATCCTCTTACGGGAATGTTACCCAACAAATCGCAGGTTTGAATTTTTATCTTCTAAGTGAACCCTATTGAGTTGTAACTTACTAAAAAATATTGTTGCTAGAAAAAGTGCTGGATCTGAGTCACAAGCCAAAGCGCTAAAATAGTATTAAGTAACGTAACGACCTATTCAGACATCAAAATTCATGGCGCTATTCGGATTTGGCAAAAAGCAAACTATACCTACTCCTGAGCAGGCATTGCCAGGACGGGCAGAGTCAATGCCAGTACCCTCTGGTCACTACGTCAACGGTCATCCTCTCAAGCCTCCTTTTCCAGCTGGGATGGAAATGGCGATGTTTGGCATGGGGTGTTTCTGGGGTGCAGAACGGAAATTTTGGCAGCAAGAGGGCGTTTTTAGCACCGCAGTGGGTTATGCAGCTGGCACAACACCAAACCCCACCTACGAAGAGGTTTGCACGGGCATGACCGGACATAATGAAGTGGTTCTCGTGGTTTTTGACCCAAAAATTATTAGTTACGAAACACTTCTAAAAGTCTTCTGGGAAAGCCATAATCCCACTCAAGGTATGCGTCAAGGCAATGACGCTGGCACTCAGTATCGTTCAGGAATTTACGTGTATTCAGGTCAAAGGCAGCTGGCTGAAGCATCGCGAGACGCTTATCAGAAAGCTCTGAATGCGGCTGGCTATGGCGATATCACTACTGAGATTATTGAGGCTCCTGAGTTCTACTATGCAGAGAGCTACCATCAGCAGTATCTTGCCAAAAATCCTGGTGGGTATTGTGGTTTAGGTGGGACGAAAGTTGCTTGTCCTGTAGGAGTACAGGCTTAAAATAGCGGCACTTCATTTTTGTCCTGCGCTCAAGCCCTGAACTAAAGTTCGAGGCTCAAAGCTCAAGTCCGTTGAAACGGACTGAAATGCTTAGTTAGTGTATATGAATTTCTCGTTCTCAGACTCCGCCTGAGAACGAGGAAGAAGCCCTCCCTTAAAAAGTCACTTCCGCATCAGGTTTCTGGCTATCTTAATCTGCGCGACTAACTTAGCAAAGTGTTTATTCATGTGACGTAAAACTTCAAGTTGAATGGGGGTAAGGTTGCCCAAGCTGCGGAGTTTTTTCTGAAGTGTCAAAAGATGCACTACAGCCTCTTGCTGCTCAACAACGGCTTGTTGCAGCTCATGGGTGGATAGTTGCTCTGTTGGGTCAGACCCAGAATTATCTATCTGTCGGAGATGGATTGCTAGCATCCTGGCGATCGCCATCAGTGTCTGACCATCATCTTCATCCCATTGATTAGACTCTGTGTTGCCAATAGCGATCGCACCATAAACCTGACCTTCTATAATTGGCGCAGCAATCAACGCTTTGGCAGTGGGCAATAACGGATCGCTCTCGTGTCTCTGGCGCACACTTGTTACCTGGATCAATCGCGCCTGCTGAATTGCTCGTCCGATCAATCCCTCACTCACAGGCATTTTCCAACCTTTGCCATTCGCATCGCCTGCTATAGCACAGACTGAATAATCTTCCTTGGAAGGGTTGAGTCCAGCAATGACAACACCCGTAGCACCAAAAATACTGTGTAAAATCTCTGCTGTATCTTCTAGAAGATTGTCTGGATTGCTTGAGGAGGTTTCCGCAAATTGTTGCAAGGTGCGGAGGTGTACTCGGCGACGCTGATTATTTAGTACAACCTGTTCCAGCATACTGAGCATGCGGCTGCTGATGTCGGATATATGGATGTTTTGCTGTTCGTAGTTGCGCTTTCTAATCGGCTGGTAAGATGACTCCATAACTTGTGATATCAGCAGCGAGATTCGGTCAACTACTTGCTCGTCAAAAGACCACAACCCATCAAAGCGTCGTCCCCCCGTTGTTATGTCCCGTCCATCTACTTCTTGGGCAACCAATGTAGTCCAAAAACTCGAAGTATTGACCAACAAAAACCACTCGCGAGACAGAACAGAGCTGGGTGAAATTTCAATAAACTCTACCCCTGGAATAGAAGGTGGTTCCGAGTCGGCAATACCAAACACATAAACTCGCCTACATATTGCCCCTAAGCGACTATAGCGACGCAGTTGATCTGGAAAATTAGAAAATTTTTGAAAGCCCGCGTAAAAGTCTACTGAAAGTTTATGCTGGATAACTTGGTCTTCTATCTGATGACTTATGACATTCATCATTGAGACTGTGTTTACACGGCGTATATGCTGATACTGACTAGCAACCGAGCGGAAGAGTGAAATATCCATTACACAGGCATTGTGTTCAGTAGTAAGAACACCCTAATTTTTTGCTTGCTCTCCTGATTTCTCTTTCTTTAAAAAAGTAATTTATAATACGATTCACAAATTAACAGCAGTTTAAAAGCCATGATTTGGCTCATTCGCATGATGCGTTAGCACCACAATTACAGGAGAGCATTTTTATTATTATATAGTTTATTAATAATTACTGATATAAAAATGCCAAATTATTTTTAAGTAAAAAATGCTAATTTTATAGTAAGATAGAAGTTTGATAAATTCAGTTTTTCAGGTGCTTGATACTTTTTAGGAAATGTCTTCGGCGTTACCCCCGCTAAAAGCGCCGGAAGTGGCAGGTGAGGTGGCGTTGCTTGATTGGCACTTCACAGGAGGGTAGCAGAACGCGATCGCTACCTGTATTTACGGGAAGTACCCAAAAGCATCATTGCGATCGCTGCGTTACGCAACTGTACACTCGAAGATTTGAGCGATCGCCTACGTGCATCATTACCTGTTTAAAACTAGCGTTCTGTGTCCTGAATCAACAAAAGTGGAAGCGATCGCTTTTTATGATTCAATAAAAGCCATAAATCAAAACCAGTCTTAATCTTGTTGGCAGGCTCCAGACAGCTTCTGCTTACCATTTCAGTTGCTCTATCTCCTCGACGACTTATATAAAAAAGTCAAACTTTTACATAAAAACATTTTTAGCTAATTAGTATATTTTTGGATAAATTAATATCTATTTCTACAAAAAATACATAGCAATGTATGCTCATTAACATTATTTAAACCAAGCTAAGAGCATCTAAATTAAAGTGTAAATATTATGATATAGAAATGCAATCTACCTCGAACAGTGAGGCGGTTTCATGACAAAAAACTTAGGCTTAAGTACACCAGGTGAGCATTTCATCAGTAAGTTTAGCAAGCACCATAGCCCTAACTGAACAGATGCACTGGCTATGATCAAAGCTAGGCGCAACAACCAGTCCCGAAAAGCCTTAGCCAGTTTTCCAAACAAGAACCAGTCAGCATGATCGTGGAGCAAGCCGGGGCGCTGTGTCAGCTACAAAAAATGCTCGACGACCTCAGATAAGATATCGAGCGCCTCAAAGTAAGTAAAGATTTAGATAGCAAGAAGCCCTCAAAACGTCGATAGAGCGATCTATCTTCGTCTCTAGTTCCTCAATTTTAGACGTGAATTCTTACAATATTTGTATCCATTCTTGGCTTTAAAAATCTATTAACTATTGCCTCAAGTTACTTCAGTATGCTTACGATGCCCGTTGTTTGTGGGATACACAGTGCTGGGTTTGAATAGTTGTCCCGATTGGATAATCGCAATAGCTATAGGTTCTAGAGCTTGTGTCCAGCTATCTCTTATTCGCTGTTGCTCTTCCGGAGTGGGGTTAGTGCTTAACCGTTGAATTTCAGCAAGGACAACTGCTGGTAGCTGCTCGTAGAAACTCATCGCCAGTTCGCTACCTACCTGACTCAGCAACAGTTGCACTAAAGCAGAGCTGTTCATTACATCATTAGCAACACTACCAGCTGCACCAGTCGCAGGGGGCGGGTCTAAAGATTTGGGGATAGAATCAACGGGAGATATAGGGGGTTTAACAACAGGCTCAGCAGCAGCTTTAAGTGTGTTGCTGGCATTTTCAATAGTAGGTTGAACACCCGCAGCAGCAGGTTTAAGCGTATCCCAAGGATCTTCAATAGTAGGTTGAACACCCGCAGCAGTAGGTTTAAGTGTGTTGCTGGCATCTTCAATAGTAGGTTGAACACCCGTAGCACTTTGAAGCGTATCCCAGGTATATTCAATAGTAGGTTGAACACCCACAGCAGCACCTTTAAGTGTGTCCATTGCACCTTCAATAGTAGGTGCAACACCCGCAGTAGCACCTTTTATTACTAAATCCGTTACACCTTCAACAATTGCTTTAAGACCCTCACCTACACCCTTACCAGTAAACGCCGCAGCTGCCGCGCTGACTACAGCACCAAAGGTTGCTCCAGCTAAAGCAGCATTGGCGACACGCCTACGGGTGCCTGTTGGCTGAATGCCGGACTCTTCGGTAGCCGCGTCAGTATCTTCGTTAGCTCCATCTAAGGTAGTATCAACGCCATTTATGCCAGTTTCTGCTGGAGGAACGCTGGACTGTGCCGGAATCCGTCCAGTATTTTCGTCATGCCGATCAAAAGGCTGGTTGCTCTGTGTCATAATGCCCGTCTCCTGCCTACCAAAACGGCTTAACGATCTAAATGTCGCCGCTATGGCCAATTTAGCGACGCACGTATACACTTACACCGACCTCAAGAGAGACATTACTAAACATCTACCCAGGTATACCCATATACGATGATTGGGACTAAAAATCTACAACTACAGATGTACTATATGTCTGCCTTTAGCTCAGTTAAGTCTTTATTGAGGCTCGTTAAAATTGCAAGTGATGACAAGCTACGCCAAAACAAAATTTAGCTGCTTGGGAACAAAGGAGAAAATAATGACTAATAACATACAATTCGATAAACGTGACGACCAAGTTGCTAGCGCCACTGCTCAACCCTACGTTCGTACAGAAGAGACAACCATAAGTACTGGGATAGCTAGAGAAGACAATAGTCCTACCATTACGCCTCAACCCGTTGCTCGGCAACAATCCAGCAGCATGAATGTTGGGCAACAATCCAGCAGCATGAATGTTGGGCAACAATCCAGCAGCATGAATGTTGGGCAACAATCCAGCAGCATGAATGTTGGGCAACAATCCAGCAGCATGAATCCAGGCTTATCTAGAGCGCTGATGGGAGGACTCATCGGTGCTACATTAGGCACATTAGCTGGTCTTTTGGCTGGTAGGAGAACATCTGAAGGTGTTAAACACGCTGCTAAAGGTGTAGGCGATGCGACAAAGACTGTAGCTGATGGTGTTGGTCAGACAGCCAAAGGTGTTGGCGAGGCAGCAAAGACTGTAGCTGATGGTGTTGGTCAGACAGCAAAGACTGTAGCTGGCGGTGTTGGCGACGCAGCAAAGACTGTAGCTGGCGGTGTTGGTCAGACAGCCAAAGGTGTTGGCGAGGCAGTCAAGAGTGTAGCTGAGGGTGTTAACTACGCTGTAGTAGGCACATTACAAGATACGGCTGAAGGTGTTAACCACGCTGTCGTAGGTGCATTGGATGCAGTCAAAGGTGCATCTTCAGATGCCAAGCAAGCTGTAGCAGGTGCAGCGGATCAGGTAAAAAATACAACTGAGGATGCCAAGCAATCTGTAATAGGTGCATTGGACTCAGTTCAGGATACAGCTGAGGATATCAAGCCATCTTACGAGCAGAACCTTAAGGTAGCGATAGAACGCCCGGTTGCAAATACATCGCAGGTTGCGATGACTGGTAACATCGGCATGGAAAGGGAAATTGATATGCAGACGGCATACATTTCCGGCCCCCAGGACGAAGATGTCGCAACCTATCTCCAAGAAGGAGAAGTTCCTGCAATACAGCCTTATGAAGGTACTGCTGACATTTAGAAGCAATTTTTGATGACTGGGAATGGATAATGGGATTAGGAGTTAGGAGTTAATAATTCATAAATTCATAACTCCTAACTTTTCTCTATTTACCCTTACCCATGTAGAGCCGAAAAATCGCAATTTCTTGGGTTGAAGCTAACCGTTCCCTAACTATTCTTTTGTACTTGTTGGGTAACTAGATAGTGCTTTTTGCTGAGCTAATACCAATTTACTTTTGGAAGGATACACATTTGATACCCCTAACCCCCTTTTAAAGGTGGGCTAACAAAAGCGATTAGTGTAGTGGCAAAAAAGTTAAACGGGATAAGCTAACGGCTATTCATCAGTTTTATTTAGTAGGAAGGAGACGATTTTTATGATTGAGAGCAACGAATTTTTGGATGAAGATGAAATCTTTGTTGAGCAAATTCCGCATGAATATGATGCTCCTTCAGCAGGCACAGGCATGAATAATGCGTTCACTAAAATAGCGATTGGAGCATTCATTGGTGCTACGGTGGGTGCAATAGCTGGCGCTTTAGCTAATAAGGGTTCTGTTGATAGGGTTAATCAGACTGTAAGAAATGCAGGAAACACAGTCAAGAATGCCGCTGAAAGTGTTAACCAAACTGTAAGAAGCGTAGGTGACGGGGTAAAGAACGTAGCTGTCAACGTTAATGACACAGTAATAGATGTAGGGGACAAAGTTAAGGGTGTAACCCAAGATGTTAATTACACTGTAAAAGATACGCTGAACACAGTTAAGGGTACAGCGGAGAACGTTAACGAAACTGTAAAAGGTACAGTGGATGTACTCAAGGATGCAGCGGAGAATGTTAACGAAAATGTAAGAGGTACGGGAGAAGCATTGAAGGGTGCAACTGAGAATGCCAATCCATCTAGTAGTCAGATTGTCAAGGGATCTGATAAGCAGATAAAATACATTTTAGTGCCAGTGGAAAGTGAAGGTAATGCTTGATAAAGCAAACTTCGCTGAAAGGGGCGTTTAGGAGCAAACCCTGGCTTTATTGTGTTTGAAACTGCACAAACTTTTGTTATCAGAACAGAATTGAATTAGTAGCGATCGCTTCTTTTTTCCAGAAAGCGATCGCTTTTATATATTTTTCAATATAAGTTTTCCTGTTGTCATTATCAAATAACTTTGAATATATGACACAACAAAAATCGAAGCGCCAAGCACGACGCCGCAGAATATTCCCAGAACTCACTATATCTCCAGAAGAAAGAACCAAAAAAGAAGCCGATATCAAAGCGTTGTCGTCCAATCTTTAAGCGGCTCCGGACTGAATTGATTAAAGACCGCTACAACTGGTTCATTGTCATTGAGCCTGAGAGTGAGGATTACTTTATCGCTCAATGTTCTGGCTGTAGGGTTGATTTGTCTAATATTTTTGTAGTCATGGTTGCTGGTGAAAGAGCGCGAACTTCACAAAAAGGCTCGTCTCTTGGGGAAATTGTTTAAAAGCCTTTGCCTTCGATAGTATTTTATTCGCTAGTTGAGCTGAGGTGAGGAGAATGGCTTCCGTAACCAGGGCTTATAGTGGAATTGGAAGTGTAAACGTTTGTATCAAATATAGTGACTTTCAATTGGCTTTCCTTGGTGCATCCTGTAGGCGGAGTGGCTGCGATCGCGCTAGCGGCTACTGCTGCAACTTATGGTTGGCGTTACCGCAATGCACGGCTGGGTAAAAGCGGTTTAGATGTGATGGAAACGTTCAATCTCCAAAAAATTCACAAAAAAGTAGGGATTGGGTTTTTGGCGATCAGTATAGGTGTGTGGCTTTTGGGTTGGGTGACGACTGCGGAATTCACACTTGATGACTTGCTTACTGGTTCCCCTCACAATTTGGTTGGATTGGCAGTTGTTATTTTAGTAATTACTAGCGCAACGGTAATATTGCGCTTTCGCCGCACTTCTTGGGCTAGCTCTGTGCATTTAACTCTCAATGGTTTAGTGCTATTGTTGCTAACGGTGCAACTGCTATCTGGATTAGGACTGGTAAATCAGTTGTTACCGTAGAATGATCGCTACAGAAGTGTTTGATTCGTAACCGCTGACACCCCAATGCTGAATATTCCTCAACTACTGGCTCAAGAACTTTCCCTCAAGCCTTCTCAGGTGCAAAACGCTCTGGAACTCTTGGCTGAGGGGTCAACAATTCCTTTTATTGCACGTTACCGCAAAGAGCGCACTGGCGAGATGAATGAAGTTCAGCTGCGCGATTTATTTGATAGATATGCTTATTTGACTGAACTGGAGGAACGGAAAGCGGCCATTTTGGAAGCGATCGCATCCCAAGGCAAACTTACCGATGAGCTGAAAGCTCAAATCGAATCTTGTTTGCAAAAAACTGAACTTGAAGACCTTTACCTACCTTACCGAGCGAAGCGACGAACACGCGCCACAATTGCTAGGGAAAAAGGTTTAGAGCCATTTGCCGAGTTTATCAAGTCGTTGAACCTTCCCAATGCAAAGCCTGTGTCCTTGGTGGAAGCGGCGGCACAGTATGTTTCTGAAGAAAAAGGAGTAAAAACTCCTGAAGATGCTCTTAAGGGTGCTGCTGACATTTTGGCAGAAGAAGTGTCAGAGCGGGCAAACTTGCGATCGCATCTGCGAGAATATTTGCTGGAGGAAGGCGTTTTTGTCTCGCGCATCAAAGATGAACATCCCGAAGGTTCCACCAAATTTGAGATGTACCGAAACTATCAAATTCGGGTGACAAATATCGCGCCACATAATATGTTGGCACTGCTGCGCGGAGAAACTGAAGGAGTGTTAAATTTAGAACTTTCCTTCGATGAAACAGTTGTGATGTCCTATCTAGAATCGCAGGAAATTAAAACGAAAATTCCTGCAATTCGAGACTTTTACCGAGCCATGCTCAAAGATGCGTTCAATCGCTTGATGAAAACTTCCTTAATTAGCGAAGTGCGTTCGGAAATTAAAACTTACGCTGATGTTGAATCTATCACAACGTTTGAAAGTAATCTGCGCGAGTTGCTGCTATCTCCTCCAGCAGGAATGAAACCGACATTAGCCATAGATCCAGGTTTTCGGACTGGATGTAAAGTTTCTGTACTTTCGGAAACGGGAAAATTTTTGGAGTATCAAACTATTTTCCCACACCAAGCCGCCGCACAGCGCACTCAAGCGGCACAAGCTATCAAAAGAATGATTGAAAAGCACAATATTCAGTTGATAGCTATTGGCAACGGTACAGCTGGAAGGGAGACAGACGAATTTGTTTCGGAAGTTCTCAAAACGATGGATCGCAAACCAGTTAAAGTGATGGTGAATGAGTCGGGAGCGTCGATTTACTCGGCTTCTGAGGTAGCGATCGCAGAGTTTCCCGAACTTGATCTTACCGTGCGCGGTGCCATCAGTATCGGTCGCCGCTTGCAAGACCCTTTAGCTGAACTTGTTAAAATCGATCCTAAATCGATTGGTGTGGGACAGTATCAGCACGATGTAGACCAAAAATTGCTGAAAAAAAAGTTAGATGAAACGGTGGAAAGTTGCGTTAACTACGTTGGCGTAGATTTGAATACTGCCTCGAAGGAACTTCTAACTTTTGTTTCTGGGATGACACCAGCAGTGGCGAAAAATATCGTCAACTATCGCAACGAAAATGGTGCATTTAAAAATCGGCGACAACTTTTGAAAGTGCCAAAATTGGGGCCAAAAGCATTTGAACAAGCGGCTGGATTTTTGCGAATTCGTGCTGGCGACAACCCGTTAGACAATACAGCAGTGCATCCGGAAAGCTATAAAGTGGTGGAAGCGATCGCTAAAGATTTAAATACTCCTTTAGATCAGATAACGCAGATTGCAGCAAAGCTTAAGTCGATGAACCTGAAAAAATACGTCACAGAAACAGTAGGCGAACCAACCCTACGCGATATTATTAGCGAATTGGAAAAGCCCGGAAGAGATCCTAGAGAACAATTTAAGTATGCAACTTTCAAAGAAGGTGTCAAAGAAATTAAGGATCTCACCGTAGGCATGGAATTAGAGGGAATTGTGACGAATGTAGCTAATTTCGGTGCATTTGTTGATATTGGCGTTCATCAAGACGGTTTAGTGCATATTTCGCAATTAGCAGATCGATTCGTTGACGATCCTAAGAAAATTGTCAAAGTTGGACAAGTTGTGAAAGTGCGAGTGCTAGAAGTCAATGAGAAATTGAAGCGAATTAGCCTATCAATGAAATCAGCAGGTTCCGCAAATAGCGGACGTGGTGGGAGATAGCAGTTTATTTCTTGTTCCCAGGCTCAGCCTGGGAATGCTATTAGTAAGGCGGGAGCTTCACGTTAATAAGATTTCCTGCCAAAATTAAAAGGTGTTCCTACTTTTATCGGAATTGCTGTGACTACTAAAACTGTTGATGCCATTCTTGACCGGGCTTTCGCGGGTTGTGATTTGTCGAAAGAAGAGGGGGTTGTACTATTAAAGCAAACTGACCCAGCAATTAAGACGGCGATTCAGGAAGCATCTGACCAACTGCGACTAAACCAAGCTGGCGATATCGTTACCTACGTTGTCAATCGCAATATTAACTTTACCAATATCTGCGAACAGCACTGTAGTTTCTGCGCCTTTCGCCGCGATGATGGGGAAGACGGCGCATTTTGGTTAGATAGCGCTCAAATTCTGGAAAAAGCTACAGATGCAGTCCGGCGGAATGCGACGGAAATTTGTATGCAGGGGGGACTCAATCTTCAGGCAAAACTCAATGGTGCGTCTTTGCCTTATTATCTGCGAGTGGTAAAGACAATTAAACAGGAATTTCCTCAACTACATATGCACGCCTTTTCGCCTCAAGAAGTGCAATTTATTGCTAGGGAAGACAAGCTTAGTTATGCTGATGTAATTGCGGCGTTCTTAGATGCTGGCGTTGACTCGATGCCTGGAACGGCGGCGGAAGTTTTGGATGATGAGGTGCGGCGCGTCCTTTGTCCAGAAAAGCTGGATACGGCAACTTGGCTGGAAATTGTAGGAACGGCGCACAAGTTGGGAATGCCTACCACTAGCACCATGCTTTCCGGTCACATAGAGACACCAGAACAGCAAATAGACCATTTAGATAAGTTGCGAAGTCTCCAACAAACCGCCTTAGAAAAAGGATATCCCGCCCGGATCACAGAGTTTATCCTGCTGCCCTTCGTCGGGCAAGAAGCCCCCAAACCTTTGCGCCGTCGTGTAGGACGCGACCAACCAATTTTAGAAGATGCACTGCTACTTACCGCCGTAGCGCGAATTTTCTTAGGAAATTGGATTTCTAATCATCAACCCAGTTGGGTTAAGCTTGGTCTTGCGGGTGCCAAAGAAGCGCTCAGATGGGGCTGTAACGACATCGGCGGCACGTTAATGGAGGAGCATATCACCAGTATGGCTGGCGCACAAGGCGGTACTTGTATGTCCGTAGAAACCTTGCAGGAAACTATCAGTGACTTGGGTCGTCCGTATCAACAACGGGATACACTTTATCGATATTTACCGATGAGCGATCGCTACCCTCGTTCTCAGGCCCTGGCTGGGAAGGAAACAAGAGAGCTATAGTTGCCTCTACACAAACAAACCAAGCGTATGTCAAGCTAAAAAAGGCATTAAACAGATTCTAATGCTTAAGAATAATTGAGCAAAAAACCATGTTGGGCAAGTTACTAGACGGGCGTTACCAAGTTGTCCAAGCCTTGGGTGCCGGGGGATTCGGAAAAACATATATTGCTAAAGACACTCGTCGTCCCGGTGCGCCAACTTGCGTTGTCAAGCACCTCAAACCCGCTAGTAGCGACGCCTACTTCTTAGAAACGGCTAGACGATTATTTACCAGCGAAGCCGAAACTCTCGAACAACTGGGAAATCACGACCAAATTCCCAGGCTGTTAGCTTACTTTGAAGAAAACCAAGAATTTTACTTGGTGCAAGAGTTCATCGATGGACATCCCTTAAGTGCGGAACTTTCTCCCGGTTATTGCTGGCAAGAAAGTCAAGTAATTCAGATGCTGCAAGAACTCTTGAGTATTCTGGCATTTGTCCACAACTACAGTGTAATTCATCGTGACATCAAGCCAGACAACATAATCCGCCGCTCGTCAGATAATAAGTTAGTCTTGGTTGACTTTGGCGCAGTTAAGCAACTCCGGACTCAGGCATTAAATCCAGCACAAGCAAGTGCTACTGTTGCCATTGGCACTCCCGGCTATATGCCCACCGAACAGGCGCAAGGTAGACCCCGTTTCAACAGCGATATTTATGCGCTGGGCATCATTGCTATCCAGGCGTTGACTGGGTTAATGCCGCTGCAATTGCACGAAGATCCCCAAACGGGCGAAATTATCTGGCTGCATTTGGTATCAGTCAGTCCAGGGTTGGCGGCTGTCCTTACTAAAATGACCCGCTACCACTTCAAAGACCGCTACGAGTCGGCAACGGAAGGGCTACAAGACTTGCAGTATCTACTAAGCGGACAGCAATTACCCGTAAGAATAACGCCGCAGAAACCTATCTCACAACCCCCACCGTCGTTGTCTGAACAGTACACGGTTGCGGCTGTTCCGCCCCAACGACCTCAACCATCGCCACCACCACCAATTAGTCAACAGTCACGTGCTACTGTTGCTCCTTCTAATAAGTTTCCTCTGATTATCGGGGCTGCGGTGATGGCTTTGCTGTTTGGGGGAGGTTTGTTTTTGGCTATTTCTCCACAATCAAGACAGGGTGACGGTGGAACTGCGAATAATCCTGACAATCGCGGGGTAGATAAATCACAAGAAACTTGCAAAGTTACAATTCCAGCATTAAATGTCCGCACTAACCCTAAAGGTAGGATTCTAGACAGTGTTCGACAAGGTACGAGTTTATCTGTGACTGGCAGCAAGCAGAATGGCTGGGTGGAGATTAGTTCGCCGATAAAAGGGTGGGTGTTTAGTGAATATATAAACTGTGCTTCTACTGCCTCGGCAGGTTCAACACCTACTCCTAAGCCAACTCCGACAAAACCTCCAGCAACGCCGCCACCTGTGGATAAAGGAGGCGACATCATAGCACAAGCAACGGAAAAATTCCAGTCAGGCGATTTGCCGGGCGCGATCGCATTGGTAAGATCCATTCCCGCCAGCAGTGCTGCTTACTCGCAAGTTAAGGAGGTGCTGCAAGAGTGGCCGAATAATTGGGCAACTGCCCAAGCTAAATTTAATGAGGTACAAAAAGCGTTTAATGAGGGTAGATGGGAAGATGCGATCGCGATCGCCCAAGACCCTGATTTCCCCCAAATTCGCTACTGGCAAGACAAGTTACAGGAAGTTGTTGCCGCAGCCAAACAAAAGCTGAACGAACAACCGCCCCCCACCGAAAGTCCCAGCCCCACCGAGAGTCCCAGTCCCACCCCAATTCCCACTGAAAGTCCCAGTCCTACCGAGAGTCCTAGCCCTACACAAAGCCCAGCAACTGAACCATCTTTGTGATGCCCCACGACTAAAGTCCCTGGTGCGCGGACTTTATAATATAAAGCCTGCCTCCGCAGGCTTAGTTTGCGTTGCGCCACCCTAAAGGGTGAGCGCACTTTTGCTATTTTTTCGGTTCTGGAGGCGGCGGATAAGGCACCAGGGCAGCTTTAAAGAAATAAACTCGGCCGCAATATTGCCCTCTGTTCGGTTGGTCAGAACAGATGGTTTCTATCGCCACATTCTTGACATTGGTAACATCAAGTGACACAGACTCTTTCTGTCCGGGCGTAACAGTACGAGAATCTTTCCGCTGTCCATCTAAGTAAATATTGATCGTGTTACCAGGGCTACCTCTGTCATTGTCCTGCATTCCATACTCCAGATTTAGTGTCTGAAAGTAAGTTTCATAGCCATCCGGCATGATTTTACAGGTCATTGCCACATAGGTATTACCAGGCCCCATGTGCAAAACATTTTTATAGACTGCTCTGCCTATAGCCACCTCAGACTTATCCGGTCGCCAGCGGCCAGGGCCGCTACTTACACATCTAGTTTCCGGTAGGGAAATAATCCGCCGTGCCTGTACCATCTGGGTTCCCAGAGTCGCTAGGGCAAAGGAAAACATTGAACCAACGATGACTTGATGGATCAACTTGGTTTTTTGCATAGAGAAAGGCCAAGTTAAGAGGTAAAAATCCTTACTAATAATACCGAATTGCCAGCGCCTAATTTAGCAGTATTTTTTTAATAAGGATGGGATTCGGTAGAAGCGATCGCTTTTAAAGAAAGCTTCACGCGGTTTTTGACTTAATATATTTAAAATAGTTCCAACAGCTAGAAACTTGTTTTATTGAAGAACCCGGTTTTTTGCCAACCCGCGATTTTACATCTTTTCGCGCCTCGCTCATAGCTTATAAAAATAGTCACAGCATCGCTATCTGAATGTCACATTCATGTCACATTTGCTCGTTAGACTTTTGTTTAGAAGCATAGGTGAACTAAAAGCTTCTCACACCCATCAGTAAAGACCATGCTCCCTCAACTTAAGTTGAGGGAGCATTTTTTTTCCTTGTGAAACTCAGCCAAAATAAAAATCACCTTATGCCTGATAAGGTGATTTTTAAAGTTTTAATTTAAGTGGAGCCTACGGGGATCGAACCCGTGTCCAAATTGGGTATTAACCTACCGCTCATTCACAGGTTTAGCCTATCTGACCCTCAAGGCGGGAACCATCCATTATCCCGGATGACAGGATGCACCGGTTTATCTTAGCTAGCAAGTCTACCAGTGAAGGCTTACTAGAGCATCCGTTGGGGTTGGTGTCTGCGGTCTTTAACGGAGTCGGACTACAGACGCTCGATGCCTCGTTAGAGGAAATTAGGCAATAGCAACTGCCTGACGACGAGCAATAGGAACGATGTTGTTCGCATTTACTTTTTTTTTGAGCCCGGTATTTCCGAGAGAAGACTCACTCTCGACCTGAATCACGGGGCAGCGTTCGCCAACCTGTCGAAACCATTAAGGCCCCATGTCGTACACTTCCCATTATATATATTTGTTGAAGGGGTGGGGAGAGTTTCGGGAGGTTTCCAGAATAAATTATTAGGGTGTAATATCCGAACTACATAGATCGGTGACAATGCGATCGCCTACTCTTTATCCTTATCCTTCTCTGGTTTATCTGACTTTTCTGACTTTTCTGGCTTCTCTGGCTTTTCTCGCTCAAATTTTTGCTTCTTGTCGGCTACGGGTGCGGGTGGAGGTTCTGGTTTGATAACCGGGACGGTGATTGAAGGTGGTTGTGCAGTATTATCCCCAGATGAGGAAGCGGGTGCAGAATCCGAGGGCTTGCGATCACTACGAGAAAATGGCGGTGGCACAGGTGCGGGAGCAGGAACAACTTCCACGCTAACATCAGGAGCTTTGGGCGAGTTTGCCGTGCCATCCTGCTGTTGGCGATACTGCTCTCTTTGCTTGCGGATGTCTTCTTTTAGTTTCTCAATCCGCGAGTCGTTATCATCCTGTTTTGAAGTTGCTTCCTGATTCGAGTCACTTCCAGCAGTGGAAGTATTCGGCACAGGATTACCCGTGGCGGGAATTGTAACTTCAGGTGGCGGCGTTTGTAGAGGAGAGCGATCGCGTTGTTGCTGGGATCTTCTTCTGCGGGACGATCTTTGATTTTGGACTGGTTGCTGTTGAGTAGCAGTGGTCTTAATTTTTACAGGTTCAGCAGTGCTGCTAGCATCCTGAGTTGGTGGTTTTTCAATTGATGGTTGTTCAGCATTTGGCGATTTGGTTTGTGGAGGCGCGAACCAATTGGAACTAAAAGCGATCGCAATTCCCGAAGCGATCGCAATTCCTGAAGCAATCAAAAAACCGCGCCATTTCAGTAATGAGGAAAATTTAATTCCTTCCTCCTTGCGGGGAGGATTAGGGAGGGGTTGATTTTTTTTTGCTTCTGGTGCAAGCTGAGGCACAAAAGCAACCGTAGGCGCTGTGTTTGTTGGCATCGCCGTAATTGACATACTGCTGGGGCCCTCAAACTGAGATGGCAATAGAGACAGCCACTCATCCACACTTCCAGGTCGGTATTGAACATCAACAGCCATCCCGCGCATCACCGCCTGATTGACAGCCGGACTCAGATGCGATCGCAAATCGCGGGGTGCTGGCATCGGTTGTCTGTTTCGGATTGTTGCAGGCGTTGGGACTCGTGCCGTTAACAAAGCGTAAAGCGTCGCCGCTAATCCATAAACATCTGTGGCTGGAGTTCGCTTTGCTTGCGGTAAGTATTGCTCAATTGGAGCATAGCCTTCAGAAACAATATTTGTATGAGCTTGAGTCAAGTCGGGCGTAAACTCTCGCGCAATGCCAAAATCAATCAGCACTACCTCTTGAGTTCCCCCACGCAGAATGATATTTTGCGGCTTGATATCCCGATGCAGCAGATTATTTTGATGCACCACCTTAACAGCTGCTGCAATCTGCCGGATAAAGTGGATAGCAGTTGTCTCTGGCAGAGGATTGTCTGGAAATACCACAGCTTGCAGAGTTTGACCAGCGATGTAGTCCATCACCAGGTAAGGCAAGCCACCATCCATGAAGAAGTCATTCACCCGAACAATATTCGGATGGACGCACAACGCCAAGCGTCTTGCTTCATCCTGAAACTGGCGCTGGAACCGGGCAAAGTCAGGATGTTGACGCAGAGAATCGTTGAGGGTTTTAATCACCATAAACTGACCCAAGTAGTGATGGGTAGCTTTAAAGGTGACACCAAACCCACCCCGTCCCAGTTCTTCTAAGAGCGTGTATTTGCCACCCTGCAAAGTTTTGCCTACTAACGTATCCATGCGATCGCAAAGGATGAAGGACTAATTAATTCTAAAGGTAATGCTCGTTACCCAGTTTACGCCCTCACGGAATGCGTTCCCAGGCGTAAGCTGGGTAACGAGAAAACTCTTGAATTAAATTAGAATCGTTGACCGATACCAAATTGCAGCCTACTGTCGCCTTGGTTATTGATGCCGAAGTCAGCCCGAATCAAGCCAATAGGTGAACTTAGACGGAGACCTGCTCCGTAGCCAAAGCCAGCCCCTGGCTTATCGCGCACTGTTCCCGGTTCTCCTGGGACTGTATCGCCAGAACCTAAGTCTGAGCCAAAGTCAGCGAATAAAACTCCCCCGACTGGCTGATAAATCGGGAAGCGATACTCGGCAGAGGCTAAGACAAAACTGCGACCGCTGGCGACATCACCACTGCCGTAACCGCGTACAGAATTGATACCGCCAAGATTAAATGCTTCGTAGGGCGGCAGGTTGCCAATTGTTGTGCCTCCCTGTACGTTAAAGGCAAGCACTTCTGCGTTTTTGTTGCCGATGAGATTGACTGGGACGTACTGGCTGTAATTTGCTTGGAGACGGTTCATCAAAATATTGCCGTTACCGACTGGAATTGACTGTTCCGTACTAAGACTGAGTACCGAACCTTTAGAGGGGTTAACAGGGTTGTCTCGGCGGTCTTGAATGACTCCAGCAGTCAGCGCCACTTTGTCATCAATGCCATTTTCACTGTAGGAAAGACGATTGCCTAATTCATCGACTGGGGAGAGATTGCCATCGCGATCGCGTATGCTGGTGCGGGTGTAGTTCAATCCCACCGAACCCTGAAAATCACCCACTGGTCGCGTCACTGTCACGCCGCCGCCGAACCGTCCTTCCCTAACTTGATCTCCGTTTGGCAGCTTCACATCTTCATTAAAGGTGGCGGAAAGCTCCCGTTGTCGAAAAGCATCGACGGAATATCCCAGGCGGTCGGGGTTGCTGGCGCGATAGGGACTGCTAAACTTACCGTCAAACTGTACGTCTCTGGGGCTTACCTGGAGATTCCCGCCTAGTTGTTGGTTGGTGCCGCCCAAATTGCGATCGTTGTAGCTAAGCGTACCGTAAAGACCGCTATTGTCGCTGTAGCCGCCGCCAACGTTGACAGAACGGGATTTACCCTCGGTTAGTTCGTAAGTGACATCCACTTTTCGGGGGTCGCCGTTGAGAGAAACATCGGCGTTCTCAAATAGTCCCAGCTGATACAGTTGTTGCAAGTCGCCTCTTGCCACATCCACGCGGAACGGTTGACCTGACTTTAGCTTGATCTCGCGCAGCAGGAAATCTTCTTTAGTACGCCCTTGAGTTGGATTACCTTCTTTGTCTACAAAGCGAATTTTGACATCGCCGACGATACCCTCGGCAACTTGAATTGCTAGCACTCCATTGCGACCCGGCTGCACAGCTATTACCTGCGCTAGTGTGTAACCATTTTTCTCATACCATTGTTTGATTTGTTGGACACCTTGGGTTATTGCCGCTGGGCTGATGTTTGTCCCTATCTGGGATTTGAAGATGTCGTTGGCAACTGTTGGCGTGAGGACTTGCGCCCCAGAAAGTTGAACGCTTCGCACTACCACTGGTGAAACCTGGAAGACTGCTCTCAATCCATTTTTCTCAGCATAAGTAGTCACATTAGCATCGGCAAATAGTCCGGTTTCCAAAATTGCTGCAACATCTTTTTGCAGCTGACTTTGACTGGTATCTCCGCCGGGACGGGTGCTAATCGCATTTTGGGCAACTTGCTGCAATTCCCCTGTGACTCCCACCACTTGAACATCAGTTGCTGTGACTACCAAATCTGAGGAATTGACAGCGCGAGTTGGGGTAGCTCTTGGAGTCTGAGCTGTTGGTGTAAACTGAGGCGTGTTTATAGTTTCTGGTGCCGCAATTGCCCTAACTGGTGGTGTCGTGGCACTATTAACTGGGACAACGACTCTGTTACCATCTGCTGGTTTTGGAGTTGAAGTTGTTGCTACTGGTGTGGCAGTATTAACCGGGACAACTACCTTGGCATCTGCCAGTTTTTGGGTTGAAGTTGTTGCTACTGGCGTGGCAGTATTAACCGGGACAACTACCTTGGCATCTGCCAGTTTTTGGGTTGAAGTTGTTGCTACTGGCGTGGCAGTATTAACCGGGACAACTACCTTGGCATCTGCCAGTTGTGGTGTGGCACTATTAACCGGGACAACTGGGTTGGCATCTGCCAGTTTTTGGGTTGAAGTTGTTGCTACTGGTGTGGCACTATTAACCGGGACTACAAGGTTAGTGGCTTCCGCTTCTGGTGTTTGAGTTGGTGATGAGGTGTTACTGGCTAAAGCGTGGGAGCCTAAATCTGCGGCAGCTAGGACAGCTAAGGTATAAATGGCAAGGGATGGTACGCGCATATTCTAAAAAATTGAATTTTGTAGAGGCATTGCCGAAAATACCTAAGAAGGAATATTTTCTGCTAAGACAGGATAATGGTTTATCGCTTAAGTAGCTTTGTTGAAGAAAGACCCTTGCTTTTGCTCTCAGGTTCCAAGGTGCTGATTTGGGATTTGGGACTTGCACTAGGTTTTTAGAACCCCGCCACGCCCGTCGCTGGCTCCCCAACTTCCTCCCCGCAATCGAGAGAGGGGGCTAAAAAATATCAAAAGTTTAAAATATAACATCCGTGGAGGAGGTATTTGATGAGGATATTATGCCTGAGTAATGGTCATGGAGAGGATGCGATCGCTTGTGCGATTTTGCAACAACTCCAGCAACAGTCTGATTCTCTAGAATTAGCTGCTTTACCATTAGTGGGCGATGGACGCGCCTACGCCCAGTTGGATATCCCCATCATTGGCAAGGTGCAAACGATGCCCTCCGGTGGCTTTATATACATGGATGGGCGGCAATTGGCGCGAGATGTCAAAGGCGGTTTGCTGCAACTTACTCTCGCCCAGTACCAAGCAATTCGCCGTTCTTGCAAACGCGGTGGAGCAATCTTGGCGGTAGGAGACATTGTACCCCTGCTTTTTGCCTGGTTGAGTGGCGTTCCTTACGCTTTTGTCGGCACCGCTAAGTCAGAATACTATTTGCGAGATGAAGCTGGGCCATTGCCGCGTCGGTCGCGGCGAGAACGTTGGGAAGGTTGGTCGGGTTCTGTATACTTGCCTTGGGAGCGTTGGCTAATGAGTCGTCGGCGCTGCAAGGCGGTTTTTCCCAGAGATGGACTGACAACCGAGACTTTGCAAAAGTTCTCTATCCCTGCTTTGGATTTGGGGAACCCGATGATGGACGGTTTGGAACCTTCTAGACGACCATCGGTATTTTATGCCTCAGATATTGAACTGCAAGAAACTAAGCGATCGCTTATTATTACTCTTCTCCCAGGTTCCAGACCACCAGAAGCTTACGCGAATTGGCAGCAAATTCTTCAGTCTTGCCTTAGCTTAATGAAGGCGTTTTTACCTCGTCCGGTGATGTTTTTAGGCGCAATATCACCAGGATTAAATTTAGAACCGCTGCGTCAAAGTTTGGAATTACAAGGCTGGCACGAGCCAAATGATGAAGGCGGTATAGACACTTCATCGTTTACTGTTCATCCATCTGAAGTTGTATTTAAAAAAGAAAATGGCACTGTAATTCTTACCCAAGATGCTTATAACGATTGCTTGCATCAGGGAGATTTAGCGATCGCTATGGCTGGTACAGCTACAGAACAGTTTGTCGGTTTGGGGAAACCTGCGATCGCCCTTCCCGGTAATGGCCCACAATTTACCCCAGCCTTTGCCGAAGCTCAATCTCGTCTTTTAGGGCCATCGTTAATTCTAGTTGACCAGCCAGCTAAAGTTGCCCATGTCGTACAGCAGGTACTACGCGACCCCGACCGACTGCAACTAATTGCTGAAAATGGTCTTCGCCGCATGGGAGAATCAGGTGCTGCGCGCCGCATTGCCTCCTGTCTGCTAGAGCGTTTGGGAAGAAGATGATCGGGCATTTTGTATTTTATTATGCAAGAGAGTAGCTGTAGGTATTACCATCTTTATAGAGGCAACTTGTTTTTGCTTTCAAACCGTGGGAAATTCTCTGAACCCATCTCAGGCTTATGACTTATCTCCTAAGAGGCAATTTTAGAATTAATTGCCCACCTTTGCCAATAAACAGATTGTTTTGGTTCAACTAAGCAGTTGATTATTGAGGTATCAAAATCCATGTATAAAATTGGTGTATTGGATGATGATGAAACCTGGTGTTTGATAATCGAGCGCTTTTTAAGTAAAGAATTTGAAGTTTTTACCTATAAAAGGGTATTTACTTTTTTACAAGAAGTAAATCAATATGATTTAGTAATCGTGGATTTTTCTATCCCTCCTGCCCAATATGAAAAAGGGATGGATGGTTGCGAAATAATCATGCACGTTAAAAAAACTCTTCCTAACCCTCCTTTATTAGTTTTAGTAACAGGATTTCTAAGCGCTACTAACTTAGAAGTGGGTCGAGAAATTTGTCCGGAAGCCGATGCTTTTATCGCCAAGGATGCCGGAATAGATGCAATTTCAAAAGAAATCAAACGCCTCCTTGCTTCTAAAGAAAAAGAAAATAACCCTCTAGCAGGATGAGCCACCCGCCGGCTTGGGTAGAGGCTAAATAATTATTGTTGTCCGTTAGCGTTTGAAGGTTTGAAGGTTGGAAAGTTATTAGATTACCTCTAGTTAACGTTTCAACTTTCCAACTTTCTAACTTGACAACTCTTGGCGGACAACGGACAAAAAAACGAGCAATTGATATTGCAATTTAAAAACGTGAAAGCGCTGCTTAGGTGTTCTTGACCAATACCCCAGCTTCTCGCTGGATCGGGAGAACATCTAAAATATCAGTTTGGGCGCAATATTTAAGGTCTTCGAGACAGTCCAGACGTAGAAGTCGTTGCCCGTGGCTGGCATGGTGGAACAATTCTAGTAAATTGTCCTGCCACTGGCGATAAAGAGCGATCGCGCCAAACACTTCATCATTTCCCATGTCTACATTTACTTTGTCTGCAAGGGCAGAAGCGATCGCGCCAGCACACACCGTATCCTCTAGGGAAAAACTGCCTTCCCAACCAGAACCCAACAACCATACATTCTCTGGTTGCCGATCCAGAAGATACTGCACTGCTGCTTGACGATTTATCAAGGCAGCCGCCAGAACAACAGGAGATTCTTGCACTCGTTGCAAGGCGCGGGTACCATTCGTGGTACTGATAAATAACCGCCGTCCCTGTACCCGTTCTGGGGTGCAATCAAGCGGAGAGTTGCCCAAATCGCAGCCAGTTACCTTAGCGCCACCTCGTTCTCCAGCACGCAGCCGCAGATCCGGCTGCCACTCTTCGCTGAAGAGCATCAATTTTTCCATATCGCTGAAGACTTGGACAGCCTCGGCACCAGCGTTTAGCGCTGTAGCAATGGTAGTGGTGGCACGGAGCACATCGATAGCGATCGCGCAGTCGGGAACACTATCCGGGGGCGTGAGTTCAGGGGTATGGTAAACAAATAATCTCACAAGCTAACTACACCTACAACGAAAGCTGCCGAGTAACATCTTACCTTTATCAGTGTCACTCAATAGCAACGCTCATGCTAAGGCGTTGCACCTATCCCTTGGCAACATCTAGCTATTATTTATTGAGCCTCGGTTTTTATGCTTGTTTTTCAGGCTATTTGCGTTATTTAATATTATTCTTAAACCCTATTCCTGTTAATTTTGCCGATCTAGCTTTAAATATTTTGTCTTCTCAATTTAGGTAGCCGAAAGTCTCGCCAAAGCTTCCTTCATTGCTGGTGGCAACTGGCGCATAATCTTACCCTTGTCCCGGTCAACGACTACCAAAGTAACTCGCGCCGTAGCAAATAGAGTTTGTCCATCGGTAGATTGAATTTTGTAATCCCAATTAATTCGTACACCCTCGATTTCTGCCATCCGCGCCCTGACCACAGCCGTCATTCCCATCTGAATCGGTCGGTGGTAGCGCAAAGAAAGATCGACAACTGGCATATCGCATCCCAAGGCTACCAGCTCGGAAAAGTTGATGCCAATTGAGCGCAAGCATTCCACCCGTGCTTCTTCCAACCAAGCAATATAGGAACCATGCCAGACAATGCCAGCATAATCAGTGTGGTGAGGTTGCGCCCTTACTGGATATTCAAACCAGTTCTCAGTCGTTGCTGTCAGAGACAGGTTTTCGATAGCCCCCGTGGGTGGCAGTGATGGTGTTTGTGGTTCTTCTGACACGTTGCCAATCTTCACTCAATACACGATCTGGATTTTAACAGAGTCATCGGGAAGTTCCTACTTGCAGAATTGGCAGTACAAGTGGGGATGATTCGTTGGCTTTTTTACTAAGGGGGTGGGAGAGGGGTGAGAAATGTGTAGGGTTGATGCCTTAGCAAAATTGGAATATTTGACAACCCACAATAGCAATATCCAGCTAAAGACGGAAATCTGCTTTTTGAACTAGCCCCATACCGAAGGCCGTGATACCTTTAAAAATGGTGCGAGCGTCCTGTAACAACAGGACGAAAAGAAAACCTCTGGCGGAAACTCGACATCTTCTAAAAGCCGAGTGTAAAGATTATAGATATTTAGGATACAATCCTATAATGAGAATCGTCCGCCAGTATCGAGTGCGCCCAACTCAACACCAGTTAGTTACAATGAAGGAGTGGATAGGAGCGCTCAGATGGCAGTGCAATTATCGGTTAGCTGAAGGCTTTAAGTGGTGGAAGCAAAACCGTTGTAAAATTGGCGGCGATGACACAAGCAGTTGTGCGATCGCACCGCTAAAAAACAGTCCAAACTACTACATCCAAAAGCGCCACTTTAAAAAAACCAACGAGTTATTCCCATTCTATAAAAACATTTTTTTTCATTGGTTACAAAACTGCGTTGAGCAGGTGGCAATCCCTCGATACAATCGGAAAGCCCAGAACCAAATTGAGCGATTACAGCCTCAGTTGTATCGCCATCAGGGCAGTAAGCATCAAGTTAAAATCCAACAACTTGAATTGGCACCTGTAAAGCTGGCTTCCCAACGTCAAAATTTTCGCTCCCAAACTGCTAAGTGGCTGTTGAAGCAATTGATGGTTGTTGATAAAGACTTGAATACCAAAAAACTCGCTCCAAGCAAATTGACATTTGTTACTGGTGCGGTAGAGGAGCAATTCTTATCTATCGTAGCGATCGCAACTGCGGTGGAGAGCAACTTACCATTTGAATGCTTGAATGCGGCAGGGGAGAATTGCCTATCGGCGATACATCAAAAAGATTTTGGCGGCGATGCGGTTTTCAAGCCGCAGGCTGACAGATGGTATTTCTGTCCTAATTGCGGACAGGATCTCGAAGGAGATGAAAGCGCAGTTAGGAACATGGAAAAAAAAGCGGTGGGCATCTTGTCTGGAGGTCGGATCGGGAGAGAAAAAAAAGCTCCCGTTGAGGGAGCATCCCTGTTTTGGAAAAACGCCCGCCGACTAAAGGATACTGTTGGTCAATTCCCGAAAGGGCAAACCCTTCCCCGAAACAGGGAGGGGGTTGCAGGCTCCCCCTTCCGAGAACAAAAATTCTTCCCCCTCTTATACAGAGGGGACTGGGGGATGGGGTTGTCTGACGCTAACAGTATCTTAAAGTCGTGGCTCTCGCGTCTAAGCCTGCTTTTGCGGGCTTTAGGTAAACCTGGGTCGGCAGGCTTAGACGCGAGAGCATCAAGGCAAAAAAGCCTGTGGGTATGTATGCAAAATTGGGATGCAGCCCTTGTTGAAACGAAAAACCCCAAAATAACCCGTCAGCTTCAGCAGGGGGATATGTCACCGAAAATCGGGTTAAGTCGTCCGCTAAGCAATTTTGTTTAAAAATCAGAGTCTGGAGGTATCTTTCCATGTCAATTCGTCTATATGTAGGCAATCTGCCCAAAGAAGAAGTAGACCGTCAAGAGTTACAAACGATGTTTGGGGAAATGAGTGATTCCGTTTCCACCAAAGTGATTAAAGACCGTAAAACTGGTAAATGCCGAGGGTTTGCTTTTGTAACCGTGAAAACGGATGAACTGGCTGATGAAATTATTGAAAAGTTCAACGGTCAGATGTTCAAAGAAAGCCCTTTGAAAATAGAAAAGGCATTGCCGAGAGCTAAGGGTGAAGGGGAAGAGGAGGCTCCCCGTCCCCCAGCTCCAGCTCCCATTAAAGACAGCAACAAAGCCAGCGGTGGTGGCGAGCGTAGCGGTGGTGGCGAGCGTACTGAGCGGACCAGCGATCGCCCAAGCGGCGGCGGCGGCGGTCGTCGTGGCGGCAGCAAGAAGTCTCGACGCTCCGATAATGCTGCTGTTAATGTTAATCCTGATTCGGACGCTTTTCAACCAGATCCCCGCTGGGCTGGGGAATTGGCAAAGCTGAAGGAACTTTTGGCTGCACAAAGCAATTAGCCATTAGTCACCAAAAACTTGTAAGGTGGGCAATTTGTTAGGTTTTAACAAATTGCCCACCTTACAGTTTTTAAACCTGCAAACGCCAACAGACTACTGAGTAATTGGAACTTGCAACCAGTCTTGCAGGTGGTGTTGTAACTGCAATGCAAATTCTGGTCGCTGGTTAAAATGTTCGGTACGAACGGGCTTGCGATCGCTATCCAGAGTCCAGCCGTAATCGCTGCTTAAGCGTAATTTGCCCTGCCAGTCAGCAACTGAGACAATTAGCGCACTGGCAGGGCTATTGTCTATTCCTTGAACCCGAAACACGTAGTTAAAGGTATTCTGGCTGGCGGCTGCAACCGTGGAAGGCTGACCGCATTTTAGAGCAAGACGCGATCGCACTTGCTCTGTTAGGTCTGGTTTCTCTAAATCTAAGAGAGTTTTTACTGCTAAGGTCAGAGCAAAATAAAATTCTTCAACAGGAACAAATTCAAGCTGCATACACACAATATCGGTTGTAACCGTTTGCATCTTACCGAAAAAATGGGTCTAAAGCGCCGCACTTTTAGGGACGTTCGACGAGTTAAAAGCTGCAATTGGTGTTTGAGTCTAGAATCCCCTGATGTTTACGCCGGAGAGTGTCAAAACTAATGGTTGTAATTGTAAGAGTCGGTGTAAGACAAAAGACTTAGCGGTAAATTAACTAAATCCAAACGTTGCTGCTGTAAAGTTATCTCAGGCATTGCCAAACCAAATCCCTGTCCATAATCTGCACCCAGTTCCCGGCAGAATTCAATATCTTCGATATCCTCTAGCCCCTCTGTCACCACTTTGATGCCAAAATTGTGAGCAGAATCTACTAAACTTGTGAGCATAACCTGCTTGAGAGCATGCTGACTGCAACCATGCACCAGTCGCTTGTCGATTTTAATTACATCTGGACAAAATTCCATAAAGTAGTTATCAGTAGAGGCGCAAGCGCACAAATCATCTACCGCAATGCCAAATCCCCACTCACGCAAGCGGTTGATATTCTGCAACAGTCTTGGACACCTCAGCAGAGCTTCCACTTCGGTTAATTCAAATACAATTTGTTCTGGTTGTAGCCCCAAATCTAAAATTTGCTTTAAGTTTTGATCTAGAGAATTTGCATCGCGAATAATCGCATTAGGTAATATATTAATAAAAAATTTTTGATTACTTTTAGTAGCAGCAATTGAGTCCAAACAAATTGTTCGAGCTAATTCATCAAACTCACAAGCCAACTGAGTTGATATAGCTGCTTCAATCAATTGATAACCGTTGAAGTCTGCTTCCCCATCGTCTTTGGCGCGTGCTAGACATTCATAAGCGATCGCTTCGCCGGATGAAAGGTCAAAAATTGGCTGATATTTGAAAAATATACGCTGCTTTGATAAAACATGAAAAAACCAACTGTATTTAACAGCCTTGGTAATTGTCACTATCGGTTGAGCTTTTAAAAAGTCTACTAGTAAACTTGGCAAATCGCAGAGCGATCGCGCAATAAAAAAGCGCGATCCAGCTTGGCTAATTTCAGAAAGCGCCTGACTGATATTTAAGAAAATACTGGCTACCTCATTCCGACTATCTATACTTCTATAGAAAAGTTGAGGAAGGACAGGAAGCTCCTGAAAACCAACTTTACAAAGACAACGACTTGTTTCCCAGTCATCTGGTTGAATAATTAAATAAAGCGGGTTAATTTTTGGCATTATAGCGGATACAACCATTTATTTAAGTTATGTAACAAGATATACAAAACTAAAAAATACATTACGAAACCTCAAAGTATCTTCTATCTGAGGGTGTAAAAGGTATTACCAAAGGTACTATAAGTTGAATTTTTAAAAATGGGAAGAGTGCAGCCCAAATCGTTAGATTGCAGTAGCTTATGAGAGACAGCGTTGCCTCTTATGGCAAATTTCTCAGTATCAGAGTAATAAAAAGCGCACCTAGATAGTAGACTGACTGCAAGCAGCCACAGCCTGGGTATTGACCGGGGGCATAAATTCTAGGGAGTTTTCACAATGAGCGCAGAACAAGATCCGGTTAAGTTAATGAAACAGGAAGTAGGTAAGGCAGCCGCCGCCCGCGTCCAGTCTGGTACGATTGTGGGGCTGGGTACAGGCTCGACCACGGCGTATGCGATCGAGTTTTTAGGCGATCGCATCAAAAAAGGCGAACTAAAAGACATCAAAGGCATCCCCACCTCATTTCAAGCCTCAGTGCTGGCAAAACAGTATGGGATACCCTTAACCACGCTGGATGAAGTTGACCGCATTGATATTGCTATTGACGGAGCCGATGAAGTCGATCCGCAGCACAACTTGATTAAAGGTGGCGGTGCTGCTCACACCCGCGAAAAAATAGTAGATGCCCTGGCAGAGCAGTTTATCGTCGTCGTAGATAGCTCTAAGATAGTTGACAGACTGGGTTCCACCTTCCCTGTCCCAGTGGAAGTGATACCCCTAGCGATGACCCCAGTCATGCGTGCCATCGAAAAATTAGGTGGTAAACCAGAACTGCGAATGGGTGTGAAAAAAGCGGGGCCAGTGATCACAGATCAAGGCAACATGGTTATTGATGTGAAATTTGACAGCATCGACAACCCAGGCGAATTAGAAAAAACCCTGAATAACATCCCCGGCGTTTTGGAAAATGGCTTGTTCGTAGGGGTTACAGATTTAGTGCTAGTTGGTGAAGTAGTAGATGGTAAACCTGTAATTCGCGAACTTTAGCGATCGCGTAGCACAGCTACTTCATAGTTGGGGCTGAGGATTTCTTTTCCCCCCCAACCAAAATTACAATTATTGGCTACAATTTTTCCGGGATGAACCCCACCTTTATATGCTGCCCGACAGAGGATGAGGGATTGACCGCCTTCGTAACCAGCCACTATAAACCCTGCTGGAACTTGTCCATTAGATGCAGCTATCCAATTAATTTTGACGCTCCGGGGTGCGGTGAGAACTTCATAGTTGGGTTGCAGAACTTCCTGTCCTCCCCAGCCAAAATTACAATTATTGCTGACAACTTTGCCTGGATGCACCCCATTTTTATATTCTGTTCGACAGACGTACAGGGAACTGCCATTTTCCTTGCCACCTACCACTGCTCCTCGTGGCACTTGCCCGTTAGATGCAGCAACCCAAGCAAAGGAAATTTGAAGTTGGGATAGATTCTGAGCCAGAATAGTAGAATTAGATGTCAGAATTAAAGTAATTGGTAAAACAGAGAGCGCGGCGACACGGATACTTTTTGTAGTCATTGTTTCCCTTAAAAATGATTTTGTTGACTGATAAGCACAAGTCTTTTGAATCGTGTGAAAACTCTTAGTTTTGTTAAACTACAAGCGTACTCATGCCGCTTCCTGATTAGCTCGTATTTATGATGCAATATCGTCGCTTTGGGCGGACAAATTTACAGATGCCAGTGTTTTCCTGTGGGGGAATGCGCTACCAGTTTAAGTGGCAAGATGTCCCGGCGTGGCAAATTCCGGGCGAATATCAAAAGAATCTAGAGGCAACGATTTGCCGCTCATTAGAAGTTGGAATTAATCATATTGAAACTGCTCGTGGATATGGCACCTCCGAGATGCAGTTGGGGCGCATTCTGCCAACTTTTCCCAGAGAAAAGTTAATTGTGCAGACAAAAATCAGCCCTAAGCCAGACGCTAAGGAATTTCGGCGGGACTTTGAAAAGTCGCTCTCTTACCTGAAGTTAGATTACGTTGATTTATTGGGGCTGCATGGTATTAATACCCTCGAATTGCTGCACGATAGTATTAAACCGGGTGGCTGTCTTTCTGTGGCACGGCAGCTACAAGATCAGGGCAAGGTTAGGTTTATCGGCTTCTCGACTCACGGGCCGACCGATGTTATTGTCAAGACGATTGAAACCGATCAGTTTGATTATGTCAACCTGCATTGGTACTACATTAATCAGTTTAATTGGACAGCAGTTGAGGCGGCTTCTCGGCACGATATGGGCGTTTTTATTATCAGTCCTTCGGAGAAAGGAGGAATGCTATTTAAACCGCCGCAAAAATTGGTGGATTTGTGCTATCCCCTCAGCCCAATCGTGTTTAATGATTTGTTTTGTTTGAGTCATCCGCAGGTGCATACTCTCAGTATTGGGGCATCAAAACCGCAGGATTTCGAGGAACATTTGAAGACTTTGCCGCTGTTGGAGAAAGCGGAGTCAGTTTTGTTGCCGATTTTAGAACGTTTGGAGAAGCAAGCGATCGCTACTTTCGGCGAAGACTGGGTGAAAACCTGGCACGTTGGCTTACCCGCACCCGAAGAAACTCCCGGCGGGTTGAATATCCAGGTGATTCTGTGGTTGAGAAATCTTGCGATCGCCTACGATATGATTGACTACGCCAAAATGCGCTACAACCTGCTAGGCAACGGCGGTCACTGGTTTCCAGGCGCAAAGGCAGACCGAGTGAGAGAACTAGATTTGCGCCAATATCTGGCACATAGTCCCCACGCTGACCAGATTCCCGCCTTACTTGAAGACGCGCATCGGCTACTCGGCGGTCAAACTGTTAAAAGGCTTTCGCAACAATAAGAGAGTGAGGAGTTTTGAATTATAACTCCTCAATATTCCCCATCCCCCATTCTCCATTCCCCATTTCTAAATTTCAATGTTGCGATCGCCTAATTATACTAAGCTGCCTTTTACAGAAACCTATAGTGACATTATCGATGTCCGCTCACAAAGCGAATTCACCGAAGATCGTATTATAGGTGCCATTAACCTGCCCGTTTTGAATGACGAAGAACGCGCCAAAGTAGGAACACTCTATAAACAATGCCCTTTCACCGCCCGGAAACTGGGAGCCGCCCTAGTCGCCCAAAACATCGCCCAGCACCTCACCACTTACTTTGCAGACAAAGAAAAAGACTACCATCCCCTCATCTACTGCTGGCGTGGCGGACAGCGTTCTAACAGTTTAGCGATGGTCGTGAGCCAAATAGGTTGGCAAGTCACCATCATCGAAGGTGGCTACAAAACCTACCGCGCCTATGTGCGCGAACAACTGGAACATCTACCAGAAAAATTTACCTACCGGGTGTTAGCGGGAATGACTGGGAGCGGCAAAACCCACATCCTGCGCCACTTGGCGGCCCTTGGCGTTCAAGTGCTGGATTTGGAAGGTTTGGCTAACCATCGCGGTTCCCTGCTGGGTGAAGAGTGGGAGAGTGGGAGAGGCGAAGACAAGGAAAAAAAAGCGTTGTCCCCCCAATCCCCAATCCCCAGTCCCCAATCCCCAGCCCCCAGCCCCCAGTCCCAGCCCTCGCAAAAACACTTTGAATCGCTTCTGCTGCACCAATTGCAAAGCTTTGACCCCAACTTGCCAGTATGGGTGGAAGCGGAAAGTAACAAAATTGGGCGCGTTTATTTGCCCAAATCTTTGTGGAAACAGATGCAACAATCTAGTGGTGTGGAAATTGAGCTACCTTTAAATGCCAGAATTCAGTGGCTATTGCAGGAATATCCCCAATTGATTGCTCACCCAGAAGTTGTGAAGGGGAAACTAGAAAAGCTGAAATCCCGCTATGGTGGGGAAAAAATCAAGGAGTGGTACAGGCTCATTGATGCCCAGCAAGGGGAAAATTTGGTAGGAGACTTGTTAGTGTGTCACTACGACCCCAGTTATAACCATGCTATTCACCGCTGTTTCCCCAAAATAGAGCGGGTGCTTTCTCTGCGAGATTTGTCCGATGCTAGTGTTACCGCATTGCTGAAAGAGTTTTGAGGTTTAAATTTTGTGCAGTAACCAACCCTTCAATTGATAGCCCAAATTCCAAAATACAGAAGCCCCAGCTGATGTTCTACTTTGTGACACCAGTGGAGCTGAGGAAGCACTTAGGAGGTATCTTGCAGTCTAAGTTATCCGAAGAAATGTCAATCAGTGCAGACTTTTAACAAGTTCTTAATTGTTAGTTAGCCATTGGTCAGAAAACGTTATATAACCTCAGCTCCGCTCTTTTTTCAGTTCTCGGAGGGCGGAATCCGCTCTCTGAGAGTCTTCCTTGTGTCCCTGACGACGGAAGAGATCGCGGGCTTGCTCAAAGGCAGCGATCGCGTCTTGAATGCGATCGCGCTTTTTGAGTGCTGTTCCCAAATTATAGTAAGCTTGTGCATCCTGCGGCGAGATTTCAATCAGCCGCCGATAGGCGACAATCGCCATCAGAAAATCCTGCTGCTTCATCAAAACATCAGCCACTCCAGCCTGTGCTTCCACTAAATCTGGTTGCAACGAAGCCGCTCGTTGATAAGCTTCTAAAGCACCATTCAAATTATTCTGTTCTTGTAAAAGTTTGCCAATTTGGAGATTTATTTGAGGATTGCGCGGTTCCATCTGCGCTATTCGTTGTAGGCCCGCAACTCCATCTGCAACATTGCCTTGCTTCAAGTAAGCGCTTGCCAAACTTAACTGCAAGCTGGTATCCTTGGGAGCCAGCGCCACAGCTCGCTGGAAAGCCTGAACAGCTTCTCTGGAACGCCCTTGCTTCATCAGGGTGGAGCCAATAAACTTGTGGGCTTCCAGATTTTGCGGATCGAGCGCGATCGCGCCTTGATAGGCTTGCATCGCCCGGTTATAATCTCCTAAACGCTGTAGCACCACTCCCAACCCCAGATAAGCATTGAGATTTTTACTGTCCAGCCCAGTAGCACGCGCGTAAGCAGCAGCAGCACCAGCATTGTCTCCTAACTGCCCTAGACTGTAGCCCAGTGCATACTGGAAATCAGCATTCTTAGGTTCGAGAGTGACAGCCTGTAGATAAGCGTTAGCTGCTTGGCGGTAATTTCCCTGAAGTGCCTCTAAATAGCCGATAGCAGAAAAAATCCGGGGATTGTTCTTATCCAGTTCGGCGGCTTGTTGATAAACTTTCAATGCTTTGGCGATCTCTTTTGCATCCACCAACTTACGCCCTTGGCGCAGCAGGTTATTCACCTGTTGGTTGCTTTTTACACGAAGTGAGTTCATCGCTTCAGAAGCGTGAACGACTGGGGGGTGTACAGTGGCGATTCCTGCCAACAACAAGGAACTGGCTGCTATGATGGTCTGTTTTTGCACGGTCAATCTTATCTTAAGTTTCTACTATTGCTCAGTGCTACGACTGCGATCGCATTGAACCCATAATGGCAAAATCTGGATCTATGTCCTAAATTTACCAAAGAAGGTTTTTTGAGGACAGTAAATGATTGTAACAATAACTGATGTCATTCAGGCATCTGTAATTTTTTGTTGGGATTCGGGAGGCAAGAGTGCGATCGCACTCTTGGTTATTCGCTGTGTATTTGAACCGGAACAGCTTTGACGCGATCGCTTCTCCTGGTAATTCGTCCTACGCCTCTTTTAAAAAGGGGAGCCGATGCCGTAATTGCAATTGATTTCAATCCCGCCACACACAATCGTAGTGCTTACCCGCAACGGGATTTAAGCCCCTGCCCGGCTTACATTTTACCCCATCCGGATACATTTATTAACACTCCGGTAATTTGTTGCTCATTCCCGCCACAAGAAGTGCTGTAAAGCTCAGGCAATTTTATTACTTATAGCTAACAAATTTCCCACTCAATCAAAAACTTATTTCTCAAGATGTATAGACATTTAATAACCCTTGTTTCTAACGATAGATATAGCCTATAAAATTGTTATTTCTAACGATAGACCTAATACTTCTTCCGACTGGCAGATGCAGCAAATAAAATAACGCCCTAAATTTAACTCAACGGGTGAAGAGCAAGAAGAAGTAACTTTAAAAGGGCAAGGGAGATAAATCAGTTATGTCATACGCAAATCGGGAAGATAGGGTTGCTGTTCAGGCTCCTGTAGGCAATCAAATTGTTGAGTACCATGACCGTGTAAGATGGGGCCCAATCATTGCAGGTATTGTCACTGCTTTGGCTACTCAACTGATTCTTAGCGGCATAGGAATTGCAATTGGTGCTACTAACATTGCAGGTTCAGGCGCACCTAGAAGTGATGCACCTGATGTTGGTCAAGCAGTGGGAATCTGGTCGATTATATCTTTATTCCTTTCATTGTTAGTTGGTAGTTGGGTAGCAGCCCGTGCCAGTGGCCCGATGAACCGCAACACAGCTATGCTTAATGGAGCTATTCTTTGGGC
This sequence comes from Trichocoleus sp. FACHB-40, assembly GCF_014695915.1. Taxonomy (GTDB): domain Bacteria; phylum Cyanobacteriota; class Cyanobacteriia; order Cyanobacteriales; family FACHB-T130; genus Funiculus; species Funiculus sociatus. The sequence continues at coordinate 61,201 of NZ_JACJPF010000041.1, forward strand.
TACTACTTTGGCATTAAGTTCATGGTTATTGGCTAGCGGAGTAACAGGTGCGTTCGGCATCCTGGGGTCAAACGCTGGAGAAATTGTTAATCAAGTACAACAACCAGGCGGCGTTGATATACCTAACAATGCACCTAATGTGGGCGTAAGTGCTCAGCAAGCTCGTAACATTGCTGGTAACACAGCTAAAGCAGGTTGGTCGTTTACAATTGGTTCTCTATTAGGTTTAGCAGCATCATTGATTGGTTCTTCTATTGGTGCGCGTACCCCCCGCACTTATACATAGGAATTTGAGTAAAAAATCAAATCCTTAAGCTTGTTTTTGGCACTTTTGAAAGCACTTTAAAGTGCTTTTTTTTGTATATAAATTTCTGGTTAATTACCTCCAAGGCAACCTCTCCTTGCTCCAGGAAGAGGATATAAAATGCTTTTTTATACTAATCACCCTACCTAAGACTTTGAGCTTGTTTCTAGTCAGTTATCGGTTGCGGCTATAGCGTCCCATTAGTTCGGCGGCGGCGAGAATATGACCATCCATTGCCGCTTCCAACTGGCTTTTAGTTACACCCGATGCCAAATCTAAGACGCGATTTAAAGCATAGAGTCTGAAGAAGTAGCGATGCGTACCGCTGGGAGGACAAGGGCCACCATAACCTAAATTACCAAAATCATTTTTTCCTTGAGAGCCGCCATATTTCACGTTGGCTTCAGTGGACACAGCTTCGGGTAGCTGGAGAATTTCCGCTGGCAAATCGTAGAGAACCCAGTGAACAAAAATTCCTGCTGGCGCATCCGGGTCATCAACAATTAAAGCAAGACTTTCAGTACCTGTTGGTGGGGTAGTCCAACTCAGAGGAGGAGAAATGTCTGCGCCGTCGCAGGTATATTTAGACGGTATTAAACCATCGGCAGAAAAAGCTGTACTTTTAAGTTTCATCGTCTTTACTGCGAGTTTTTGACGATTGGTAGGGGTAACTGGCAAATTGCTTAAATTGGTAAAATTGCAACTTCCTGTTAGTCAACCCTGCTAATCCCAGTAGATTAGCGCTTTGTCGCTGAAAGATGCGTCGTCCTTTGGGATTAAGCACGCTTAATATTTTGCCGTTGTGCGAAGAACAATAATCGCACTCAGAGATTCTTCAGGCTACGGCTTTCGTCCCCGAACAACTTTAGCTGGCTGTTTTCCACAATCACAATGCGCGATCGCGATCGCATTTGCTCAATCAAAATAAATATAAGTTGAAATTTTTACTTTCCCAGCTTGGTCATCGTGGAAAGCGATCGCAACTGGTTGCGCTGGTATGATGCTAATAGTAACTGGATTATTACTCCGCAAGAGCGAGAAAGTCAACGGCTTGAGAGATTAGCAGAACAACTACGCGACCTTGACGTTGAACCCTATCTAGATGATGAGATGGAGTGAGGTAAAGGTAGGGACGCCATCGGCACCACTGGATAGGTGAAACTTTCTTGCCTTGATTGCTTTAGCAATTCTAGCCACAGATGTTCTTCTGAAGCGTGTATGTAGAGCAACGACGTTCATCTGAGCTTGGGCTTGGCAAACACATCTTATTCTGAAACACCCACTGAATAAGGATTTCGGCTTTTGAGTATTTTTGCTTAGTTTTTTTGAACCCATTAGCCAGTAGGACTTATAGATTTTAGATGCGTTTGCCCTGTTAGTTTGGGATTTTTGAACCTGTTACTTTAGTGAAATTTCTGGGAACTCTAGGTATAGAGTATCTGAGATTTGTCAGTCAATCCTGTATTCTCAAAGCCCCCTATGGCTAATTAACTGACAGAAATATCACCTTCACTATATAAGTAATGGAGCTAAAGCAATATGTTTTTTCTTTACCCAGCTAAAGGAGCAGTTTATGTTCCCAACTGTCCTTTTAGTATTGAAAAAGATTACTCTCTTCAAATCAAATATTTATCACGCAAAGAGGTTAAATTAAATGAGTGTAGATATTTAATTCAGAAGTCTGTAGATACTCAAGTATTAAGTTTTTTCTTAATATATGGAAACGAACCAGTTGCCAACGAAGAACATAAATTGTTTTTGCAGCAATACTTGACAATAAAAAGTCCAAACATTATTAATTTATTTGTTGAGTCGTTTAAGCTTCAGAATTTCAAACAATCATTAATCAACTTAGAGAAACTCGAAGAAGAATATCAAATATTTGATAGTTCTTTCCAAACCTTGGTTACTGCTCTTCCTGTAAGCTTAACTAGATTAGTTACAGTTAACAGAAGCACAGATCAGACTAGCGAAGATATACGAAAAAGTTTTCTTAAAAACTTTTTGGGAAAAAATAACTTGGAATTTAGACTTACCAGGTGATGTAATTCAATTATTTTGAACTCAAGGGTAAAGGCAGATGGCAACAATAAGCTAATAGTTAAGAAAGGTATTGAGTATTCTGTTGAATTCATAGAAGGTCGAATACATATAAACTTGAGTTACACCAACTTATGCAGAACAACTAAACCAGTTATAGAATTAAAGTTGCAAAATCCTATTGACCACAAAAAACATAAGCTGATAAACATAAAGACAGGTAAATCTCTATCTCATGAAGTTAAAACTATATCAGAAATAAAAGATTCTGAAAATATATTTGAAACTTTTGATACAGCTCAAGCCTTTGAAGAGAGATTCGGAAATATTCGCTTTTCACAAGAAAAATTTTATTTTGAGCAAACGAACTTGAGAGAAACAATAGAATTAATAAATGAGCTGCAGGCTAATTATAGTAATATAACAAGCCTTGTTAATTTTACTAACCTCAATCAAATACCTTATTCCGCGAATATTATTCTAAATAGTAAAAAATTCGTTTTTGCAAATGGTAAAATTCATTACACTCCCGTCGAAGGTTTGATAAATTCAGGTTTATTGCAAATGCCTATTACGTTTCCGATTAAATTAATCATATCAACCGCAATTGTTTTTAGGGAAGGCATTGAAAAGATTCTTGATAATGTTAATGCCAGACTTTTTTTTATACAAAGAGAATATTTCGCCACTTACGAAAGAAGATGTTATTTTATTCGATTATGAAACATTTGATATAAATAAAATATCTGAAAACATCAAGAGCAGCAATTCTAGCTATATTGTTCATTTAATTAATCCTCTTCATGTTAAACAGTCTGATATTTTAGGTATAAACCAATTTGAATCCGTAAATAAGCAAATTGTAAAAGCCCTAAAAAATAAATATAGTCAATACATAATCTTCAATGATTTAAATAAGTATACCCTGGCAAATGTGTTACTTAAACTAGGCATGAAGAATAAAGCTATCCCCTGGAAAATAAATAGTATTGATCCTCAAGATCCCCAACATATCTTTATTGGTATAGACTTGGGACACGACCATAAAACAAAATCTACTAATCTTACAGTAACGGCGATTGATAATCAAGGCTGGTTAATTGACAAATTTACTAAGAAGGGGCTGCAACTCAATGAAGTTATTGATTATGAAATTTTGCTCGAAGCCTTTCTATATCTTTCTCATAAATTTTTAAATAAAAACCAGCAATTGACTATACATCGCGATGGCATACTCAAAGAGGTGGGGGATTTACATAAAGTAATGAAAAAAATTAACATCAATCAATACAATTTAGTAGAGGTTATAAAAACTGGAGTACCGTTAATTGGTTTTTATTCAAACTATCGAGGTCACAAAACATATTTAGACGGTTTCCAAGGATACTATGTTTATACAGAAAATTTATCCTACTTGATAACCAATGACCAGTCATTAAAAACAAAAACTGCACCTAAGCCTTTAAAAATAAGGAGAATATATGGTTATAAACAAATCACAGAACTAACAGAAGAAGTTTATTGGCTTACAAAAGCGTATTCTCAGAATATCTTTGAACCAACAAAGTTACCGATAACCATACAGAAAGCAAACAATCTTTCATACAGTGGCGATCTTATACAGTTTACAAATCAATAAGCTAGCTACCTACCCGTGACAGTAGGTATAACATCAGACCTCTGGCACTTAAACGCTGAAGTATTTTGCTGTTGGATGATAGGCAATAATCGCAGCGCAGCTTGTTCGGGATACAGTGATTTGCTTTCATCCATGTAGAGATGGATGCGATCGCATTCACTTCTAAGCGCTAACACACCCCAACCACATCAGCAGTGTGTTTCCACAACCATAGTGCGAGACGCGATCGCCTTGGCACAATCAAAATATAGAAAAGACAACTGACTCAGCACAACGCATGACCACAACAGCAGTCAATCTCTATCTAGAAGGTAACTTTGCGCCAGTACGGGAAGAAATAGCAGCAGATAACCTGAAAGTAATCGGCGAACTACCCCCCGATTTATCCGGGATGTTCGTGCGAAATGGCCCAAATCCGCAGTTTTCACCAATCGGTAACTATCACTGGTTTGATGGGGATGGGATGTTGCACGGAGTGCGAATCAACAACGGTAAAGCTGAATATCGCAACCGTTACATCCGGACGCGGGGATTTAATATTGAGCGCGAAGCGGGTAAGGCGATTTGGACGGGGATGATGGAACCGTCACGAGGCAACAATCCTTACAATTTTCCTAAAAATACTGCTAACACGGCTCTGGTGTGGCACGATGGGCGACTGCTGGCGCTCTGGGAAGGCGGTGAACCTCACGCTATTAAGGTTCCCAGCTTAGAGACATCAGGCACTTACACTTACGACGGCAAACTGGCTTCTGGTTTCACCGCTCATCCCAAAGTAGATGCCGAAACTGGCGAAATGATGTTTTTTGGCTACTCGTTTGCTCCGCCTTACCTTAAATACAGCGTCGTTTCAGCAAGTGGTGAGCTTTTGCGGACAGTTCCCATCGACTTGCCGATGGGAGTGATGATGCACGATTTTGCCATCACCGAACACTACACGATTTTTATGGATCTGCCGCTAACCTTCAGCATGGTACGAATGCAGCAGGGTAAACCAGGGTTGATGTTTGAACGCGATCGCCCTAGTCGTTTCGGCATTGTCCCCCGTCATGGCGACAATAGCAACATCCGCTGGTTTGAAAGCCCTCCCTGCTACGTCTTCCATACCCTCAACGCCTACGAGGAAGAGGATGAAGTAGTGCTTGTCGCTTGTCGCATGAGTTCCACCAGTGTCTTAACGACTGATATGACACCCGGTGAAAATGAGGGAGACGCTGCGCGTCTGTACCGTTGGCGGTTTAACCTCAAGACGGGTACTGTAAAAGAGGAAATGCTGGATGATGCGCCATCAGATTTTCCCCGTCTGAACGAACAGCTAATGGGACGACCGATGCAATACGGTTATACCGGAAAGATGGCAAATAATCCTATGCCTTTGTTTGAAGGTGTTATCAAGTATGACTTCAGCAGTGGTAAGTCCGAAACTCACAAATTCGGACGGGGACGCTATGGCGGTGAGGCGGTATTTGTTCCCCGTCCTAATGCTACTGCTGAAGATGATGGTTGGCTTGTCACCTTCGTTCACGATCGGGAAGCAAACACTTCTGAACTGGTAGTCGTGAATGCCCAAGATGTGACATCTCAACCAGTGGCGCGGGTTCTCATTCCTCAGCGCGTCCCTTACGGCTTCCACGGTGCATGGATTTCTGAAGAACAGTTGGCTAGTTAGCGTAAGTTAGTCCCCAGAATGTGAAACCCAACAAAACATAGGCATTTGTTGGGTTTTTCTACGTAGGACATGGCATTGCCATGTCCTGCCATGTTATTTGCGTCATAGACGGAGCGACCAGCAAAGGCAATAGTAAAACGCTCCCGCCGGAACGCGCGTCAGAAGCCGAGGGTAAGAAATAGACTGCGCGTTGACAGGCTAATGAACCCGGTTAGCACATATGTAGTTTATTCACAAATGAGAATATTTTGCATATATCTTTCATTAATAATGATAAGATTTCTCATTTAGTGGAGATAGGAGGCGGCCTTGGCCTTCAAAACATTGAGGCTGTACCAGATTGGCAGACATCGGACAATATAGCAATTCTCGTTTGGATGCAGTACACTCTGACCTCTCCCCAACCCCTCCCCTGCAAGGGAAGGGGCTAATTTTCCCTTGCCTATTCCGGGGAGGGAGCTGAATCCTTAGGTCTGTATTGGTTTCAACATATGTATGGTCAATAAAGTGAAAAGACATCAAGAGGGAAGTTGCGAAAATAATCAGGTAAAACGAGTTGTTAAGGCACAATCAAATTTTTAAGAAATGAAACTGTGTTGTCTATACATTATTAATTTATCGAAAAGGTGATGTTTAAATCTCTTTTAAAGTGGTGTTTTCTAAAAAGTCGTTGGCGTTTTCTTGATGGTTTTTTCAAGGGTGGTATAGGCTATAAAGTCAGGGGTTTGAAAGGGAAATCATTCCGACTGCTACCGTTGATATTTGGGTTCATGCTGGTTTTACTTGTGGGGAGTCAAAGTAATAGCTCATCACCTTCCTCAACTGAAATACTCTGGGACACGTACGGCGTACCGCATATTTACGGCAAGGATGCGAAAAGTGCATTTCAGTCCTTTGGTTGGGCGCAGATGCAAAGTCATGGAAACCTGATTTTACGCCTCTACGGTCAGGCACGCGGACAGGGTGCAGAATACTGGGGAAAAGAGTACCTAGAATCAGATCAATGGGTACAAACAATGGGGATTCCTGAGCGTGCCAGCAAGTGGTATGAAGCGCAAAATCCAGCTTTCCGGAGTTATTTAGATGCCTTTGCTGCTGGGATAAATGCCTATGCTTTGAAACATCCTGAGCTGATTGATGATGAAGTTGAGATGGTGTTGCCAGTCCGGCCAGTCGATATAATTGCTCACGAGCAGCGCGTGATGAATTTCACATTTATTGTGAATCCAAAGAGTGTAAAAGAAACTAGCGATCGCACTAACCCCGTCGGTTCTAATGGTTGGGCGATCGCACCAGCACGTTCTGCAAGTGGGAACGCGATGCTACTGGCAAACCCGCACCTCCCTTGGTCAGATTTATTTGTTTGGTATGAAGCCCAGATTACCGCGCCTGGAATCGATGCTTACGGGGCGACACTTGTCGGACTTCCGGTATTAGCGATCGCATTCAACAACAACTTGGGATGGACTCACACAGTCAACACCCATGATGGATGGGATGCTTACGAATTGCAGCTCAAAGACGGCGGCTACCGCTTTGATGGCAAGGTTCAAGCCTTTGAGACAGAAAAGAAAATCTTGAAGGTGAAACAGGATAACGGCACACTGCGCTCCATACCACTTGTAGTGCAACGCTCGATACACGGGCCTGTTGTAGAGCAAAAGGATGGAAAAGCCCTAGCGCTGAGGGTTGTGGGACTTGAACAACCTGGTGCATTAGAGCAGTGGTGGGATATGGCGCGTGCAACCAAACTCTCTGAGTTTGAGACTGCCCTAAAGCGCTTGCAGATTCCGATGTTCACGGTAATGTATGCAGACCGCCAGGGACACATCATGCACCTGTTCAACGGTCAAGTGCCAATCCGCTCTCAGGGAGACTTTAAATACTGGGAAGGCATAATCCCTGGTGACACATCTACAACGTTGTGGACAAAAGCTCACCCTTATACCGATTTACCGCGAGTAGTTGACCCGCCTAGCGGCTGGTTACAAAATGCAAACGATCCACCCTGGACAACGACTTTCCCAGCGGCGCTAAATCCAGCAGATTTCCCGCCCTATATGGCACCGCAGTTTATGTCTTTCCGAGCGCAACGTTCCGCGAGGATGTTGGATGAGGATAAAAAGATTTCTTTCGAGGAAATGATTAAGTACAAACACTCAACACGCATGGAACTGGCAGATCGTCTTCTGGATGACCTGATTCCCGCTGCACGGAAGCATGGGGATGAATTAGCGCGTCGAGCCGCCGATGTACTTGAGGCTTGGGACGCATCAGCAAATGCAGATAGCCGGGGTGCCGTACTCTTTTCCTTCTGGGCTGAAGAGATGGACTTCGACAGCGCATTTAGCACCCCGTGGAACCAGAATTCCCCACGTACCACGCCAGACGGTTTGGCAGATCCTCCTCGCGCAGCTAAGGCGCTTTCTACCGCTGCGGCGAAGGTGGAGGCGGCTTATAAGGCGCTTGATGTACCTTGGGGTGATGTCTTCCGGCTGCGGTCTAATAATGTGGATCTTGCTGCCAATGGTGGGCCGGGAAGTCTTGGGATTTTCCGGGTTCTCAATTTCGCTCCGGCGTCAGATGAGCGATTTTCAGCTTTCGATGGCGATTCCTATGTTGCTGCAATCGAGTTTTCCAACCCAGTAAAAGCGATGGCACTTACAAGCTACGGTAATGCAACCCAGCCGGGTTCGCCCCATGTTGGCGAGCAGTTGCAGATGTTCGCTCGAAAACAGTTGCGTCCGGTTTGGCGAGCGCGTCAGGATATCGTGGCCCATCTGGAAAAGCGCGAAGTATTCTAAGTGGCTACTCCCTTACGGCTACAAGATTATTTATTCTGTAGCCGTAAGGGAGTAATTAATGGAAGCGATCGCGTTTTTATGAAATCTTAGCTGGATCTGGTAAAAATCCCCCTTCTCGCAGTTCCTTGACACTATCTTTAACAGCCTGAATTATGTAAGCAATATCTTCATCTGTATGTGCTGTAGATAAGTACCCGCCTCCTCCCAACAGAAGTATCCCCTTGTCAAGCAGGTGATAGCGTAACAAATCCATACTTGTTGAGGCAGCAGGATTTTCCGCAGCTACAGAATTTCTTGAAGAAGCGGAGCCGAAAAGCGAACCAAAGTTCACCATTCGGACAGGTACTTTATCTTCTTCAAAGTAAGTATTTAATGCTTCCATAAATTGGGATGTACGTTGATTTAACTCCTGTTGAAGGGCAGGCCCCTGAGTTTTTAAATAATTAAGAACGGCTCGTGCAGCAGCCATAGCTAATGGATGCTTGCAAAAGGTGCCTGCAAAAAATGTTGTCTTCGCTTGGGGGTAAGATGAATCGCCATAATTCCACATACCACCATCAATTGCATCCATGTAGACAGCTTTTCCAGCAATAATGCCAATTGGCATACCGCCACCGACAATTTTCCCATAAGTGGCTATGTCTGCTTCAATGCCAAACCATGCCTGTACGCCACCCGGATGAATGCGAAAACCAGTTACCATTTCATCAAATATTAATACCATCCCTGATTCTTTTGTGAGTTCTCTCAGTTCCATGAGAAACGTTTTAGGCTGGAAGTCAGGGCGGCTAGTTTGCACAGGTACAACTAGAACAGCTGCTATTTCTTCTTGATGAGCTTTTATTACTTCAAGTGATTCAGGATTTCCATATTCTAAAACCAAAACATCTTCAACCATATTTGGTGGTATTCCCGGAGCAAGAGGTAATACACGTAAATTCCCGTTTTCCGTTTGAGCTTTAACTAATGTGCCATCAAAATGACCGTGATAAGAACCTGAAAAAATTACAATTTTGTGGCGATTTCTTACTGCTCTTGCCAAGCGTATTGCTGTCATCACAGCTTCTGTGCCTGTATTACTAAATGCTACCCGCTCCATCCCCGTTAGTTCACAGATTAACTCAGCTACTTCACCAGCAAACTCTGATTGTGGGCCTAGTTGTATGCCTTTATCAAGTTGCTCTTGCAGTGCTTCTTTAATAAAAGGAGGATTATGACCAAAGAGATTTACGCCAAATCCCATCATTAAGTCTATATATTCGTTGCCATCGACATCCCAAGTTTTAGAGCCTTGAGAACGCTTGGCTACAATTGGATAAACCATTTCTTTAAAAAGATTATGGAATCCTGTATAAATTTTACTATCAGCCAGGGCTGGGCGATAAGTCTGCGCCATCTGTTTTGATGTTTTTGTGCGCTGGTTGTAACGAGTTATAAAGGCTTGTAAATATTTCTGTTGTAAATTTGTTTCTTGAGAGATCATCAAACTTATCTCCTTTTTTGTTTTATTTTAGGGTTAGGGTAAGCGTTGTTAGTCTTGCCAAGGGGTTAAGTGAAATCTGATAATTTTCTTCGCCTATTCGGGATTTTAACCCGCGAAGGTGCAAAGAACACGAAGGTAAAATGTAGAGGTTAAGGCATAATTTTCCTTTTTTCCTTACCTTTACTGGGCTAGGTGGACAATACCTGACCTAAGAGGATGTCCCAGAAGTGTCAAAAGTTAGTTTGATACTCCCCAGCTCCCTTTTCTAGGGGGGAGAATTAAGTCTTAGTCCCCCTTGAAAAGGGGGATTTAGACCGTCTCAGCGTCTCAATTATGACTTTTCAGACATCCTCGAATAATTAACGCTAAATTTCGCTCGGCTGCGGCGCATCTAAAAAGCCGATTTGAATCAGGTATGAGAAGTAGGTATGAAGGAATTTGTCATCTACTGGTGGACAACAGATTGAAGCGCTGGCAAGTTTATCGAGAGTATTCTGGAAATTGGTATCTTCCACAGAATTTGATTTTGGTGTTGAGGACTCCGCTTTACTGGCACGATTAGATAAGCTTTGCTCAAATAAAGGTAGGAGCGAAGAGACTGCATTATCCTGAGAATGTTCGGCATAATTTGAGAGTTTGGTTTGCCATTCTGCATAGGAAATTTGCTGAATTGAATAGCCAAATGAACTCAGCCACTTGAAAATATCGCTGATTAGGATTGGGTGTGGACTTGATAAATGGAAGTCTTCACCGAGTAAGTTTTTTTGCTGCGATAGATGCAGAATGGCTTGGCTCACATAATCAACTGGAGCCGTCCTTAATATTCCATTTTCGGCGGGCGCGCTTTTGAGTTGAATATAGCCTTTGATAGTTCTGCACAGATGATCGTTTGGATTACAAGCACCAGTTTGGCTGTGTCCTGATACACTACCAATTCTGTAAATAGAGGCGGGAAGACCTTGCGATCGCGCACTCATTATCAACTGTTCCGCAACCCATTTAGTCTGAGCATAGCCACTCTTTGGTACATCATTGTCCGCTGATAATAGAGTAGCAAGAGTTGAAACATAATGCACTGGCTTCACTTTGGTTTGACAAGCCAATCTCAAGATTTCCTGCGTCCCCAAAACATTAGGTGTTTTGAGCATTGAGTAGGGATAAACAAGATTTATTGCCGCCCCATTGTGATAAATCACATCGATTTTATTTGCCAAAAGTTGAAATTGCTCCTGGGAAAGACCTAACAAGGGTTGGGATAAATCTCCTAAGACGGGAATGATTCTAGAGCTGAGAGATTCATTCCAAATTAAATAGGATTCCAGGTTGCTTTGAAGTCTCTTTTTGGCGGATTCGATATTAGGAGAACGAACTAGACAATAAATGTCTGCTTGGGTTTGTTGTAGCAGTTCGTAAAGTAGAAAAGCTCCCAAAAAGCCCGTTGCTCCCGTTAAAAAAATACAAGTTGGATCAGTTAAATCCTTAACAGGTGCAGTATTGGGGCGGATGGCGGAATCTAGGATGGCATCAGCAAGTAACTGTTCAATAGTAATTTCCTTGCTAGTGGTGGTGGGGTTTGCCGGAAGGGGCGTTTCCAGGGGACTTAGCTTTGGTTGTGAGTCAGAAGGGGTGTAGACTGGCGATCGCATAGTCTGACAGTGGGTGATGAGCGATCGCAATCTCTCCTGAAAATCTTCCGCTAAACTCTCAATTGTCACCCGGCGATGAACGGCCTCGCTGTACGTCCAATTCAGCCGCAGCTGACCTCCTACAACAATCCCATTGATATCTAACAGGTAACGCCGATGCCCTCTTGGACTGCGGACAAGACCGCTGGATTCCTCGGCTAGAGCCAACAGCGATGATTGAAATACTTGATCGGATTGACCTAAGTAGTTGAAAATCACTTCCGCTTGAGGCATTTGCAACTGCAAAGGCTTTTCCAGATTTTTGCTTAGATAGCGCAGCACGCCATAGCCAAGGCCCCGATTTGGGATACTACGCAGTTGCTTTTTGATAGCCTGCAAAGCATCTCCAGGGTTAGAAGCTTCCTCTAAGCTCAGCCGCACTGGGAAGATGGTAGTAAACCAGCCGACTGTACGCGATAAGTTTACATCGTCGAAAATTTCTTCGCGCCCGTGACCTTCCAAATCCACTAATAACGAATCCCCTGTCCACTGTCCGAAGGCTTGCACCAGCGCTGTGAGCAACACATCATTGATCTGAGTTCCATAAGCTGCTGGTACCTGCTGCAACAAAGCTTGAGTTTCTTCTTGAGAGAGGGTTACGGACACTGTGCTAACTGACGCTACAGTGTTGGCACCTCCAGAAAAATCCACTGGTAGAGGACAAACTGGTTTCCGTAGCTGGGTCAACCAATAATTCTCCTCTTGCTGGAGTTCTGATGAGTGGGCGTATTCCTGCAATCGTTGCGCCCACTGCTGGAAAGAAGTTGTTTTGGGTGGCAGTTGGATCGTCTTACCCCGGCTAATTTGCTCATAAGCTGTCTGAAGATCCTCTAGTAAAATCCGCCAGGAGACACCATCAACAGCTAAGTGGTGGATGACAATCAACAGGCGATTCCGCTGGTTGTTACCTAAGGTAAAAAAGACAACTCTGACCAACGGCCCTTGTGATAGGTTCAAGCTAGTTTGTACTTCGGCGGCGGCGGATTCTAAGGCGGCTTTTTGTGCATCGGGGGAGTGCGCCGACAAATCTAGGCAGGTAAATGGTACTACCTCATTGAAACTAGCATTGACTTGTTGAGGAGCGTCGCCTTCTTGAATAAAACGCAGACGGAGTGCGTCGTGATGTCTAAGCAAATGCTGCACGACTATTTGCAAAAGCTGCGGGTCTAAATCGGGCGGCACTTTTAACAAGACAGCTTGGTTGCTGTGGTGCGGATCGAGAGGATTGTCTTCAAAAAACCAGTGCTGAATAGGTGTCAGAGGCACCTGTCCAATTACCATCCCCTGTTCTGCCTGGATAGTATGGGTAGTACCAGTAAGAGCAGCTAATTGGGCAATTGTCGGAGCCTCGAAAAGCTGCTTGGGAGTTAGGGCTAGTCCGGCTTTGTTGGCTTTGGCGATTACCTGAATATTGAGGATAGAATCGCCGCCTAAATCGAAAAAGTTGTCGTGGATGCCCACTCGCTCAACGCGCAGGATTTGCGCCCAGATGCCAGCTAGGAGCTTTTCAACCGGGGTTTTAGCGGCCGTATATTCTGGGAGCTGTTCGCTAGTGGAATTCGGGGCTGGCAATTGCTGGCGATTTACTTTGCCGTTGGGCAGCAGTGGCAAAGCCAACAGCCGCACAAAAGCTGATGGGATCATGTATTCCGGCAGCTTTTCTTGCAAGAAGTGGCGCAGGTTGCTAATTGTGAATGTCGATTCTGGGGACGGGACGAAATAAGCGACTATGCGGCGATCGCTTACTACATCTTCTCGCGCCACAACTACAGTTTCCCGCACACCTGGGTATTGTTTTAACACCGCCTCGATTTCTTCGAGTTCTATCCGGAAACCCCGAATTTTTACTTGGTGGTCAATTCGCCCCAAAAATTCCAGGTTCTCATCTGGCAAGAAACGCGCCAAATCGCCAGTTTTGTAAAGCTGTGTATCAGCTTTAAAGGGGTTGTTGATAAATTTTTGGGCAGTTAGTTCGGGGCGATTTAAGTAGCCGCGAGCTAAGCCAGCACCGCCGATATATATTTCTCCCGGTACGCCAATTGGTACGGGACGAAGATCGGAGTTTAGTAGATAAATCTGCGTGTTGGTAATAGGACGACCGATGGGAAGGCGAATTAATTCTGGTGACTGGCAATGGTAGACGCTGCTCCAAACTGTGCCTTCGGTTGGGCCATATTCGTTAAACAAAGATGTTTTTGGCAGCTGTTCTAGGTGACGGGAAACTAATTCTTTTGGACAAAGTTCGCCGGCGACGATGACAGTACGCAGTGAAACAAGCTGTTCTGATTGAGCTTGTTCTAACAGGAGAGCGTAAAGAGATGGCAGACTTAAGAAATGGGAAATACGATGTTGACTAATTAAACCGAGGATTTGTGACAGATCCCGTTGTACACCTTCCTGGGGAAGAACGAGCATTCCTCCTTGAGTAATAGTCCAGAATATACCCGCGATTGAACTATCAAAGGCAAATGATGAAAGCAGCAAGAAGCGATCGCATGGTTCCCGATAGTAAGCTAAACGCGCACTGGTTGAGTGAACTAAATTTTGATGCGCGATCGCTACTCCTTTCGGTTTGCCTGTGGAACCGGAGGTATAAATAACATAAGCTAAGTTATCGGACTTGGCTTCATGGGTAAGATTTTCGTCGCTTTCTAAGGCAATATTTTCCCAATCTGCATCTAAGCAAATTACACTAGCTTGATGTTTGGGTAATTCAACTAACCGCTGTTGAGTCAACAGCACTGATACCTGAGCATCCTCTAACATGAAGGCTAGACGCTCTTGGGGATACGCTGGATCGAGGGGTATGTAGGCTCCGCCAGCTTTGAGAATGCCCAAAATCCCAACAATCATTTCTAGCGATCGCTCTACACAGATTCCTACTAATACCTCTGGTTTTATGCCTTGTTTCTGTAGGTAATGAGCTAATTTGTTCGCCCGTTGATTCAGTTCGCGATAGGTTAATTCTTGAGTATCAAACACAACTGCGATGTTGTCTGGTGTTTGATTTACTTGGGTTTCAAAAAGCTGGTGGATGCACTGGTTTTGTGAGTAATCAGCTTGGGTATTGTTGAAGTCAACCAAAAGTTGCTGTCGTTCGCGATCGCTTAATATTTCTAACTGAGCTATCGATGCGTCAGGGTTGTTAGTAACGCTTTCTAACAATTTCACAAATTGCTCTGATAAGCGTTTGATATCTTCTAGAGCGAATAAGTTACTATCGTAGTGGAATTCTGCAATTAAATCGTCCCTACGAATACAAGAAAGTTTGATTTTGAATCGTTCTATACAGGCATACTCTTTGTTAATTGTAAATACTTTGTTCTCGTTTGAATCTCGCTCAAATTCTTCAACCTCAAAAGTAAACGGGAAAAAAGGTGTATCTAAATGATTTACCTGTTGTTGCCAAGTAAAATATTCTTGCCATTTATAGCCTTCATTGACAGAATTATCAACCAGTTCTAAAACTTTGCTGAAAGGTAAATTCTCTGACAAATGAGTTTGAATGGGTAAATATTTAGCAAACAACCCTAGTGCTTGCTGTAAATCCTCATATTTCCGCCCTTCATATGCTGTCCCGACGGTAATATCTGGATAGTCAATCAAACGCCAGAGGAGAACTTGCCAGCAAGCCAATAAAAATTCTGAAACCGAAGTATCATTACCCACTAAGGTTTCTATAGCGGCTATCAAATTTGGAGGAATAGCTGCTGTCAAAACTTGCGGCTGAAATTCTATATTTTTAGAAATTTCATTCTCATAACTCAGCTTTAAGTTTGACAACCCCGATAAATCTTTTTGATGCCAATATGCTCTTTCTAACTCTCCTTCTCCCTCAAGTAACTCATTCTGCCATTCAGCAATATCTGCATATTGCAGCGGTTCATCTGAGAATTTCTCGCCACGCAAACAAACTGCATAGGCATCATTGATTTCCTGTACTAAATTTCTCAATGTCACCCTATCTGCAAGCATAGCTGGTAAGCTTACCAGCAATATATACTTATTTGACGATAGGGAAATCAGAGATAGATGTAAAAGGAAATCTTTTTCAAAATTTAACGGAAAACCTAGAGTTTCATTAAAAAGCGCCTCAACTTTCTCATCTTGTGTAGCGGGAGGTAACTCGCTTAAATCGTAGTAATTGATTGAGGGTGTAACACTATGAGTAATTACCTGGAAAGGAAGCTCCATCCCGGATAGAGAACGGAAATTCGTGCGAAGAATTTCATGTCGATTTACTACCTCTTGTAAGGCACTTTTTAAGATGTTTTTATCCAGCCCGTGGTGCAATAAGGTACATTGGACACGATAAGGTAGGCTAGAGTCAATTTGCTGTAATGACCATAGATGAGCTTGCTGAGGGGAAAGCCGATAACCTTCCACGATTTCATCTGGCATTTTTGTGTCTACGCTTTGCATCTCTTTAACTCCTTTTGTGTACCCTATATTTCTGAATTAGTAAATGGTTCAGCCATTCCCACTACAACTTTGCGCGAACCTACAAAAGGTGTACGACTATGAGCGACTGACATATTATCTAACATCAATACGTCGCCTTCTTGCCAGGGGAAAATTACTCTTTCTTGCAGATAAGCTTCGCGAAGTTCATCCAATACAGATATTTCAATTGAAGAGCCATCACCGTAATAAGTATTATTGGGAAGGTCTTCTTCTTTAAACTCCGCCAACAATGTTTCGCGCATCGTTGGCTCTAGTGTAGAAACATGGAAAAAAGTAGCATGATTAAACCAGATATTTTCTCCGGTTTGGGGGTGTTTGGCAACAGTTTGTCGGACTTGGCGAGTCCTGAGACGATCACCACTTTTCCACTCAAATTCAATCCCATTACGACGGCAATATTCCTCTACCACAGTTTTATCTTCAGTTTGAAAAACTGTCTGCCAACTTAATCCAAATCCATCATTATAGTTTCGGACATACAAAACTTTTTTTTCGATAAAACGCTCTCTAATTTTTGGATTGATGCGCTGAAAAATATTTCGACAGTCAGCAATAGGGGTTTCTCCTCCCTGCTGCGGAGCTATAAGACAGCCAAAATATATTTTTAGAGGCCAAGTTAGCCAATAGGTTCCTTCGTTGTGTAAAAAGATGCTTTGTTCGGCGGGGTAATCAGTTGAAGTATATATTTTGCCGCTGATTTCATGGCGTGGCGATGAGCGATCGCGATATTCCAGCAGTTCTCCGGTGGAAGTGGTTTTGATAAACTGGTTAAACAAATCCGTTGAATTTATATTAAAATTCCGAAAAAGTAAGGCTCTGTAGTTTAGTAACAGGGTTTTAACCGTTTCCTGGTTACTTGTAGCCCACTCTAATAAATTGACACCTAGGACGGCTGGTTTTACAAGTAGAGGAATGCTTTTACCAGGGAGTAGATACTCGGTTTCAATTAACTCATTTTGGGAGAGGTGGAAGGGTTTGCGAGTAATCGACCTTTTATTAAAGGGAATTTGGGAGTTTATTTTTTTCATACTTTATTACGCTCCGGAATATTTTCAACCGCGAATTGCTTTTCTTTTGGCGGTTTTTAGCTTTTGTAAGCTGGTTGATTCTATTTGCTCTTGTTTGAGCAACAAGGATGGTTTTTTATGTTCCTGCGCTTGGTAAGATTCAGTTGGTTCGTTGGCTAAAGTGGTAAGAGTTTGAAAATAAGTATGACCAATCTCTTCAATTTGCTGCTGGGATAATTCAGAGGTATGGCACTTTAAGAAAAGTTTGATTTGAGATGTAGTCACATTCAAACCAAAATCAGCTAATAAGGCGAAATCGGTCATTTCAAAGTGCATATCATCTAAAACCTGCAAATCGGTGAATGATTTTAGACGTTGGTAAACATGGAAATGAGTGAAGTTAAAACAAGTTTCAAAGAGCTGCTGTCTTCCTAAATCTTTCTGAATTTGAGCCATTGGATACCATCGGAAAGGTAATAATTCGCGCTCAGCTGCAAAAGCTTCGCGAATCAGGTCAAGCCAAGTACCTCCGGAAAGTTTCATCCGAAATGGCAAAGGAGTAAGGAAAAGTCCTAGAGAGCGATCGCTACCACTGTCCGGGCGACCATTTGCTGAAAGTATTGTTAAAATGTCCGATTGACCGCTCAAAGTTGCGATCACTTTCAGGTGTGCGGCTACCAAAACGCTTTTGAGTGGAACAGCAGCAACCTGAGTCAGCTGCTTGAGCTTTTGGGAAATCTCTGCGCTGACTGGAATCTCTAGTACGCGAACCGCCTCTGTATTTGTTTGGGAAACAGAAGTGCGAGGTAATGTTGTCTTTGTGCTGTCACTGAGTTTTTGAATCCAATACCGCTTACATTCCTCCGACCGAAGCGCATTTTTCTGCAAAGCTACAAAATTTCGGAAAGCGATCGCTTGGTTCGGTAACGGCGGCGCAATTTCTTTACCCAGAAGGAAGAAATATTGCTCAAATAACTCTGTGAGTAACAATGCTACACTCCAACCGTCGAGAATCACATGGTGGAAGCTCAGCGTAAATTGAAAGGTAGCTTCACCACGGCGATGAACCTGAAAACGCAGTAGAGGAGGACAATTCCAATCAAAATTCTGTTTCTTTTCCGCTTCCATCCAACCAGCGATCGCTTCCTCTTGCTCGGCGGGTGAGAGGTGGCGCAAGTCTTCTATCTGCAAAGGAATCTCCACCATCCGATGCACCAGTTGCAGGGGTTCGGAGAAGTTTGTCAGATTGAAAGAAGTACGCAGTACAGGATGACGGGTTAACAATTGCTCGATAGCCGCCGTCAAAACCTGAAGGTCGAGAGGCGTTTGCAGGTGGAAGCTGAAGATGTCATGAAAGAGAGTAGAATCCTGGCTATAGGCACTGTGGAACAGCATCCCCATCTGAAGCATCGCCAGGGGATAGGCATCTTCCACATTTTCCGGCAAACTTAACCGATCTGCTGAGGAAATCAGGCTAAATGGTTCTGTGTCTGATATAGGTAAGCTGGATTCTGTCCGATTGGCGTGTTGAGCCAGTTCGCCTATCGTTTGATAACGGAATAGTTGTTCGATAGAAAAATCTATCCCGTTTTTCTGAGCTTGAGTGCGAACTTGGATACTCCGAATCGAGTCTCCCCCCAAGTTAAAAAAGTTATCATGGATGCCCACAGACTGCACGCCCAGAACTTCAGCCCAGATTTCGGTAAGTACCTGTTCAACAAAGTTGCGCCCAGCGACAAAGGCGACATCCCGCTCAGGTGTGGCGACGGGGGTTGGCAATGCCCGCCGATCTACCTTACCATTCGGCGTTAGAGGTATGGCTTCGAGTAGTACGAAGGCGGCGGGTATCATGTAGTTGGGCAATTGAGCTAGAAAGCTACGCAGTTCGCTGATAGTAATCGCTTGTTCTGGGTAAGGGACAACATAAGCTACCAAACGTTGTTCCCCAGAATTTTCGCCTTGCGTTACAACCAGCCCTTCAGAAACAGCCGGGTGTTGAGTCAACACCGCCTCAATTTCTCCTAGCTCAATCCGGAAGCCGCGAATTTTGACTTGGTCGTCAATTCGTCCTAAGTATTCAATGTCTCCATTGGCTAGATAACGTGCTAAGTCGCCAGTTTTGTAAAGGCGTTCCGATTGTGGATTGTGGATTTTGAAGGGATTGGAGATGAACCGTTCCGAAGTCAGATCGCTACGGTTGAGATATCCCCGCGCCAAACCCGCGCCACCAACGTACATCTCGCCCGGAACTCCGATAGGAACTGGCTGCTGATGACTATCGAGTATGTAGATTTGCAAATCTGGAATTGGACAACCAATTACACTTCCGGAAACCAGATTCAGATCGGCAGCTGTCAGCAAACGATAGGTTACGTGTACGGTGGTTTCTGTAATGCCGTACATATTGACTAGCTGAGGAAACTGGTCGCCATGACGGTCAAACCAAGGCTTCAAGCTTTGGAGGTTTAAAGCTTCCCCACCAAAAATTACCAAACGCAAAGACAACGCCTGTGTCGGATTAGCCAATTCTTCTGCTCGAATTAGTTGGCGGAAGGCTGAGGGAGTTTGGTTAAGGACAGTTACCTGCTGCTTACACAATAAGTCGTAAAACAATTCCGGCGAACGACTCACCCAGTAAGGGACTACCACCAACCGCCCACCAAAAAGGAGAGCGCCCCAAAGTTCCCAAACAGAGAAATCGAAAGCATAGGAGTGAAAGAGCGTCCACACATCGCGATCGCTAAATTGATACCACGACTGCACCGCGTCAAACAGCCGGACGACATTCCCGTGCGGGATTAATACGCCCTTCGGCTGTCCTGTAGAGCCGGAG
Source organism: Trichocoleus sp. FACHB-40 (assembly GCF_014695915.1). Classification (GTDB taxonomy): domain Bacteria; phylum Cyanobacteriota; class Cyanobacteriia; order Cyanobacteriales; family FACHB-T130; genus Funiculus; species Funiculus sociatus. The sequence goes on from NZ_JACJPF010000041.1 coordinate 81,129, forward strand.
GTGTAGATAACATAAGCCAGGTTGTCAGTTGTCGTCTGACTGACTGGATTAGCGTCGCTTTCTTGGCCAATGCCCCATGTATCCAAACAGACTACTTTAGCTTTAGATGTCGGTAAAGCTTCTACCAACGACTGCTGAGTTAACAGCACTGGCACTTGCGAGTCTTCTAGCATGAAAGCTAGACGCTCTTTGGGATAGGCGGGATCTAAGGGAACATATGCGCCACCAGCTTTGAGAATGCCCACTAGCCCGACTACTGTGTAAAGCGATCGCTCTACACATATCCCTACCAATGTCTCTGCACCGACTCCCAACGACTGGAGGTAGTGAGCGATTTTGTTCGCCCGCTGGTTCAGTTCCCGATAGGTTAACTGCTCCTCTTCAAAGACTACTGCGATCGCGTCGGGCGATCGCTCTACTTGCGCCTCAAACAGCTGATGCAAACACAACGAAGGCGGAACTAGCAAAGTCTGATTTATCGTCAGTCGTTGCTGACGTTCAGCTTCAGTCAGCAGGGGTAATTCCGAAATCCGGGCTTCCGGATTAGCAACAATACCTGCAAGCATTGTTTGGAAATTCCCCAACATCCGCTTGATTGTTGTGGCATCAAATAAGTCAGTGTTGTACTCTAACGATCCGATCAGTCCTTCCTCGGCGAAAGACATCGTTAGGGTTAAATCAAACTTAGCGATCGCGCTTTCCACCGCTAAAAAGCTGAGGCTCAAGTTTGGCAGCTTCAGCACCTCTTTTGGAGCATTTTGTAGCACAAACGCCACCTGAAATAGCGGGTGATAGCTCAAGTCTCGCGCTGGCTGAAGTTCCTCTACCAAATGCTCAAAAGGCAAGTCCTGATGGGCATACGCTCCCAAAGCTACCTCCCGTACTCGCCCCAACAACTCCCGAAAACTGGGGGTGCCAGAAATGTCAGTACGCATCACTAAAGTATTCACAAAAAAACCAATTAACCCTTCTATTTCCGCTCGGTTGCGGTTAGCAATTGGTGTGCCTACCAGGATGTCATCCTGTCGCGTGTAGCGGTACAGGAGAGCTTTAAACGCTGCCAGCAGAGTCATAAATAGGGTGACATTCTCCCGCTGCGAGAGCGCCTTCAGTGCCTCAGAAAGACTCGCTGGTAACACGAAAGATTGGCTGGCACCCCGAAAAGTCGAAACAGGCGATCGCGGTCGGTCAGTCGGTAACTGCAAGGCTGGCAAATTGCCCCTAAGCTGTTGCTTCCAGTAGGATAGCTGCGTTTTCAGCACTTCTCCCTGAAGCCATTGCCGTTGCCAAACAGCAAAGTCTGCATACTGGATCGGCAGTTCCGGTAACGGTGAAGGCTGACCGTCAACATAAGCTTCGTAGAGTGCCGCTAATTCTCGGATCAGGACTCCAATTGACCAGCCATCAGAGACGATGTGGTGCATTGTAAACAGCAGCACATACTCGGCTTCGTCCAGATGGAGCAAAGTACCACGCAGTAAAGGTTCGCGCCCTAAATCAAAGGGTTGCTGTGCCTCTAGCGTCGCTTGCCTTTGGATCTCTGCATCTCGCTCACTTTTCGCCAGATGCCGCAGGTCTACCACAGGTAGAGTTAACTTTAAACTGGGGGCAATTACCTGAATCGGTTGCCCCTGGTGAGTTGCAAACGTGGTTCGCAAAACTTCGTGACGCTGGATCGCCTCATTAAAGCTCTGCTCCAATGCCGCTATATTCAGCGAACCCAAGAGTAGCACAGCAGCAGGAATATTATAGGTAAAGCGTCCCGGCTCCAATTGATCGAGAAACCACAATCGCTGCTGGGAAAAAGAAAGAACCGCAGGCTGCTGGCGAGCGCGTCGAGGAATAACTTTAGACTCCTCAGTTCGCACAGCTTGTTCTCGCAATGCCTTAAGCACCAAGGCGCGTTTCTCTGGCGAGAGATTTTTTAGCCGTTCTAAGCGATCGTTAGTCGTCATTAGCAACACTCCTCGCCAGCTGGTCATATCCTGTTAACACGGGTAGCTTTGCAGCCGTCGCTATCTGATCGTCTAAAACTGCATCAATATCACTTTCAGTAGTGAGTGGATTTGCCAACACTGCACGCAACGTCACAATAGATTTACCTTTCCCATAGCAGGTGGTATCTAATGTTGTCCGCGAAACAAATGTATGACCAGCCTGGCGCTGAGCATTCTGAAGCAGTTCATTAAATTGATTAATTGATTGTTGGTCGGCTTCAGTTAACTCGCCTTTAGCAACTTTCTGTCGCCAAGGTTCTGGAATGTAGCGATATAGAAGAATATTAATTTCCGGCTCTACCAGCAATTCAAATTCAGGTCGCAGACAAATTAAATTTGCCATGTATTGAGTTTTCTGGATACCGCTATCAATCAAAAATTCATAACCTTGATGTCCGATAATATTCAGCGCCGCTTGTAGAAATAAACTGTTTCCCGGACGAGAGCCTTCTAAGGTGCGCTTTCCTAAATCAATTGACCCTTTGCGGACAGTATAGCGGGCTGTTTTTTCAATAACATTTGCCATTTGGGGATTGCGGAAAAATACCATACCAATTCCCATTGGCAGATACATTTGTTTATGTCCGTCGATGGTGACAGAATCCGCTTTTTCGATGCCAGCTAGTTTATGTTGGTGTTGCTTTGAAAAAAGAACTGGCCCACCCCAAGCCGCATCTACATGAAAGTGAACATTTGCGTTTTGGGCAATCTCCGCCATCTCTAAAAGTGGATCTACCGCTCCCGAATCCGTACACCCAGCAATACCCACGATGGCGATAATAAGTTGGTTACGGGCGCGACACTCGGCAACAGTTCGCCGTAGAGCGAGTAAGTCAATCCGATGGTTACGATCTACAGGGATTTTTATCAAGTTGCGATCGCCAATGCCCATCATCCCCGCAGCCTTCTCAAAAGAGTAGTGCATCAAGGTAGAGCCAATAATTACCGCTTCCTTGTATCCATAAAAATTTAGAGCCGCTGGTAAGCCTTCATTTTCAACCCCAGTAAAATCATCTTTTGACCCTAATGAAGCGTTACGAGCGCACCACATTGCTGTTATATTTGCCAGAGTCCCGCCAGTTGCGATCGCGCCCAAGGTACTCTCGCTTTCTTGAATATGTTGATGATAGAAATCATCAGAAAATTTGTAAATCAATCGGTGCATCATCGCTAAAGCCTGACGTTCGCAAGGGCTAAAAGCTTTTGAAGTTTCTACCTTAACTACGTTTTGATTCATGGCTGCGATCAGCTTCCCCAAGGGCAGGACAAAATGGGGCAGTGCCGAGGTCATGTGACCGATATATCGTGGGGAGGATGTATGAATTGAATGGGCAACTACACTTTCAGTCAAGTAATCGATATAATCTCCCACATCAGATGGCTCGACCGGAATTTTACTATCTGTAAATTTTTCGACTATTGAATCCAGCTCAATATCAGTGCTGACGTTTTTAGTATGCAGAAAACTTTGCGCGATCGCTGTAATTCGGGCTTCTATTTCTGTCGGGGTTCCATCTTCGGAAACCGAAAATAATTCCATTAATTGGCTTTCGACTTGCTCCAAGTTGCGTTCAGAAGCTAGTTTTTCATTTGGTAAGCTTGGCACTTTAATTGTTTCTTTCATCTAAAGACACTTCCTTTTCAAGCTAAAACTACAAAATTTATAAGACTTACAGGAAAAATCTACGTTGAGGGGCGCGGCGTTTGAGGTAATAAAAACCCAACGTTAATATTAGGTTTGTTGGGTCTTATTACCTCAACTACTTGCTAATTTCCCTCATTTTGACAATCAATTAAAATCTTCTGTATTTCGTCTTCCTCTAGCCCTTCCAATTGGTCTAGCATTTTATCGATATCTGTGGAACTTGATAGCAAAAGAGCTTCTTCCACCATCTCAGCTAAATTCTTAATCGTGGAAGACGCGAAAAAATTTCGCAATGATATATCTACACCAAAATTGGTTCGTACCCGCGATAACAACTGCGTTGCTATCAAAGAATGACCCCCTAAATCGAAGAAATTGTCATAAATTCCCGCCTGTACCCCTAGCACTGCGCTCCAAATTTCGGCAAGTTCTTTTTCAGTTTGAGTTTGCGGGGCTACAAAAACTGTTTCCCGTTCGGCTGAGAAAGTTTCTGGTGCTGGCAGTGAATTGCGATCCACTTTTCCGTTGGGCGTTAGCGGCAAGACAGGAAGGATTACGAAAGCTGATGGCACCATGTACTCTGGTAGCTTCTCTTTGAGAAATTGGCGCAGCTGGCTCGATTTTGAATTGATGAGTTGGTCGTCAGGAACAACATAAGCTACCAGCCGCTTGTCACCAGTCTCGTCCTCCCGTGTCAGAACTACCGCTTCCTGAACTGCTGGGTGTTGAACCAACAACGCCTCGATTTCGCCGACTTCGATGCGATACCCCCGAATCTTCACCTGATGATCCAGCCGACCGAGGAACTCAATATCCCCAGTGGGCAGGTAACGCCCCAAGTCTCCAGTTTTATACAAGCGGTCTGAAGAAACTAAAAGGGAAGAATCTTTTGACTTTTGACTTTTGATTGCCTGATTAAAAGGGTTGGGAATAAATTTCTCGGCGGTCAGTTCAGGCTGGTTTAGGTAGCCGCGTGCTAAGCCATCACCGCCGATATATAGCTCTCCCGGTACGCCAATTGGGACAAGTTGCAGGTTGCTATCCAGCAGAAAACAACACGTATTGGCAATCGGGCGACCGATGGAAACGCAAGAATCTAGCGCGTTTTCTGTTGTGTCGTACCAAGTAACATCAGCAGACACTTCCGAGGAGCCATAAAGGTTGATCAGTCGGCTTTGAGGCATCCTCTGGCGAAAGCGTTGGCATAGTTCAATGCTAAGGGCTTCGCCGCTGCTGACCCAATACTTCAGTTTGGGAAGGCGGCTGGACAAATCGGCGAACGTGTCTAAGATGACGCGCAGCAACGACGGAACTAAGATGATGCGCGTAACCTGCTGTTCAGAGAGAGTTTGTACTAGCTGGTACGGATCTTTTACAACTTCATCAGCAATGATTACTGTTCGCAACCCGTGCAGTAATGGGGCAAAAATTTCCCAGACAGAATCTACAAAGTTTAAAGAGGTTTTTTGGCAACAAATATCATCTGTGTTGAAGGGATAGGCTGCCCAGTAACAGCGATTGACTGCGCCTTGGTGCCGACCGAGGACACCCTTGGGAGTTCCGGTGGAGCCAGAGGTATAAATGACATAAGCTAGATTGTCAGATGTCACTCGGTTAGTAGGGTTTTGAAAGCTTTCTTGGGCAATGTCCCTGTCCCAGTCGGTATCTAGGCACACAGAACGGCAGGATGAAGGAATTTTGTCAGAATATCGATCTTTGAGTGCAGAATGGGTTAGTAAAACTGACACTTGAGCATCGTTGAGCATGAAAGCTAGACGATCACTGGGGTAGGCGGGATCTAAGGGAACATAAGCTGCTCCAGCCTTGAGAATGCCGAATATGCCGATGATAGTATGGAGCGATCGCTCTACACTAATGCCAACTAATTCCTCTGTTCTCACGCCCAGCCGCAGCAGGTAGTGCGCTATTTTATTAGCCTGCTCATTTAGCTCCCGGTAAGTCAGTTTTTCGTCTTCAAAAACCACGGCAATGGCATCGGGTGTGCGTTCTACTTGAGCTTCAAACAGCTGATGCAAACATTCTTTCGGGTAATCTGCCTTTTGGTTGTTCCACTCAACTAGCTGTTGATGAACTTCCGCTTCTGTTAACAGCGGTAAGTCACACAAGCGCTGTTGGGGATTGGTTGCCATGCCTGCGAGTAAAGTTTGGAAATGATTTAGCATCCGGATGATCTCGGCGGCATCAAAGCAGCAGCAATCGTACAATATCCTCAGCTCCAACTCTGAACCTGGGATGGCGAATACAGTTAGAGGATAATTCGTCTTTTCAAAGACAGTAAAATTCTGAATTTCTAGATTGACTTTCCACTCCTGTAAAATTCGATCTACTGGGTAGTTCTCAAACACTAAAATGCTCTCGAACAAAGGTTGACCTCGTGGCACTTCGCTCCACCCTTGCACCTCTACCAGGGGACTGTACTCGTACTGACGCATCTCCACCAGTTGAGCCTGAAGTTGCTTGAGCCAAGCCAACAGAGGCTGTTCCGGCTTTACTTGTACCCGCACAGGCAGGGTATTGATCAACAGCCCTACCATAGACTCGGCTCCTGCTAAGTCGGCTGGACGACCAGAGACCGTGGCTCCATAAACTACGTCGTTCTCGCCACTTCTTCGACTCAGAAGCAACGCCCATGCTCCCTGAACTAGGGTATTTAGGGTTAGTTGATGCTGTCGTGCCAAGGATTGCAGGGCTGCTGTGGTAGTTGACGAAAGCTGAAGCACTTGTTGATTGCAGTCTTTTTGGAGGCGGGAGCTAACATCTAACCCTAAGCGCTTTGTGAATGGATTAAATCCCTTGAGCTTTTCTCGCCAGAATGCCTCGGCTTTTGACAAGTCTTGCTGCTGTAACCAAGCGATGTAGTCCCCATAGCTACTGATGGGCAAATCTGGCTCCTGTTGTCCCTGAGAAAGGGCTGCGTAAATTTCAACGACTTCTTTGAGTACCAATGCTGTTGACCATCCATCCAGAATTAGATGGTGCTTGCTCCAGATGAACTGGTAACTTTTTTCGCCAAGTTGCAGCAAATTCAAGCGCATTAAAGGTGCTTCGGACAGGTCGAAGCCTTGACGATCTATTTCTAGCAAGGTTTGGAGATGTTCTTGCTGTTCTGAGGGAGAAAGCTTTTGTAAATCATGCTGCACCAGCGGCACTTTAATATGTTGATGTACGACTTGCAATGGCTTTTCTAGGTCTTCCCAATGAAAGCTAGTACGCAAGGCGGGGTGACGAGCTATGACTTTCTGCCATGCCTGCTCGAAGGCAGAAACATCAAGATAACCCTGCAAGGTATAGTGCAACTGTAGGAAATATACTCCAGATTCGGGGGTATACAAACTGTGAAAGAGTATGCCCTGCTGTGCTGGTGATAGTTCGTAAATATCTTGAAGATTTTCTACTTTCATTTGGCTTTCTTCTCACTGGTGCGGTTGATTTTGGCAAGCAACTTGTCCAGGTCTTTTTGATTCAGTTGGGCTTTTGGGAAGTCAGTTGGGGTGTAGCCTCCCGCTTCCGCAGATTGGCAGTGAGCAATGAGCGACGCGCAAGCTGTGAGAAATTTTTGCGCTAGGCTTGACACAGTTGAATCTTTATGTATTGCGGCACTGTATGTCCAATCTAGTTGCAGCTTTCCGTTGACAACAAAGCCAGTGACATCCAGCAGGTGAGGGCGATTTCCTTGGGGACTCCGCGCCGCGCCGGTCGATTCCGGGGCTAAGGTAAACAAAGAGGACTGTTGTAAAGCTGGGTCAAACTGGCCCAGGTAGTTGAAACAAACTTCGGGTTGAGGAAGCTGGCGCGATCGCTCTTTTACTGACGTGTCTGGCTGGAGATATCGCAGCACACCGTAGCCAATTCCTCGATTTGGAATCTGGCGCAATTGCTCTTTGATAGCTTTCAACGCCTCTCCCGGTTCAGACGCTGCTTCTAACTCCAATAGCACCGGGAATAAAGTCGTGAACCAGCCGACTGTGCGCGACAAGTCCACATCCTTGATAATTTCCTCTCGTCCGTGACCTTCAAGATTAACTAAAAGCGATCGCTGTTGAGTCCAATCGGCAAAAGTCTGCACCAGTGCTGTCAGCAACACATCATTCACCTGCGTTTGATACGCCGATGGCACCTTTTTTAACAGTGCTTGCGTCTGGGACTCACTCAACGATACGGAAACTGTGCGAGCTAACTCCACCGTATTCGCGCGGTTTGGAAAGTCCACAGGCAAATGCGATCGCTGACGGGGAGCTAACCAATAATCTTCCTCTTTTCGTAGAGTCGTTGATTGTGCATACTCCTGCAAGCATTCAGCCCACTGCTTGAACGAGGTTGTTTTCGCTGGCAGCTGTATCGTTTCATTCCGGCTTACCTGTTCATAAGCCGTTTGCAAGTCTTCCAGCAAAATCCGCCAGGAGACGCTATCAACAGCTAAGTGGTGGATAATCAGTAACAAGCGGCTCGGTTTAGAAGGCCCCAAGTTAAAGAGCGTTACGGCCATCAACGATCCTGCTGACAGATTCAGACTAGCTTGCTGTTCCCCAGCAGCAGCTTCAATAGCTGCGGTTTGTTCGCTGGGTGAGAGTGTCGATAAATCCAGCACAGTTACTGGCACTACTCGCTGATAATCAGTATTAACAGCTTGCCAACCCGATGCTTCTGGAATAAACCGCAGACGCAGAGCATCGTGATGTTTCAGCAAATGCTGCACCACTTGCTCTAATAGCTTGGGATCTAAATGCTGTACTTGCAGGAGAACAGCTTGATTCCAGTGATGGGAATCGGGTAAATTTTGCTCAAAAAACCAGTGTTGAATCGGGGTAAGAGGAACAAACCCCGTTACCAGACCTTGTTCAATTTCGATGGTTTGGGTGATATCCGCCACTGCTGCTAATTGGGCAATCGTCGGATGTTCAAATATTTGCTTGGGGGTCAGCCGCAAGTTTGCTTTATTGGCTCTAGCAATTACCTGAATACTGAGAATGGAATCTCCGCCTAACTCAAAGAAGTTGTCATAGATACCAACTTGCTCTAAACCCAAGATTTGCGCCCAAATTTCCGCCAACACCTTTTCCTGGGGATTGCGAGGTGCGGAAAAACCTGGATTAAATTCTGGCTTAGTCGCGTCCGGCGCTGGCAGGTTGTGGCGGTCTATTTTGCCATTGGGTGTTAGGGGCAAGGCTTTGAGCAGTACGAAGGCAGAAGGCACCATATACTCAGGTAATTTCTGCTTCAGAAAGCTACTTAGGTCGCTGATGGTAGCGGTATGGGAATCCGGAACAACATAAGCGACAAGACGCTTGTGATCAGGCTCATCCTCTCGCGCCAGTACGACAACTTCGCGCACTTTTGGATGTTGACTCAGTACGGCTTCAATTTCCTCTAATTCGATGCGGAAGCCATGCAATTTGACTTGACGGTCTAGGCGACCCAAAAATTCTAGGGTGCCATCTGGTCGGTATCTTGCTAAGTCACCAGTTTTGTATAGTCGTTCTTGAGTTTCCTGATTAAAGGGGTTGGGTATAAATCTCTGGGCAGTCAGTTCAGGTTGATTCAGGTAGCCTCTGGCTACGCTATCACCGCCGATGTAGAGTTCGCCCGGTACGCCAATCGGCACGGGTTGCTGATGGGTGTCTAATAAATAAATCTGGGTGTTGGCTAGGGGACGGCCTAAAGGAACGGTTGCTCTATTCGCCTCGGTTGGCAAGCTTTTTACTGAATAGGTAAGTACGCCAACGGTGGTTTCCGTCGGGCCGTAGTGGTTGAGAATCTGACATGGGGAGTGTTGTCGCACCTGTGAGATCAAATTCCAGCTGACGGCTTCACCGCCCAAGATTAGACACTGACGGGGCAGAATTTGCTCTGGATGGGCGGTCGTTAGCAGGGCTGCTAGGTGGGTTGGGACTATCTTGAGACAGTCAATAGGATGGCGGCGGCAGTATTGGGCTAGTGCTACTGGGTCGGTAGCTCTTTCCTGAGAGATGATATGCAGACATCCCCCCGTACACAGGGCTGGGAAGATGGCTGTGTTGCCGAGGTCGGCGGCGATGGTGGAGACGGTGGCGAAGCTGGCACCACTTGGCAGTACCAATTTTTCTAGGATGGCGTTGAGATAATTGAGGAGTTGCCGATGCTCAATAGCAACTCCTTTGGGCTTGCCAGTGGAGCCGGAGGTGTATATGACGTAGGCTAAGTTTTGGGCGGTGGTATGGCTGATGGGATTGGAGTGGTCTTCTTTAGCGATCGCATCCCAATTATCCAGACACACTACTTGCGCTTGCGGTTGAAGTTCAATAAGGTGCTGTTGTGTTAACAGGATGGTTGCCTGTGCTTCTTGCATTCGCAAGGCTAAGGCTTCTTTGGGTAATGCCGGATCTAAAGGTAAATATGCTCCGCCTGCTTTGAGAATTCCCAGCAAACCGATGATCAGTTCTGGGGATCTTTCCAGGTGCAGGGCGACGATGATTTCGGGTTTAACTCCGAGTCGCTGTAGGTAATGAGCAAGTTGATTGGCTTTAATGTTGAGTTCGGCATAGGTGAGTTGCCGATCTTCAAACACAAGGGCAATGTTGTTGGGTGTAAGCTGTGCTTGTGCTTCAAACCAGTGGTGAAGACAGGAATAGGGGGGAGGAGCGGTTTTGTTATTGTTGAATTCGACTAATAGTTGCTGTCGTTGGCTGCTGTTGAGGATTTCTAATTGCGCGATCGCTACTTCTGGATTCTCAATGGCATGGGTTAGCAAGGTTTCAAATTGTGCCGCTAACCGCTCGATTTCTTCTGTCTCGAATAAGTTAGCGTCATAGTGCAATTCTGCTGTCAGAGAATCATTCTGCTCTTTTACAGAAAGTTTTACTTTGAATCGGTCGATGCAGGTGTAAGACTTGTAAATGGAAAATAATAGGTCTGCCGCAGAATATTGAGGGGGCTGGGATTCAAATTCAAAGCAAAAGGGGAAAAACGGTGTTTCTTTATTTTGGATGTTACTTTTAACAAGATATTCCCAATTAAAGGATTCTTGCCATTTCAAAGCATCGCTGGTTATCTTGTTAAGCTGCTGCCACACTTCATAAAATTTAAGTTCTCCCTGCAAACAGCCCTGGATTGGTAAATATTTTGCCAGCAAACCTATTGCAGGTTCTAACTCTTCATGGTTTCTGCCAGCACAAGCAATTCCTATCTCAGATTTACCCGTAATACGCCACAGTAATATCTGCCAGCAAGCCTGTAAAAAGCTGGAAACAGTATATGTCTCTTTATTCGCTAAAGCTGCAATTTTTGTCTTTATGTCAGTATTTAATTTTAAGGAAATAGACTCTGGTTTAAATACTGATATCAACGGCTTTTCATTAGGAAGCGTATTTTGGATAAAGTTTAAATCCAAATTGCGCCAATACTCTTTTCCCGTTTCTGCCTCTTCAGCTTCAAACAGCTCATTTTGCCATGCCGCAATATCTGCATATTGCAAAGGTTCGTCACCCAGAGGACTATTCTGGATACAAGCTGCGTAAGATTGGCTAATTTCACCTACTAAATTATTAATTGCTATCCTATCTGCACAAAGAGCTGGTAAGCCAAGTAATAAGATATGCTTTTCCGGGGAAATAATTGCTAAAGATACTTGTAAGTTTGAGCCATGAGATAAATCGAAAGGATGCTTTTTTGCTTCTTGAAAAAGTACCTCTAGTTTTGCTTCTTGTTCCTCAAATTCTAAGTGCTTTAAATCACACTTGTTAACTTCAGGTAGATTGCGATCGCTTATTACTTGTAAAGCAATTGACATCCCGCTTAGGCAGCAAAAACTTGTCCGGAGTATCTCATGTCTTTCTACAACCTTTTGTAAAGCTGCCTCTAGAACGTTTATCTTAAGATTTCCTTCTATTAAAACAGCACAATGAACCCGATAAGGCTGACTCTGGTTTTGCTGTAACAACCACAAATTTTTTTGCTGTGGGGAAAGCTCAAACCCCTCTATAGATAATTCTTGCATATCCTTAAGCTCCGCTGTTTTGATTAGTAAAAGGTTCTGCCATCCCTACTACTACTTTTCGGGAGCCAACAAACGGCATACGTCCATGAGCCGTTAGCATATTGTCCAGCATCAATATATCTCCTTCTTGCCAAGGAAATATAACTGTTTCCTGCTGATAAATTTCCCGAATTTCATCTAAAACAGAAGTTTCAATCGGAGAGCCATCACCGTAATAAGCATTACGAGGTAAATCTTCCTCTTTAAAGGTTGCCAGCAGGGATTGATAAACTTCTGGATTTAGGCTTGAGACGTGAAACAAATGAGCTTGATTAAACCACACCAGTTCGCCAGTTTTGGGATGGGTGGCGACAGCTTGGCAAACCTGACGAGTTCTTAGCTGATTTCCCTTCCAATCAAACTCAATTCCCTTACTCCGGCAATAATTTTCAACTTCAGTTTTATTTGTTGTTTGAAAAACATTTTGCCAGTCAAGGTCTAGTTTATCACCATAATTGCGGACATACATCACTTTTCTCTGAATAAATTTATTTTTAATTTTATTATCAATGCGTTCAAAAACCTTACGACTATCGGCAATCGGTGTCTCTCCTTTCTGTTCGGCACATTTGACGCAAAAGAACCAAATTTTCAAAGGCCATTCTAAGGAATAAGCCATCTCATTATGTAAAGGAATAACTTGGGTGGCAGGATATTCAGTTGACGTATATATGTTGCCACTTACTTGAGTTCGGGGTGTTGACCGATAGTAGTATTCGAGTAATTCTCCGGAAATTGCTTGGATAAATTGCTCAAATTCGGGTAATTCTTTAAGATCAAACTTCCGAAACAATAAGCCACCATGTTTTAATAACTGTGTCTCGATCCATGAGCGATTATTTGTTGCCCAAGTAATCAAATTCAACCCATCTACCGCTGGCTTAATTACCAAGGGTAGAGGATTTTCAGGCTGAAGGCACTCTATCTGAATTAATTTCTCTGGGGAGATGCTGACGGTTTTTCGCCTGACATTGCTTGGCTTCATCGTGTTGAGGTTTGTAGATTCTTTCATCAGTGGTTATCCCGTTCTAATTGTTCAGTTGCAACGCTGATCGTCTTGCGCCTGACATTTCCTATTTTTTGACGACGAACCGCTTGGAAATCTTTCTGTTTCAGAATTTGTTGTTGTTTGTCGCCTTCTATCAGTGCTTCTTTAAGGGCGCGAATATTAGCATCAGGTTGTTCCGAAACCCGGTGTAGCATAAATTGGAAATGTTCTAAAATTTGAGCGATCGCGTCCGGCTGAAAGCGGCAAGAATCGTATAAAATTTGCAGCGACAAGTCCGGTAACAGAACTCTGACAGTCAGAGGATAATTATTTTTTGAGGAAGAGCGAATATTGCCAAATTCAAATTCTCGGAAGCCTTGACGTAAGGATGGATCTACTGGATAGTTTTGGAAGACAACAATACTTTCAAATAGAGGCAAGTCCCTTGGCATATCGCTCCATTTGTGCAACTGCACTAAAGGAGTGTGTTCGTACTGACGGGCTTCAACTTGCTGGGACTGAATTTTCTTGAGCAAAGAGACAAAAAAATCTTCAGGAATCAGTTGTACTCGCACTGGCAAAGTATTAATAAAAACCCCGACAATTGATTCCGAACCAGCGAGGTTGGGCGGACGGCCGGAAACGGTGCTACCAAAAACTACATCTTCGGCACCGCTATAGTGGTTCAGCAGCAAAGCCCAAGTTCCTTGAATTAAGGTATTTAGAGTTAATTGATGCTGTTTGGTAAACAGTAGTAAGGCGGCGGCGGTGGCTTCTGAAAGCTGGATTTGCTGTTTATTTTCGCTTTCTTTTAAGCTGGGCAATTTTTGGGAAACTGGATTGATTTCTAGGGGGGTTGGTGTTGTGAAACCTTTGAGCATTTGCTGCCAAAATACCTCAGCTTTGGATAGATCCTGCTGCTGTAACCATGCAATGTAGTCCCGGTAAGGACGGGGGCGTTTGGGATTTAAGTCTTGTCCCTGAGAGAATGCTTGGTAAAATGCGATCGCGTCTTTGAAAACGATGGGCATAGACCACCCATCTAGCAATAGGTGATGATGGCTCCAGATGAATAGGCTGGTGTTGTCGGTCAGCTGGATTAAAATTAGGCGCATTAGCGGTGCTTGCGACAAATCGAAGCCTTGACGATCGCGCTTTAGAACAGCTTCCAGACGTTCCTGGTTGGTTAGAGATCCCCGCCAATCTTGCTGTTCCCAAGGTAATTCCACTTGTCGATGGACGACTTGAAGCGGTGTATCAATTTCTCCGTAAAAAGAGGTTCGCAGAACTGGGTATAAGTCTACAACTCTCTCCCAGGCTTGCTTGAAGGCTGAGATATTTAAGTTTCCCTTGAGGGTGCAGCTAAACTGTTCGCAATAAATTCCGGAGTCGGGATCGTAAAGGGTATGAAAAAGCATCCCCTGTTGTATAGGCGAAAGCGGGTAAATATCCTCTATCTGCGATTGGACAAACAACTCATTAAGTGTTTGCTGATCCAGTTTTGCTAATGGGAAGTCAGAAGGAGTATAGCCTCCAGCTTCCGGAGATTGGCAATGGGCGATAAGCGATCGCAACGCCTCGATAAACCCTTGCGCCAAAGCCTCAATTGTGGATTGGTGATGAACACTCTGGCTGTAAGTCCAATCTAGTTGCAACTGACCGCCAACTACAAAACCATTGATTTCTAAGAGTTCGCTGCGATTGTCTCGCAAGCTGCGTTCTATCCCGCGAGGTTCTGAAGACCACTTAAATAGAGGTGATGAAAGCGTCTGGTCAAACTGACCCAAGTAATTGAAACACACCTCAGCTTGAGGAAGCGATCGCAGCGATTCGACTATAAAAGGATCATTACTCAGATAGCGCAGAATACCATAATCTATCCCTCGATTGGGAATACTCCGCAACTGCTCTTTGATAGCTTTCAACGCTTCCCCAGGATCAGCATCTCCCAACAGCAACACTGGAAAAACTGATGTAAACCAGCCCACAGTACGGGACAAGTCCACATTGTCAAAAATTTCCTCCCGTCCATGACCTTCTAAGTTAACAAGTAGCGATTGTTCTCCCTTCCACTGTGCAAATGCTTGCACCAACGCCGTTAACAACACATCATTAATCTGGGTGTGATAGGCAGCAGGCACCTTTTGCAACAAAGCTTTGGTTTCTGCAACACTCAGGGAAACTGATAAAATCCGGGCGGAACCTACTGTATTAGACCCCCCAGGAAAGTCCACTGGTAGACGTGAAACCGATTTGCTCTTTTTCGCTAACCAATAATCCAGTTCCAGCAAAGCCTTACTGCGAGCATACTCAAGCAACTGTTGCGACCATTGCTTGAAGGAGGTTGTTTTCAATGGTAAGGCAAGCGCTGCTGTGTCGTTGGCACTCGCTTTTGTGTTGTGCTGATAGATTGTCTGCAAATCCTCAACTAAAATTCGCCAAGAAACACCATCTATCGCCAGGTGGTGAATTATTAACAGCAGGCGACTTTCTCCACTCAGTTTAAAGAAAGCCGCTTGTACCAGAGGCCCTTGCGATAGGTTTAAGCTGCTCTGTAGTTCAGTGGCGGCTGTCTCCAGAGCGAATTTTTGCTTTTCTGGTGGCAAGTCTGACAAATCCACGTAGGAGAAAGGCACCAAATCATCAGAATTAGCATTAATTTGTTGCCAACCAGACTCAGTTTGTATAAACCGCAGGCGGAGAGCATCGTGATGGATTGACAACTGCTGCACAGCCCGTTCTAACAGTTTCGGGTCAACATCTGGCTGCACTTCTAGCAACAGAGATTGATTCCAGTGGTGCGGGTCAAGTAAATTTTGCTCAAAGAAGCTGTGTTGAATCGGTGTAAGTGGTAGGGAACCCACAACTAAACCTTGTTCTGCCTGAATTGCGCCAGTTGTGTCAGCGACCGTTGCTAAGTCTGCAATTGTCTGGTGCTGAAACATTTGCTTCGGGGTCAGCTGAACTCCTGCTTGATGAGCTTTGGCAATCACCTGAATGCTGAGAAGAGAATCGCCGCCTAATTCAAAAAAGTTGTCATGGATGCCTACCCGTTCGATACCCAAAACCTGCTCCCAAACCTGAGTTAAGATTTCCTCAACGGGAGTGCGAGGCAACATAAACGTTTCTTGGGGTGCTAACCGCGTTTGATCTGGTGCTGGCAAAGCTCGACGGTCTACTTTGCCGCTGGGTGTCAGGGGTAGAGTCTCTAACAGCACAAACGCAGATGGCACCATATACTCAGGTAGCTTCTGTTTCAGAAAGCTCCGAAGCTGCGATACTAGATCGCTTTGCACTTGGTTATCCGGACTCGGAACAACATAAGCTACCAAACGCTTTTGGTTTGATACATCTTCCCTGAATGCGATCGCAGTTTGTCGTACAGTTGGGTGTTGACTCAGTAGAGCCTCAATTTCTCCAAGTTCAATCCGGAAGCCACGAATCTTTACTTGGTGGTCAATGCGTCCCAAAAATTCAATATTTCCATCGGGAAGCCACCTTCCTAAATCTCCTGTTTTATAAATTAAATCTTTATTAGTACCAGGCAAACATTTTGCAGTATTTGGAAAAGGATTAGGAACAAAGCTTAACTGGGTACTTTTTTCATTCTTCCAATACCCCACACCAACACCAAATCCTGATACGCAAATCTCCCCAGGAACCCCAACAGGTACTAACTGCATTTTGCGGTCAAGAATATAGATATTTAAGTTAGCTAAAGGTTTACCAATTGAAACTGTTCGTTCCTCTAAAGGCTTGTCTATTATCAACTGAGTGATATCATCTGCTGCTTCAGTAGGGCCGTAAGCATTTACAACTTTAATTGAGGGATACAGACTAAGCCACTGATTTACCAGATCTACCGAAACAGATTCTCCTGTCACCATCATCCACTTCAAATCTGGTAACAGTCTTTGGTCGCTCGACAGTTGGGAAGTATATTCTAGTAAGCTTGTTAAAACAACTGGGACGATTTCAATAATAGTAACTTTTTTATTTTTAATCTCATGAAACAATTTCTCAGGATTACAGACTGTTTCCGTGTCTACAATAACTGTCGTCCCACCAATTAAGATTGGCGCTAAAAATTGCCATACAGAAATGTCCGATGAAGCCGGGGCGCTTTGCAGGAATCTAAGGTTTTCCGGAAGATTTAAAGCATCATATTGGGCATAAATATGATTAATAGCGCCACCATGTCTGATAATTGCACCTTTAGGAAATCCAGTTGAACCGGAAGTATATATCATGTAAGCAGCATCGATTCCCCGATTAATAGCATCTATCGCTGTCGGTAAATGCTGGAAATCGCTTTGCTGATATAAATTTACTCCGGTTATTTTTTGGTTGCTCTCATCGGAAATAGCATCTAGGCAAATAATTGATTGTAAGCAAGAACATTCAGATATAACTTCCGGCAATATATTCAGAGATGAAGACTCTGTTAATAGAACCTGAACTTCGCTATTCAATAGCATATATCTGATTCTATCCGCTGGATAAGTTACATCAATAGGTACGTAAGCTGCGCCAGCTTTTAAGATAGCCAGTATTGCTATTAAATAATTTGGATTGCGTTCCTTTAAAATTCCAACAAAGCTACCATTTGTGATTCCCAGTTTACGCAAAAATAAAGCAAGCTGACTTGCCTGGTCGTTCAGTTTGCAGTATTTTAATTGAGTGTTTTCAAAAACCACCGCAATCCGATCCGGTGTTTTTTCTACTTGTTCTTCAAATAAAGCATGAATTGTTTTAGTGACGGGATAAGGTTTGGTATTATCATTAAACTCTTCTAATAATTGCTTTCTGTCGGCTGCTGTTAGAAAATCAAGCTGTGCTAGAGGAATGTTTATGTCACAAAGAGCGATTTCAAGAATGTTGATATAGTGCGCGATCGCTTGATTGATAGTTTCCTCTTTGAAAAGAAGCGAACTATACTCAACTTTTCCTTTCAAGCCATTCTCAGTAACTACAAAAGAAAATGTAATATCATTTTTTATTTCTGCCAAGCAAGGCTGATTGTGGATGTTCTCCAACAAAAGGATGATGTCAAATATTGAACACCGATTCTCACTTTGCGGCAGCTTTAACAAGCCTACTAATTCACCAAAAGGATAGTTTTGATGGCTATAAGCACCAATAACAGTATCTTTTACTTGTAGAAGAAAATCTTTAAAGGTCAGGCTATCTGCTACCTGCGATCGCAGGGTAACAAAATTATTATTTAACTTCTTACCCTCTCCTATTTTATAAACAGGTGAACCGACAATTACATCATCATTGCCAGTATATCTGTTTAGCAATATCTTCAGCGCTGATAAAAGAACTAAATAGATAGACAAATAGGAACGATTAGTTAACTTAAAAATTGCCTCCGATAAATTTTCTGACAACTCGAAACTGATAGATTGGTTTTTCTTGCCATAAGGTACTGGTCTTAGATAATCCGCAATCAAAGTAGTTTCCGGTAATTCTCCGGATAACTTGTGTAACCAATATATTTTCTGAGTAAACAAGTCTTCAGAAAGAGGAATATTTCTAATATTTTTAGTCATCGTTTACGTCTATCTCCTGCCTAAAAATGTCAGTTCTGCCGTTCATTAATCTTCACCAATTACCTTAAGCGCACGCCAAGGCGATTATTAAAAAAAGGCAGCTTTCATAAATAAAATCGGATTGCTAGTTAATGCAGTCAAAAAAAGCTTGCTTAATAATTGAACAGCCCTTTCTTAAAACAGGCATTTCAATATTCAAAGGAGGCAAAATTTTAATCACCGTATCATTTCTTCCCACCCTTTCAACGATTAATCCTAGTTCATAGCAACGCTGCGCGATCGCTTTCGCAAAACTTGCGCCTCTATCCGACAGATCGATTCCCCAAATCATGCCGATCCCGCGAATAACTATTTTTTCACTTAAGCAAGCTATCTCCTTATTAAGGAAAGTATTCAAAAAAGATTCTTTAAGTTTGACCTCGTATTCAAGATTAATACTTTCTCTGTACTCTATAGCCGCCGATGCTCCCACAAATGCCAATTGGTTTCCTCTAAAAGTGCCTGTATGTTCGCCTGGTTCCCAAATGTCAAACTCTGGCTTAATCAATAACAAAGACATGGGAAACCCGTAACCACTGATAGATTTTGAGATAGCTACTATGTCAGGAACAATATTCGCTCTTTCAAACGAAAAGAACGGGCCTGTGCGACCGCAGCCGACTTGAATATCATCACAAATTAATAAAATATCATGGCGGTCGCACAAATTCCTGAGCCTTTGCATCCACTCGATCGGTGCTACAACAACACCACCTTCAGCTTGTACCGTTTCAAATATAATTGCTGCTGGTTTTTCCACCCCAGAATTAACATCAGTCAGTACCGTTTCCATATACTCTATGGTGTCGAAATTTTCCATATATCCATAGGGAAACGGCATAAAAGTTACATGGTTTGATGTTACTCCTGCCCCTAAGCGAATACCGTTATTGCTACTAATAGCTAAGCTGCCTAAAGTCATGCCGTGATATCCTCCCATAAATGAGAATATACCAGTTCTTTGCTTGACTTTTCTTGCCAGTTTTAAAGCGGCTTCAACAGCATTTGTTCCGGTAGAACCACAAAATTGAATCTTGTAATCGAGTTTTTTGGGTATTAAAACGGCTTCGGAAAACTTTTCTAAAAAGTCGCGTTTAGCCATTGTATGTAAGTCTAGACCATGAGCGATCGCATCCGATTCTAAATATGAAATAACTTTTTGTTTTATGTATTGATTGTTGTGTCCATAATTAAGAGCGCCAGCACCAGCAAGAAAGTCGATAAACTCTACGCCTGATTCCGAATAAACGGTAGAACCTACAGCTTTATGGAAAACATCGGGAAAATTTCTACAATAAGTTCTGACATTTGACTCGCGTTCTTCAAAGATATTCATCTAATTCTTCTCCTTGGGCAATTGGGTCGCTGTGAGAGGGAATAACAAAAGCTTAATTAGGCTGGTTAATGTTGGGTTTCGTTAGTACAATTACTGATTAGTATTGGGACTCCTTCCTCAACCCAACCTACAATTAGTTAAGAGCAAAATCGAAGTTAAAAGTCGCTTCTTTTTCTAACACGAAAGTAATGTGCTGCTCAGATTTTTTTAGCAAGGATAAATCTGATAGACGCTGGTTAGGATTGGCAACAATGCCTTCTAATAAAGTTTGAAAATGTCCTAATATGCTGCTAATTGTAGCGGGAACAAACAGGTCAGTGCTGTACTCCACCGTCCCGATAAGCCCTTGTGGTGTCTCCATTATGTCGAAGCTCAAATCGAACTGCGCCGTATTACTTTTAACCTCTAACAAACTCACGCTTAGACCTGAAAGCTGCAAGGCTGGCATCGGGGCATTATTCAACGAAAACCACACTTGAAACAGCGGATGATAGCTCAGGTTACGTGTTGGCTGAAGTTTTTCTACCAGTTGCTCAAAAGGCAAATCTTGATGATCGTATGCCTCCAAAGCTACTTTGCGGACTCGATGCAAAATTTCTCGGAAACTTGGGTTGCCTGATAGGTCAGTCCGCATCACCAAAGTATTGACAAAAAATCCAATTATCCCCTCAAATTCAGCTCGGTTACGGTTAGCAATCGAGGAGCCGATAAGGATATCATCTTGCCTAGTGTAACGGTAAAGTAAGGTTTTGAATGCAGCAAGCATTGTCATGAACAGGGTGACATTTTCTCGCTGCGAAAGTGTCTTGAGTTGCTCAGAGAGGTTAGTAGGTAATCCGAAAGATTGGGTGGCACCTTGACCAGTTTGAACTGTCGGTCGCGGGCGATCGCTAGGTAACTCTAGTACGGATAAGTTGCCACTCAACTGCTGCTTCCAGTAAGACATCTGAGCTTCTAGCACTTGTCCCTGCAACCTTTGCCGCTGCCAGATAGCGTAATCAGCGTACTGGATGGGCAGTTCGGGAAGCGGTGAAGGACGACCTTGAGAAAAGGCTTCATAGAGGGCGGCTACTTCGCGAACCAGCACACCCTTAGACCAACCATCGCTAATAATGTGGTGTATCGTTAGCAGCAATACGTGCTGTTCTTCATCCAGCTGTAGCAACTTTGTCCGCAGTAAAGGCCCTTGGGACAAGTCAAAAGGTTGTTGGGTTTCTTGTGCGATCGCGTTTTGCACCTGAACATCGCGATCGCGATCACACAGCGATCGCACAAGCACCAGCGGAAGTTTCCACCTCAGACTTGGCGCAATCACCTGAACAGGTTGCCCATCAACCATAACAAACGTAGTTCGCAAGGCTTCATGACGGCGCACAATTTCGTTTAAACTTTCCTCTAACGCTGGCACGTCAAGCGCACCCGTCAGTTGTATGGCGACAGGGCTAATGTATTGAAGGCTACCTGGCTCCAATCGATCGAAAAACCACAACCGCTGCTGGGCAAAAGAGGCCGGAAATACAAAGACATCTTCTTCGGAAGTATTAACATCAGAGGAAAAATCTACTTTCATCGTCACCATACCTGACTTGAGCTGTGAAGCTGTCTTCCCGGAAACTGAAGTTCCGGCTGAAAGCTAAAACCCATTGAAATGGGTTGTTTTTGCGTTTTCAGTCAGTTTCCACTGACTTGAGCTTTGCGCTGGGAAATCAATTTCCCAGCGTTGAGTGCGTAAGTCACAAGGTGAGAGGATCACCATCTTTCAAAGAAGAAAGCTTCACCCGGTGCGCCGTTCGCGAAACTGCTACGATTTCTGGTTCATTAAGGTAGGCACCTTTGTCCTTCGCCTCCTCAATTTTCTTGGCGACTCCAGCAATAGTTGGCATTTCAAAAAAGTCGCGCAGAGGTAGTTCTACTTGGAACGCTTGGCGCAACTTAGAAATAACTAAGGTAGCAAGTAGAGAGTGTCCGCCCAACTCAAAGAAGTTATCGTGGATACCCACCTGTTCGATACCCAGGACTTCCGCCCAGATTTTAGCGATCGCTTGCTCTGTAGAAGTACCAGGAGCAACAAAATCTCCCAACTCAGGTCGGATCTGGTCTGGAACTGGCAAAGCTCCACGGTCTACTTTCCCATTAGCTGTCAGTGGCAGAGCCTTCAATATTACGACAGATGGCACCATATACTCTGGCAGCTTCTGTTGCAGGAAGTGGCGTAAATCATTGGTATTGGTAACTTGTCCCGGATGCGGAACTACATAGGCTACTAACCGCCGATCTCCCGGTTGATCCTCCCGCGCCAAGATGACAACTTGGCGAACAGATGGGTCTTGACTCAGCAGTGTCTCAATTTCTCCCAACTCAATGCGGAAGCCTCGAATTTTCACTTGGTCGTCAGTCCGACCAAGAAACTCCAAATTGCCATCCGGTAAGTAGCGAACCAGGTCGCCAGTTTTGTAAAGCCGCGCCTCGGTGTCGCTAAAGGGATTTGATATGAACCGGAGGGCGGTCAAATCTTCTCGGTTGAGATAACCCCGTGCTAACCCCGCACCGCCGATGTATAATTCGCCGGAAACGCCGACTGGCACTAGCTGGAGATGCCGATCTAGCACATAGACCTGGGTGTTAGCTAGAGGACGACCGAGGGGAACAGTCTCAGAATCAGGGCGATCGGCTTTGTCTACCTGATAAGTGAGTACGCCGACAGTGGCTTCTGTAGGGCCGTAGTGATTGAGAATCTGGCACTCAGGTTTGTGTTGCTGAATTTGCTCGATTAGTTGCCAACTCAACGCCTCACCACCCAAAACTAAACGCTGTGGCAAAATTTGCGCTGAGTGCGAAGATGCCAAAAGCGCGGCTAGGTGGGAAGGAACAATTTTCAGACAGTCAATCGGATAGCGGCCAAAGTAGTCTGCTAGGGCGGCTGAGTCGGTAGCGCGTTCTGCGGACACTATATGCAGGCACCCGCCCGTACACAAGGCGGGAAATATAACGGTGTTACCTAAGTCTGCTGCGAAGGTCGATACAAGTGCGAAGCTGGCACCAGTCGGTAAATTCAGTTTGTCTAGAATCGCTCTCAGGTAATTGAGGAGTTGCTGATGTTCGATGGCAACTGGCTTGGGTTTGCCTGTTGAGCCAGAGGTAAACAGCACATAAACTAAATTTTTACTGTTCGCCTCGCTGGTGGGATTGGCATTGCTCTGTTGAGCCGCTTCCCAATCTTCATCTAAACATACCGTTGTTTTTCCCTCATAACTCTTACCACAAAATCGCCTTTTTGTCAATACAATCTGAGCGACTTGCGACATGAAATCCAGACGCTCTTGGGGTAAAGCCGGGTCGAGGGGAAGATAGGCTCCGCCTGCTTTCAGGATGCCCAACATTCCCACCACCATATCTAGCGATCGCTCCAAACAAAGCCCCACCACCACTTCTGGTTTTACTCCCAACATCTGTAGGTGATGGGCAATTTTATTGGCACGAGCATTGAGTTCGCGGTAGGTAAGTTGTTGATCTTCAAAAAC
The DNA here is from genome assembly GCF_014695915.1 of Trichocoleus sp. FACHB-40. Classification (GTDB taxonomy): domain Bacteria; phylum Cyanobacteriota; class Cyanobacteriia; order Cyanobacteriales; family FACHB-T130; genus Funiculus; species Funiculus sociatus. The sequence goes on from NZ_JACJPF010000041.1 coordinate 104,242, forward strand.
AACGGCAATATTATCCGGCGTTTGTGCGGATTGGGCTTCAAACAGGTGGTGAATACATTGCTGTTCGGGGTAATCGGTTTGAGTGTTGTTATGGGCTAAAAGTTGAGCGCGATCGCTAGGCTGTAGAATCTCTAACCGACTAATTGCAACTTCCGGATTCTCCGTAGCACTGGCAAACAATGTCTGAAATTGCTTTACCAACCGTTGAATTGTCTCGGCTGAGAACAAGTTGGAATCATAGTAAAAATCTGCCTTTTCGCGAGTGCAAACCAGTTTTATTTTGAACCGCTCAATGCAGCTATAGAAATTCAACAACGAAAATGACACCCCTGCGCCAAAACGTTTTAAAACGCTTTGCTCAAACTCGAAACCAACCGCAAATTGCGCCTTGCTAGTCACCCCATCAAAAGGTTCCCAGACAAAATACTCCTGCCATTCAGAAGCCTCGCGCAGTGCTTGGCTTACCAGTTCCAAAACTTCTTGAAAGCGCAATTTTACCGCTAAACAGCTCTTAATTGGCAACCATTTTGTACATAGTCCCAAAACCGAATGCAGCGTTTCAAATTCTCTGCCATCCACCGCTGCGCCAACAATATTTTCCTCTCCGGTGAGCCGCCACAGCAGAACTTGCCAAGATGCTAGCAAACAGATATCGAGAGCAATATCAGATTTTTCCAGCTTAGCAACCGCTTTAGAATCAAGCGTTAAACTAACACAATCAATTGCAAATTCTGAGGTTTTCAGATTGCGCTCAAAAGGTAGTTTAATCCTGTCTAAACTAGAAAAATCCTGCTGTTCCCAATATTCCTTACCTGTCGCATCCTCTTCTTCTAATAATTGATGCTGCCATTCTGAAAATTGGACATATTGCACTTCCTCAGTTGAAAAATCCCCAGCATAAGCCAAGCTGATTTTCTCAACCAATTTCTGAAGCGTCCAGCTATCCGCGCACAGTGCAGGCAAACTGATCAGCAAAATATACTTTTCTGCTGATAGCTTTAATAAAGACAAGTGTAATGAAACTTGCTCTAAGTCAAAATTTGCCCGTTTCGCTTCTTGAAAAAGTGCCGTAATTTTGGCTTCCTGCTGCTGGGGTTCCTGATCGCTTAAATCAATTTCTTGCCACAAAGGAACGCTGCTATCCGCTACAACCATAACTGGAATCTTCATCCCAGGTAGGCGGTGGAAGGTTGTCCGCAGAATCTCATGTTGATTGACGACTTGCTCTAAAGCTGTTTTTAAGACATCTACTTTCAGATTGCCTTCTAGAAGAAGGGCGCAGTAAGCAGCGCTATCTTGTTGTAACAACCAAAGACGCTTCTGTTGAGGAGAAAGCCGAAAGCCGCCGAGGGTTTTACTGTGCATTTGCTTTCACCATTGCTTTGTATTTAATTTCTGCGCTACGCATTAATTCCCCCAATGCCACTACAATCTTCCGGGAACCTACATAAGGGTTGCGACTGTGTGCGGCGAGCATATTGTCTAGCATCAATACGTCTCCTTGTTGCCAAGGGAAAGCGATCGCGGCTTCTTGATAAACCGCTCGAATTTCTGCTATTACCGAGTCTTCAATGGGCGAACCATCTCCGTAATAAACGTGACGTGGCAACTGGTCTTCTCCGAACAAGGATAATAAGGATTCGCGGACTGCTGGATCTAGGCATGAGGCATGGTGCAACTGCAACTGATTAAAAAACACCAACTCATTCGTCTTCGGATGCTTAGCCACTGCTGGACGAACCAGGCGAGTTCTCAAACCATTGCCCGAAAGCCACTCAAAAGCGATGCCCGCTTGATGGCAATATTCCTCTACTACAGCTTTATCGTTGGTGTGAAAGAATTCTTGCCAACTTACGTCAAAGTTCTCGGTATAGTTGCGAACATACATTAGTTGCTTTTGTTGAAATTTTTCTCGCAGCCTGGGGTCAAGCAACTGGTAAACTTTTCGACAGTCCACGATTGGCGTTTCGCCGCCCTGCTGCGCTGGTTGCACGCAGAAGAACCAGATTTTCAAGGGCCAGCAATGCAGATGGGAACTTTCGTTATGGAACAAAATAGGTTGTTCCGGCGGATAAGGTGTTGAGCCGTAAACTTTGCCGCTGACTTCCACACGCGGTAAGTCTCCATACTCAGCGAACAATTCTGTGGCAATTGCCTGAGCAAAACTTTCAAATTCAAGCACAGAAGCGATGCGGAAGTTGCGGAAAAGAATCGCACCGTGATGCAGCAATTTTGTTTCTAGGAATTCCCGGTTGCTCTTAGCCCAGTCGATGAGATCGATATCGTCAACGTTTGGCTTGATCACCAGAGGGAGGGTTTCTTCAGTACCTAAAAACTCTGTTTGAATTAATTTCTCCGGTAAGAAACTAACAGCCTTGGGCTGGATGTTCATCAACTGCTTGAGCTTGGATTCTTTGCGCTCTTTTTTGGAAGCAGCTTGTTGAGTTCTTTCCACGACGTTAAGCATTTCTAAGGTGTTTATTCGGGCATCTGGTTGAGCCACAATGGACTCTAGTAGCGTTTCTAAATGACCTGACATCCGAGCGATCGCGCTTTTCTCGAAAAGGTCGGTTCTATAGTTCCAAGTGCCAACAATTCCCTGCTCGGTTTCGCTCACAAGCAAAGCCAAATCAAACTTCGCCGTGCCACTGTCGATATCCAACAGTTTCAAGCTTAAGCCTGGAAGCTCTAAGGCTGGCATCGGGGCATTTTGCAGAACAAATAATATTTGAAATAGGGGTGTGTGGTTTCCTTTGCGCTCCGGCCGCAGTGCCTCTACCAGCTTTGCGAAGGGTAGATCCTGGTGGGCGTATGCTTGTAGCGCTACCTCACGCACTCGCCCTAGCAATTCTCGAAAACTTGGGTTGCCAGCTAGATTAGTCCGCAAGACTAGCAAGTTGACAAAAAAACCAATTAGTGGTTCTGTTTCAGCTCGGTTACGGTTAGCAACATCAGTGCCTACAACGATATCTTCTAGACCAGTGTAACGCTGTAACAGTACCTCAAATGCTGCCAGCAAGGTCATAAATAAGGTGACACCTTCCTGGCGCGAAAGTGTCTTGAGCGCTTGTGATAGGACAGAGGAGACGAGGAAGGAATGAGTGGCACCCTGATTAGTTAATGAAGCTGGTCGCTTGGTGCCAGGTAACTCCAACACGGGCAATCCCGCCAGCTGCTTTTTCCAATAAGCAAGCTGAGATTCTAAGACTTCAAGATGCGATCGCTCCTGCTGCCAAACGGCAAAGTCTGCATACTGAATTGACAGGTCGGGGAGTGGTGAGGGAACGCCTGCACAGAAAGCTTTGTATAAAGCTGCTAACTCTCCAATCAGCACTCCAATCGACCAAGCATCAAAGATAATGTGGTGCATGGTCAATAGCAGCACATATTCTGTCTCATCGAGTTGCAATAAAGTGCCACGCAGCAACATTCCCTGTGTTAGGTCAAAGGGGCGCTGCGCCTCTTGGGTGGCTAGTCGCTGAACTTCATTGTCCTGCTCTATTGTGGGCAACCGGCGCAGGTCTACCACAGGTAGGGTTAAGGTTAAGCTGGGAGCGATCGCTTGAAATGGTTGTCCATCCACCGTTACAAAAACCGTTCGCAAGGCTTCGTGACGCTTGATAATTTCGTTAAAACTCTGCTCCAACGCCGCTACATTCAGCGAACCACTCAGTCGCACGGCGGCGGGAATGTTATGAACAGCAGTACCAGGCTGCAATTGCTCTAGAAACCACAATCTAGCTTGAGCAAAGGATAGGGGCAAATTGATTGTCCGTGAAACGCGCTCAATAGGCATCTCCAGTTTTTGCCCCAGCTTCATCGTCGCCTCGATGCGATGGGAGAGTTCGCTGACTGTCGGCGACTCAAACAAACAGCGCACAGGTAGTTCTATCTCCAAGACTTGCCGCAACTGAGAGACCACCTGAGTAGCTAGTAAGGAGTGTCCGCCTAATTCAAAGAAGTTGTCATAGATACCTACTTGTTCCAGTCCCAGAATCTTCGCCCAAATTCCGGCGACTATTTCTTCTAAGTAGGTGCGCGCAGCCACAAAATCTGAGTGTTGCCGTCTTGTCTCCAGTGCTTGCAACGCCTGACGATCAACCTTACCGTTGGGTGTCCTCGGTAGTTCCGACAGCATCGCAAACGTTGCTGGAATCATGTATTCTGGCAATTTCAAGAAGCGACGCAGGCAACTAATTGTCGGTGTCTCCTCTGTCGGGACAACACAAGCTACCAGGTACTTATCGCCCGGTTTATCTTCTTTTACTAGAACTACAGCTTCTTTGACCATTGGGTGTTGTCTGAGAGCTACCTCAATTTCTCCCAACTCGATGCGGAAGCCGCGAATTTTTACCTGATGGTCACTTCGCCCGATGTATTCAATATCACCATTAGGCAAGTAGCGGGCGATATCGCCAGTCTTGTACAACCGAGTTTTGGGTTCATCAGTGAAGGAATGCAGGATGAATTTTTCAGCTGTTAAATCGGGACGGTTCAGGTATCCTCTAGCTAATCCGGCACCGCCGATGTAGAGTTCGCCCGGAACTCCAATCGGCACAGGTTGCAAATGAGCGTCTAGTAAATAAACCTGTGTATTAGCGATGGGGCGACCAATAGAAAGGCTGCTTTGTTGATTTGTGCAGCAAGTAACGTCAGCAGAAACTTCTGAGGAACCGTAAAGGTTTAAGAGAATGCTCTCTGGCAGATTTTCTCGAAAGCGCTGCCATAAATCGACACTTAACGCTTCTCCACTGACCACCCAAAACTTCAATTTGGGCAAGCGTTGGATGTTGCTGTCGGTATCTAATAGCACACGCAGCAAGGAGGGTACGAGGACAATCCGCGTAATGCGATCGCGTTCCAGGGTTTCGATAAATTGTTGCGGATCTTTGATAACTCGGTCGGGAATAATCACTGTCCGCACGCCTTGTAGTAAGGGGCCGAAAATTTCCCACACTGAGTCTACAAAGCTTAAAGATGTCTTCTGGCAACAAACCTCTCCCGGCATAAAGGGATAGGTTTCCCACATCCAATGAAAGCGATTAACAGCACCTCGATGTAAACCCAGGACTCCCTTGGGCATTCCGGTAGAGCCAGAGGTATAGATCACATAAGCTAAGTTGTCAGCTGTAGTCTTGCTGACTGGATTCTCCTTACTGTGTTGGCTGTAATCCCATGCGTCTATGCAGACTACCTGCATCTCATGTTGCGGAAGCCGTTCGACTAGATGCTGAGTTGTCAGTAACACTGACACTTGACAATCCTGCAAGATGAAATTCAATCGCTCCTGTGGATAGGCAGGGTCTAGCGGTACATAGGCTCCACCCGCCTTGAGAATACCCAAAAGCCCTACGACCATAGAAAGCGATCGCTCTACATATATCCCTACCTGCACTTCCGTACTAACGCCCAAACTTCGCAAATGGTGTGCTAGTTGATTGGCGCGTTGGTTTAGCTCTTGATAGGTCAATTGCTGGTCTTGACAGACGGCAACGGTATCTGGCGATCGCTCTACTTGAGCCTCAAATAGTTCGTGGATACATTGTTTGGGGTAATCAGTTTGAGTACGATTCCACTCGACTAGCAGTTGATCTCGTTCAACTACCTTTAGTAAAGGCAATTCCGAGAGATGTTGGTCAGGATTGGCAACTATCCCTTCTAACAAAGTTTGGAAATGCCCTAACATTCGACTAATGGTAGTGACATCAAACAAATCAGTGTTGTACTCTACAAACCCGGTTAATCCTGATTGGGATTCCTCCATTGATAGCGTCAAATCAAACTTGGCTGTTTCATTATCAATCTCTTCAATATCCAAAGTTAACCCCGAAATTTCTGCGGTTAACTTTAGAGCAGGTTGAAGAATAAACATTACCTGAAACAGAAAATTATGGCTCAGGTTCCGCTCCAGGTGCAGCGACTCCACCAGTTGCTCGAAGGATAAATCTTGATGGGCATAAGCACCCAGTGCAACTTCGCGTACCCGTCGCAGAAGCTCCCGAAAACTGGGATTTCCAGCGAGGTCAGTACGCAACACCAAGGTGTTGACAAAAAAGCCAATTAACTGTTCAAATTCAACCCGATTGCGGTTGGCAATCGGCGAACCTATAATAATATCTTCCTGCCCTGTATATCGATGTACCAACGTTTTAAAAGCTGCCAACAAAGCCATAAATAAGGTGACATTTTCCTTCTGGCTTAGTAGCTTAATTGCCTCAGTAAGCGCTTTGGGCAAGATAAACTTTTGTCGCGCACCTTTGAAGGTTTGAATAGCTGGTCGGGGACGGTCGGTGGGCAAATTCAGGACGGGAAGGTTTCCGGCTAATTGTTGCGTCCAGTAGTTTAGCCCAGACGCTAAAATTTCACCTTGTAGCAACTGTCGTTGCCAATAATAAAAATCTACATATTGAATCGGAAGTTTGGGGAGTGGGGAGGTTTTTTCAGTGGCAAAAGCTGTATAAATTTCTATCAGTTCTTTGAGTAATACTCCCATTGACCAACCATCTGAGATAATGTGGTGCAAGGTGAGAATTAGAATGTATTCTGTTTCCGTAAGGTGCAGAAGTTTAGCGACAAAAAGGCGATCGCGTGACAAGTCGAAGGGAATTTTAGCTGCTTCAATGGTGAGGCGTTGTGCTTCGGTTTCCCGTTCAGTCTGAGATAGCGATCGCAAGTCTATCTTTGGCAAGTTTAAGCTAAGCGTGGGCGCGATCGCTTGCACGGGTTGACCGTCCACAACTCTAATATTTGTCCGCAAAATTTCGTGGCGATGGATAATTTCGTTTAAACTTTGTTCTAATGCTGTTACATTCAACTCACCTTTGAGGTGAATGGCTATAGGAATGTTATAAGCGAGGTTATTCGGTTCCAACTGATGGACTAACCACAGTTGTTGTTGAGAAAAGGAAAGTGGATGTCCTGAAGCAGGCTTTTCAATGGGAAAAAGCAGCGACGCACGAGAAGCTTCCCCTGTCAGTTGACTGAGGATATGCGCCACCAGTTGAGTAATGCACAAGCCTTCAAATATGTCTGATACAGATACAATAACTTCTAGGTCGCTCTCAATCCGATTTTTGAGCGCAAAAACTCTTAAAGAGTCGAGTCCTAAACTACTAAGAGGCTGTTGAGGATTGATTTGGGATGGCGGAACTCCCAAGACTTGGGCGACTACTTCCTGAAGATAAGTTGTCAGAGCTGATGCTTGTTCTTCGGACGCGATCGCAACTAAAGATTCACGGGTCAGCCTAATTTCTTTCCCTAAATGGGTACTGTTTAAAATGCTGCTTCCGGCAACCTCCAAGGTGTCTGCCAAAAATGCTGCACGAGTAGCGCGACGTTGAATTTTACCGCTAGAAGTTTTGGGAATACTGCCCGCTTTAATTAAAATTACTGCATAAACTTGCACCTGATGTTCTTCAGTTATTGCCTGACGAATTGCGGCAATAACTTCTTCAACATTCGGTTTAGCGCGAAACTCCAACTCTTGGACGACTACCAGCTGTTCTTCGCCCTTTACTTCCACTGAAAAGGCTGCACCACTACCCAAACGCAACGCTGGATGGCTGCGTTCTGCTGTCAGTTCAATGTCTTGCGGGTAGAGGTTGCGACCCCGGATAATAATTAAATCTTTGGCTCGACCTGTAACAAATAGTTCGCCATTTTGCAAAAACCCTAAGTCCCCAGTCCGCAAAAACGGCCCTTTACCTGTATCTGAAAGATAAGCGTGAAATGTTTGCTCTGTCTCAAAAGGGCGATTCCAATAGCCATGACAAATACTAGGGCCAGAAACCCAAATTTCGCCAATTTCATCCTCAGAACAACTGGTTAAGGTTTCCGGATTGGCAATAAGAATCTGCTGTTCTGGTAAAGTTTGACCGCAACTAACTAGACGCTGGGAATTCTGGTCATCAGGTTGAGCGTCAATTATACGGTTGCTTAAAAAAGCAGTTTTTTGAACAGTTTTGGTTATCGGTAACGCCGCCTTAGCACCACCAGAAACCATCAGAGTTGCCTCTGCCATTCCGTAACACGGATAAAAGGACTCTGGACGAAAACCGCACTCAGCAAAGGTGAGGGCAAAACGCTCTAAAGTTTCCTGACGAATTGGTTCAGCACCGTTAAAAGCAACACTCCAACTGGACAAGTCTAGGGTTGACCGTTGTTCGGGGGTAATTTTCTGAATGCACAGTTCGTAGGCAAAGTTAGGAGCGCCGCTGGTGGTTGCCCGATAATGGGAAATTACCTGTAGCCAGCGGTAAGGAGACTGGAGGAATGAAGCTGGCGACATCATAATGCAGGGGAAACCGCCATACAGGGCTTGCAGTACGCAGCCGATCAGTCCCATGTCGTGGTAAACAGGTAGCCAGGAGACATATATACTGCTGGGCGAATTTCCCATGAATTGGTAAGTCATGGTGGCGTTGTGTAGCAAGTTGCTATGACTTACCATTACGCCTTTTGGCGTTCCAGTAGAACCGGAAGTGTATTGTAAAAACGCTAGAGTATCCCCTTCAATCAAAGGCTCTTGCCAAGTGGTTTCCATTTCGGGGGTGAGGTTATCGGTAGCGAGCCACTTGAGGACTGGGTTAGTTTTGATAATTAGGGATTGTACTTTGGAGAGGATGGCTGTTGTCGTCAGCGCGATCGCGGCTTGAGCATCTGTCAACACCGACAAAATTCTGGGGGTGTTGCGTTGGTTGCGCGGTGGGTAAGCGGGAACAGCAATTACTCCCGCGTACAAACAACCTAAAAACGCAGCAATATAATCTAAACCTGGTGGGTAAAGCAGTAAGGCTCTTTCGCCGCTTAAACCCAAAGTCTGAAGTTGGGATGCGATCGCTCGTGCTTTTCCGTCCAAGTCTCGATAAGTTAGGCTAATTTCCTGAGTTTCGCCTTCTTGGAGGAAGGTAAAAGCTATTTGCTCCGGCTGTGTAGCACTTCTGTAGCGCAGTAACTCTACTAAAGTTGAACAGCTGTGGGGGATTCTGGGAAAGTTATTAAAAGCTTGAGCCATATTGCTGTTGGTACTCTATGCAACCCTGAGCGGATGCGGCGACTCTAGTCAAACCAAATCTCTTCAAAGCCTAGAAAATCTCTTTTTGTGTGAAGCGCTTAGCTTGACGCTTCACGTTTTTTGAACAATTGCGCCATTGGAGCAATTCCCATTTGGAGACGCTACTGTGTCGCTAGGTTTTTTGTAGCGCTGTATCGATGAAAGCTTGCTAGTGGGCATCGCAGGGATTCGCGATGCTGCCGTCATAGCCAATCCTAGTGCTTGATAGTTTTTTACCGTGAATTCTTTGCTCTTATTGCGACTAATTTTCGATAAGTCTCAATTACAGTAAACAACTTTATCCCCTTTTGGCAACTAGCAATAGATAATTTTTATCATTTGTATTCAATATAATCGAGTTTGGCTATTCTAAATCTTCTACATCTTTTGGTAGATGCTAGGTAATAAGTTTAAGAGTAAATGGATTTTCTTTACCTTCGTGGCAAACGCGGCTCTATTCGCCGCGCCACAGTCCCTTTGGGGGTGTCGGCTTCTTCAAGGAAAAGTTACCCAGCCATTTTTTGGATTTGGGCAATCGCATCTGATTAGTTAACACTTCTTCACCAATTGTCTTTAAAAGAGAGACTCGAAAAACTTCCTTAATGCCTCATTTCGGCTTCTTTTTGGCGAAATTATCTGTTTGGCTCCCCACAATTGGAACGTTAAAAGTGCCAGTCCATCAGTCTTAGCTCTTTTAGTAGTTCAAAGCTGCTAGAGGATGAGGTGAGCAGGTTCCCCAGCTCACCCTGATAGTAATTCTCAATAAAATAAATTTGTATAACCATTGACATTGGTAGTAGAGTCATTTTATTTTTACTAAGTTAGTGCAAATAACTTTCAATAAGTAGCCGGGTCATCCACTATGACCTGACTATATCGATTGGTGTTGAGGAAACCGGATTGAAACTACATAAATTACTCTCTAGCCTGTTGCTGACAGGCTCCGCTACCCTGTTAGCGGCCACTTCTGCGATCGCGCAAACAGTACAAGTAACAGGTGTGCAACTCAAGCAAACGGCGAATGGTTTGCAAGTCATCCTCAAAACTAACAATGGCAACGAAGCGCAAAGCTTTACTGGTCGTTATGGCAACACGTTCTTTACTGATGTCATCAACACTCGACTAAAGTTACCCACCGGACAAAGCTTTAGTGTCAGTAACCCCACAGAAGATGTTGCATCGGTGACAGTACAGCAATTAGATGCTAATAGTATTCGGATTAAAGTTATCGGTACAGATGGTATACCTACAGCACAACTAACTCAAAGCAACCAAAATTTAGTTTTCAATTTAACGCCACCATCAGGGACAGCTGTTGTGCCTCCGCGAAGGACAGCACCTGCAACCAGAACTCCAACAGCACCAACAACACCAACAACTGGAACTCCGACAACACCTTCAACACCAACAACTGGAACTCCGACAACACCAACAACTGGAATTCCGACAATACCTTCAACCGAAACTCCGACAGCACCTTCAACTGGAACTCCGACAACACCTTCAACCGAGACTCCGGTAACTGAACCGGGAACGCCGCCACCTGCTGGAACTGTACCGGATGCTTCTCGACCAGGGGGGACACCGGGAAGTAACGAAATATTGCCGGATAGAGTAATCGTAACGGTAACGCGCACAGAAGAAGCCCTAGAAGATGTACCGCGTTCTGTCACCGTAATCACCAGCGAGCAGATCCAGCGCCAGACAGCCTTGACGAGGGACTTAGGGGAAACTATTGCCAAGTTAGTTCCCGGATTTGGCCCTCCCAATCAACAAAACCGTTCAAATGGTCAAACTTTGCGGGGTCGTAACGCTTCCATTTTGATTGATGGTGTTCCCCAGCAAAACAATAACTCTACACTTGTTCAGTTCAGAAACATTGCTCCTGATGCTATTGAACGCATCGAAGTTGTTCGCGGGCCGAGTGCAACCTATGGAAGCCAAGCGACAGGTGGCACGATTAACATTATTACTAGAAGACCAAGCGAAGAAAGGCTAACTTCTACAACTCAATTTGGTGTGTCAGATGCTTTGGGGAATTTGGAAGAAGATAGTTTTGGCTATAATCTCCAACACTCAATTTCTGGTACAGAAGGGATTTTTGATTATCTGCTTTCCGTCTCAGGAAATTGGACAGGTGGCTTTTATGATGCTCAAGGCGATCGCATCCCCACTGATAATGGGACTCTAGACGACACCACGACCTATGGCATCTTGGGTAAGGTTGGTTTGAACTTTGATGAAAATCAACGCCTGCAATTTACGATCAATCACACTCGCGATCGCCGAGAAGTCAGTTACATCCCAGATACAACCATTGAAAGTATCCCCGGCTTGCAAAAACCCCGCGCCATTTTTGTTGGAGAACAAGATTATATCGGCACAGACGATCCGGCACAACGGGGTACAGTGATTAGCTTGGGTTACACCAATGAAAATCTTTTAGGTAGTAACGTTCAGGCTCAAGCATATTATCGAGATAATACAGAGATTAGTATTGCTTTTGATTATCGAGATGACGGCTTCTTTGATGCCATTACTCAATTTCCGAGAAGGGAGAATACTTGGGGAGGACGATTACAAATAGACACGCCCTTATTCGAGAATGCTAGTTTACTCTGGGGCGTTGACTATGAAAAACAAAAAAATACGGCTTCCGATGTAGACGTGTTTGACTCAGAAGCTTTTGACAACAGTGGCGGTCGAACTTTAAGAAAAATTGGTTCTCTGACTCCATACACCCCAGCTTATGACTTTGAAAGTTTGGGATTGTTTGCCCAGATGCAATGGGACTTAAGCGATCGCTTCCGAATCAATGGCGGAGTGCGTCACGAACGTAGCGGTCTAAGTATTGACAACTACACGACTTATGAAGGGCCGGGAAATCCAGGTAGAGACATTGAAGGGGGAGAGAAAAACTTTAGCGCCACCCTTTTTAATATCGGTGCCGTGTATAACCTAACAGATGAAGTAAGTTTGTTTACCAGCTTTTCTCAAGGATTTTCTGTACCTAACGTTAGCTTCGCCCTCGGTTTTCCCCCGGATGGATTTGCAGTTGAAAAAGACTTTCAAGCTTTAGAACCGCAGAAAGTCGATAATTACGAAATTGGAGTACGAGGTAACTGGAACAATGTGCAAGCATCTATAGCTGGTTTCTACAACTACTCAGCTTTAGGTTCAGTCCTTAGCTTCACAGGAAATGATTTCGGTGACTTTGAACTTCTGCGTTCTCCACAACGGAACTACGGCGTTGAAGCTACTCTTGATTGGCAAGCTGGAGGAGGCTTTGCCCTTGGTGGTACAGTGAGTTGGACTGAAGGCGATATTGATGAAGAAGATACAGGTGATTTTAGACCTCTTAGCAACCGCGACATCCAACCCATAAAGATCACAGCATATGTTGAACATCAAACTACACCCGGCTGGCGAAATCGATTGCAACTTTTATATAGTGGCGATCGCAGGCGGGGATTTGAAGATGGGGTTGGTTTCCGTCAACCACTCAGCAGCTACGTGGTGGTTGACTACATCAGTGGCATAAAGTTGGGTCAAGGGGAATTGTATCTAGGCATTGAGAACTTGCTAAACAATCAATATTTCCCAGTCTTTTCTCAATCTACGACTGGTGATGATGATAGTAGTTACCTTGCTGCTAGAGGTAGAAGTATCAGCATTGGCTATCGTCTGACTTGGTAATATCGTAACTGCTCACAGATGGGTAATCAGGATAGGAAACATGAAACTACGCAAACCCGCATTGATTTTGCATCGAATTGTTGGGGTAATAGTAGGACTATTGCTGATTGTAATTGGCTTGACTGGTAGCGCGTTAGTCTTCTGGCACGAGATCGACCACTCCCGGAATTTAACTTTGATGGAAGTTGTCCCTCAAGGCGATCGCATATCCCTAGAGACTGTAGTGAAAAATGCCCGTCAAGCCTACCCAGACTTTTTCCCTGATTCCATCGAACTAGCGCGATCGCCAGAATTAACTCATCAAGTCTGGATGAAATCAAAAGATGATAAATGGAACAAAATTTACATTAATCCTTACACGGGAGCAGTTCTAGGTTCTCGTCAGTGGGGACAAACTCTGATGACTTTCATCTATGACATTCACAAGACCCTCCTCGCTGGCGAAACTGGTCAAATAGTCGTGGGTATATGTGGCATATTGCTGCTGCTACTGGGAATCACTGGATTAATACTATGGCCTGGCTGGAAACGGTTCGGTCAAGGTTTCAAAATCCGATGGAATTCTCCTAAGCAACTGGTTAACTACGACATCCACAAAGTAGGAGGGATTTTGTCCGCTGCGTTCCTAATCCTCCTTGCTTCCACGGGAGCAGCGTTGGCTTTTAACTCTCAGTTTGAAAGTGTAATTTATGGGTTGACAAATACACAAACACCCGCCGAACCAAAATCTACCCTTGTTCCAAATAAGTCACCAATAGCATTAAATGCAGCTTTACAAAAAGCTTCTTTAGCATTGCCAGAGGGGGAAGCCACCTATATTTCCCTTCCTAGCGAACCGGATGTGGCTTTTCGAGTCACCATGAAATTACCCCAAGAAGCAACTCCCAGCGGTCGCAGTAATGTTTATGTTGACCAATACAGGGGTGAGGTTTTACGGGTAGAAAATTCTCTTAAGTTACCCTTGGGAACCAAGATTATGAATGCACTGTTTCCTATGCACATGGGTAACTTTGGTGGGATTCCTATGCGAATTTTATACGTGTTTATAGGCTTCACACCCACTGTTTTATTTCTCACGGGCTTCGCGTTGTGGCGTCAGCGTCAGTGGGCGATCGCACGTCGCAAAGAAGCTATGTTCCAAAGCCAAAGCTTACCAGAAGGGAAGGAAAAGATACTTACGACTACTGCATGGCCTTGGATTTGAGAGTTCTAACATCCATCGACCATTTAAACTTAACTTTTCCTATCCAAACTTTGACTGTTTACTTGTGTATAGCAGCCCTATTTGAGCTGTGACTACCTTTTAAACGAACCGCTAAGGCAGACAGGGTGTTGAGGAGAAGGAAAGGGAGAAGTTATTAAATGAGTTAGTATTGCTATATAAAAGCTTTATTTTTATTTAGTAAAAAACAGCTCCTCCGGGGGATATAGAAGAGTCTGGAAAAAAGAGCGAAAATTTTTTAATTCCTACATGGATTGCTATGTATGAGTTTATAAAAACCTGATAAATCTTTCTTTTCTCAAGTTCTTAACATAAAAATCTTAAGATTGGTTAAACAGTAATTATATTCTTAATTTAGTTCAAACCTACGGAAAATAAACGCATACGTGTGAATTTTCATGGGTTATGCTGGGATTAAACTAACCTAGAATTAATAATTTATTTATGAGTTTCTCTCTTTATCAGTCAAGCATCTCAGTAGTTCATCAAAAAAATAGAGACGTTGCCTGCAACGTCTCTACACATTAAATAGGATTGCTATATAGGAGAAAAAACTAATGGAACCAGAAAATCAGCCAACTAACCTTAACAAGTTTCTTATTATTTGGATCGGACAGTTGGCATCAGTTCTTGGCTCCGAGATGACTAACTTTGCTATTACTTTATGGGCTTGGGAACTTACAAATCAAGCAACGCCCTTGTCTTTAATTATATTTTTTACCCACATCCCAAAAGTAATCGCCGCCTCTTTCGCTGGGTTATTTGTCGATCGCTGGAACCGTAAATACTTAATGATGCTGGGTGATACAGCCGCAGGTTTCTCGACAGTTGCCATTTTATTACTACTGTTGACCAATCACTTGCAAATTTGGCATTTTTATGTGACAGGAGCCATTAATGGTTTCTTTGGCTACGTCCAGAGTCTGGCTTACTCAGCCTCTATGTCAGCGATCGTACCCAAACAGCATTACACTCGTGCTACTGCGATGAGTTCATACATCACCTATTCTGGTTCTAGTATCATTGCACCAGCGTTAGCGGGGGCGCTTTACTATACAATTGGGTTCCAAGGAATCCTGACAATTGATATTATTACCTTTGCGATCGCTATCAGTACGCTTTGGTTTATAGCTATCCCACAACCCCAAAAAAGCCAAGAGAGTCCCCATAGCCAAAACATTAAGCAAGAGTTGACATTTGGCTTCAGTTACATCTTGAAGCGTCCTAGCCTTTTAACAATCCTGATTTTCCTGCTAAGTTCTAATTTATTTGATACTGCTAATGGTGCGATTCATTCTCCGATGATTTTAGCTCGTAGTGGTGATAATGCAGGGGTACTCGCCAGCGTACAAGCTGCTATCGGTATAGGTGGTGTAGTCGGTGCTGTGGTACTTAGTATTTGGGGCATTTCCCAGCACCGCATTCACGGGTTGTTGCTAGGGACAGCATTGAGCTTTACTGGCATGATGGTGTTGGGTTTAGGAAATTTGCCCTCAATTTGGATGATAGCTGGGTTTTTTATGGCTTTCTTTTCACCTTTTATCGGTAGTTCTAATCAAGCTATTTGGCTATCAAAGGTGGAACCCAACGTCCAAGGACGTGTTTTTGCTACTCGCTACTTAATTGCCCAGATTACTGCACCACTGGGGTTAGCGATCGCTGGACTTTTAGCTGACTATGTTTTTGAGCCAGCGATGGTACCAGGAGGCTTCCTGGCTGGGAGCTTGGGTAGTATATTTGTACTGCCTCTGGATCTGGAATGGCACTTCAATATACTCTCTTCTCCTTTTGTGGTTTGCTCATCGGCTTGGGTGGGTATGCTTTCCCTGCGTTGCGCGATGTAGAAACTATTGTCCCAGACTGCGATCGCGCTACAGAGCCTAATCCCTGAAAAAATTAGCATAAATTTTTTTAGATTTATGGTGTATAAAATCTAAAAAAAACGTTTAAAAGTAATTTTTTCAGGATTCAACGAGATAGCAATTACTAAGTTATAGCAGTTCTAAATGATTCGAGAAGGCGAGATACCCGACTTTTTCAAGAAGTCGGGTATCTGAAAGGCTATCCTTCACAACTCAAATAGGATTGCTTGTGGAGATTGATGCGTTGGCAAAGCCCACCGAAGGCATCGCTATAATTAAAACAATTTCCCCAAGCTCCAAACACAGCAGTATGGTACAACAACTACCAACAGATACCGCACCAGCCATCATCTACCCTGACAGCGACGGGCAGCAAATGTCAGACAACACTAAACAATTCCGTTGGATTGTAATAATTAAGGAAAACTTAGAATTATTGTTTGCTGCTTACATGGATGTATTTGTCGCAGGTGATTTACTTTGGTATCCCGTCGAAGGAGATAACAAGACTCGCCAAGCGCCAGATGCAATGGTAATCTTTGGTAGACCAAAAGGTGATAGGGGTTCCTATAAACAATGGGAAGAAGATAATATTCCCCCACAGGTTGTTTTTGAAATCTTATCTCCCGGAAATCGTCTTAAAGCAATGGCTCATAAATTAAAGTTCTACGAACGCTACGGCGTTGAAGAATATTACATTTACGATCCAGATGACATTGAGTTAATCGGCTGGCTGCGTTCTGGAGAGCAATTAGAGATAATTGAAGAGATGAACGGATGGGTTAGCCCTCGTCTAGGGGTAAGGTTTCAGGTGACATCCGATAATTTGGAAATTTTTTCACCCACAGGAGAACGGTTTCTGACCTTTGTTGAATTGGCTCAACTTAGGGAACAGGAACGTCAAAGGGCTGAAACTGAACGTCAACGGGCTGATGAGGAACGTCAAAGGGCTGAAACTGAACGCCAACGGGCTGATGAAGCACTATCCCAGTTGGAACAAGAAAGACAGCGTTATCAAGCCTTAGAGGAACTCCTGCGAGAACGAGGGATTAACCCGGAACAGTTGTGAAGGCAGACCTAACCCCCTAATCCCTTCCCTGTGAGAGAAGGGGGAATTATGACTCCCCTCTCCTGCTAGGAGAGGGGTTGGGGAGAGGTTAACCCGCCACCCGCTTAGGCGCTGAAGTATTTCGCTGCTGGGTGATAGGCAATAATCGCAGTCGTAGATTGTTCCGGATAAAGTTGTTCGCTTTCATCCATGTGGAGATTGATGCGATCGCTTCCCAACAACTCTAACAACTTATACTGATCCTGAATATTCGGACAAGCCGGATACCCAAAACTATACCGACTCCCCTGATAACGCTGCGCCAAAATATCCCGAATATTATCCGGTTCCTCACCACCAAACCCAAACTCCCGCCGAATTCGGGCGTGAAGCCACTCCGCCACAGCCTCAGCCGTCTGCACCGCCAAACCGTGGAAATACAGATAATCGCTGTATTGATTATTCGCAAAAAGCTTCTGCGCGAACTCCGTCGCAATATCCCCTACAGTCACCGCCTGCATCGCAAACACATCAATTTGTCCTGACTCAACAGGCGCAAAGAAATCAGCAATACACAGCCGACGCATAGACCTCTGGCGAGGAAAATTAAACGTCGCCACAACCTTCTTCTCCCTCTCTTCCTTCGCGTCTTTGCGGTTCATCCCCTCCGGATCGTACAAATACAACGAATTCCCTTCAGACTGGCACGGGAAATACCCATAAACAACTTGCGGACGCAGCAAATTCTCCTCTAAAACTCGCTGCTTCCACTCCTTCAAAATCGGATAAACTGTCTCCTCTAAAAACTGATTGTACTCCTCACGAGACTGCTCTTTCGGCTTGCGGAATTGCCACTGTCCAGCAATCAAAGCTTGCAAATCCAGATACTCAAAAACCTCCGCCAACGGGATATCTTCAGGCTGCAATAACTTACTACCCCAGAAAGGCGGAATTGGACGCTCAATATCGGTTGCTACTGCCTCAGAACGCCGTGTATCTTCAGGTTGGGACACCACCTCATTCTTGCCGTCTCCGCCTGCGGGAAGGGTGTTATTTTCTTCTCCTTCCGTCGTTGACGCGGGAGGGTTGGAGAGGGAGTCAGATATTGCAACTTCATCCAAAAATCCCTGTAAATTATCCCAGTTTCCCGCAGATTTTGCCGGCATCAATTTATCCATGAAATGCAAGTCAGAAAAAGCATCTTTGCCGTAAATTACCTTACCTTTGTAAGTGTTTTGGCAATCTTCATAGACAAATTTTGGGGTCAGTGCCGCACCGCCTAAAATTACTGGAACTGTAATTCCTTTTTGGTTAAAAACCTCCAAATTCTCTTTCATAAAAGCGGTGGATTTCACCAACAACCCGCTCATCGCAATACAATCAGCCTGGTGCTGTTCAAAAGCATTAACGATGTTATCAACTGGCTGCTTGATGCCAATATTAACCACCTTGTAACCATTATTTGAAAGAATAATATCCACCAAATTCTTACCGATATCGTGGACATCTCCTTTAACGGTGGCAATTACTACAGTTCCTTTGGCATTATTTCCAGCATCTTTCTTTTCCATCAATGGTTCTAGATAAGCAACAGCCGCTTTCATTGTTTCTGCTGATTGCAACACGAAAGGTAACTGCATTTGTCCGGAACCAAACAACTCGCCAACAACTTTCATGCCATCAAGCAGGAAAGTATTAATAATATGGAGAGGCGGATATTTTTCTAAAGCTTTGGTAAGTTGTTCTTCTAAACCGATGCGTTCTCCGTCGATGATGTGACGCTTGAGACGTTCTTCGACTGGTAGATTTTCATCCCCAGAGCGATCGCGTTTTGTGGTTTTCCCTTCAAACAGTGTGGTAAGCTCTCCCAAGGGGTCATAAACGCAAACATCGCCTTCAAATTTGCGTTCATCGTAAATTAGCTTGCGGCAGACTTCTTGATGTTCTGGCTCAATTTTCGCCAATGGTAGAATCTTGCTGGCGCTAACAATTGCCGCATCCATCCCCACTGCCATCGCCTCGTGCAGAAACATGGAATTCAGCACCACCCGCGCCGCTGGATTCAAGCCGAAAGAGACATTAGAAACGCCCAGCATAACGTGACATCCAGGCAATTCTTCCCGGATGCGACGGATAGATTCAATTGTGGCTTTAGCGTTAGCCCGGTCTTCTTCAATGCCCGTAGAAATAGGTAGAGCTAGCGTATCAAAAAATATCTCGTGAGCTGGGATACCGAATTCAACAGCTTGATGATATGCCCGGTGCGCGATCGCAAACTTCTTATCAGCCGTCCGCGCCATCCCATCCTCATCGATAGTGCCAATTACTACGCCAGCCCCATACTTCTTCGCCAACTCCAACACCTTCAAAAAGCGCGGCTCACCATCTTCATAGTTAGTCGAATTGAGCAAACACTTACCACCAGAAACCTTTAACCCCGCCTCCATCTTTTCCCATTCCGTCGAGTCCAGCATCAGCGGCAAAGTAACATTTGTTACTAACCTAGATGCCAACTCGTGCATATCACGCACACCATCGCGTCCCACATAATCCACGTTGACATCGAGGACGTGCGCCCCTTCGCGCACCTGCGACTTAGCCAAAGACACCAGACCATCCCAGTCTTCAGCATTCAGCAAATCGCGGCACTTCTTAGAACCACTAGCATTTAAGCGTTCACCCACAATCAAGAATGAATTATCCTGGTCATAAGGCTGAGCGCTGTAAATCGACGCACCCGCAGGCTCATAGCTAGGCTGTCGCTCCTTCGGTTGCAAAGTCTTGCCAATTTCTGCCAACTGTTCAATATGGGCAGGGCGCGTACCGCAACAACCGCCAATCACCTGCACGCCCAAATCTTCTACAAAGTGCATCAGCGCCATCCGCAATTCCATCGGAGTCAGACGATAATGTGCATGACCGCCGACGTTTTCCGGAAGTCCCGCATTCGGGATACAAGAAACTACAAAAGGCGAATGTGCTGAAAGATACTTAACATGCTCCGCCATCCGGTCGGGGCCAGTGGCACAATTTAACCCCAAAATATCAATCGGGTAAGGTTGCAGAATCGTCAAAACTGCGCTGATATCAGAACCCACCAGCATCGTCCCAGTAGTTTCCATCGTCACCGACACCATCAACGCTCGTCTTTCGCCTTTCTTCTGAAATACTGACTCAACTGCATTCAGTGCCGCCTTAATTTGCAGCACATCCTGACAAGTCTCAACAATAAACAAATCTACGCCGCCATCAAACAGCCCTTCTGCTTGTTCTGCAAAAGAAGCTTGCATCGTGTCAAAGTCAATATGTCCCAGCGTCGGTAACTTTGTCGTTGGCCCCATCGAACCAGCAACAAATCGGGGTTTCTCCGGCGTAGAAAATTCTGCCGCCACCCGTTTCGCTAGTTCCGCCGCCTTTTTATTCAAACTATACGCTTCATCCGCCAAGTCATACTCAGCCAGCACAATAGACGCAGCGCCAAAGGTATCCGTCTCAATTACATCCGCACCAACCGCCAGAAAGTCGCGATGTACCTTCTCTACGGCTTCCGGCTTTGTGTATATCAGATACTCGTTACAACCTTCGTATTGCGCCCCACCAAAGTCTTCAGCAGTGAGGTTTTGCGTTTGCAGGTTGGTTCCCATTGCGCCATCGAAGACGATGACAGGGCGTTCGGGACTGTGGAGGCGAGTCAGGAAGGGGCTAGTCATAGATGGCGACGGCTTTAAAATATGAATTGAGTTAGGCTTTGAAGGTCAGCTTAATATATTTTGCAATATTTAATAGATTTCTGGAGTAATCAAAGCGATAAACATGCAGACAGTGAATACATCTACTCTCCCACAAGAGCAAGTTACCACACAAGCAATTATTTTAACTGGCGTTAAATGGCAAACTTTTAAGGCATCCGGATTAAGGGAACGCGAGTTGGGATCGAAAGTATGGCTCATGTGCGACACCCCCCATAAACCCAGCAGAATTACAGTTTTCATCCACTAAATAACGTTATTTCTCTGGGATTTTAAAACTGACCTATCTTTTGGTTGTTTTGGCCTTTTGGATACAGTATCCTTTTGGGTACTATCTTACTTTAAAGTGCATACTTTACAGCTTTAGTCAATATACATTATATTTTAATTATTGAATTTAAAAGTAAACCTGCAACAATGAAATAACCAGTGATCGCTGATAGAAATCCAATTGTTTTAGAACTGGAAACAGGCACTTATTACTGGTGTAGTGGCGGACAATCTGAAAATCAGCTTTTTTGTGACGCTCACAAAGAAATAGAATTTGCTTTTGGGGCTTTTGAGATTACGGAAAAACAACAAAAAGCAATTTGCAACTGCAAATACACAGGCAATCCCCCATATTGTGACGGTAGCCATAGCAAACTTTAAGCTGTAATTCCTGCTGCTACATCTTTGAGGTAAATAGGAGTAGAAAATGATTACGCTTCGGAAATCAGAAAATCGAGGACACGCTAATCACGGTTGGCTAAACAGTTACCATACATTTTCCTTCGCTAACTATTACGATCCTGCTCAGATGGGATTTAGAAGTCTGCGCGTGATTAATGAGGATCGGGTACATTCAGGTAAGGGTTTTCCGACACATTCCCACAATGATATGGAGATTGTCACCTATGTGCTAGAAGGTGCTTTAGAACATAAAGATAGCTTGGGTACTGGTTCGATAATTCGCCCTGGTGATGTGCAGAGAATGAGCGCTGGTACAGGTATTGCTCACAGCGAGTACAATCATTCTCAAACTGAAGGAGTGCATTTTCTGCAAATTTGGATTTTGCCGAATAAAAAAGGGGTAAAACCAACTTACGAGCAGAAGACTTATTCTGATGAAGAAAAGCGGGGTAATCTTCGCCTAATTTTATCTGGAGATGGGCGCAGTAACTCGGTGACTATTCATCAAGATGTCGATACCTATACCACCTTACTTGATACTGGTGAGCAAGTTATCCACCAACTTAAACCCAACCGTCATGCTTGGGTGCAGGTAGCGCGAGGTAGTGTAATGCTGAACGACAACTTGCTAGAAGCAGGCGATGGTGCGGCTGTGAGTAACGAGGAGTCACTAAAGCTAGTCGGTAAGGAAATGGCAGAAGTGCTACTCTTCGACATGGCATAATCGGCAAATTCCACTCTAATTTCTCTCCTTTAGTAGTCGAGTTAGGGGATGAGGGAAGTGCTATAGCAATCCTCGGCAGAGTTGTGAGCCAGCCCTTCAGATGCCCGACTTCTTAGAGAAGTCGGGCATCTCGCCTTCACGAATCATGTAGGACTGCTATAGAAAATAAAACTCTTTCCAAATAGGGATGCAGTGGTTTCAGCTAGACTGAAATAAAAAAGCAGCGTTGCGCCACTTTTGCTTATGTCTAATGTTGCATTTGACCGCAGCCCGTGTGTTTTACTTGTGGAAACAGACGAAGTTCTTGTTCAGCGTGTGAGTCTGGACTTAAGAGAAGCGGGATATACTACTGTTGTTGCGCCCGACTCCACTAGCGGTTTCC
The DNA here is from genome assembly GCF_014695915.1 of Trichocoleus sp. FACHB-40. Classification (GTDB taxonomy): domain Bacteria; phylum Cyanobacteriota; class Cyanobacteriia; order Cyanobacteriales; family FACHB-T130; genus Funiculus; species Funiculus sociatus. The sequence continues at coordinate 126,649 of NZ_JACJPF010000041.1, forward strand.
ATCAAGCGTGCGAACTCCAGCCAGCTTTGGTTGTTGTAGATCGAGTTTTGACAGGAGATTCCGGGCTAAAGTTGTGTACTCAGCTGAGAAATGCAGGCTCTCGTGTGCCTGTGCTTCTGTTAATGGCACGGGATACGGTTGAGGATAGGGTTGCTTGTTTGGAGTCTGGTGCCGATGATTATTTTCTCAAACCTTATCGCACTGATGCCTTTTTGCAGCTGGTACGCCTCTATTTACAGCCGGAAGCTGGTGCTAATGAACAGTTACGATTTAGCGATCTGGTGTTAGACTTAGCTACTCGCCGAGCGATGCGTAACGGGCGAACGATTGATCTGACAATGAAGGAATTTGAACTGTTGAAGTATATGATGTCCCATCCCCGTGAGGTTTTGACCCGCGAACAGATTCTAGAAAATGTTTGGGGTTATGAGTTTATGGGTGAGTCGAATGTCATTGAGGTGTATATTCGATATTTACGTCTCAAAATTGAGGAGGAGGGGGAGAAGCGTTTGATTCAGACGGTGCGGGGTGTGGGGTATGTTTTGCGGGAAGCATAAGTATAAGGAAGAGGGATGAATTTGTGAGTAGTCGGGTTAGTTTGCTGTGGATAATGCTGTGCGTGTTGCTGATGGGATGTTCGCCACCAGTATCAAAGTCAGAACTAAAAACGCCTTCTGGTGAGGCGCAGTTATCACCAACACCAACTTCTTTGTCAGTGCCATTAGAATCTAAAACGCTTTCTGGTGAGGCGCAGGCTTCGGGAATCAAAGATAATTTGGGTCAAACTTTGCCAATTTCTGCTAAAGCTATTATTGCAGGTGAGGCGATCGCGTTGGAAGTGGCGCGTACTCCAGAGCAACAGGCTATGGGTTTGATGTACCGCACGTCTTTGGCTGATGACCGGGGGATGCTGTTTGAGTTCGGGACACCGCGACCAATTGGCTTCTGGATGAAGAATACACTCATTCCTCTAGATATGATTTTTATGCGGGATGGTGTTGTGAAATTTATTGCGGCAAATGTCCCTCCCTGCACTACCAGTATCTGTCCTACCTATGGCCCCGATACACCTACCGATCGGGTGATTGAACTCCGGGGAGGACGAGCCGCCGAACTGGGTCTAAAAGTAGGCGATCGCGTTACCATTGAGCAGCTGGATACAAATACGGATACCCCTACACGCCCAGCTTTGTAATTCTTATGAAACCAATTTAAAATTTAACTCATACTATTCGCGCATTTGTTACCAAAGTAAGGTAATCTTTCCCAAGATAGAGTTTGAGGGTGAATTTTTAATTTAAAGTTAACGCTTAAACCTCTTCTCGCTTCAAGAGAGTTGGTTCCTCTAAGGATGAGAGAGTGTTTCGGTGTGTAGGTGTGGGGTGGGTGTAACAGAAGCGCTCTTAAAAAGTAAATCTCTCCTTTTAGAGAGGGATGAAATTTAAATCGTGAAGTAAAAAAATATTAAGCAAAGTTTACTTTTTGACAATTGGTTGGGGTTTGGCGGAAACAGTGGAACCACACTTAAGTTTCCGGTGTCTTTGTCACCAAACAACCCCGCTCAAAGGTAACTGGATAAGCCAGTTATATCCCTATCTTCGTTAACGGTAGAACCATCTGCCCAATTGTCACAGGAAGTTGGTGATCTGTGACACCTGAATTCGGTCAGGTAAAAGGAAAATAGTAGGGAAGCAGCTTTGATAACGGTGGACAGATATGATTCTGTCTATCGATACTTTAAACGAGCAGCGTTTTAATTACAAAATAACAAAACAGACTTTGACAAAAGGTGGTGAAAGCTAATATGGCACCTGCAAGCTATTCTCGGTTTCTTCGGTTTTTACAAGAAGATTTGGCAATATCCAAAGCTTCAATTTCGATCGCTTTGCGGCATCGGGAAAACGATCCAGGGCCTTTGCCGATGATTTTATGGCAGTACGGTTTAGTAACGCTAGAACAGTTAGATCAAATTTATGATTGGCTGGAAACTGCATAAGAATTCATGACTCGGCGAGGAGCAAAAAAGTCATGTCAATATTGGGCTTTGGTATGATCCTGACCCACAGAAGAAGACCTAGGAGGTTCAATCTGTTACAATTTATCCAAACAAAGAGAGCAGGTCGATAAAAGACCCGCTCTTTTTTGTTATTAGGACAAGGGTTTCGTTTTTCAGTAATAGATGTCTTTATAGCGTTTGTCAGTTGGCTGGAATATATTGTGGTTGTAACATTTGGTAGGGACGTGGCAATCAAAAAGCCCCTACAGAAGTACCGCACCCAACACTTGAATTGCTTTAATTGCAGCTTTCGCTTAATTAACATCAATACAACTTAGCTGAAAGTGCAAAATTTGATTAAATATATAGTGGTAACACCCGTTGGTCGTCCGGGCTGGACAGGCGTGAAACTGGTGCTAAAACATCTTCCAACGTTAAAAGCAAAGTACACAGAACTTCCGGAAGCTAAATGGGACTAGGTTACAACGATTTGATAATTGTAGGGCGGGCATTGCCCACCCTATGAAACTAATTACTAATCGCTTAAGATTGGGCAAACACTCTGGCAGCAGCCGCAACACCAGCACCGGGAGTAAAGCCTTCATATCCTACTTCGCGCAGGGTGGCTTCCAGGGAGGCAACAGCAGCGAGAATATCGCGATCGCTCACAAATCCCAAGTGACCAATACGGAAGATTTTGCCTTTGAGATGGTCTTGTCCGCCAGCCAGAACGATGTCAAACCGCTTTTTCATCACCGACCGGATTTTTTCGGAATCCACCCCAGTTGGTGCCACAGCAGTAATTGCCGGACTACCAAAACCGTCAGGGGCAAATAAAGGTAATGACAGCCCTTTCATCGCTTCGCGGGTAGCATTCATCAAGCGCTGGTGCCGCCCGTAGATAGATTCCAACCCCTCAGCCTTCATCATCCTCAAGGCGGTATGCAATGCCACCATCAGGTTAACTGGCGGAGTGAAGGGGGTAGTATTTTTAGCAGCATCTTTGCGATACTTGCCTAAATCCAGGTAGAAGCGGGGCAACTTAGCCGTTTTGTAAGCTTCCCAGGCTTTCGGCCCGACGGATACAAAGCCTAAACCAGGGGGAATCATGTAGGCTTTTTGGGAACCGGAAGCCACCACATCCAGCCCCCATTCGTCAATAGGCAAATTCACAGCCCCCAAGCTGGTGACAGCATCAACGATGATTAAAGCTTCGCCGTGGGCTTTGACATGACGGTTAATGGTTTCCAGATCGTTGAGAACACCCGTAGAAGTTTCGCTATGGGTGATAATAACCGCTTTGATTTGTTTGTCGGTGTCAGCTTCGAGTTTGGCGCGAATTTGTTCTGGATCTAGAGGTTGACCCCATTCGGCTGTAACTTTGTCAACATTTAAACCGAAAGCTTCGGATAATTCTGCCCAGCGATCGCCAAATTTGCCGTTACAGCCAACCAACACGCGATCGCCTGGACTCAAAAAGTTAATAATGCCAGCTTCCATCGCCCCCGTACCGCTGGCAGTTAAACACAGTACATCATTCTGTGTCTGGTGCAACCATTTGAGGTTTTCTGTCACCTCTGCCATCAACTTGCCAAATTCGCCGCTGCGGTGTCCGAAGGGGTGCTTGGCTAAGGCTAGGAGTACCTGTTCCGGCACTGGGGTAGGGCCGGGAATCATCAGCATTAGCTTGTCATCCATTGATCTGTCCTTAAAGTTGAAGAGCGCATTATTTAGGATCGCACATCTATAGCTGATTGCTAATGGCTAATTACCAGGTTGTCAATTACCATCAGCTATTAGCAATTAATAAATGAGTTGTCAAAATTCATGAACCGCTTTGGCGGAGCGTTGGCGTAAGCGATCGCGCTTAGGAAGATTTAACGAGTAACTTAGAATCGCTACATTAGCCATTAGCAAATAAATACTAACTAACTTCTGGGTTCGCTGGCGGAGTCTTTCTTAAGAAAGCTGGCAAATCTACCTGCAAATTTTTGTTTGCTGGAGGAGATGCTATAGGTGTTGGAGAAACTGGCTTAGAGAGTTGAGAAGCGGCGGCGGATTGGGTTGTCATCAGCAGTTCCAAGAGTTCATCTGGACAGTCTGCGATAACTTTTTCCATTACCTCCTTGAGTTGTTGAGCAAAGGCGTTGGCTGTACCGTAGCGATCTTTCCAATACTGGATAGCTGCTTCATATTCGCCTGCTTGCTGGGCAGATTTAAGAATTTGCTCTTGCAGGGTGCCTATTTGTAACTCAAGTTCGGCGGTGCGGGAGGAATGGCGATCGCGTGATTCTGCCAGTTCATGACAAGCTTGTTGAAGTCGAGCCTGAATCTTCAGCTGTTGCTCCAGCTGAATTTCTAAGGCTTCAATTTGGCGGTAAAGGGTGTCAATGGTGGCATTTTGTTCCGAGACGAGGGTTTCAGTCTGGTGGAGTGTCACCGTTAGTTGTTGTTGGTCTTCCAGGGCTTCGTGGGCTTGTTGGAGATGATCTTCTAGCTGATTTAAAGTAGCAGCGCGATCGCTTAACCGACGATACAGCGCCTCAATTTGTTGATGAGACTCGGCTAGCTGCACCTCCACACTTCTCCTCAAGCTTCGAGCCTCCAGAATTTCTGCTTCTAGCTCCTGCACTCGTAAAACTTGAGCTTCCAGAGATGTTTGTCTCGTCTCTATCTCCTGCTGCAACAACTTTTGACCAGCTTGAACAGCTCGACGGCTTTGAGCCAACTCTTTTCGCAGGTGTCCTAGTTCTCCTTGCTGCGATAAAGCGTTTTTTTCAATAGTCGCCAACAATTCTTGAACAGTTTGGTCTTTGAGTAGCGCTTGTGTTTCTTGCGCTTCCAGAGCCTTTCGCTGCTCGGCTAATTCTTGTTTTAGTTGAGAAAGGGCCTGCTGTTGAAGGTTAGCTACTTCCTCTGTTGAGGCTAGCTGGGCTTTCAAAAGGTTTCGTTCGCCAAGTTTGAGTCTTAGTTCATTTACACAAGCTTGCGACTCTTGCAAAGCCTGCTCTAACTGATGAATGCGCTCTAATTGCTGTTGGTCATGGGTTACACGAGCATCCGCCGCCTTAGCTGCTTCTCGCCATTGTTCCAACTCTTTGAGTAAAGCTTGACGTTCCTGCTCCCAAGATTGTCCCTGGTCTGGTTCGTGAGGTTGTGGGGTAGCATCAGCATTCGTTTGTTCTGCTTCTGCTAACGCTTCCTGGGAGTCCCACCAGAAACGATTACTTGAATCTGGTTCAGTCACTCCTAACCTCCCAGAAATCAATAATAGTTTTGGTGCATCCAGCAGCCATTTCGTAGTTACAAGTTATGAGTTATATCTCTCAGTGTATTCAAAACTCATAACTTTTAACTTTCTAACCCTTCGGTTCCCGTTGTCCGGTGACGACATCAGGCGGCGGTGTCTCCTCAAAAGCGATATTATTCACAGACCAACGGTAATCAATTGGTAAATTTGCTCTAGCGCAGGTTTGCTCAATTTGCTTTTGTTGAGCCATCGCTTTGCGTAGGGTACTTATAAGCTGGTGAACTTGCTCCCGCACTGCTGGTTGTTGTCTTGCAGCAAAGGAGGTTTGGCGTTCTAAAAGTTGCAGCAGTAGTTCGTAGTGAATGTGAGACGGAAGGGGAATTGGCTCCATGAAACCTGATTTACCTCAAGGGGACGGATATCTAAGTTAAGGATAAAAGCGCAAGGATGGGGGCTGAAGGAAGAAATTTTTTTAGCTCAAATCCGTCTTATTACCCATATTATTTCTCAGTTTGTTGATGGTTGATTGTTCATTAGACTTCTTGCAGTCATCGCCTTGAAAATAAATTTCTGGTTCAAAACTTCAATCCGTTACAACGGGTTGAAACATTTACTAAAGGATCGCGGCGATGATTTTAGCTATGATGCCCTGTTCAGTTCGGGGCTGAATCAATGCAACAAGTCTATTGATGAACTATGAACCATGAACTATTTAATTATGGGCAATTAGCCAGATTTAATTTATTTATATTTCCTCTTTCATCCTTCTTCCTGATTCAAAAGCGTGTCACTTGGAAAACAGCTTGGCGATACCCGCAGCCGGGTCAGGCTGTTTTACCAAAGATTCACCAATTAGCACTGCATCTGCACCAGCAGCCTGAACCGTGCTAAGGTCAGATGGGGTGTGCAGCCCGGACTCACTAACGACAAGAATGCCGCGCTGTTGCAACTCGCTGCTTCGCGCTGCCAGAATCTGACAGGTTGTTTGCAGATCCACAGAAAAATCTTGCAAGTTGCGATTATTTATACCAACTAGGGTAACGTCTTTCAGGGATAATACGCGGTCTAGTTCTGCTAGAGTATGCACTTCAATTAGGGGTGTCATCCTCAAAGCGTTGGTAATTTTGACAAAGTATTGCAGGTCTTTGTCGTTAAGAACTGCCGCAATTAGCAGGACGGCATCAGCTCCGTGTCGTCGGGCGAGATAGATTTGATAAGGATATATTACAAAATCCTTACACAATACGGGCAACTCTACGGCAGCGCGAACAGCAGTCAAGTTTTCAAAGCTACCAGAGAAGAATTTTTTATCAGTGAGTACCGATAAACAACTCGCTTGTCCCTGCTTGTATGCGGTAGCGATCGCTACCGCATCGAAATCTTCCCGAATGATTCCCTTACTGGGACTGGCTTTTTTTACTTCCGCAATTAAGGCAGGTTTTGTCTTACCTTGTCGTAATGCCCCAAGAAAGTCACGCACTGCTGGTGCTGTCTGTACTTGACGCTGCAACTCGTTCAAGGGGAGACGTTCTCGCATCCGGTCAACTTCCGTCTCTTTATGCCAGACAATTTCCTCCAAAATGTGACTTGGTTCATTACCAGGTACGACAACTCGATAACCGAAATTGCTGATGGAAACAGATGGGTTTGGTGGACGACGGCGAATTTGCATAGATATAGTTTGGCACAATTCGATTTTGGATTTTGGATTTTAGATTTTGGATTTTGTTTTCAATCCAAAATCTAAAATCCTTGCATTGGCTAGTGACTTCCTACAGCCCGTTTGTAGGCTTCATCCAGCACTTCCGAGAGGGTGGGGTGAGCGTGGACATAGTAGGCCAGGGTGTTGACAGTGTTACGAGAAGCGATCGCATTTGCGGCTTCGTGGATCAAATCTGCTGCGTGCATTCCGATAATATGAACACCCAGCACTTCCCCGGTGTCTTTGCGGTAGACGACCTTTGCCATGCCGTCCGCTTCACCTTCAGCGATCGCTTTCGAGTTACCTTTGAAGTAACTCTTCGCTACCCCCACTTCAAATCCCTGTTCTTTGCCCACATCCTTTGCTGCTGTTTCTGTGTAGCCGACAAAGCTGATTTCTGGGTGGGTAAATGCTGCGGCTGGGATACTGTGATAGTCTACCAATCGATGGCGATCGCAAATATTTTCTACTGCCACGACACCTTGAGCAGACGCAGCATGAGCCAGCATCATCTTACCAGTGGCATCTCCAATCGCCCACAGGTGGGGTACTACTTCGCCGCCTGACAGAACTGCCATCCGGTCATCGACAGTGATAAAGCCCTTCCTATCTGTCTCTACGCCCACAGATTCTAATCCCAGGTCTTTAGTATCTGGAATGCGTCCCGTAGCCACCAGACAAGCATCTACTTCCAGCACGTCCACGACTTCTTTAGTTTTAGCATCGGCTAGCTCAATAACTACTGGCGTTCCGGGGGTGACACTTTTTGCCAAAATGCCGACTTTGGTTTCGATGTCGCGGGGCTTAATCAGTATCCTTTCAGCTATAGTTGCAATGTCGCGGTCAAAACCAGGCATCAGCTGGTCTAAAGCTTCAATCATCGTCACTTCACAGCCTAACGCTGTGTAAATATCCGAAAACTCCAGACCGATGTAACCGCTGCCAACAATCGCAATCCACGGTGGTAGCGATTCCAATTTTACGCCTTCGTCACTGGTAAAGACGGTTTTGTGGTCAATTTGAATCCCTGGAGGAACCCAAGGAATTGATCCACTGGAAATGATAATGTCTTTTCCGGTGACAGTTTTTTCGCCCGATTCTGTGGTAACAGATACTTTTTGCTGTCCAGCTACTTTACCCCTACCCCGGATGATATCTACACCCAATCGTTGTAGGCTATTTGTCAAATCACCGCGAATCTTGGAAACAAGGTTGTTGGCGTGGGACGCGATCGCTTCTTTGTTAAACTCAACGCCAGATACTTGAATACCCAACGATTTCAGGTGATGGGCGTTATGTAACTCCCGTACCCGACCAGATGCCGCAAGCAGTGCTTTTGAAGGAATGCAGCCCCGGTTAACACAAGTACCGCCCATATCTGCTGCTTCTACAATAGCGGTTTTCAGTCCGCAGCTGACGGCGTGTAATGCAGCACCATGTCCGCCTACACCCGCCCCAATAATCACTAAATCGTAATCAAATCCCTCAGTCACGTTACTCTCCCGTGCGCGATGCCCTACTTATTTTGAACTTGACCAACAGTGAGCGCAAGTCCCAAACGATCAGTTATTAGTCAGTAATTTGACGGGGGACATCTTTAAAGTCTCTGTTGTATTGTAGAAGCTAACATAATCGCGATTGTCGAGTTTTGGCGATCGTCTCATAACTATCAGAGTGCGCTGCTAGGATGAGCAGTGTTTTAGGAATCAGACGCATGAATTACAGTCACCAAGAGAACGAACGCGATACCGATGATTCTTTCAGCAAGTCCCTCGACGAATTGCAGGAATTGTTGCTATCTCAGGAAAGTCAGAGAGATACTTCAAAGTTGCACGCCGTTAAGGGGAATAATCATCAACAATATCCGATTGCCGTAGATGATTTAGAGGATGCCGTTGCTGACATTGAGCAATATTTCCAAGAAATCGGGAATGTATAATCAGACTTTGGGCATTTTCTGCTCAAAGTCTGATTTTGTAGGCGACGCTTCTGTAGGCGACGCTTCTTACCTAACATCAATGGCTAATCGCTAAAACTTTTCTGACGCTGCGCTTCGTATAACATCAAGGCAGCTGCTACAGCTACGTTCAAAGACTCTACCCCCGGACTCAGGGGAATTTTCACCTGCACATCCGCCATTACACTTAAATTATCTGACAACCCCGCGCCTTCATTGCCCATCAAAATCAGCGTCGGACGGCGCAAGTCAACTTCCCAATAAGTTAAAGTTGCTGTGGGAACAGTGGCTACTACCTGCATCCCTTGTTTCCGACAGTGGGAAATGTCAGCTATTAAATCCGAACTGACGCTCATCGGTAGCCGAAACCACTGTCCGGCTGAGGCTCGCAGCACCTTCGGATTATCTAAATCTACACTATCTGCACTCACACAAAGCCAATCTACACCAGATGCGGCGGCGGTGCGAATCATTGTCCCCAGGTTGCCGGGATCTTGTATTGTTTCCAATACCAGCCCCAAACCATTGACGGGTAGACTTTGCGCCCGATTGGAGACTCGCGGTGCTGTAGCGACTACACCATCTGGTTGAATTGTGGTAGCAAGAGCCTTCAGGACTTCCGGACTCACCAATTCGGTGCGCGGGGAACGTTGACAAATGCTGTTCCACAGTTGCGGGTGACGCTCCTGCCATTCCAGCGTACAGCAAACTGTCACCAGAGGATAATCAACTGCGATCGCTTCCTCCAGCAAGTGCGTCCCTTCCAACAAAAATAGCTGCTGCTCTCGCCGCTCTTTAGGAGTATGCAACTTGCGGATTTGCTTTACCAGAGGATTCTGGAGACTGGTCAACATTCGATTTTGGATTTTTAGATTTTGGATTGGGGATGACTTGCTGAGTACAAAATAATTTGGGATTACTAGGCTAGTAATCCCAAATCAAAAATCCAAAATTGAGATGCGGAACCCGGGACTTGAACCCGGACATCCTTGCGGACTCTAGAACCTGAATCTAGCGCGTCTGCCAATTCCGCCAGTTCCGCGTAGCCTTGACTACATTTCCAAATTATCATATTGCCGCAAGTTTTGGCATTAGTCAACTAATTTGTTTGCTCCGGAAATTGGAACCAGGACAAGGTAAAATGCTTAACTCGGCTGAAAATGATATCTGGAGTGCCAATAATGTAGACATTTAAAATCTTTACTGTAGAATCAAAACCAAATTTAAAAAAATGCAACACTATTTCCGGAAATTTGGAGGATAGACCTATTAACCCCTCTCTCAACCTGACCAACACCTACTCTCTGCCCGAAGAAGACAAATCCGTCCTACAGATTTGGGGCAGAAACTCTCTGAAAGGACACGCCAAAATTAGCGGTGCCAAAAACTCAGCCCTAGCGATCATGGCGGGAGCATTGCTTTGTCCGGAAGATTTTCGCCTCCGGAATGTTCCCTCGCTTGTCGATGTGGAACGAATGGGTCAAATTTTGTCGTCCTTGGGTGTAAAGCTAGAACGAAATGGCGACATTCTCGACATCAATGCCAGCCACATCGGAGAATCAAAAGCGCCCTATGAGTTGGTTTCGCAACTGCGGGCAAGCTTCTTTCTCATAGGCCCAATGCTGGCGCGTCTGGGGGTGGCAAGGGTGCCGTTACCCGGCGGTTGCGCTATTGGTGCCAGACCAGTTGATCTCCACGTCCGGGGTTTGCGGGACATGGGGGCAGATGTGCAAATTGAGCATGGAATTGTCCATGCTTATGTCAATGGAAGCAGCGGAAAGTTAAAAGGGGCAAAAATTTATTTAGATTATCCCAGCGTCGGTGCTACAGAGACGCTGATGATGGCGGCGACCTTGGCGGAAGGCGAAACCACGATAGAAAACGCTGCACAAGAGCCTGAAGTCGGGGATCTGGCTAATTTCTGCAATTCGATGGGCGCGAGAGTTCGCGGTGCAGGCACCAACACAATTGTAATTTCCGGTGTTCCCAAATTGCATTCTACCGACTACAACATTATTCCCGACCGGATTGAGGCGGGGACGTTGCTAGTAGCAGGGGCAATTACGCATTCAGAAATCAGTATCTCGCCTGTGGTTCCAGATCATCTGACAGCAGCGATCGCTAAGCTGCGAGAAATTGGCGCTAAGGTGATTGAAGATGCACCCGACTGTCTGCGGATTATCGGCGGACACCAATACGTAGGGACTGATATCGAAACCTTGCCCTATCCGGGTTTCCCGACAGATATGCAGGCGCAGTTTATGGCGTTGCTGACACTTGCCGATGGCGATAGCGCCATCAGTGAGACCGTGTTTGAAAATCGTTTGCGTCACGTTGCCGAATTAAATCGCATGGGTGCAGATATTCGCGTCAAAGGCAACCATGCGCTAGTGCGGGGTGTGCCGATGCTATCGGGCGCGCCAGTATTAGCGACAGATTTACGCGCTTCGGCGGCACTGGTGCTGGCGGCGCTGGCGGCAGAAGGAAAAACGACGATTCAAGGATTGCAGCATTTAGACCGAGGCTATGAGAAGCTAGAGGAGAAACTGCGGCAACTGGGAGCTAAATTAGAGCGGGTGCAGGATGAGGATACTTTGCCAGTTGAAACTGTAAAGGTTGGCTAATGGCTAAGAGGGACTAGGGACTAGGGGCTAGGGACTAGGAAAATACTGCCCCAGTACCCAGTACCCAGTACCCAGGAACACAATTAGCAATTAGCAATTAGCATTAATCCAAGAATTCCTCCAACGCCTGTTTGAGGCTGGGATATTGATAGTCAAAGCCTTGGGTAATGGTGCGTTTTGGTAGAACTTGTTGTCCTTCCAAAACGACTTGGGCCCCATCTCCCAAAAGAACTTCTAAAGCAAAGGCGGGAACTGGCAACCAGGAGGGACGATTTAAAACTTCCCCCAAGGTTTGCGATACTTCGTTCATGCGGACTGGGTTCGGGGCTGTGGCGTTGAGAACACCTTCAACTTCTCTTTGTTGTAGTGCGAATAAAATTAGGTTCACTAGATCGTCTCGGTGTATCCAAGAGAACCACTGCTTCCCTGTGCCGATAGGGCCGCCAGCAAACATTTTAAAGGGAGGAATCATTTTACCAATTGCTCCTCCCATAGCCAGAACTATCCCAATTCGCACAATCACCAGCCGCGTACCCGTGTCTTTTACTTTTTGGGCTTCTGCTTCCCATTCTTGACAAACTTGTGCCAAAAAATCATTACCAGAAGGACTGCTTTCTTCAAACGTGGCGGTTTCGCTGGTGCCATAGTAACCAATTGCGGAAGCACTCACCAAAACTGATGGTTTCGGGTTGGCTTTAGAAATGGCTTCTACAATTTTTTGAGTGCCAATTTTGCGACTATTGATAATTTCCTTCTTGTGTTCTGGTGTCCAGCGCTTTTCGGCGATGGGTTCCCCCGCCAAATTCACCACCGCATCGCATCCAGAAATCGACTGTTGCCAAGCTCCCGATTCTTGGGGATTATAGGCAACAACCTCTACATTTGGAGCGGGTTTCACAGAAGCGGGGTTGCGAGTTAAAATTAGCACCTGATGACCTTCAGCTAGTAGTCGCTCTACCAAACGAGAGCCGACAAATCCGGTTCCTCCTGCGATCGCTACTTTCATGATGCACCTGCTTGGCTAGCTGCTGTTTTTTGGGTTTCGCTGTAAGCCATGCCATTCGCTTCAGCATAGCGATTCATAAACCGCATAAATCTTTCCCAGTGCTCGTCTCGCGGGATTTCAAATTCGCAGTCCAGCCGCTCGAAATCATCCCCTTCTGGCCCTGAGAAAATAAATTTAACCGAGGAAGGCTCGACACTAATCACACCTTCTTCATCACTTAAGCGCAGCGAATTAGAAAATTTTTTTCTAAAGCTGTTGAATCTTTCTATGGATTTCAACTCTTTAAACGTCATCAATACGGTACGAACTCCAGAACTCTTGTTCCGGCGTAAGCTGACATTACTGATTTCTTCAGGAATACCTTCAAAAAATTGAATTAATGGTGTATCGGAAGTCATGAAAAAATTAAACGAAATTCCTAAGCATTGTACCGCAGGCATCACGAGAGCGAAAGGCTCTCCTGCTGCCCTACGGTTTACTTCCGCTATTCGCCATTCACCTTTATTTCTACTTGCTCAATCTTTTGTCTTTCCTATTTATCCTCTCAACTTTAACCATCCAAACAAATCCCCAACCGTTAGCCGTAGTTCTGCTACCAGGTCTGGAACGGGTAGCACATCACCTGTTTCTTGCAATAATTCTGGTTGCTGTCCGCGTGGGTAGAGTAGCACGGAGCGTTCATCTGGATCGAGCAGCCAGCCTAATTTGCTACCGTGTTGAAGGCAGTGCAAGATATTTCCGGTTACTACAGCTTTACGCCGCGAATTGAGTAATCTAGTAACTCCACCGGGTGCAAAATCGAAATGTCTTTACCTTGATTCGGTAAATGCTTAGTAATTTGCAAAGTACAACCGGGATTGGAAGAAGCGATTAATTTAGCACCAGTATTGAGCAAATTTTCTACTTTTTGCTTACCTAATTCTTCAGCAACTTCTGGCTGAAGCATATTGTAAACACCTGCGCTACCACAACACAAAGCAGCATCAATTGGTTCTCGAAGTTGTACGCCTGGGATTTGTCGCAAAAGTTGGCGGGGTTGCAAACTAATCTTTTGCCCATGCAATAAATGGCAGGCATCTTGATAAACTAAGGTTAGGGGTTGATCAGAAAGCGGTGAAAGTTTTGCTGTCACGCCTGCTTCATAAAGAAACTCTTGTGCATCTTTAACTTTAGAGGCAAAATTTGCAGCTTTTTCTTTATATTCTGGGTCATCTTGTAGGATGTGTCCGTACTCTTTTAAAGTATGACCGCAACCAGCAGCATTGATGATGATGTAGTCTACATTAGTGTCGGCAAAACTATCAATCATAGACCTAGCGATCGCTTTCGCTTGTTCTTCCTGTCCTTGGTGATGTGGTAGCGCCGCACAACATCCCTGGCTCTTGGGAATCACCACCTCACAACCATTCGCAGTTAAGACGCGCACCGTCGCTTCATTCACCTTTGAGAAGAAAATACGCTGAACGCAACCTAAAATTACACCTACCCGATAGCGTTTCTCACCTTCAGCCGGAATAAGTTCTGGTAAACTATCTTGAAAAGCTTTTAAAGAAAGTTCTGGCAGATTAGATTCCATCGCCGCCAAATGAGGAGATATCCGCTTAAGTAAGCCAGTAGAACGCACAATTTTTTGCAACCCCAACTTCTGATAAACCATCAGAGGAGCAAGCATTACTCGCAGTCGATTAGGGTAAGGAAATAGGGAAAAAATGAGTTGCCTATATAACTTTTCTGGCAAACTGCGAGGATAATTTCGTTCAATTTGAGGACGAGTAGCAGATAACAACTTGTCATACTGAACGCCAGAAGGACAAGTTGTTACACAAGCAAGACAACCCAAGCAAGAATCAAAATGCTGCACAGTAGCCGTATTAAGAGGAATTCTCCCCTCATTAATCGCATCCATCAAATAGATGCGGCCCCTTGGCGAATCAGTTTCCTTACCAATTACCCGATAACTCGGACAAGTAGAAAGACAAAAACCACAATGAACGCAACTATCAATTAACTTCGGATCTGGCGGATGTTTAGCATCAAAACTAGACTCTTCAGATAAACTTTGCATCTTCTCTCTTTTCTCTCTCTTCTTTCTTCTCTTAAGTCTGCGTCTTCTGCGCCTCAGCGGTTCGTTTAAATTCCTCCCACAAACCGACCAGGACTCAAAATATTTTCTGGATCAAACTGTGTTTTAATTTTCCGCATTAAATCAAGAGCATTACCCGTATAACCCCAGACATCTAACTGCTGCTTCAAAGCGATGGGTGCTTCCAGAATAGTCAAAAAACCGCCTTGGGAAGATAGACGCGATCGCATCTCCAAAATTGGCTTAACATCTGTACTATTAACCCGCACCACTCCTAACCCACTACCAGCGTGAATCAAACACAATAAAGACGGGATTTCAGCAAGGATTGCCGCTGACGACGAGGGTACTACTCCTATTTTGCAAGTAACAGCAGCATCTTGGGGGGATATCCACATTTGTTCTTGTAACAACAGCCATAGTTTAGACTCATCGGCATCAGAATATATTGTCCCCTGTAAACCCAGATGTTGCCCTACTTCCAGAAGTCTAGCCGACTGTTCCTTAACACTCGCCGCCACACTTTGGAAGCGAACAATTAAACCCATACCCTCACCTAAATTCGCCTTTTCCACCAGAGTCGGCGATAGCAAATCAACCGCAGTGGGAGTCAAAGCAGAAGCCAGCAAAGTTTTAGTTGCCGTTGCAATTCCTTCGCCTGTGCCAATAAGCACCACAGTTCCAGA
This sequence comes from Trichocoleus sp. FACHB-40, assembly GCF_014695915.1. Classification (GTDB taxonomy): domain Bacteria; phylum Cyanobacteriota; class Cyanobacteriia; order Cyanobacteriales; family FACHB-T130; genus Funiculus; species Funiculus sociatus. The sequence goes on from NZ_JACJPF010000041.1 coordinate 141,953, forward strand.
CACCTCTGGCAGGGGATAAACTCGAAATGTCACTTGAGAGATAATTCCTAGCGTTCCAAAAGAGCCAGTAAATAACTTCATCAAGTCATAACCAGCAACATTTTTTACCACCCGTCCCCCAGCTTTAGCAATTTGACCATCGCTTCGGACAAAAGAAAGCCCCAAAAGCATATCCCGAACCCCCCCATAACGTTGTCGCCAAGACCCAGCCGAAGCCGTGGCGACAATGCCACCAATAGTAGCGGTTTCAGGATAAGCTGGATCTAGGGGGAGAAATTGACCTTGTTGCGCTAAAATTTTTTGCAATTCGGCAAACTTCATGCCTGCCTCGACTGTGACGGTTAAATCACCGACGGCATGATCTATCAAACGATTGAGGCGTTCGGTACTGACAACTAAATTAACCCCATCTACTAATCCACCCCAACTAATTTTGCTACCACTGCCGCAGGGTAGGACGCGCGATCGCTGCTGCTGGGCAAAAGTCATAACTAAGGCGAGTTCTTCCAGGGTATCGGGATAGACTAGGCAATCAACGGTGGTTGAGGGTGTAACGGCTTGGGATATTTCTGATTTCCGGGCGACTTTTGCATCTTCCCACGGAATAATGGTTGAGCTGCTGAGGATGCTTTTCAATTTTTGGGCTACGCTATTCATGGCTTATAAAGACAGCTAGGCTAAAACACATTTAGAGTGGAGCTAAATACGAGCATTGCACGAGCTTTACACATAAGGAACACTTAATCCTTTGTAATATTAATAATAAATTTGTATTTTATTTCTTAGGATAGAGTCCAAGGTTTCATAATTGTAGTAGGGGTAAATGACACTCTCCAGGGGTAGGTTTAACTGAATGGTTCGACGAAAAAAGACACAAGCCATACAGCAAAAAGCACGGACAATGCCAGCTGGCTCCTACGATCGGGAAAGTTTGCTGAATCGGATTACTACCCGAATTCGCCAGTCTTTGGAATTGCAAGAGATTTTGACGACAACGGCGCGAGAAATCCGTACTTTTTTGGGCATGGATCGGGTGAAAATTTACCGATTTGCTCTGGATGGGAGTGGCGAGGTCATTGCTGAGTCGATCCGGGAAAATCGCCTGCCTTCCCTACTGGGGCTGCGGTTTCCAGCCGAGGATATTCCTCCCCAAGCCCGCAAAATGTTTGTCAAAGCTCGTCAGCGAGTGATTATAGATGTAACCACTGGACACAAGACTCAAGAGCAGTTAGATTGCCCCTCAACTGGCAAAACTTTTGCCAGTGAAGACATCCGCTATTCCCCAGTCGATCCTTGCCATATCGAATATCTGATGGCGATGGGGGTGAAATCTTCTCTAACAATTCCGATTTTGCATCAAAACAGCTTGTGGGGGCTGTTGGCGTGCCACAACGCGATACAGCGACGATTTAGCGAACAAGAGTTGCAAGTTGTGCAGCTGTTGGTGGATCAGATGTCGATTGCGATCGCTCAATCTCATCTTCTCCACACAGCCAGACAACAGGCTTACCATGAAGCAGCGATCAACCACATTAGCAGTCTGCTCCACTCCCCACTTAAACTTACAGAAATCCGGCAGGCCGTTCTAGAAGAAACCGTCCAAGCCTTACAGGGCAACGGTGGCAGGCTTTTTATTACCGCAGATACCACAGGAAGACCTGCTCAAATTTATACCTATGGCGATCAGCCCAGTTTGCCCTGGCTAGAAGAAACTTCCTTGTGGCAAAGCATTCTCAATGGGGAAAAAGATGTCGCTAGTCAGTATTGCAGAGAAAACAACCAAGATATCCAGCCTCAAAATCTTCACACTTCCGAAGGCAGAAGTATAAATTCATCCTTCATCCTTCATCCTTCATCCTCGCCTTACACCGTTAAGGATCTCTACCGAGAACCGCAACTAAAGTCTTTAGCCTCTAGTTTCGAGTCAACTACCATTCGGTCTATTCTCATCGTGCCTCTGAGGTATCATCAGCAGTGCGTCGGGTGCCTCACAATCTTCCGCAATGAGATCAGTACAGAAACCTTATGGGCAGGAAAACAGAATCTCGACGACCGCAACCTGCGCCCCCGCCTATCTTTTGAAGCGTGGCGAGAAATTAAGCAAGCACAAGCCAAAGAATGGAGTCCCGAAGAACTCAAACTAGCTCAAGCTATTGGAACTCACCTCTACATGGCTGTGATGCAAAGGCGCGTGGAGGATACAATCCGGCATCAGGCATCTCACGACCTCCTGACGGGGTTGCCGAATCGGTTGCTATTTAATGACAGACTTTCTTTAGCGCTGGCAAACGCCCATCTAAGCCGCGATGAAATGCTGGCGGTGGTGTTTCTCGACCTGGATGGCTTCAAGCGGATCAACGATACTCTGGGTCATGCCGTAGGCGACCAGCTACTGCAAGCTGCGGCGCGACGCTTAAAGGACTGTCTGCGGGACACTGACATTGTTGCTCGTTGGGGTGGAGATGAATTCACTATTATGCTTTCCCCCGTCACCTGTGCCGATGATGCCACTAAAATTGCCCAGCGAATTCTAGGCGGACTAAATGTTCCTTTTCGTTTTGAGGAACAGGAACTTTACATTAAAGCAAGTTTGGGAATCGCTCTGGCTCCTTACGATGGAGAAGATGCAGAAACCCTCTTGAAAAACGCCGATGCTGCTATGTATAGAGCCAAGCAGCAAGGTCGAAATAACTATCAGCTATACACGCCAGCACTGGGGGCAAGAGCGCTAGAGCGATTGGTGTTAGAAAACAGACTTTACAAAGCGTTGGAACGCGAGGAATTTCTGTTGCACTACCAGCCGCAAGTGAATTTAATCACGGGTCAGATTGTGGGGATGGAAGCGCTGATTCGCTGGAACTCTAGCGATTTGGGATTTATTTCGCCTTATCAATTTATTCCACTGGCAGAAGAAACTGGTCTTATTTGCCCAATTGGGGAATGGGTTTTGCGGACAGCTTGCGCCCAAAATCGCCTCTGGCAGTCTCAAGGGATGCCGCAATTCCGCATTGCAGTCAATCTTTCAGCACGTCAGTTTCAGCAAAATAACCTGCTAAAAATTATCGATCAGATTCTCGCTGAAACGGGTCTGGAACCTTATTTTTTGGAGCTGGAAATTACTGAAAGTATTGCTATGCAGGATGTGGATTTGACCATTTCTGTGTTGCGAAAGTTGCAAAACATAGGAATCCAAATTTCAATGGATGATTTTGGAACTGGTTATTCTTCGCTCAGTTATCTGAAACATTTTCCTCTAGATACGCTTAAAATCGACCGCTCTTTTATTCGTGACTTGATGAGGAATCCCCATGATGCGGCTATTGTCAAGGCAATCATGGCGCTGGGTCATGGACTGAATTTAAAAGTGATTGCTGAGGGAGTGGAAACCCCAGAACAATTGGAGTTTTTGCGCTCGGTTGAGTGTGATGGTTTGCAAGGTTATTTATTTAGTCCGCCTGTAGCCGCCCAAGCAGCAACGGAAATTATTAAAAATGGAAAATTAAATATGAAAAACTAGATGTCATAGCACACAAAAGATTCACAACTTGGGAAAATGAAAATGCTAAACTTTCTTAATCCTCTGTTAGGGCGTGATCCAGAGCGCATCAAAGCCGACGTCGAAATCTACACCTGGCAAACTTGCCCCTACTGCATCCGCGCCAAAATGCTCCTCTGGTGGAAAGGAGTCAACTACAAAGAATATAAAATTGATGGCGATGAAGCAGCTAGAGCGAAAATGGCCCAACGTGCCAACGGGCGGCGCAGCGTCCCCCAGATTTTCATCAACGAGCAGCACATTGGTGGATGTGATGATATGTATCAGATGGATAAAGAAGGGAAACTAGACCCCCTACTGGTTCAAGCAGCTGTTTAGACAGGCGAAACCTGCCTGTGTCTCCCGTTTAGGGCGGGGTGAAAGGGGCGTAGCCGTAGCATAGACGGCTGAGGGCAAGGAGCGACTATGACAATTGACAATCCGGCATATCTAATTCATCGACAATGGATGAGCCGGGCGATAGAACTCGCTCAAAATGCTGGTGAAGCTGGGGAAGTGCCAGTCGGAGCAGTGATAGTTGACGTGGATGGTAACTTAATAGCAGAAGGTGAAAATCGCAAAGAGCGCGACAAAGACCCCACAGCCCACGCCGAAATTATCGCTATTAGAACAGCGGGGCAAGCGAGGCAAAACTGGCACCTCAATCAATGCACCCTCTACGTTACCTTGGAGCCTTGCCCAATGTGCGCTGGTGCAATTGTCCTAGCACGTCTGCGGCTTTTAGTTTACGGAGCCGACGACGCAAAAACTGGTGCCATTCGTACAGTTGCTAATATCCCAGATAGTGCCTGCTCTAATCACCACTTGCCTGTATTGGGTGGTATCTTAGAATCTGTCTGTCGCCAACAACTGCAATCCTGGTTTGCCCAACGGCGCTCAAAAAGTACAAACTAAAAATTAGAACCGAAAAAAAGACAAATTCTTTTCTTTTGGGTTTTTAATTTTGCCTTTATTTTGTCTTATCAATGACAGCCGGAAAACTGTCCATCTTATAGAAGACAGATGCCTTAAGAATACTTAAGGTGTAATTATGGATGCCGTGAGAAATTTTATCCGCGATGACTCAGCTCGACCCCTCTGAAACAACCATAGCAACTGCAACCTCTGGCAAAGGAGTTTCAGTTAATTCCCGCGTCTTACCCTGGCTAGCCTCCGCAGGCTACAAGCTGACAAGCTGCGTTGTTATGCCGTTTTACATTGGCAGCAGCGAAATAACTGGACAGGAAAATCTCCCCGCTACTGGCCCTGTTATCCTAGCTCCTACCCATCGCTCTCGCTGGGATGCCTTTGTCGTACCTTACGCAGTTGGGAAACCAGTCACGGGTCGTGACTTGCGAATTATGGTATCAGCGGATGAAATGACAGGGTTACAAGGCTGGTTTATCAGTCGCATGGGAGGTTTCCCGGTAGATACGAGAAATCCGGGCTTAGGCAGTTTTCGTCATGGTGTCGAACTTCTCGAAAGGGAGGAAGTGATGGTCATTTTCCCGGAGGGTAACATCTTCCAGGATGGGCGACTTCATCCCTTGAAACCGGGCTTGGCGCGGATCGCGGTGCAAGTGGAATCGGAAAATCCAGGATTGGGCGTTAAAATTGTCCCAATCAGCATTCGTTACGGCAGCAGAGTACCACACTGGGGTTGCGGTGTCAAGGTTAACATCGGTACTCCGATCTCAGTGGCGAATTATTCTTGTACTGGTAAGCCGAAAACAAGTGCGAAAAAATTGACTGCTGATTTAGAAGCTGCGCTGATACAGTTGGATGACAGCGAAGCGGTGGCGGTGGATACGGTCTGTGTGCCAACTCCATTAGAGAAGGTATCGAGCGCTCAAGGATAGATTCTCCTTCCAGCCTCCGACTGGGAACGAGGGACGAGGAAAATATCAGATGCCCAAGGTTAATTCCCAGCTTTTTACAGTACCTGTGTCTAACTGGGCATAATCCACTACTAACAGCCGCCAAACTCCTGCTGCGGGTGAATCGAGTAGTTGCTTGAGTGCGGGTGTGTTTTGCAGCGTGTAGGTGCCTTGTAACTGGGTTGCAGAACCCAAGGTGCGACCTTGCAACAGTACAGTTTGTCCTGTGGGTGGGATTAAACTCACCTCAATATCCCCCAGGAAACTGTGTTCAATATTGACACCAATCTGAATATCCCGAACGCTTCCGGTTTGGGGAACTTGAATGGGACTGCTGATGCCTTGAGGGTTGTCGTCGGGAATGGCTAGGCTGTTGTTGTTACGTCCATTTAAGACTTGGGAGGGTTTGGACTGTTGGACTCGCTGTTCTTTGGCAGCTTGAACGGCTTTAAAAGCATTGACTTTGCCATAACCGAACCATTGGGAGTAACCGTTGACATCGTAAGTGCCTAGCCGAAAAGCAAGCTGGGGGTCAGGGTCGGGGTCTACAATTTTGTCGGCGGTTTGTTGCAGAATTCGCCTGACTTCTTGTGCAGTTAAATCGGGGTTGGCTGACAAAACTAGGGCGGCGACACCTGCGACGACGGGACAAGCGCTGGAGGTGCCGCCGAAATCGTTGGTAAAGTTGTTGGAGGAGTATCCGGCTGCGCCTAGTCGGTCAGCGGTTAAGACGCCTAGTCCGGGCAGGGCGGTTCGGACTTCGGGGGCGGTGCTGATATATCCGGTTTGTTCAAACCACATCCCCGGTGGGGCGTTGTTGCTGGGGGCAGAGATGGTTACGTTCCCCCAGTTACTGTAGGCGGATTTTTTACTTAGGCTGGTACAGGCGGAAACGGTGATTACGTCTGGATGAACGGTGAAACCGCCTAGCCACTGGGTGGGGCCTTTTAGGAGGTTATTTGGCCAGCCTTGTTCGTTGATGGTGCCGCTGATGGGGCGATTGGCGTTACCAGCAGCAAAGACGATGACGCAGCCTTTGCGATCGCGTCCTATTGTAGCAGCACGGGTGAGGGCGGCGCGTTGTCGTAGGGAAAGAGGAAAGTATACGGCTGCTGGCCCCCAGCTACAGGAGATGACGCTGGCACCATTTTGGATTGCCCACTCAAATAGTTGTTCGATGCTTTCGTCATCTAAGAATCCTGTGGTGCGGAGGGGCATTAAGGCACAACCAGGCGCAACTCCCACAATGCCGCTGCCAGTTTCTTCGGCAACTGCAACTCCAGCGCAGGCGGTACCGTGGTTTTCGTCTTCCTCTCCCGGTAGTGGCAAGAAGTCTTGGTCTTTGAAGTCTTTGGGGGCGACGATTTTTCCGGCACCTTGAAAGTCTGGGTGGTTGAGGTCAAAGCCATCATCAGTTACGGCGACGACTACGGAACGCACGCCGCGAGTGATATCCCAGGCTTTCTCAACTGAAATATGGGAACTAGCTGCCACTTGATTAGCGCCTGCGTTGTTGAGATACCATTGCTGGGGATAGAGGGAATCTTTGGGGCGGTAGTGTTGCTCTTGTCGCACGACGATATTAGGTTCGGAGGTTAGTACCTCTTTTCGCCCCATCAGTCGGTTGGCTATTTTGACGGGGTTTTCTGTGGCTTGTGGGGTAAGGTGAAAGACAAAGGTGTTGGGAATGCCATTGACTGGTTTGAGTAGTTGTAAACCATGTTCGGATGCGATCGCATTTCTTGTTTCTTCCTCCACAGAGGGCGCAAATTGTATTGTCACCTGATCTGTGAGGTAAACTAACGTTTGCGGATTCTCTTTGAGCTGGTAGACGTGGCTGGCAAAGGCAACATCTTCTGATGCTCGTGCCGCTTGCATTGCTTTGTCTCGCCCAGATGGGTCTACTATAAATTCTTGTAAGCCGGCTTTGGGAATTTCTAGAGTTGGTTCGGCGGGGACACTTTGGGTTACGTCAGCTGCTTGTGAAGTTGGGCGGACTGTGAAGCGATCGCTCACTTTCTCCAGCGCCAATTCTTCTCCTCCCCGTTGTAAAATATTGCCTATACTCTCTTCTGGTACACCACTAGCGGATTGGTAATTGGTCATTGAAGTATTGCTAATTGAAGGATTGAAAGATTGCTCATTATCTTACCCAGTCCCCTTTAGGTAATCGGTAACTCAACCAAAAAGCAAGTATTCCCCGATTTACTTTCTACTTGAATTGAACCTCCTAAATAGGTTATCAATTTCTGCACTAGCGCCAGTCCTAGACCAGTTCCACCATGTTTCCAGCGATCGTTACTGGGAATGCGGTAAAATTGGTCGAAAACGCGGGGTAATTCGCTTTCTGGAATCTCAATACCAGAATTGCTCACGCTTATCTGAATCATTCCCGCCACTTCACGGACAGCCACGGTTATTTTTTCGCCTGGGGGAGTGTACTTACAAGCATTATTTACTAACTCTGTAATTATCCGCTCCAAACTGAAGGCGTCGGAATATAAAATAGGCAATTCTTTGGATATTTCTACTTGTAAAATTTGCTGCTGGTTTTTGGTTCGCTGTTCAAAAGGCTCCATTACATAAGGAATCCAGTGTTGGAGTTCAATATCTATTCTTTCTAAAGGGTACAAACCCGCCTTTACTTGCTGCAATTGCAGTAAATCGTTAATCAAATTTATTTCTCGTTCGCATTCGTCATTCAACATCTCCAAGTAGATAATAGATTGGCTATTATCTGGATTTTCTGCTGTTGAATTACCGAAAGAATTATTTGTTAGAATTATTATATCTTCCAACATTTCAATTGCCATCTTCATGTTGGATATAGGCGTGCGTAATTCGTGAGAAACTGTACTGAGAAAGTCATCTTTTAGCTGGTTGACTTTCTCTAGTTCCTTTACTTGAACAAGAGTCGCTTGGTAAAGGCGGGCTTGTCGAATTGCGATCGCGCATTGATTCGCTACTTGTCGCACCAATCGAATTTCTAATTCATTAAACAGATATTCCTGGTGATGAAGTAACCACAAGTTCCCTAAAACTCCTTGGTTATCAAAAATAGGACAAGCCAGTGCTGCAACATGACTAGGGATAGGATTGGTCAGTTTAGAATCTAATTGGCAAAATTGCAGATACTGCCCTTGCAAAAGGTTAGAATAAATCTCAGTAAAAGCAGCCATTTGCACTGCATAATTCTGATGTGAAGGCAGAGAAGTTGGATATTCTTGGCAAATAGTGGAAGTTGCTTCTTCAAGGTTGTACAAGGCTGTACCACAGTAACCTACTTCAAGTCCAATGGCTAATTCTTGTACGGCTGTTTGTAGAATTTGGTTTTCGTCGAGGCTGTCACGCACTTTGTCTGTAATTCGTTTTAGCATCGCTTCAAATTTGAGAGCTTGCTGCAACTGAGCTGTACGTTCCTGTACCTGACGTTCGAGGTCGCTGTTAAGCCGCTGCACTTGTTGGTAAAGTTCAGATTGTTGAATAGCGATCGCTGCTTGGTTTGCCAATGAAGAAAGACAATCAATTTCTAACTGATTCCATTGTCTGGTTGAGGAACAATGATGAGCAACTAGCAATCCCCATAACTTGCTATTGTTAGGCGTTGGGGATGAAGAATGAAGCTCAGAACCTTGTTCATAGTTTATTCTTTTTCTTTGAGCATTCGCTGCATCATATAGGCCATCTTCGATTGCTTCTATTTGCAGAATTGGTACTACCAAATTAGCTCTGACTTGAAAACTGGTTAGTAAATCAAGGTGACACCGGCTTAACCCGCCATTGTTAACATCCGTTGTCGCTTTGATCCGACCTTGTTTGTAAAGGCTAATATATTTTTCATTGAAACAGGGATCTGTAATTTTTGCGCCTAAAATAGGTCTGTAGCGTTCATCTACCGATTCCACTTCTATAGATCCACTCCAGTCGGATAGAAAACGATAAATAACGACGCGATCCGTTTGCAAAAATTCTCTTACTTGAGCTACCGTAGTTTGAAGAATTTCTTTTAAATCTAAAGACTGACGGATTTGCTGGGTAATATTTCCCATCAACCGCAACCGATCGTTTTGCTGTTGCAATTCTGCTGTAGCTCGACTAGCATCAAGAAGACGGCGCACCCGTTGACGTAGCACTGCCCAGTGGATAGGCTTAGTAATGAAATCGGTAGCGCCCGCAGCAAACGCCTGATCTACTGAATGAGAATCTTCAAGAGCAGTAATAATTAAAACAGGAATGCGATCGCCTTGAGGAAGTTTTCGTAGCAGGGTACAACAATTGAAGCCATCAATTGTCGGCATCAAGGCATCTAGTAAGACAATATCTGGGCGCAATCGAATATACTCAGCTAAACCTTGATCACCATCTTTCGCCTCTGCTACCCGATATCCCTCTTTTTCCATCATGGCGCGCAGCTGAAGCCGGGTTAATCTGTCGTCTTCGACAATCAAGACTAGGTAAGGTTGTTTTCCAGTTGCGGCGGTATTCAGCGTTGACGAGGAATTTATATTCATACCTGACTGGGCTGACATTCTATCTGCAAAGCAGCCTTAACTTTGTCATATTCTAATTCCATAGCAGAAATTAAAGCGGATGCAGCGGAAAATTTTTTCTCATGACTCATTTCTTCCATCTGTCTACAAAGTTCGGCTAGTTGTATAGCTCCAAAAGTAGCGCTGTTTGCCTTCCAAGTATGAGCTGCTCCCTCAAGAGCGATCGCATCTCCATTGTTAATAGCTTTTTTCATTTTTTGTAGTAATTTGGGGGAATCTTCTAGGTAGCACTCAACCAAATCTTCTACTAAATCCGAGTTGATTCCACCCATTTGTTCCAAAAATGATTGCAGCACTTGGGTATTAATGGCATTCCTGAAGTCTAAGGGCAAAGAAGAGGATGATTTTTTAATTGGCGTTTTTACCGATTCTTCTTGCTCAGTCATCAGTTTTTTAGCCTCACTCCTGTTTAAAGGTTGACACTTACTTAAAGTGGAAATCAACTCTTCAAACCGAATCGGCTTACTGATATAATCGTCCATCCCAGCTTCAAGACAAGCTAAGCGATCGCTTTCCATAGCATTAGCTGTCATGGCAATAATTCGAGGTCTTTGTAACCGCGCATTCTCCTGGCTTCCAAATAACTGCCAGTCTTGACAAATGTGCCTTGTTGTTTCAAATCCATCCATTTCTGGCATCTGCACGTCCATCAGCACCACATCATAAGATTTGCGGCGCAAAGCTTCTAACACTTCTAACCCATTATTCGCTACATCAGCTTCATACCCCACTTTTTTTAGTAGATGTAACGCCACTTGCTGATTTATCTGATTGTCTTCAGCTAAGAGAATCCGCAAAGGTAGCTTTTGCTCTACTAGAAAGTCAGCTTGAGATAAAGTAGAAGTAGAAAGCGATCGCTGGGGAGTTTCATCACTTTCTCGTAGCTTCAGTTGTTTTGGTGCTAAAATTCCTACTAAAACATCGTAAAGTTGGGATTCTTTAATCGGCTTGTATAACAAAGTAGCATTTAGTTCTTCTACCTGTTGCTCTTTTTCTTGCCTACCCAACGGGGTCAATATTACTAAAGGTAGTGTCTTACCACCTGGTAATGAGCGAATCTCTCTCGCTAACCTCAAATGCTCCATTTCTGGCATTTGCATATCTAGAATTGCAACATCAATGCTGCTTCCTGAACGCAAATATGTTAAAGCTTCAGCTCCCGATGCAACTGTTTGGCTAGCCATCCCCCAGGATTGGGCTTTTAAAATTAATTTTTTACGATTAGTGGCATTGTTATTTACAATTAGCAGTCGTTTTCCAATTAATTGCGACTTAAGATCATCATCTTCCACCCTGTCAGCAGAACACTGGGTAAGCATCGTGAAATAGAAGCTAGAACCACGCCCTAATTCACTTTCAAACCATATTCGCCCGCTCATCATTTCGCTCAACTGCTTGCTAATAGCCAATCCCAACCCGGTACCACCATATTGACGAGTAGTGGAAGAATCCACCTGACTAAATGGTTGAAACAGGCGATTTTTGCGGTCTAAAGGAATGCCAACGCCTGTATCTTTAACAACAAATTTAACTTCATAAGGGCTGACTTCCGCTCTACCATCGATAATTGATAATTGGGGTTCACCGTCGTTGCCTATTGCCGATTCTCGATTATCAATGAGTTTTTTTGCTGAGACTAATACCGTCACTTCCCCTTGGGCGGTAAATTTAACAGCATTACTCACTAAGTTCAGCAAAATTTGCCGCACTCTGGTGACATCGCCCACAATTGTGTTAGGCGTTCCCGGCTCGCTCAAATATGCTAACTCTAAACCTTTTTCAGCTGCTTTAGGTGCTAATAAATCTAATACTCCCTCAAGGCAACTTATTAAACTAAAGGGTTGTTCTTCCAATTCCAGCTTTTTTGATTCTATTTTTGAGAAATCAAGTATATCGTTAATTATTGCCAGTAATACATCGCCACTGGTACGAATTGTTTCGGCAAAGTTTTTTTGTTGAGGTGTTAAGTTGGTTAGCAGTAATAACTCTGCCATGCCAATTACCCCATTCATGGGAGTGCGGATTTCATGGCTCATCATTGCCAAAAACTCACTTTTGGCACGGCTAGCTTGCATTGCTGCCATTCGTAAGGCAACTTCAGCCTGCACAGTTCTTTGAGCAGCAAGTCGCAAATCTAGTTCATCAATAACAATCGCCGCTAGTTCCCTGAGAGTTTGCTTTTCTGCTTCTGTCACCTCACGAGGTTCGTAGTCGATGACGCATAACGTTCCCAACCTAAAACCATCGCGGGTAAGCAGGGGAGCTGCTGCATAAAATTGCAGTCCAAATTCTCCAGCTACCAATGGATTAGCCAAGGTGCGCGGGTCTACTTTGGCATCTAAGACGGTGTAAACTTCGTCTTGCAAAATCGCACTAGCACAAAGTCCAGGTTCCCGCCCAATCTGCTGTACTTCTAATCCGTGATGGGATTTAAACCAAATCCGGTCATGGTCAACGATGCTGACAATTGAGATGGGGACGTTGAAGGAACGGGCAGCTAAGGCTGTAATGCGGTCAAAGGCCCCATCGGGCGGAGTGTCAAGGATATTATATCGACGAACGGCTGCTAGTCGCTCTGGTTCATTAGTAGGAATCATCAAAGGATTTTTATCTAAGGTTTAATTAATAGGGTAGCTAAAATAGGGTAGCTAAAACTAAGATTAAATAATCAAAAATATTTCGGAAGTGCCAATAATTAAAATCTTATATTATATATTACCAACATTGAGGGTACAAGGTTGATCAAGGCTAGATGTGTAAATTAATTTCCCTTTCTTTTCTGTAGTTAAAATAAAACTGAGACTTTCACAAACACGCTGGTAGCGTGTTTTCTGGTGTTGGGTCAGTTCTACTGATTTTTTGGAAAAAAATTTAGCGATTAGAGGTGCTAGGGGGGATGGATATGCCCGGCTTGCGTCCTTAGAAATTCAGGAACTTTTTGAGCCTTCTGTGAGTCCGACCATGCAAGGCTTTGGGGCTTTTACTGCTGCTGTTCCTTTTCGCAGTAGAACCAGGCAATGTTAATATACCCAAAGTTTATCATCGTCGTGTTTTCATCCCTCTAACTCTTAAGTTACTTTATGGTATCTTCTGGAACTGCTTGCCGCCTCGGCTTTACCTGCCTTGCTTTTTTACCCTTGAGTGTGACTTTGACCCTGCTACAACCCGTGCAGGCTCAGAACCAGGTTCCTGCTCTACCAGAAGACGCCAGTCAGTCACAGCCGGATTTTACTGATCCGAACAATATCCGTCCCTTGAGTCAAGATAGTAGCCTCCTGAGTATGCCGGGAGGGCAGCGTTTGCTATCGGAAGCCAATAGTGCGATTTCTTCGCAGAACTACGCGATCGCTGCCAAGAAACTCCAAGACGCTCGTCAAGTTTTCAACCAGCTATCTAATTTTTATCAACAACTAGGTTCTAGTTTTTCGGGAATTGATAACCGAGTTTACGAAAGTCAACGTCAAAAGGCAGTACAAGCTGCCCAACTTCGGGATGAGGCGACTTATCAGTTGGCACTTGTACATCGAGCGCAAAATCAGCCAGATTTGGCAGTACCTTTGTTGATTCAGATTGTGCGCTCTCAGCAGCCAACTCGTGACTTAGGGAAGAAGGCTTATCAGCAGCTAGTGGAACTAGGCTTTATCGATACACCTAGCACCACTCCCGCCAGCAATAATCCCCCCGCCTCATCTTCTTCTGCTCCCCAACGCTAAATTAGAGTTAAAGATTGAATTGTGAAGTGTAAACGGGAGTAGAAATGGTTAGCCCAGCTCAAGTAGAGGAAATGATCAAGGCAAAGTTGCCGGATGCTCAGGTACAGGTTCAAGATTTGACTGGCGGTGGGGACCATTATCAAGTGACTGTGGTTTCGTCTCAGTTTGAAGGTAAACGGCTCGTGCAACAGCACCAGATTGTTTATGGTGCTGTACAGCAAGCTATGGCAACTGAAGCTATTCACGCTCTAGCCCTGAAAACTTATACTCCCCAGGATTGGGAGGCAGTTAGGGTTGTTTAAGCCTAACTGAGGACGGTGCTATGCAAGCGCACTAGAAGTAAACTAGACAATAGAGGCATTTCAAGCAAAATTATGACCCCAGAACTAAAAGAGCGGATTGATAGCTTGCTCAAAGAAAACAAAATTGTGGTCTTTATGAAGGGCAACAAGCTGATGCCCCAATGTGGTTTTTCTAACAATGTGGTGCAGATTTTAAATACTCTGGGTGTTCCCTACCAGACGGTTGACATTCTGGATGATTGGGAAATTCGGCAGGGAATTAAGGAGTATTCCAGCTGGCCTACAATTCCCCAAGTTTACATTAATGGCGAGTTTGTTGGCGGCTCGGATATTTTGATTGAGCTGTACCAGAAGGGTGAATTGCAGGAAATGGTTGAAGTTGCTCTTGCTTCTTAAACTCATATTTTGCATGACTGTACATCAGTTTTGAAAAATTTTGTAGGCTGAACCCTTGGAACGAAACCCAGCATACTCCTTGGGTTTCTTTACCACTCCATCGAACCTCAATACGGTTCACTTAGAAGCTCAAAATCCAAAACCTACGTAGGTTGGGTTAAGGAATGAAAGCCAACGCGAATCAGCATTCGTTAGGTTTTGTTCTATGATTATTCTTAAGTAAACCGTCTGAAACTAACAAAAAAATACCCTCAGAAAGTTCTTTAAAATAAAGATTTATCTGAGGGTATTTTTTATTAATTTAATTTGATAGGAGGGGAATCGTACTCAAAGTAGGATATTTCTGATGCTTCAAAAAATGGATTCTATTAACCCAGAATCGGCTACCTGTGGACAAATCGGTAACAAAATTATTAATTATCCACAGGCAACGATTTGAAAGATGTTTCTTTTGACCAACGCAATCCAAAATAGCTAATAGTAGTCCGATTTTGGTTGTGTCTGTGTCTGTGTCATTTCAAAGTTGGACGGATCGTAAATGTATCTGCTGACTTCTTCTTCTAAGCGGTGTATATGAAACGGTTCGAGGGCGCTAGTTTGACGCAGGGCGGCGAGATAGCCATCTAAATACAGCCGCAAATCATCGAAACGATAACCCCGGTTCCACATTTCGACGAGGGCGTCGGTGAGTTTTTGGTAGTAGCGGATGGTTTGTGTATCCTGTAGCATGGTCGGAAGTAAGAAGTGTGAATTATGAAGTATAAAGGGTGAAGCAGGAACAAGGAAAGTTTGATTCTGCGGGTTGTTAGCCAGTTTGGGCAGTGGGCTATAGCGATCGCGTACTTTATCTGAAAATTCCATAGCCAGAACTACAGGTCTTTCTTCAGCGGAATAGCCCAAAACACTCTTCTGTTATATACAAATTTTGTGATGATGGAAATCTCGATTGTGTTCCTTGAGTAATTGCCTTTAAAAAGGTGTCAGTGCGTTTGTGGCAAGCGTCGGGAGACATCCAGCATCGCCGCTGCGGGACTTCCTTGATTTTGTACCTCAGAGAAACATCAAAACTCATATTTCCGGGGCGAACGATAGAGGCGAGGTGCTTTTTAGGGCGCGTACACCAAAAGCGATCGCTTCCTTGATTACTTCTATCGTAGAAAACTAGAGCATCAGCGGCATACATCCCTTGGGCGATTTCTACAATGTTCTGTTTACACTAACCTACCCATTTTGGATTCATCTGCTACAACCTGCTTTAGAGAGCGATCGCTTCTCTACTATCTGCTCGTGGATTTTTTAAGCTATTTTCCAGAGTGGAGACACTCTTTAGGTAAGTTGGGAAAATTTTTTACTAACTCTAGGGTTCTGGCATAGCATCGTTCAGGGGATGATTACTAAACGTTAAGCTTCGTTAACTTTATTGTAACTAGATGCGGGCGGCGATCCCACTTTTGAGTTTCGCTCGAAGGGCCAAAATCAAAAATAGGGTGGCATAATGCGCCTCCGTAGCAGTAGTTACAGAATCATGACATTAGCTTTGTTAATGTGGAACACACCAGCTTGAAGGAAGCCTGCTGCCGTGGGATCGATTTGTATTCAGATCATCGAGGGAAACCCGCACCTGCGATCGCTACTGGGCTGGCATTTACAGCAAGCAAGCTACTGGGTGTGTCAATCCGCTGGAATTCATCACGCTAGAGAGATATATCTCACTCGCCAACCTACAGTCGTTATCCTTGATTCCGACTTACCGGATGGTGATGGTATCGAGTTTTGCCGATGGCTCCAGGAACAGGGACAATCACTCATCTTGATGCTGTCTGCCCGCAACACAGAAGCAGATATCGTTAATGGTTTAAAAGCGGGAGCTGACGACTATCTAACTAAGCCATTTGGGATGCAAGAATTTATGGCACGGGTTGAGGCTTTGGTTCGCCGCGTGCGAGTCACAGCAGCGCCCATGTATTTAGATTATGGCGACCTGAAAATAGACTTAGTACAGCGTCGAGTCCGTTTCAAAGAGGAGTTTATTGACTTAACGCCCCAGGAGTTCAGTTTACTTTATGTACTGGCTCAGGCTGGGGGACTGCCCTTAAGCCGTTCGGAACTGCTGCGCCGCGCTTGGCCTGATGCCATTGATAACCCGCGCACTATTGACACTCACGTTTTGTCCCTACGCAAGAAAATTGAGAATGTGCCGCGACAACCCAGTTTGATTCAAACTGTCCGCAACGTCGGCTATCGGTTCAATCCGGAGATTCTCAATGCGCTGGAACCCAAGACAAATGGTAATACTCGCACCAGAAATGGAAATGGAAACGGTCAGCGTTCGGCGCTTACCAGTTATTAACTCCATTCTTCAGCTGCCTGAGCTTCTGCCTGAATCAGGGTTTCGCGTAGATTAGCCCAGTTTACCTGATGTGCTGTTTTGTCGGTAAGCAGACGGCCATCCTGCAAATATAAAACGCGATCGCAAAACATCTGGGCTAAATCTAACTGGTGATTGACCATCACCACTGCACATCCCTCTAGGCACTGGGTCAAAACTTGCAGAACGCGATCGCTACGACCAGCATCTAGAGCAGATGTCGGCTCATCGAGTAATAATATTTTCGGTTGGATGACTAAAGCACGCGCGATCGCTACCAGTTGCCGTTGTCCTACCGATAATTGCACCTCCGTGCGACCTAACCAATCTTCGGGGATGTGCAGTTGTTCGCTTACCTGTAGCAATTGTTGACTAATTTCCTGCTTTGTGCCGCCTTTCAAAACCAAAGGGTAAGCTAAAGCATCTCTGACAGTCATACCCAAGAGTTTTGGTTCTTGAGGAACCAGCATCACTTGCCGTCGCAACTGAATAACGGGAATTTGACCGTATTCTTGATTTTCCAGATAAATCTTGCCAGATGTTGGTTCATTCAGGCGATTTAATAGGCGCAACAGCGAAGTTTTCCCGGCGCCAGAAGGGCCGATAATAGTAATGCGATCGCCGGAGAATACCTCAAAAGAAATATCCTTAAGCAAATACTGCGAACCCACGGAAGCCGCTAAACTCACCTGTTCTAGCCGCAACACTTCTCTTTTTGTCTTAGTGTCTTCGTAGTTCAAAAAATTAGCTGAAAAAGGCGTATAAAAACAATTTGAGATTATTTTTCTTCTTCTTCCCCTCTCCGCTGCCTAGAGGGGGTTAGGGGGTTAGGTGGTGCTTAGGCACCTCCTAAGATTCCTTGAGTCGTCGCCGTCCACACTGTCCAACCATCTATCAATAACAGCAACAGCGTAAACCCCAACAAAATTAGATACATCCAGGGTTGCGCCAAAGGACGCACATCGGTTGTATCAATTCCCGTCTTCGCTTCCACCAACTTAACCAACCGCGCAAAACCAACTACCCGCATCGGCAGCAAATAAGCTTTTTGTTCCGACTTGCTGACAAAATAGTAAACTATTCCGCCTTGCCCAGTAGTGCGAAGTTTTAATTCCTTTACATCTGCCCAAGGTAACGACCAACCCTTGCGGAAAAAACGGGGAACCCATTTAGGATAAGTCACCTGGATTTTTTCCTCATCCAGAATTACCCGTTCGCTTAACGCAGCATAAAGCGCCATAAACCCTAAGCAAATTCCCACCCAAAGTAACTTAGGCGAGATGGGAGTATCTGACACTTGCGCCAAAAACGGTAAGGGAATCGTTAGCGCCAAGTATAGCGCCATTAGCGTGATCCGAATCAGGGGCGAAATGCGGAAAATAGATTGTGATTCTAATTCAAGGTTTTTTGACACGGCTTTAAACTGATATAGATGAAGCAAGCTCCTCAAACGACGCTTTTGCCTTGCTACTGACATTCTGCGGGCTTACGCCTGCGAACGAGAAATTAACTCCAGACAAGGGACGAACCTTGTCCCCAGAAGCCGTCATATTTAGAGACTTTGATATCGCCTAAAACCTGAGTTTGGCAGGCTAATCGGAGATTTGAAGTGGGAGAATGGGGAGGAAGCGATCGCCTGGTTTTATCCTTCCAGTTCGGTTGGGAAACTTCCCCTTCTACCTCGACTGCACAAGTGCCGCAAGTGCCAATTCCCATACAATTTATAATTTTCGCGTTGCCGTTGTACAGGTCGATGTCATTTAAGAGTAAAACTTGGCGAAGATTCGCACCCTTATTGCACTCAAATGTTTTCCCTTGAGCTGTCACCTTTGGCATAATGATTAATTCAATGGCTCTGCTAACTGGTTACTTTTGTTAAGTATATTTTTACATTTATTTACAAAAAGTTTCTAAATTATCTCCCCATCTAACTTGTTCATGAACTCAGATAAAACAAACCAGATTTGGATATACGACACGACACTGCGAGACGGCGCACAACGCGAAGGACTATCGCTGTCGCTGGAAGATAAATTGCGGATTGCCCGAAAGTTAGACAAAATGGGCATTCCCTTCATTGAGGGCGGTTGGCCTGGGGCGAATCCCAAGGATGTGCAATTTTTCTGGCAACTCAAAGAAGAACCACTCACCCAAGCGGAAGTAGTGGCGTTTTGTTCGACTCGCCGCCCCAACATCAGTGCGGCTGAAGATCCGATGCTGCAACCGATTTTGGCGGCTGGTACTCGTTCGGTGACAATTTTCGGCAAATCGTGGGATTTGCACGTTACAGAGGGGCTGAAGACCAGCCTAGAAGAAAATATAGAGATGATCCGAGATACGATTGAGTATCTGCGAAGTCAGGGACGGCGAGTGTTTTACGACGCGGAACACTGGTTTGATGGTTACAAGCAGAATCCAGATTATGCGATGCAGACGTTAGAGAGTGCGATCGCTGCTGGTGCAGAATGGGTGATACTGTGCGACACCAACGGCGGCACCCTTCCCCACGAAATTAGTCAAATTGTGAAAAATGTTGTCACAGCAATTTCGCAATTTTCAATTCCCAATTCCCAATTCCCAATTCCCCAGATAGGGATTCACACTCACAACGATTCTGATGCAGCGGTAGCGAATGCGATCGCAGCCGTCATGGAAGGAGCCAGAATGGTTCAAGGCACCATCAACGGCTACGGCGAACGCTGCGGTAACGCTAACCTTTGCTCAGTAATTCCCAACTTGCAACTAAAACTGGGATATAGCTGTATCCAAGACGAACAACTAGCTCAACTTACAGAAGCTTCTCGCCTGATCAGCGAAATCGTCAATCTCGCCCCCGACGAATACGCCCCCTTTGTTGGACGTTCTGCCTTTGCTCACAAAGGCGGCATTCACGTTTCCGCCGTCGAACGCAACCCTTTTACTTACGAACACATTCAGCCACAACAGGTAGGCAACGAACGCCGAATCGTTGTTTCCGACCAAGCCGGATTAAGTAATGTTTTGGCAAAAGCACGTAGCTTTGGCATAGACCTAGATAAGGGAGATCCCGCCTGTCGCGACATCCTGCGCCGACTCAAGGAACTGGAGAATGAAGGCTTTCAATTTGAGGCAGCTGAGGCGAGTTTTGACTTGCTGATGCGCGAAGCTTTGGGACAGCGAGAGCAAATGTTTGAACTCAAAGGCTTTCAAGTTCACTGCGATATCGTGCAGAATGCCAATGCCCTCGCTACGGTGAAAGTCGCCGTCAATGGCAAAGACATTTTAGAAGCTGCGGAAGGAAATGGCCCAGTTTCGGCGCTGGATGAAGCATTACGCAAAGCGTTGGTGAACTTCTACCCAGAAATTGCCGCCTTTTACTTGACAGACTACAAAGTGCGAATCTTAGACAGTGGCGCGGGTACTGCGGCGAAAACTCGCGTGCTGGTGGAATCAAGTAATGGGCATCAGCGCTGGGCTACTGTAGGCGTTTCCAGCAATATTCTGGAAGCTTCTTATCAGGCAGTTGTCGAAGGGATTGAATACGGTTTGCTGTTGGGAGCAAGGCGAAATGACAGGCGAAACCCCTCTCCTACAAAGATATGACCAATCACCGTAGCGCAGGCATCTCGCCTGCGCGATGTCCTACAAATAACGGGATGGCTACTCATCTTCATTTTCAACCTCAATCAAGTCCTCCAAGTACACTTCGATAAACTTCTTTGCCGCAGCTGGTTCTATTCCCTGGAGAGCCTTCACAATATCTCTAACCGTCTCAGCTGTCGGATCTCTAATTTCATGAACCCAGCGGTAAACACTGCCACGTTCAATTCCTAGAGCCACTGCTAATCTGTTCTGGCTAATACTATAAGATTCCAACACCTGCTTTAGAGCTTCGCCTGCTTTTCCCATGCCTCTGATCGTGTCAGAGGCTTATGACGTAGTAAATGTGTGCCTAATGGATTACATACTGTACAATCAAACGTAATCCATTAGGACGACGTTAGCGTTAGCCAAAAATCAGGTGAAGCAAAATGCACAAAAACTTTCTTTCCCAAGCAAGCGAAACATCTGCCGTTCCCTTCTCCACCAACGCCTCTGCCGTACCATCGCCAAATCGAGAACCCCTCAAGGTGTTGGTGATTGGTTCTAAAAAAGTGTCACCAGTACGATTCTCACGCTGTACTGCTTGGGTTTTGCTGAGGTTAGCGAGTGGAGTCCCCTTTCACCTGCTTCAAATCCTGGCGAGGTGATGAGTATCTTGACGCGGCGGATTCCGATTAATTGAATCAGCGACAATAAAACTAAGTCACTGCGAGGTATAGGCAAATGGTTCTATCTGCCCAGGAACTAGAAGAGATGATGCCTGATGCTACCCAGTTGTATAGCGATGAACCAGAAATGGAAAGTTCCTTACACTATATGCAACTGCTGTTGCTCGTCAGCTGTCTAGAATGGCTGTGGCGTGACAGAGAAGATTATTTCATCGGTGCCAATCTCACAATATATTTTAGTCGCCAACAACTGCGAAATCGCGATTTTCGCGGCCCTGACTTTTTCTTAGTCAAGCAAACCCAAAAGCGTCCTCGCAATGCTTGGGTTGTTTGGGAAGAAGATGGCAAGTATCCCAATTTGATTATCGAGTTGCTATCAACTTCTACCGCTACGACAGACCGGACTTTAAAGAAAGATTTGTATCAAGACCGCTTTCGTACACCAGAATACTTTTGGTTTTCCCCAGATATGCTGGAATTTGAGGGCTGGAGGCTGATGGGGAATCGGTATCAGGAAATTGCCCTTAACGACATGGGCTGGCGTTGGAGTGAGGAGCTAGGCTTGTATCTGGGTGTTGAACAGGGGCAGCTACGTTATTTTACTCCAGAAGGCGATCGCGTACCGACACCAGAGGAAGCAGCTCAACAAGCAATCCAAAACGCTCAACAAGCTCAAGCCCAAGCTCAACAAGCTCAAGCAGAACTAGAACAAGCTCAAGCCCAAGCTCAACAAGCTCAAGCAGAATTAGAACAAGAACGCCTTCGCGCTCAACTGCTGGCTGAACGATTGCGATCGCTTGGTCTAGATCCAGATTAATATCTCTGGAAAGATGACGGCACAATAACTGACAATGCTTTCGGGATAACTCGGAATCGTGCTGGCGTTTCGGTTGTGCGTTCGCCATCAGTGTTGATTGGGTAAGGCTTGCGAGTATGTAACTCAATGTCTTTGCCGCTAATAGTTCTCACTCCCTTACCCTTGACAGATTTACCCGATAATGCAAGTGGTATTAGCGGCAGCATTTCCCACCAGTGCTGAATTTCCAAGCTATGCAGATCCAGCCTTTGGTCGTCAATGGTGGCATCATCGGCAATCACCAAGCCACTGCCGTAATACCGACCATTAGCCACAGTAATCTGCAAGGTTTTAAACTCGATAGATTGTCCATCTGACAGGACATCTACCCAAAACGGTCGCACTGTCCAGATTACCTGTAACGCGGTGACAATATAGGCTAAAACTCCCCAATGCCGCTTTAATTTTTTGGAAACTCGGCGATTTACTTCCGCACTCAGCCCAAGACTTGCAATATTAAAAAAATACTGACCATTCACCCAGCCCAGGTCAATTTGATGAACTTGACCACCAGCAATAATTTTACAAGCTTCAGGCAATGACTGGGGAATGCCGAGGGTTCTGGCAAGATTATTAGCTGTACCTAAAGGTAGAATTCCCAAAGGTAAATCTGTATCTAACAATCCCTCCACAGAGGCATTGACACTACCATCTCCACCTCCAACAATGACCATATCAATCTGTTGGCGGTATTGCCGGATCAAGTCCGAATACTGTTTGGGGTTTCCACTGTGTGGCTCCACCAGTTCAAAACCCAGCTGTTGCAATTGTTGCATTGCTTGCTGCCGAGCGTTGTAACCGCGTCGAGACTTAGGATTAATTAATAGCAATGCCCGCTGACTCATCTGCATTTTTTAAGGCAATCAGTCGTAGGAGAAAGAAATTACCACCATCCTCCAAGCCTCAAGTATATGCTTAGGGTTGCAGCATCAGGTAATATTTATTATGTGGGGAAGCTGCAAATCGCTCAAGCAGGGTTAGATTTTTCCCGGTTAAATTTCTCAAACAGGCTAGGGACAAGGATTTTCCAATCCAAAATTGAGATTTAACAATCCAAAATCCAAAATCCAAAATCCAAAATCGATTGGCGGGTGGTAGTAATTACCGTACATTAGTCCCAAAAAGACTTGCCAGAATGCACCATTTTACGCTACAAGAGATAAGGATTGCTTCCGCGAGCGCACCGAACTCCACGCAATAAAAAGAAGCGGGAAGCTTTTTCACTTTAGTATTTGCAAAACTGATTTCTACTATATGAGACAGCAAGTTATTCACCCAATGGTGAAAATGCAGCGTCAGGTGCATTCACTTGTAGAATCCAATATCCTCAAGCCTACTGATAGCCTCTGGAAAATTGCTTTCCTTTACGGCGATGAGTGGCCTCACTGGAAAAAAGAACTACTTGAATTTGACTTTACGATGCAAGATCCAGTCAGCGCCTTGTTAGAGGTGGAAGCCTGGGACGACGAGGACTAAAGGCAGGCGGTCAAAGCTTCAGACAGTTCTTTTGCTGACTGATAGCGATCGCTTGGCCTGGGTTCTGTCACCTTTTCAATCAGCTGCCGCACTTGGGGTGTAATTGTCGGCACCCCTTCTACATTAAATCGGTATCCCATACCCCGCCGTTGATAATACTTTTGGGGGCTTTCGCCGCTTAAAAGGAAAATCAGTGTCGGGCCAATGGCATATAAATCTGATTGGGTGACTGGCTGACCTCGGTCTTGTTCTGGCGCACTGTAATCTGGCGCACCGATGCGCGTCCCTGGTGGCGTGCCAATTTCTTTTACTGCTCCAAAATCTAAGACGACTATTTGATTGTCGCGGTAGCGCACCATCAAATTAGCGGGTTTAATGTCGCGATGGATTAGGGGCGGGCTTTGGCTATGGATATAGCCCAAAATGTCGCAGGTTTGAATCATCCACTCAATCGCCTGATTGAGTAGGACTGGCCCTTTTTTATATATGCGCTTTTCTAAATCTTCACCCTGGATTAGTTCCATCGCTAGGTATTTCTTGCCTTCTTCCACAAAGAAGTCATAATACTGAGGAATTCCGGGATGATTCAGGGTCTTTAGAGTGCGGGCTTCGCGTTCAAAGAGTTCTTTAGCTTTGGAATTTTGAGCCATGTCGGCGTTCATTTCCTTTAGCACCACTAAAGATGCGCCACGCGGACGTTGAGAGTCCAAAGCTTGATAGGTAGTTCCCATTCCGCCTTGTCCCAGCGTCCGCAAAACTTGGTAATGATGAATGAACCGCTGCACCTGAACCACAGGTTGACCGCAGTGAATACAGAACAAATTACCAGGTGGATTTCCCTCGTGGGTGCAAGGGTTGAAGATTGGGGATAGGAGGGGCTTACGCCCTCCAGCTAGCAGAATTCCTTTGTCCCCCCCTTGGTTGTAGGGGGGAATGAGGGGTACTGGGGCTGGGAGAGAGCTGGGAGCGATCGCATAGGACTGAGCGCTGATTTGAAATTTCAGCACTGGCCCCCCTCGCGCCAACTGGATCAGGCAATCATCAGATACAATTCCGTGGGACATCAGGATGCCATTAACAAAGGTGCCATTCGTACCTTGATTAACTAGCAGCCATTGCCCGGACGTAGTTTTCCCATCACTGTTTGCTTCAGAATTGCCAATTCTCCGAAGTTCCAGGTGATGCCGGGAAACCATGCCATCATTGAGAACCACGTCATTATCGGGAGCGCGACCAATCCTAATGGTGTCGTGCTGGAATTCCCAATGCTCTTGGGGCGCGGATGACTGTGAATCTAGAAGGGTCAGCGTAACCATAATCATTTTGAGTTTTGCGGAGCCGTAGATTTCCGTTGCTCCGGAGTTTTGAGTTTTGTGCTTTAAGTCTTTAATTCAAAACTCAAAACCCAAAACCCCCAACTTTTAGAAAAGCTGCTGATGCTCCAGGTCGGGTCGCACTTTCGCCCGGATTACCACTGCTGTAATGTTATCGTGACCGTTGTGCTGATTGGCCAGATCAATCAATTGCATCAACCCCTGATCCAGGTTAGCTCTGGAACTAAGGAGAGGCAACAGGTGAGTTTGCCAGTGAGTTTCAAGCAGGTCATTATCTGATAGACCATCGGAACATAAAATTAGCAAAGTATCTTCATTAAGTTCCATAAACTGGACATCAGGACGAACAAACTGTTCATCTCGCGGCCCCAAGGCTTGGGTAAGCTGGTAGGCATCGGGGCGAGAGTAGGCGAGTGTGGGTTCTACTCCTCGCTGGATTTCCCGTTGACCGACTTCGTGATCTACGGTGACTTGCTCTAAGCCGAGTTTGCGGCTGAGGCGATAGAGACGACTATCGCCGACGTGAGCGATCGCTACCTTAGTATCCTCCACCAATACCAACACCAGAGTAGTACCCATGCGGCCGCTGCCAGAGCGGGCGTTTTGTTGGTTAGTATCGTAAATTGCTTTGTTGGCTAAATGTATCGCTTCACGGATGCTGTCTTCCGATGGCAGATGGTCTTGCCAATTAGCTTTGAAATATCGCTTCAGCGTGTCCACAGCCATCAATGATGCTACTTCCCCACCAGCGTGACCCCCCATGCCATCGCAGAGAATGTATAAACCACGCGCCTGCACAGTGCGACCTAGTGGGGTTTCCTGCTTCTTGACTTGTGTCTGGATGCCGAAGTTGTCCTCATTGTGTTCGCGTTGTCGCCCAATATCGGTGTAACCAGCATCATCGAGACTGAGCAACTGCATCGGTAGAATGATGGTGGGCATATCATCGCCCTCGCTGCTGTCTGCTGATGTGGGCAGATCCTGACGACTTACTTTTTGTTGTTGGTTGGATTCGATTTCACTAGCGATTTCTTCTAGACGCGAGCGCACTTCTGAAGCCGTGGAAATCTTACTCCCGCGCAAATCCCGAAACAATTGATCCAAAGAATTAAATTGTGTTCGCTGGGACTGGTAGAATAACCCCTGCCACATTTGCCCCAGATCGTGTAACGTTATTGGCGTATCTTCTGATTCTGCATACAACCTTTGCAGACACAGTGTTTGGTCTTCATCCACCCGCAAATTCGACAATTCCAGCAAACTCTGACGCATCTGCCAGGGTTCCAGTGATGCCCACAATTTTGCCATCTCATCTAGCCAGTACAAAATCTGCAACATTGGCATTTGGGCATTCTTCCAAAGCTCGATGAGCAGAGGCAATTCGGAGCGGTCTTCTAGTAGCACCACGGAAGTTTCATTTTCCTGCCACGCATCGTGAATTGCTGGCACAGTTGGATAAAACTTATTGTGTAAATCCAAATATGCTCTAACTATGCCCGGAATGCTTTTGGCGGAGAGAGTGTCTTCTGAAGCTGTCGTCGATTCTGACTTTGCACTATCAACCACAGCTTCCAGCAAAGACTGTTGAAACGGTTGAGTATCCAAAACTCTCACCATCACCTCAGTGACTCCGGAATTTTGAGGCGGACTATCCAGCAATTGATAACGCTTTTGCTGGTCTAAATATGTTTGTTCTGGTGGCTTTGTTTCTTTGTCTTCTGGAATACTGCTATCAACGCTCTGTTGCTCATCAGAACTTTCCTCAGCCGGACTTAGGTCAATTGCTTCATTTGCTCCCAACGGTTGTGTTTGGTCATCAGCTGATGAAACAGAAACCGTTGGTGATAGTGGAGATGTAGTTGAGGTCAAATCGAGGGTGTCTTCTGCGGCCTCTACAGATGCAGGTGATACCTCTACCTTTGGAGTATCGAGTAGCGGGACTGTAGTAATGTCTTCCTGTTCTACAATAATTTCTGGTGGTATTGTTTGGGCGACTGAGACATCAGACGACGGCTGTGTTGTTTGAGTTGTAGAGGCAATTTCTGCAACCTTGTCGGCAGAATCCGCTGACGCTTGTGAGGTTGCTTGTGGGACAACTGACAATTTTGGCTCGATAGAAAGAATCGCCCACCTGACAGTTCCCGTCTCCTCACCACAATTTGGGCAATTTTCCAGATTAAAAGGCACATGAGTAGTGCATTGAGGACAAACTTTGTGGGTTAGGGAAGTTCCACATTTTTGACAAAACTTGTTGGTATTGGGGTTTTCAAATTGACACTGGGGACAAACAAGCATGGCGGAACTTCCTCAATTCCCTTGTGGTGTGTTGAATCGAAATAAAGACAAACTAACTGCTTTTCTAGTTTGCCATGTCGCACTCGAAGCTTCCAACCTCATTAGGCAGAAGTTTCTAGTATGCGTCAATAGACTTTGATGGAATGGCATTGGCTGGTTGAAAGGAAAAAATAAATTTCCGGCTTAAAGCTAAAGTAGGCTAAACTTTCAACCCCTTGAAATGGGTTGTCAGTTATCAGCCTCGTAGATACCCAGTGGCTTCTCCAAGAGTCCTTTATTTTAGGGCAAAGTGCCATTCGACTTTGACGTAATAGGCAAGCATAGCACCCGATGAGATATGCCTAGACTATAAGTTTTGCTTTTGCGCGATCGCGCTAGATAGAATCTAGCAATGGCTTTGCAGTCTAGCTACTACCTACAGGTGTGCTTGACAGTTGTTCACCGATCGCTGACAAATAACAACTACTTAATGCGACTACCATTAGTCTGACATAGCTTCTTTAATAGTTCTAGCTCAACTAAGCTTAAATCCCGCCACTGTCCGGGGTCTAGACCAACAATACTCAGATGAGCGATCGCTACCCTCACCAGTCGCAACGTCGGAAACCCCACCGCCGCCGTCATCCGCCGCACTTGGCGATTCTTTCCCTCAAACAAAGTCATCTCTAACCAAGCTGTCGGCACATTTTTCCGAAATCGAATCGGCGGATCTCTCGGTGGTAGCGATGGTTCTGCTGGCAACAACTTCACCTTTGCCCGTCGCGTCCGGTAATCTTGAATTACCACACCTTGACGCAAACGCTCCTGAGCATCTTCATCCGGAATCCGTTCCACCTGCACCCAGTACGTCCGAGGATGCCCAAATCGAGGATTACTCAAACGATGCTGCAACTGTCCATCATTAGTCAACAGCAGCAATCCTTCACTATCCCAATCCAAGCGACCCACCGGATAAACCGAGGGAACGGAGATATAATCTTTCAGCGTGCTGCGTTTGTGCTCAGTTGAACTATTGTCTGTAAACTGAGTCAAGACGCCATAAGGCTTGTAAAAAATCAGATATCGGTACACGCTAATTTATGATTTCAAGTTTAAGATTTTAAATTGTAATTTCTTCAGTTAATTTTGATCCGAAAGCGCACGAAACCAAAGTTATTACCAGCAATATTAGAAATATTACCTAAATTTACAATTATTGCACCATCAGGATTACCTTGATTAGGACAGGCATTACCCGCAGCCAATGGAGCAAGAGATGAGAAAAATGTCCCTACGTCAGCATCCGCTAAGTTAGTCAAAGAGGCACTTATTCCTGCTCGATTCACCAAAATACCTGCACCAGGACTAAAACTATCAGAGATAAAAGTTGTTCCAGTGGGAATCGCATCGCAGAATCTGACATTATTAACTGGGCTACCACCATCAGATAGGAAATAAATCGTGTATTCTACCTCATCACCACTTATTAAAGGTGTATTTCCCCCTAGCTTTGGAACTCCCAATAACAGTTGAGCAAAGTTAGGAAAAGCTGTTTCATTGGGGTCGGCAGGTTCGGCTGGGACAAAGTTAGCGTACTGCGTTGCATTTACTCTCGTGATTCTCTTCACCAACCGCAGACGCGCGGGACCACCAGCAGCTACTACTAGCTGTGTTGGGTCATTGTTTCCACCACCAGTGCCTTGATTTAAGTCTCCTGGCCCTGACACCGCATCGGTAGGATAGGAACTACCGGGAGGTAATCTCCCTCCATTTAATGTAGCAAGGGCTTGGTTGCTAATCGACGTTCCAGCAGCAGCTACCACTTGGACGCGGAACTTGATTGTCACCCTACCCCCGCCTGCACCAAGTTGCCCTGTGGCATTAGGATTGCTCAGATTAGTGTCTGTTGTACCGTTGAAATTAAAATTAGCTGTCACAGTTGTATTGTTGTTGGCAGCAGCAAAACCGTTAGTAGCTGTAAAAATATAACTGCCCGGTACGAAACTCAAACTGTTAGGCAAGGGGTCAATTACTAGAAAGCTACTAATTACGCTGGTGGAGTTATTGTTAGTGTAAGTAACGGTGTACTCTAATATGTCCCCGTTGGTGAGAGAGCCGCTGCCATCCGCGTCTACGGCTAAACGCACCGATTTGCTGCCGGAGGGATTCAAGGGAGTAACAAAGTTGATAATCGTCGGGTCGGCATTACTATCATTAGGTTGGTTCACATTACCGCCAGAGGAGACACTTCCTGGAGTGCCGGGGTTAACTCCAGAACCAGGCCCAGTAGGATTAGTAGAGTCACTGGCATCGGTCAGTACCGGATTACCTCCATCCCCTGTGTAATTGACGCTGCCCAGGTTAGCAACTGGACTAGCACTGTTAGGCAGAATCCGAGCGTTAAAGGTGAGAGTTGCTCTAATACCAGGATTTAGCGTTCCTGGTTGGGTAAAGGTGACGGAATTGCCAGTGCCATTAAAGCTAGTGCTGGGCAAGTTGGGGGAAAGCGCAAAGCCTGAGTCAATAGTTACCGTGTTAGAACCATCTCGTAACACCTGCAATTGAGTAGGGATGGTGTCGCTAATTACTACGCCTGTGATTGCTGCTGTATTGCTGCTGGGATTTTCGACAATAATGGTGTATTGAATATCATCGCCAGCGGTGAGCGTTCCGGTGTTGTCGTTGTCTCTCAAAAAGCGGACGGATTTGAACGTTATCGGACCGATATTAACCGTTGTGGGGTCATTAGCTGTATTGTTGGATTTATTAGGGTTATCAGGATCGTTCGGATCGTCTCCAGGTGTGGTAACAGTAGCAGAGTTAGTAATATTTCCTGTCGCTGCACTGTCCACATTAACTCGCAGAGCGATCGCTGGCAAATTTTCGCCTGGTGCTACAATACCGCCAGTGTAGGTACAGCTAACAACTTGCCCCGACGCCGAACAACTCCAATTGGTGCCAGTGGCAGAGACAAAACTCAGTCCGGCGGGCAGCGTATCTTGTACTGTGACAGTGCCTGTGGTAGAACCAGATGTAGGCAAGTTTCTCACGCTCAAGCTATAAACTCCTTGCTTACCTACAATAAAGGTGCCCGTGTGAGTCTTTTCAATCGCTAGATCGGGAGCAATCGCAGGTAGGTTGGTGGCATCTGTAGCGCTGTTATTGTCTGGAGTCGGGTCGGTTAGACCGGAGTTTGGTGGTAGCTGAACGCTAGCTGTGTTTTCCATGCTTCCCGTCGCCCCAGCTTTCACCTGCGCTGTGACTGTAAAGGTCGCTGTACCGCTAGGAAGCAAGTTTACAGTTGTGTTAATATTGCCACTGCCAGTCGGGGCATTGCAAATAGAGCCTGCTGTGGCGGTACAAGCCCATGTGGCATTTTCAAGTTGAATCGGTAAGGTATCGGTCACGCTGGCTCCGAATACGCCTGCCGGACCGTTATTAGTTGCCACAATAGTGTATGTAATGGTATCGCCTGGGTTGGCAATGTCCAAGTTATCGGTTTTGGTGATGCTCAGATCCGCTACAGGGGGAACTAAAGTATCAATTCTCAGGCTTTGAATTTCATGAATATTTGTAAATGTTCCAGTTGAAGAAGCAAAGCCAAACCTCAACGTAGGAGGGAGAGTTTGGTTAACTAAGTTATTTCTACTGTCTTGTGTAACGTTATTACTCAAATCATAAGGCGGAACAACAAGTTGATATCCCGCACCAAAATCTATTTCTACAGAGATTTTGTTATCTGGTGTCAGGGTAATTTTGGCTGTTCTTTTAATTACCCCGTCTCCAGCGTTGCGATCGGTAATAAATGTAGCAGCGAAGTCTATATCACCCAGATCGCCACTTCCGGTTAGGTATTCATAACCGGAAGCTTGATTTCCTCTCAAAGCTACTGAATCGGGTACTTGAACATTTCCACTGACTTTACCACCTACACGACCTTCGTTGTTATTGGAATAGTTGCCAAATTCATCAATTCCAACTCCCACATAACCACCAGCAATGCCCGGCCCGGCATTAGCACCAGTAGTGTTTGTCCCGTAACCTAGGGAGCCACCAAAAGCTCCAGCTTGTGTAGGTATTGGCTGTGAGCCATCAAGTAAAAAGAAATTAATTCCATCTGCGCCTACTTCACCACCGTATGAGTAGAACTCGAAAGAAACTACCAGTCCTTGATTTGACGGAACCAGTTGATTGTAAAGAACAAAACCAGCTTGATCGTTCTTGGCAGGAGTAAGTCTGAGCGCCCCATTTCCAGGCGAATCGTATATTGTCCCATTAGTAGCGCCAACAGGAGCATTAGTAGTAGTGATGGGACAACCAGGAATAAAACCAGAACCTGAAGTAGGTGGAGATGCCTGCAAGGGTGCTGCTGTTAGGCAAGGCGGATCTGAGACAGCATTTCCTATACCAAATGACCAGTTTGTATTGACAGGATTGAGAGTTGAGTTCTTAAAATTTTCATCAACTATAATCGTTTGAGCTGATACCTGCGAACTACTGGCTGCTAATAAGAAAAGCGCGCTGCCAGCGATCCAGAACAGATGCGGGAAAGAAAAAAAGGCTTTGAGAGGTTGACCCTGTAATTTCACGTTTGCTTGTTATGAAGGAAAACCTGAAAGGAAAATTGCCGAACGTAATTGAGATTTTTTTTTCTAGGAATAGGAACTAATCGCTTTATAATTTCACGTGGTAATCGACGCATTAATTAATTTTGACGCGGAAGCGAGTAAAACCATAATTGCTACCCGTTGCATTGGAAATATTGCCAAAATTGACAATTACTGTCCCATCAGCATTATTTTGGCTAGGGCAAGCATTACCCGCAGGCAAAGGAGTTAAAGGCGAGAAAAATGTCCCTTCATCTGCATCTAAAACATTAGTTCGGGGAGCAACAGTCCCGGATTGATTCACGGAAATTCCGGCACCAGCTCCAAAACTGTCAGGGATAAACGTTGTCGCAGCGGGAACCGGATCGCATAGTCTGACATTGTTAGCGATCGCAGTACCATCAGAAAGGTAATAAATGGTGTATTCCACCTCATCGCCGCTTTGCAAAGATGTCTCAGAGGCTAACTGGGAAACTCCTACTGGTGACAATTGCGACCAGC
Source organism: Trichocoleus sp. FACHB-40 (assembly GCF_014695915.1). Lineage (GTDB taxonomy): Bacteria > Cyanobacteriota > Cyanobacteriia > Cyanobacteriales > FACHB-T130 > Funiculus > Funiculus sociatus. The sequence continues at coordinate 173,992 of NZ_JACJPF010000041.1, forward strand.
CAGCAGCGTTATCATTGTCATCAGTTGGGTCATCCACAAAGCTTACAAAGTTAACCCCGCTAAGCGGCACACCACCCCGACTAATTGATGTAATTCGCTTCACCAAACGCAGACGCGGGTTTCCAACATTTCCAACTACGTTGACTACAGTCGGTTCATCATCCGCAGGATTAGGAAGGTTCCCCTGGTTATTACCGTCATCTATGACTTGAGGCAAATCGCCTTCATTTTGCGTCGCATCGCTGACAGATAAATCAACGGTTCCACCTGTAGATGTAGCAGTAGCTTGGTTGAGAATCTGTGTACCAGCTGGCGCTGTGATCACTGCTTGGAACTTGATAACCACCTGGGAGCCATTTCCCCCTAAATTTCCCAAAGATGTTGGGTTAGTCAGGTTCTGGTCAGTTGTGCCGTTGAAATTAGGATTTCCTGTCACCGTTGTTCCAGCACCAGAGGCGGTAAAGCTGTAACTCCCTGGAACGAAACGCAACTTACTGGTGTCGATGCGGTCAGTCACTAGCAAATTGGTGACTGGAGTAGGAGCGCCATTAAAGTAGGTGATGGTGTATTCAACAGTATCCCCAGTGGTGACGGAACCGCTAGCATCTGCGTCGTTGGATAGACGAACTGATTTGATGCCAGTGGGCGTGACTGGGTTGGGTTGAATAGTTGTAGTATTGGTTGACGTGTTGTTGTCAGGATTGGGGTCGGTGACATCATTAGGTCGCGTAACCGTTGCCGTGTTGGTCAATTCTCCAGATAGGGTAATGGGAGAGATGGCACCTTGTACTGTGAAAGTGGCAACAGCCCCGCTATTGAGATTTACCGTAGTGTTGATAGCATTCCCCGTACCGCTAGCTTGTCCGCAACTACCAGTACCCGTAGTAATGGCGCAAGTCCAAGTTACTCCGGTGATTTGAGCGGGAACAGTGTCTGTCACTGTTGCTCCGGTTACGTTAGAAGGGCCGTTGTTGGTGACGGTGATGTTGTAGGTAATGGGACTCCCTGCAACGACTGGGTTAGTTGTAAGGCTTTTTTGAATTTGCAAATCGGCTGCTGATATCCTGATGCCTGTTGTAAGATCAGTGACTGTAGAGGGGTAGTATGTCCACGTATCAATACCTCTGTCATTACCAAAGAGGTTAGTAAACCCATGAGCGCCATTAATACTGGAAACCCCTCCCAAAGCGTTTACAGGAGTGGGCGCTCCAGCAACTTGTTGATTATTAGTTAAAGGAGCGTCGTTATAGTAGACCTCAAAAGGATTGGGAGCCGGTAGTGTTGGCGCAGCTGGCTCATTGAGTCGTTCGATAATCAGACCTTCCGGGTTGTTTTCTGGGTCTAGAAACGGAAAATGAATTTCACCCGCACTGAGTACAATTTGCGCTCCGTAAGGGATATCTCTAGCAGAAACATTCACTCCATTGGCATCTAAGCCATCCCAAGGTACAGTGTTGACCCCAGGCTCTGCCACACCAACCAGTACGCGATCGTTGGCGTTGCCGTATGTACTGTCTCCATTGAGATCGAGAACAATTCTGAAACTGCCCTGTGAAGGGGTGTTAAAGCTGAAAGTACCTCCCAAGGGGTCAGTAGTACCAGCTTGACCGCTAGTCCCCTCTGTGCCTGTAAATGTAAAATCAGTGGGAGTAGGGGGTGCCACGGCTGGTGTTAGTAGCCATGTGCGACCGCCACTAGCTGGACTTATGGGCGCTTCCAGCGGCAGGCTTGGACTGGGCCGATTAAAGAAGATTTTATAGGTGACATCCGTCCCGAAATCTGGCTGATCCGGGTTATATACGTTACTTCCTGCAAGCGGAACAGATTGGTAAATTGGACCGCTGGTTGGATTTGCTGTGAAACCTTTGTTATTGGCAAAGAAGATAAATCCAAAAGGGTCGAGACGGTTCAGGTCGATTCGGTAGAGATAACCTTCATCGGTGAGAACAAAGCCTTGGGCATCGAGACTTTGCCCATTATCTCCCAGGTTGAGAGACAGATAATTTGCATAGGCTCGACCGGGGATAGCTGTATTTCCGTTGGCGACTGTGACATCCCAAGCTGTCACCACACCAACATTGGGCTGAGTCCAAGGCTCGTCAGCATTGCGTGCGGTTGGGTTGTCAGCATTGCCAATGGCATTAGGATTTGGGCTGATAAAGTCAATTTCCCAAATTCCCGCTCCTGCTTCTGTAGTCTGAGTTGGGGTAATTATACAGGGAGTGTAACCTACGGGATTGAGGGGGGCTGGACCTGCAAGCTCTTGCGCTCGGTTGACAATCTGACCGACTGCACCACAAGAGGTAAAAGTAGTCCTATTGGGCGGTCTATATTCGATCCTGCCACTTGTTCCTATACCGGCGGCACTGGAACCAAGATAGATTGTTTCTCCTGGATTCGCGTAAACTCGAATTCTGGTTCGACGCGGGATAGGAGTACCCAGAAAAGGATCGTTTCGATATTCTAAAAATGGGCGAGCGCCTGTGTTGTTGGTCAGTTCCCGACTGCCTTCAGCATATGCAACTTCACTACCAGCACTAATGGCACAGATGGCAAGGGCAAGGCTACCGCAAAGGCGACTCCAGCGGCTAAAGGGAGTTTGATTTGTTGGGGAATGCGGGTAAAGTTTCAACATCAAACTAACAGTTTCCTCACACTTTGTCTGGCAATATCATCAAAAAGTACAAAGCTCTCATAAAGAATTATTTTTTTCTTTTGCATGAGAGCATGAGAGCCTTTTTCCTACTCCAACTGCAAATCTTGTTCTTGAACAAATAGATCGATGCCTCTAGCATCTCTGAAGATAAATTCGACGCGACGATTACGGGCATGATCTAGACGGCTTCTGCCAATTACTCGCGGCTGACTTTCACCCAAAGCGCGAATTGTCATTCGTTCTGGGGGAATTCCCTGACGCAGTAAGTAATTTCTCACAGCGATCGCGCGTCGATTTGATAAGTTCAGATTATAGGCATCGCTGGCTCTAGGATCGGTGTGTCCCCGAAGTTCAATGACGATTTGGGGATTTTCTCGTAAAACTTGGGCAATTCGGTTGAGAATTCTGGCACTCTCTGGACTCAGGGTGGCTTTATCGAGGGCAAAGTGTACGTTGGTTGGGACGCTAATTCTGATTGGTTCTGGCGGTGTGGGTTCTGGTTCTGGTTCTTCCGGCGGCTGCTGTACTACAGGCGGGACAGGCTCGGTGGTACATTGAGGAATTGTCCCCAGTCTGCTTCGCAAGATATTCCTGCTGGTGAAGTTGGTGGTGGAAGTGAGGTTTATCCGGTCGCCGCCTGGTGAGACAATTTCAGCATTGGCGGCGGCTTCAGAGGTGCCGAATTTTGGGATAGTAGTGATCGCGCTTACTAATTCCCCTGGTTGCATCTCCACACTGGCGCTAAATTTCCCCTCTTCATCCGCTACAACTCTAGTCAGGGGTTCGCTTAAAGGGCCATAGGATATCCCGGCTTCTTTCTGAACCCGATAAATTGACACCTCTGAACCCGGATCGGCGGTGCCTAAGATATTAGTTGTAGTACCCACCGTATAAAATTCCGAACTTACAAATTGCGGGGGATTTATGGCAGAGTTACCTGTATCAAGACGGCGATTTTTGGAATTGCGTAGTGGGTTGGGCCCGTCTCCCCGTTGGTAGGCTTGTACGTTCACATTTTCCTGTGCTACTAAGTCAATGCTTAGGCCCTCTAAGTTATTAAAACGATTGCCTAGGATGATGTTGCGATCGCTCTTAGGATAAGCCGCCACTACAACACCAGGGCCAGTTTGATTGCTAATTTGGTTATTATTCACCTGGTGGCCATCTCCCATCAGATAAACTCCTGCGCGACGAAAGCGGCGACCATTATATGTAATCTGGTTATCGTTAATCTGCGCTGAGCCTTCCGGCTTGAACAAATAGACACCACTACCATCGTTTCCGCAAATCAAATTTGAGTTAATTTGAGCTTTTTCAATCTCCCCTTCCAATCGGATAGCATCCGGCATCCCAGCAATTCCATTACCAACAATGATGTTTTCTGCAACTTGCAAATTGTTGGCTTTTACAGCGCTAATTATCCCACTACCATCGTGGTAAGAAATTCGGTTTCGTCGGATTGTTGTTCCTAAGCTGTTAAACACATATACCCCAAATGCCGAAGTAGTTTGAGGAACTTTTTGATCTAGTGGAATCCCTAACCAGTTGTTCTCAATTACTACATTTTTTGGAGCATTTTCCGGTGTCTGTTTTCCTTGATCGCCAACAACAGCAACAGACTCAGGACTATCAATGAAAATATCTGCTGGTGGTAAAGTGGCAGTAGCCTCAAGACGGGACGTGAAACCGTAAAGACTCAAACCGCGAATTGTTACCCCATCAGCAACAATTGTTAAGCCGCGAAATACCTCTTGATCGGCTGCGGGAGTTATTGTAATCGAAGGAATTGGAATTGCAATTTCCGCAGTTGCAGATTTTTCGGCATCATACCCCGGTTGGGTTGTACCATCTATCACCAATCCCGGAGAGGATAGCGGTGGCAAAACGTCAACTAGGCGGATAGTAGTTTCTGCGGCTGGCAAATCAAAGGCAATTAGCGAACTATTTCCAATAGGTGAAACCAGCGTTTGTTCAGTTGTACTCAGGCGCTCTAAGGGCAACGTTCCATTGGCAATCTCAATAGCTTCGCGCAAAGTAAGAGCGCTATCAGGATTGACTGCTCCATCCCGATTACTATTAACAACAATCCTAAAATTTGCTGTTTGAGCAGTTCCAGTGAAAGGCAAAAAGCAAAAGTAACTCGGCAAAAGAAAGAAGGTAAAAATAGTTTTCTTTTTCATGTTTCTTTTTACTCTTGACTTTCTGTTGCTACAGGTTGTACCAAAGATTCTTGCTGCTGGGGTGGTGCAACTTTTTGTCGTCCAAAGCCGCCAAATAGCTCGTTTACCTTCAGCGTCAAACCGAAATAAATCCCACCATCCGACCGATAGCCGCTAAAATCGCGATCGTCCACACTACCAAAGCTATATCCCAACGAAGCTCGTAAATCAGGCGTTACATAATAACCCGCTTCTACAGCAAAACCTGTTTCGTTGAAATTCACATCCGGCTGACCAATCCAGCGTCCTTCTCCCGCTACATCCCAGCGGTAGCCCAATCGATAAGTCACCCGCATTTGTGTTAAAAACACGGTGGAAGAATTGCTGAAGTTGTTGGATAAATAAGTTTCGCTTTGGCGCACCGCCCCTTTACCGTAAAATTCCCACCGCCAGGAAGGAGCATATATCGCTTCAGCAGCAAAAACGTGATCTGTGTATCCCGTACCAGTTCCTAACAGCAATGTTTCAGGAATTGTCGAAGGATTGCGGCGATATTCATAGCTGAGTAAAGCGTTAAATTTATCCGAGACTGGGTTGCGGTAAGCCATGCCCAGCTTGATATCTACCGTGTCTCCCAATGCCCGTAATAATTGGTTTGCGCCATTGGCTTGTTGATAGCGGAACAAAGCAGTTAGAGAAGGTGAAAGTTTCCCAGCAGCACCCGCAGCGATAACAGTATTGTTACCACCAGATCCGGTACGATGTTCGACGCGGGCGGAGGCTTGGAAGTTGGGGTTATCAGTGTATTCGAGTCCCACACTGTAGGCATCGCCGCCGACAATCCCTAAAGCAGATGCACTTTGACCTGTGGCATAGGGTTGGGCAAATCGTTGTCCAGCAGCAGTGCGCCCAAACTGGTCGCTGAAGATATGCTCGTAACCGAGCAGGACTCGCAAACCTGGGGCGATTGCCCAGGTATGATTTAAACCGACGGCTCCCTGACCAGTGATGCTGTTGAAGCCGCTAATAATCGAGTAGCGACCTGTGATGGAGGTGTTTTCGCCTATTTTCTGTTCTACGATTGTATCCAAGCTGCTGATCGAGTCGCGCCCAAATACTCTTGTATTTACAAATTGGTGCGCGAGTCGCAGGCTAACGCCTTCCATTACCTCGTAGTCGAGTCCGAAAGTAGTGCGGTTGGGATAAAGTGGGTCGCTGTCGTCCAGGTTTAGCTCGTTTTGGGCGCGGAAGGTGAGGGCGCGACTCAGGGGAATGTTGGCGCGGGAGACGATTTGGCTGGCATCACTGTCGAAGGTATCGCCAAGACGATCGTCGCGGGAGCGATTGACGTATTCTAGGCTGAGATCGGCAGCACCAAATCTTTGCAAAACCCCTGCGCGGATGGTGGTGAGGGAATTATCGACTCGTTCTCCGGGGATGGGTTGGGGTTGGGGATCGAAGATGTCGAAAAAGTTGATCCTTTCGGCGGGAGCAATACCAAAGTTAATTTCGTGGTCGTAGCTGGCACTTACTTGGGTGGTGGTAGTAACTTGGGTCGCGATGCTAGCGCCGTATCTGGTTTGTCCGGGGGTGAAGCTGGTGGTGGCGTTGTTGGCAAAGCCTTCTTCCACCGAACGGTAATAACCACGGGCTAAGATAGTACGAGCGATCGCGCCATATGCTTCCAATCGATAGGCATTTCCTGTCACATTTCCCAAAAAGGGATTGTTGTTCCTTGAGTGGGCATATTCCCCAACAATTTGCCCGTCTTTGCCCAAGGGAACTAGGAAATCTGCCCCATACAGTTCAAAATCTTGCGCCCCTTCGTCTTGTCGCCAATAACTCGCCCCCAGCCAACTTTGTTGCCCAAACTCTTGTGAGAAATTGTATTGCAACCGTCCAGCATAGATATTCGTGCTGTCGCCTGGTGTAGCTTCATGCTGGTAAGTCACCACAATTCGCCGTACCTGAGTGACACCAAAGGGGTCAAACTCTGTAGCAAAGACGGGACGGCGGAACAGCAGTGTCCCCCGGTCGTAGTCAATTTCGTAGTCTGCACCGCGAAATAGTTGTTTGCGCGATGTAACGGTTCCGGGGCGATTAATTTCCTCTGTTTCTACAAAAACATTTTCGCTGCCAGGAATCAGCAGGCGGCGGGAGAGAAAGTAATAGCCGCTAGTGCCGCTGGGAGCAATGGTGTCTCGCTGGAAACCTTCGACATCCGGGCTATACAGGGCAGTAATTTGTAAATTGCCCAGGTTGTAGTTGCCCTTGAACCCGTGCAGTTGACGATTAGTGGCGCTATATAGTTGGGAGGCGCGGGAAAATTCTGTGGTATTGTAGTCGCCCCACATCCCATAGTCTGGTTCGGAACCCGGAACTGGAGAAGTACGTTCCATCCGCAGATAGACGCTATCTGTAGAGGGGGTTAGATAATCGACTGTGGAGCTATCGCCGTAGACGGGATATTGTTGTTCGCAGAATTGGGGGCCTCGGAATAGGCGGGTGATGCCATCGCAGGTTTCGTTGAGGTTGCGGGCGCTATTATATGCTCCTGTAAATAGCCATTCCCCGACTTTCCCTGTGGCGAAGACAGCAGCACTCAAATCAATGCCCATGCCTTCGTCGATGGTATCGGGGTCGAGGAAATCACGACGAGAACCCCAGTAATTTGTACCTCTAGAGCCAATCCGTAAATTTATCACGCCCGAAGCTATGGAGGGGCGCAGGTTGGTAATAAATTCTACCTGGGTAAAAGTTTCTAATTCATTGGTGTAGTTTGCCTGTTTAGTGGGTAATAAGTAGTCGCTTTGGGTAGGTAATCCTACTTGAGGATTGATTGGGCGATCGCTTTGTCTAGGTAATCCACCAACTTCAGGACTGATGGCTCGATTTTCAGTCAAAGGCGGCAATGCTGTTGGTGTGGAGCTATTTTCTTGCGTCCGATTGATTTCCTCGATCCGTTCTCGTTTCTCTGTGGTAGTTGTGGCAGCACGAATGCGGACTTTTTGAGCTTCCAATCCGGATTGCAGTTCGGCGGCAAATTGTCCTTCCTTGGCAACGACCTGAAATCCGGGTAGGTCTTTGTCGTCGTCAGCACCGATAAATTTACCCGCACTGGCAGTTAAAGTTACTACCGCATCTTCGCGGATTAATTCTCCGTTTTCATCGGTGATTTTGCCTTCCAGCTTAATTGTGGAACGACCATCAGCGCGAACGCGGGCATCTCCCACTGGAGATATTTGTATGCGCTCAGTTGTGTCTTTAACATTTAGTTGGAGAGTAACTGGCGTGCCTTGTGCAGCTTGGATTGCGATCGCGTTCTCGCCTTTCTCCAAAGGAATGTTATACCAAACCTGAGTAGTGATATTCTGTGCCTCGTTTCGCTCAACACTAGAGCGAATTTTAGGATCGAGAGGCTTTTTGTTGACGGTGACTTGTATCTGAGACTGGGAATTGTACTGAACTACAAGGTTAGTGGAACGCGCTCCTATTTCTTTACTCTTGGGGGCAAGAATCCGGACTTCTGTGGGTGATAAAGTGCTTTCATTGCCGGATTCTTCAGCTTGAGCATTAGTTTGCGATACAGATTCCCTCAGTTCACTATTAGTTGGCGCTTCCTTTGTAGAATCCTGTGTTTCCTGGGGTATCGGGTTGCTAGGCGATTGGGATTGAGCTAACTCTTTAACTTCTGTTTGATTTCCCTCTTTCCCTTCAAAACGCGGGGAAGATAAAGACGCTTCCTGCAAAAATTCGGGTAAAGCCGCGGGTGTTGCAGCCTGCGTTTGTTGAGGTAGAGATTCACTTTGCAATAGCAAGTTTAGCGGTAGCGCTGCTGTGTCTGACCCCTCCCCAATCGCTTGCTGAAGTCCGTAAAGAGGCAACGTTTGGGGTAAATTCTCTGCTGGTAAGACTTCTAAATTCTCTGTTGTCGCTTCTTCGGTAGCCGTCTCCTCAACAATGGGAGAGATATCTGAATCCTGAACCTCAAACTCTGAATCTTTCTTTGCTCCGTCCGAAGATTGTACAGGTAGTTCATCAGCCTTAACAGATCGGGGAAGCAGAAAATAAACTGTAAAAACTAAAAACAAAGAAAAGGAAGAAAAGATTTTTTCTTTTGCTTTGGCATGATTGCCTTTTGCCTTATTCATGGCTGCCCCTCGCCATACGCGGGTGTCACTCCGAAATTCATTCTTACCAGTCCTCCTGGTTGCAGCTGCACCAAGCGAGACTGACTATTGCGCTCAATAAAGCGTTTGTTTGGAGCCAGCGTGTATCCCGGCAGACTGGTTAAGTCCAGAGTGCCTGTACGATAACCGGATAGCACATTGGCTAGAGAAAACAGCCCATTCGGATCGGTAGTGATGCGGTTGCCGTCATCCATAAAAATCACGGCATTTGGCACTCCAGGCTCTCCTGGCTGCTGTTCGCCGTCAAAGTTTTTATCGACAAATACCCGCCCAATTAGGGTGCCACAGTCTGATAAAATTCCAGGTCTAATGCGTAGCTGATGCGTGGCAATGTTGCTTCTGGCTTCCTGAGCTTGATTTTTCCCGTCACCCCGCACTGCGTCTGGTGTTACTACGGCGGCATAGACAATGTTCAATGTCTCATTGGGAGCCAATCTGGGATAAATAAAGGTAATTGTCCGGTTAGAGGTGCTAGCTGGCTGTAATGTTACTGGTGTAGTTGAGCTGCCAGTAGACAGAGAGCCTTGCAAAGCTTTGGGCAAATATTGCAAACCGACAGGCAGTTTGTCTGTGATGACGATGTTGCTGGCGGCTGCTGTACCAGTGTTTTTCAGCGCGAGGCGGTAAATAACGGTATCGCCCGGTTCAGCTGCCGCGCGATCGCCTGTTTTAATCAACTCTAGTACAGCTTGTCCTGCTGTAAGCGTTGTTTGATTCGATTGCACGCCGCCTGGTGGCAGATTGTCACCATTAGCGGAAGCTGAATTTAAGATTTCAACTGAGCCAACAGGTAACGACTGATAGGCAATCGAACAAGTCAATATGACTGTTAGAGGTAGGTAGATACGCTCTAACAGATTTAACAGGTATTTCATCAGCAAAGATAACTAAATAAAACACCCCATTGCTGGACTGTTCAAGAATTTGAGGCGTAGATTACCTGATGATTTATAACAATAAAACCCCGATGAAGTGAAAGTTTAACATGACCAGGTTGCTACGACAATATATCTGAAATTTATTTGCTCCGCAAGAGGATTTTCTGAGCCGTTTAAAATCTTACACTAAAGTTATTGCTTCTGCTTTGAGCTAAATTTCATACTTTACAACACTTATAAGAATCAGTGCCTTGTTTTGGTTCGGCTGTCTTGATGGCAGTAGATTCAAAGACAAGGTAGAAAGCGATCGCTTTATCCCTACGGAAGGCTATAACACCAATGAAGCTTTTAGCGTAGCATGACGGACATCAACCTCCAGTAAGTACATACTTAGGTACTAATACACCATAATTGCAATTGATGGCAAACTTTCTAGCCCCTGTAATAGTAACCGCCGCTGCGATTAAGAACTAAGCAGAGGAAATATAATATTATCATCTATCCAGAGAGTTAGATATTTGAGATTTAAAATTAAGATTTATTTTAAGGTAACTTGCGGCTCAAGATAACAATAGCCTAATTTACTAAAATTCAGCCAAATTGCTGATTTTGTACGATGTTTTATCAGCAATTTGGCTGAATTAATTTTTATATTATTTGGTATGGAATATCACCACTAAATGTCAAAAAAGTACATATTTTGGGGAAAATTGGTAATCTTTGAGTAACAAATAGGAGTAATCGCAATACTTCTGGCTTAATCTTAAAGGCGCAGCTACACGGACAAAGGCTGCTGAGTTTGTAGCAGCCTTTGTATTTTTAGCTTTAAGTGAACGATATTGACCAATACCCTTAAAATATCGCTCTATACAGGGAATGGCATTTAATTGCCCTAAACTGGAAATAAATTTCCGTCTCTGCTTGTGTCAGTGACATTCCTCTATATAGCCTTTCTCAGTTGAGTGGAATATATCGCAGTTCTGACGTTCGGGCTACTTTAGTAGGGACATGGCAATGCCATGTCCCTACAGATGTATCGTCGCACCAGTTAAAATTGACCTGCTAAGGCTGGAATGCACCGTTCGCAAAGTAGGGGATGTTCGGTTGATTCGCCGACGTGGAGAGAGTAATTCCAACAGCGATCGCATTTTTCCCCGTCTGCTTTAACCACGCCAATTCCTATCCCATCTGACTGCAAGCTGTACTTTAAACCCTGCAAAGCGTCCGCAGAATCCAGCAGTTCTACCTGAGAAGTAATAAACAGGTAACGTAACTCATCCACACCATTGTGTGTGCTAGGGACTGAGTTAGGATTCAAATCTTGCAATAAAGAGCAAAATTCAGCATTCGGGATGTAGAGTAAAACTTTGGCTTCCAAGGAAGAACCAATCATTTTTTCGGCGCGTGCTTGTTCCATCACCTTGTTAACTTCGGTGCGAATTTGCCGCAACTGTAGCCAGAATGATGCCATTTCTGGCTTGTTCCATTGCTCGTCTAATTTTACCCAACCTGCTTCAAACACAGAATTGTAAGGTGTGGGATAGGGGATATATTGCCAGATATCTTCCGCCATGTGACAGAGAACGGGCGCGATCGCTCGTGCTAAATTCTCTACAGCCACAGCCAGCACTGTCTGAGTGCTGCGACGGCGGAAAGAATCCGGGGCGCTGATATAGAGCCTATCTTTGGCAATATCTAGATAGAAGTTAGACAAGTCAACTACACAGAAATTCTGCACCGTTTGGAAAAAGCGGAAAAACTGGAAACTCTCGAACGCTTGCGTCACCTCAGCGAATACTTCCGTCATTCGGTGCAGCATATAGCGGTCGAGTTCCGGTAACTGCTCGTAAGGAACCGCATCCTTCGCAGGGTCGAAATCGTGCAAATTCCCCAACAAGAAACGCGCCGTATTGCGAATCTTGTTTCTCACATCCCCCAACTGCTTGAGGATGCTTTTACTGATTGGGACATCTGAGGTGTAGTCTACCGAGGACACCCACAGACGCAACACATCAGCACCATAGGGAGGATCATCTTTTTGATTTTTGCCGCCTTCGATGACCATTGCTGGATCGACAACATTACCCAGCGATTTGCTCATCTTCATACCCTTTTCATCCAGAGTAAAACCGTGAGTTAATACGGTTTTGTAGGGTGCGATGCCATTAGTTGCCACACTGGTTAAGAGGCTGGACTGGAACCAACCGCGATGCTGATCCGAACCTTCCAGATAGATATCCGCTGGATAGGGCAATTCCGGGCGTTGTTTCAGCACAGCAGCCCAAGAAGAACCGGAGTCAAACCAGACATCCATTGTATCGGTGCCTTTGCGGTAAGACTTGCCATTATTGCGGTATGTTTCTGGCAACAACTCCTCTACCGACATTTCCCACCAAGCATCAGAACCCTTCTGAGCGATAATTGCCTGAACGTGGGCGATTGATTCTTCGTTTAGCAGGGGTTCGCCCGTCTCCTCGTCGTAGAAGACGGGAATTGGGACACCCCAGCTGCGCTGACGGGAGATGCACCAATCGGAACGATCTGCAACCATTGGCGTGATGCGGTTTTGACCAACAGCGGGAATCCATCTTACGGATGCGATCGCTTTGAGCGCCTCCTCCCGAAATCCCTCCACAGAAGCAAACCACTGTTCTGTCGCCCGGAAAATCGTTGGCTTTTTCGTCCGCCAATCGTAAGGATACTTATGGACATAAGGTTCCTCCTTCAACAACGAACCCACTCCCACTAGAGCATCAATGACGGCTTGATTGGCATCACCCAGCACATTTAATCCCGCAAACTGTCCCGCCTCCTCGGTAAATTTCCCATCGGCATCAACCGGAGACAAAATGGGCAAATTATAACGCTGACCCACCAGGTAGTCATCTTGACCATGACCAGGGGCAGTGTGTACCAAACCAGTTCCAGACTCAGTTGTGACGTAATCCCCCCCAATTACAACCGGGCTTTCGCGGTCAAATAGGGGATGGCGGTAGGTGGAATACTCCAAAGCCTTGCCCATAACTGTCGCTTTCACGGTCAGCTGAGTACCAAACGTAGCAGATAATCGCTCAACCAAATCAGCAGCGACGATCAAGTATTTCCAGCCTATAGCAGATTCCGACTCAACTTCAACCACCGCATAAGTTAAGTCTGGGTTCACACTGACAGCCAAGTTAGCGGGAATCGTCCAAGGTGTCGTCGTCCAGATAGCTACACCCAAATCCGGCAAAAACTCTCCCAGTGCAGGTTTCACTGCCTCCGAAAGACTCGTCATCCGGAACGCCGCATATAGACTGCGCGAAGTGTGACCTTCCGGATATTCCAACTCTGCCTCAGCCAGCGCCGTTTTAGAACTGGGACTCCAGTGAACGGGTTTCAAGCCTCGATAGATGTAACCTTTGAGCATCATCTGACCGAAAACGCCAATCTGAGCCGCTTCATATTCCGGCTTTAGCGTCAGATAAGGGTTTTCCCAGTCGCCCCAGATACCATAGCGCTTGAAGCTTTGGGACTGCTCATCCACAGTCTTGAGAGCAAAGTCTCTGGCTTTGTGGCGGAGTTCCAGAGTAGTGAGATTTTGCCTCTCAGGTTGTTTCATATTCTGAAGGACTTTCAGCTCAATAGGCAAGCCGTGACAATCCCAACCTGGGACGTAGCGAACTTTGCGCCCTTGCAGCAGTTGGTATTTGTTGATGATATCCTTGAGAATTTTATTTAGGGCATGACCAATATGCAACGACCCATTGGCGTAGGGCGGGCCATCGTGCAGAATAAATAACTCGCCGGGATTGTTCTGCGACAAGCGCTCGTAAATTTGCTGTTCTGCCCAAAACTTTTGCAGTTCGGGTTCCCGTTTGATGGCGTTCGCCCGCATATCAAACTGGGTTTTGGGCAGATTAACGGTGTCCTTATAGTTCCCTGTTGCTGTCACAGTTCAATACCGATGAATGGTAGAGTCATATTTCTTCATTATCGGTTACAAGTCCCAAGGTCTTCAACTTTTTCTCGTTCCCAGTCTCATCCTGGGAACGCGCTTAGAAAGGCAACCGTCTCCGCCAATCGCTAATAAAACTACACAAGTGAGGCGACCGCCGCACTTACGCGCCGCTTCACTAACACAGCGCTAGTAGGTTGAGTTGAACGATAGTGAAACCCAACGAATGCTTATGGATGTTGGGTTTCGTGCCTCTCTTAACGATAGGAGGGACTGGGGACAAGCAAGCAAATCTCCCTTGTCCCCAGCCCCCAATCCCCAATCCCTATTTTTAAGTTGGGTTGGGTGGGTTTTCTAAGGGTTGATTGGCTTCTGACGCTGAAGTTTCTTCTGAGGTAGGTGGAGGTGAAGCTGGGATATGCTTCTCTTCGGCATCTTCTAGAGCCGCTTCCACCAATTCAGGATCGGGTGGGTTCGGACGAACGGGTTCAAGAGTCTCAGCTTCGCTTGTGGCTGATTCAGTTGCTTCTACAGCGGCTTGGGGTTCCAGATCATTATCCCTTTCCACCACAGGAGCGGGTGGGTTGGGAAGAACGGGTTCAGGAGCCTCTGATTCGCTTGTGGCTGATTCAGTTGCTCCTACGGCTGCTTTGGGTTCCAAGTCATCCAAATCGGTTTGGGGTGCGGCTTCTTGAGCCAGTTCTTCTACAGTGACTTCATCAACTACTTCTTGCCCTGAGATGGAATCTAGCAGTTGAGACTGGGGGGGCGCTGGTGGTACGGGCGGTTGATTGTTATCAGGTACTCGGTTGTCCACCACCGTAACGGGTGATTTTGCTGAGTCAGCCGGTGCTGGGGGTGGGGTGGTTTGGGTGTCTGATTTGCTTTTACCCCCTGTCACTTTACCCACAGTTTCTTTAAGATTTGCGAACAGATTAGTGACTCGCTGCTGTGGGGATATTTTTGTCAGTTCCTGTAACGCCTCTGGGCTAGGTATCGCAGTCTGCTGTGCTGCTGGGGTGAGGGAGCGCCGTAATGTCAGCGTTTCCCAACCCAACCAACCGAGTAGCGCCACGCTAGCTAATTGTCCCAGCAGTACACCGCCTGTGATGCGTCCTGCACACACCCACAAAACCAAGGCGTAGAATAATCCCACACCACTCCAGATAAAGTCATTCTTCCGATGGACTTCAGGGAAAAAGAAAGCTGCTAAGTAAAGGGCGAGGCTACTAACAGCAACAGCGATCGCCAGGATATATGCCAGCATTTTATGGATGCTCCAAAACTTGTGTCTATGATCCAATTTTGCAAGAGAACTGTTGACCTAGATACAAATTGAAATTAAATTAGCTGTTTCAATTTGATGTCTTTTGTACTAAGGGCGCTTTAGTTTTGGCGACTCTTAATATCTTCTTTACGGGAAACCCATAGGATATCGGGATACCCTGAAAGGAACGCAACTGTTCAAAAGCATTGCAGAGTTGAACATTGAATCTTATGACACAGCAGAGCTTTGGTGTAATTGGTTTAGCCGTCATGGGCGAAAACTTGGCGCTAAATGTAGAGCGCAATGGGTTCCCCATCTCCGTCTATAACCGCACGCCAGAAAAAACGGATGCCTTTATGGCCCAGCGGGCGCAGGGAAAAAATGTCCACGCCGCCTATTCAATTGAAGATTTTGTCAAATCTCTGGAACGCCCCCGCAAAATCCTGATCATGGTAAAAGCTGGTGCGCCAGTGGATGCGGTGATTAACCAGCTCAAACCCCTGCTGGATGAGGGCGACATTATTATCGACGGTGGAAACTCCCTGTTTGACGATACCGCTCGTCGCACTCGCGAATTAGAGCCGGAGGGTTTCAGGTTTATCGGGATGGGTGTCAGTGGCGGTGAAGAAGGGGCGCTGAATGGCCCTAGCTTGATGCCGGGAGGCACGAAAAGCTCCTACGAGTATCTGGAGCCAATTTTGACGAAGATTGCGGCTCAGGTGGATGATGGCCCCTGTGTGACCTATATTGGCCCTGGTGGTGCTGGTCACTACGTCAAGATGGTACACAATGGCATTGAGTACGGCGATATGCAGCTGATTGCAGAAGCATACGACTTGCTTAAAAATGCTTTGGGGTTGGATCACCAGCAACTGCACGAGATTTTTGCTGAATGGAACACCACCGATGAACTCAATTCCTACCTAATTGAGATTACGGCGGATATCTTTACTTACATCGATCCAGATATTAATCAGCCTCTGGTTGATAAGATTCTCGATGCGGCTGGGCAAAAAGGTACGGGACGTTGGACGGTGCAGAGTGCGCTGGAGTTGGGGATCTGTATTCCGACGATGACGGCGGCGGTTAATGCCCGGATCATATCTTCCTTTAAAAAGGAGCGGGTGGCTGCTTCGGAGATTTTAACGGGCCCTAGTGGGAAGTATGAGGGGGACACCAAAACCTTCATTAACCAAATCCGTGATGCTCTCTATTGCTCGAAGATTTGCTCTTACGCTCAGGGTATGGCGCTATTGAGTGCAGCGTCAAAGGCTTATTCCTATGACCTGAATTTGAGCGAAACTGCCCGGATTTGGAAGGGTGGTTGTATTATTCGAGCTGGGTTCTTGAATAAGATTAAATCTGCTTTCAAGGACAATCCAGAGTTGCCTAATTTGCTTTTGGCTCCTGAGTTTAAGCAGACAATTTTGGATCGTCAGGACGCTTGGCGGGAAGTTTTGTCCCAGTCAGCGAAGCTGGGGATTCCAGTTCCGGCGTTCAGTGCGTCGCTGGATTATTTTGATAGTTATCGACGCGATCGCTTGCCACAAAACCTCACCCAAGCTCAGCGCGATTACTTCGGCGCTCACACCTACGAGCGTATTGACAAAGAAGGCTTCTTCCACACCGAATGGACGACGCTTGACGAGGAAACTTTACAGACCTCGACACCTGTACCCCTTCAAGCTCAAGATCCTGCGGTAGTTTTAGCCGCCCCGGACGCTCCGGAATAGAAAAGTAGAAAAAAAATAGGGTAGGTAAAAACCTACCCTATTTTTTTTTTCAGCTTTAAGCAGGTGGAAATAGCAAAATATTCTGTAGCGTCTTCATCTTTTATAGATGAGCCAAAAGTGCGCGAATTACCACCAACTAAATCGCCAAATCTTGATAGTCTTGTCATGACTCCCACTCACGATAGTCTTTCCATCTGGACTGATAGCAACAGAATAAATTACACCTAAATGCCCCGCCAGAGTACAGATTTCTCTGCCTGTAGCTATCTGCCACAGCTTGATAGTGCCGTCCTCGCTGCCACTCACAAGAGTCTTTCCATCTGGGCTGAAAGTGACAGAATAAACCGCACCTGTATGCCCTGTGAGAGTACAGATTTCTCTGCCTGTAGCTGTCTGCCACAGTTTGATTTGTTTGAAACTCCCACTGGCTATGTTTTGTCCATCTGGGCTGAAGGCGACAGACAAAACATAGCCAGAATTTCCGACAATTGAACGAATTAGTTGACCGTTGCCCATCTGCCGAATTCTGAGCGGCTTTTCCAAACCTCCACTTGCAAGAATCTTTCCATCCCGACTGATAGCAATAGACAAAACTTGGGCTGACTGTCCTTTAAGGGTGTTGAGTTCTTTTCCTGTAGTTGTCTGCCAAAACTTGATAGTTTTGTCATTACTAGCACTAGCTAGAATTTGCCCATCTAGGTTGAAGGTGACAGCCGAAACTTCGTCTGAATGCCCAGAAAACAAACCGCCAAAGGTGCGAATTACTTTCCTTGTAGCCAAATCCCACAACTTAATGGTTTTGTCAACACTGCCACTGGCAAAAGTTCTTCTATCTTTACTAAAGGCAAGGCAACGCACCCCGTCTGAATGCCCTGCGAGGGTGTGGATTAGCTTCCCTGTAGCCAGATTCCATAGCTTGATAGTTTTGTCAAAGCTGCCACTGATAAGGGTTCTTCCATCCCAACTGATGACAACAGCAGCAACTAATTCTGAATGACTGGTGAGGGTGCGATCGCATTTCCATTGTGGAAATACAGATGCAGGCGGTGGCGAAGGTGGTGGCGGTGCGGGTGATGGCTTTGCCGCTTTTTGTTTCAGCTCAAGCTCTGCCACTTTCTTTGCATCTGAGTTGGCTCTGTTGTTATATCCCATTTGGGAGCAGGCAAACCCTCTGGATTTATATGCTTTTATATAGTATGAATTGATCCGGATTGCGCGGGTAAAATCTTCGATTGCTTCCTCATATTTTTCTTTTTTAATATTTCCCAATCCCTGGTTATAGTATATTTGTGCATTAAATAAATTATTTTTATAAATCCCTGTATTAAAAGTTTTATCAGCCGAATTATCCAAATAAAACTTTAGCTCTTCGTAAGCTTGGTTGATTTTTTTAATTTCCTCTTCTGCTTTTTGTTTTAGTTGAGGGTCGTGAGAAAAGCGATCTGGATGCGAAGTCTTAGCCAGGTTTCGGTAAGCTTGCTTAATCTCTGCGTGCGATGCACCAAGTTTCAGCCCAAGAATTTCGTAAGACTGATTGATATTATTCATCTAAGTTATTTGTGCTTTGAGCTTGGGGTGAAACAAGAAAGCGGCTGATTGGGTTTATATTCAGTGTTCCCAAAATTTCCTAGGTTCTAACGCACGCTCACTTTACATTTCCCTGATGCTCGCACTTAAAACCCTGTTCGCGCCACTGTTCTATATCCACATCCGCAAGCGGAGTTACTTGGTTGCATTTAGGTTGGATTACCTGACTCAATACCGCCCATACTAAGCTACGAGTTACGTCTAATCCTGTCTTGAGAAACGATTCTCGATTGGCAGGAATACCCTGTTCTGGTACGATTTCAGTCTCTACCCAAATCCCATGAGCGCCGCATAAAATTTGCGCGAGCCACTGCGCTCTTGGCAGATGGCTGGCGGAGGTGATTAACTTAATTTTACGGACTCCCCAAGAGCGGAGAATTGGTATCCCAAAATAGAAATTGCTAAAAGTTGATTTTGCACACTTTTCTAGCCAAACTTGCTCAATAGAAGCATTTTCTCTTTGAAAAATTAGCCAGATGCAGGGGTCTTTAGAGCCTTGAGAAATTAAAACCCGTATTCCTGCGTCTTTTTTTACTTGCTGGGCTACGTATATTTCCCTACTAATACTTCCGCCTAAGACAAAATAGGCATCCACTTTAGTTTGTGAGGCAGAGTACAAAGAAAGCATAATGATTAATAACCATCCGCCCAAGATAACGCCTAGAATAGCGATAATGAAGGGTAAAAGCCGTCGAGCGCTTCTGAAGGCAAACTGATGAACTGCGGCACGGTGGGGCTGCTGGTAAGTAAATCTAACTGGGCGGTTCACAATTTATTTGAGTATTTGTTCGGATGAAATTTAGTAATGCTTTACACTACTTTAACTATTAAGACTATTTTGTTGTTCTTTTAGGCTGGCGCCTATTAAACTGAGGTAAGTAAAAAATTAGCAGGAAAGTCGAGTCAAACAAGGCTGTTATCCTGGCTACTAATATGAATAATGAGGACACTGGGCGAACTGGCACAAAATTGATGCAGCCTAGATAATAAACCTGAGTATCTTGGAAATAGTTCGTTTCAGGCGTCACACGGTATCTACAGATTAAACCCCTCTTCAAGCCACTCTTCATGAATCCATCCCCAAAACACTTCTCTCGGCTCCACTTTGCTCTGTTTGGTGGAGCGATCGCAACCACGGCAGCTTTGTCTTTCTTCGGTCCCTCTGTCCGAGCTGCCCTGCAAGAAAGTCCAAAATCGGTTGTCGATGAAGCATGGCAAATTGTCAACCGGGAATATGTTGATGGCACCTTTAATCAGGTGGATTGGCAAGCGACCCGACAAGATCTGCTCTCCAAAAACTACACTACCCGCGAAGAAGCCTACAAGGCTATCCGGGTGGCGTTGGAAAAATTAGACGACCCTTACACTCGTTTTCTTGATCCCAAACAGTATCAAGCATTGACTAGCCAAACTTCCGGAGAACTGTCTGGCGTAGGTTTGAAGCTGGAACTGGACGAAAAAACCAAGGATCTGACCGTTGTGGAACCGATTGAGAATTCCCCAGCTCTCAAAGCGGGTATCAAGCCGGGAGATAAGATTTTGGCAATTAATGGCAAAACCACAAAGGGGATGAGTGTGGAAGCTGCCGCTAACTTGATCCGGGGCGAAGTTGGGACGAAAGTCACCCTCAAGATATCCAGCGAAGGCAGGGATAAAGATGTGGCATTGACTAGGGCGCAGATTGAACTGGCTGCTGTCCGTTCTTCGGTCAAGCAGGAAGGTAAAATCCGCGTCGGCTATATCCGCTTGAATGAGTTTAGCGCCCACGCCGCAGAACAAATGCGTCGCTCGATTAAGACTCTCAATAACGACAAGGTGGATGCTTTTGTATTGGATTTGCGGGGTAATCCGGGTGGGTTACTGCACTCCAGCGTAGAAATTGCCCAGATGTGGATGGATAAAGGTGCCATCGTCCGGACAGTAGACCGCAAGGGAGAAAACGAAGAATTTAAGACAAATGGCAAGTCGTTGACTCAGTTGCCTCTTGCTGTGCTGGTAGATGGCAATTCGGCATCGGCTAGCGAAATTCTCTCTGGGGCGCTGAAGGATAATGGTCGTGCGAAGATTATCGGCTCTCAAACTTTTGGGAAGGCGCTAGTTCAGTCGGTGCATTCTCTGAGTGATGGTTCTGGTTTAGCTGTGACGATTGCTCACTACTACACGCCAAAGGGAACGGATATCAGCCAGAAAGGGGTTACTCCTGATGTCAAGATTGACTTGAACGACGACCAGCGCAAGCGTCTTGGCAGTAATCCGACGTTACTGGGAACTCAGGAAGATCCGCAATATGCCCGCGCGATCGCTGAGTTGGAAAATACTAAACTCGCCCAGCCGGGTAAGCCCCAATTACCGCGATCGCTCAGCATCCGGTAAATTAGACAATCATCTAAAAGGCAAAATGTAGAGAGGTTAAATTTAATCTCTCTACATTTTGCCTTTTAGCTTTTAACTTGGTTGACCAAATGGACAAGTTCTGGTATAATAAGCTTCTCAATTGCAAGTTTAACGGCGTTGCTGGAACCGGGAACCGAGAAGACCAGCTTGCTTTGATAAACGCCAGCAACAGCGCGAGATGCGATCGCCCGTGAACCAATTTCTTGATAACTCAGAAAGCGGAACAACTCGCCAAAACCAGGCAAAGTTTTTGAGAGTTCTTTCTCTAGAGCATCATAGGTCGTGTCTCTCGGTGCGATCCCAGTGCCACCATTGAAAATTAAAGCATCTAAATCCGGGCGTTGACCTAGGGTTGCTAGCAGCGCCCGAATTTGCGTAGGTTCATCTTTGAGAAGGGCGTACTCCCCAATTGCGTGACCTGCATTTTGGAGTAACTGCTTAATTAACTGACCGCTAGTATCTGTTTCGGGCGATCGCGTATCGCTAACGGTAATGACAGCGCAAGTTACTGTCATCCCCTTTATATCAGGGTGAGGCAGGTTAGTCATACAAGCAAGAGTTTTGAGTTTTTAATTTCCAACCCTAACTCAAAACTCAAAATCTATTTAGGATTTGCTAAATTCTAAACCATTCTCTTCGGCATACCGCTGCATGAAGCGCATAAAGCGATTCCATTCATCTTCTGACTTCATCAGGTAAACCGCTTGTAAATCTCTAGCTTGACCATTGACAAATATGCCTTTGACTTCTCTGGTCACTATTTCGCCTTCTTCGTCAATCATGTACATCCCGGTGATTTCTTCCGCGCTTTCGCTGTTGAAGGCGTTGGGAGTTTGAAAATAAAACGTCGCAGTACCTTGATTGCCATCCCGCGAACGGGTTAGCTTTACATCCGGTATGACTTCTTCTTTGAGTCCTCTGGCAAACTGAATTTCCGCCATAATGGTACGACTAAATTTTTATAATGGTCAATTTAATATCATCTCATCATTTAGAAGAGAACTGCACTGTCTAGCTTCTACTGGCTTGGGCTGATTCCAAAAAGTAGTTAGTTGTAGGGTCAATGTGGGATCGGGCAGACCTAACCGCTCTCATAACCTCTTGACACTGCCCGATCCCTCTGCTAACGTCAATGGTTAAAGGTATGTAATAAATTTTCAGATTTATAGCTCTTACAAATGTTCAGCAGCAGTTTTTACTTTTATTGGTTTAACGCGGTTCACCGGGAGTGAATCCAATGTCCCCATTGGAACCGCCTGGTGAACCGCAGAGCAAACTCTGCGGTTTTTTTTGTTTTTTTTAAGGATTGGATTTTAATCGTGATGACCTATTTCAGTAGCTGGTTTTATGGCTTTTACTTTTGGCCCAGAGCAAATTCCGGGTAAATAGCGTCATGTCGATAAATCGTCCAGCGCCCGGAACTTGCAATCAGGTTCCGGGCTTTTTGTTTTGTCAACATCACATTTTTTTGTAAGGAGAATCGAACCATGATCAACGCTAAACTTGCCTCACAATCTCACTCTAATCACCAAACCGTTGTCAGACTTTCAGAAAAAGTCAGCTTCGGTGGAGAAGACTTGGTTATTATCGGCGGCCCCTGTACAGTGGAAAGCTTGGATCAGATGGAAACTGTTGCTAGTCATCTCGCGGCCGCACCCGTTCAGGCTTTGCGTGGTGGTGTCTACAAACCCCGCACCTCTCCCTATGCTTTTCAAGGAATGGGAGTGGAAGGATTGCAGATTTTGGCTTCGGTGCGATCGCGTTACTCGATCCCCATCGTCACAGAAGTGATGTCAATTGGGCAAATAGAAGCTGTTGCGGCTGATGCTGATATGCTGCAAATTGGTAGCCGCAATATGCAAAACTTCGATTTGCTGAAAGCTTTGGGAGAGGCTGGTAAACCAATACTACTCAAGCGTGGGTTAGCTTCTACTATTGAAGAATTTGTCATGGCGGCAGAATATATTTTAAGCCACGGCAATCCGGATGTAGTGCTGTGCGAACGGGGTATCCGCAGTTTCGATAACTATACGCGCAATGTGCTGGATTTAGGCGCAGTAGCGGCTTTGAAGCAGATAACACACTTGCCAGTAATTGTAGATCCTTCTCATGCGGTAGGTAAGAGGGAATTGGTGGCACCTTTGGCGAAGGCTGCGATCGCGTGTGGCGCAGATGGGTTAATTATTGAATGTCACCCAGAACCCGAAAAATCGGTTTCCGATGCCCGTCAGGCGCTTTCTTTAGAAGATATGGTGAGTCTGGTTCACAGCTTAAGACCTGTAGCAGCGGCTGTCGGGCGTAACATATCTGAAGTAGGGGCGGGTTTAAAACCTGCCCCTGTTCATTTTTCTGTCAAGAAACCTTGTGGACTTACGGCTTAATCCCATTGATTAATTCTGCTGCTATTTGCGTTCCTTCTTAGCCCCCTTTTTCAGGGGGTTGGGGGGATGGGCTGCCATAAGTTAGGTTGTCACCATGAATTTTACAAGAGGCGCGATCGCTAATTTCTGCTAATACCAATTCTTTATGAGCATTATTTATTTTAGTAGGGACATGGCATTGCCATGTCCCTACAGAACGCTCGAACGCATTGTTATAAAGAATTGGTATAATTCAATTCCTCTACAATCCCAACGGGAAGTCTACAAGCAGACTTTAACCGACGATGACAAATATTACTCTTACTGCCTCAACAGGTGTCGAGAAAGTTGACGCGATCGCCTGCGAAATTATCGGCAAAGTCGGGGAAAGTTTTCCAGGTCGCATTCGCGGTTACTATCTAGAAGGCAGTTATGCTGATGGCACTGCGGTAGCTACAAGCGATATCGATCTTCGCGTCGTTTTTAAGGGTAGCCTGACTTCTGCCGAACGACAGGAATTCGCACAGATAAGCGACGAGTGCCAGAAAAATACCTCTATAGAACTGGGTATTACCGCAGACAGTGAAGAGGCGCTGTTTCGGATTGGTGCGGTTAGGTTCCAGAAAGGCACGCTTCTGATATATGGGGAAGACATTCGCCCCCTGGTTCCAATAAAGCCAATAGATAGCTATACCCTGGACAGTATGCACTTTCCATATCGGTTGTTTGCACAGATGCGTGGCAACCCGGAGGTGTTAACGTTTCCTCTCGACTATCCCGATCCGGAGGGTGAGTTTTATGGTTGCGATCGCCGTCAGATGCGTGCGTCGGATGGGACAATTCACTACGGAACTAAAGATTTAGTGTTAAATGTCCTTTGTCCGGCGACAGCACTCATCGCCTTAGATGCCGGACAATATGTAGTAACGAAGCGCGAATGTGTTATCCAGTACCGCAAATGGATTAATGACGAGTGGACGGC
The DNA here is from genome assembly GCF_014695915.1 of Trichocoleus sp. FACHB-40. GTDB lineage: Bacteria > Cyanobacteriota > Cyanobacteriia > Cyanobacteriales > FACHB-T130 > Funiculus > Funiculus sociatus. The sequence goes on from NZ_JACJPF010000041.1 coordinate 198,135, forward strand.
GCTTGTGGAAGACATTTACGAGCAATGCCGCAATCATTGGAATTATCGGGTGCCGGAAGCAGAAGCAGATCGAAAGCAACTGAGGGAATATTGTAAAAGCGCTTTAGCTTTCGAGAACTATTTTCTTTGGCGCTACAAAGCATTTTTGCTTGCCGAGTTGCAGCATCCAGATGAATTTCGCCAGTTGTATGCTGTGAAACGATTGGGACAAATTATCTATCCCGACCAAGCGGTCAGGTTGGCTTTAGAAAATGTAAAAAAGGGCATAAGGAATAGCGATGCTTGACTTAGCCAAAATCCAATTCATTGCACAATCCTATGCCCTCCAGTAAGTATTTGAATTCATTATCAGGCTGATATTGGGAATGAGAGAAGAGCTTAAAAATCCTATTTTTTAGGTAGATATAATATTTGATAAATTAAGGATTGTATATAAACCATTTCTCAGACTTAAATCCAATCCAATCACCTGTTGGTGTACAGCCAAGATCGTAACCGCATCCAACATCCCAAAAACTCACGGTAACACACTTGCGATTTTTGAGATGCCTACGCATAAATCGACTAATTCGGTCTCGATGGTTGTTCCAATCATTATGATTGTAATCATAGAGTGAAAACTTTCTGTCCATGTCAAGCATAGTGCTTGCTTGCAGCGCAAGTTCAATAGCTTCAGCAAAAGCTGATGACGAAGTACAAAATATTTGATGTTTGTAGCTGTATTGGTAATCCGCATAGTAATAACCGTATATTTCAATAGACTTTAGCCTTTCGAGAATTTTATTTATTTTTCCAACTATATCTTGTGTATCACAATTATCTGATAGACAGGAAGTTAATGAGGTAATGTTTGGATGTCTGGCACAAGGAATAAGCGTGCCAAACTTGAGCGAGTACGGTAGGAGTAAGACAAATCCAGTCTTGGCTTGAGGTTTGACCTAAAACGATACAAAGCCCGAATTGTTGTTTGTTAAGACTGTCTGGATTAGCAAAACCTGTAATAGTATAGGCTTGCAGATTTTGTAAAATTTCTTAAGAAAATAGACTAGAGCTTGATAATAACTTACTCGTTCTCTTTGGATATCAGAGTTCCAAGAACTGTTTTTCCGCTCTCGACGAAGTGGAGCGTATTGCATCCGATCTAATTCCTGATTGGTTGGGGTACCCCAATGTTCTATATCTTGCCAGTGTTTAATTGCCTTTTCAGGTTCAGTTGCCCGAACGAAACCTTCTGAAATCAAAAGATTCCAGATATTAAAATAGCCTTTTATAGTGCTATCCCAGGCGAACATTTCACTCCCATTTTTATAAAATTCGAGAACGCTAAGGAGTTTTTCAGTTTCTGAATTCATGAAAAAATTTTATTTAAAAACTTCAAAGAGGAGAATAAAATTACATATAATAATTTTAGCTAAATTTCGTTCCTTGATACAACCCACACAATTTTAGGTTTTTAGCTTTGGCAAAATATCCACTTGAACAAAAAAGTTAATAAAATTTTATGTACAAGAAATACAGCAATTCGTGAACAGCTTGCGTGAGGAAAAGAAATGCTTGACTTAGCCAAAATCAAATCTATCGCCCAATCTTATTCCCCTCAGGAACTCTTTGCTGCACTGGTTTGGCAGCGGCGCTTCAACGAGTTTGATGGCGAAGAAGTGATTGCCGACCTTTCCCAGCATCCCGATTTATGGGTAAGCTTTCTATTTACAAAACCAATCTTTGCGCCAGATGAAGGAGGTCTAAGTTTTAGTGGCTTACTCGATACGCTATTAGCAATGGCAAACTATCGTCCGATGCCTGAAACCAGTATTATCCATTTCGTTGCTTATCCTGCGGATACCCTATATATCCTGACCCAGAACCAAGATACAACGGTGTCTCGGCTTTTAGATTTGGGTAAGAAGTGGCGAGCCGATTCTGTAGATGTATGCGATGGCACGAATGAGGAGTATGGTTGGCGGCTCAAGCGCCGACTGATGACTCGATTGGAAGGAGCGCTTTATGGCGAGCAAGTTCAACAGGATCGGGATGCAGTCGTTATTTCCTATTGGTGGGATTGAACTTGAATAGTTAGTTGAGGCGATCGCTCTTTTGTAGGGAAATAACAATCGAATTTGAGTTGTGACTTTACAAAATTTCTTTATTTTTTGTTTTCACTCGCTGATATAACTCCTCCATCGTTCCAATAAAAGAACTATCTTTCTTCCAAAAAGGCGGGAAATCTCCCTGTTTTTTAATCAAAATCGCTGGCAAACTTGCTGGCGATACTGCTTCAACAGTTTGCGGTAGTCGCTTAGTTCCTAGCCAAAACTCTCTGGGATTTATCTTTTCAGTAATTTGTACTTTTTCTAGGGGAGTATAGTAAGACGCTGTGGATTCTAAAGGAATTTCTTTTGCCGTAAGTTCGGTGGATAAAACTTGTCCTAAAGGAGATTTTGCCAGTTCTGCTTGCAAGGCTTCTTTAGATAAACCCCTAAGTTCAAATAATAGAAACGGATTGTGGTCTAATTGGGACGCTACCACGTAGTAAACCCCAGCAATGTGTTTACAAGGATTGGCGTAATCTGGACAGGAACAACTGGTTTTGAAGTCTTTTTTACTGTGAGGTAAAAGATGTAATCCCAAATCAGCAAAAGCCTCTTCAATATTATCAGGAACCTCATTCATCAGCAGCTTAGAAACAAAGCTGGCTTTTGATGAAATATATTTAATTGCTTTCGACCAGTTAGTCTTATCAATTGGTTTGATTTCGATATTAATGCTATATTTTGGTTCTTTATATACTCCAAAATAGGGATTAACTGAACCTCTAACAGTAGCAGTTATTTCGTTCTGGTCTATTTTGTAATTGAGAACTTTTCCATTATTCGCATAGGAACGTCCGCGTCCTAATCTAGCTGAATCGCTGAAAGATTCTAAGGCTAGAATAAAGCGTTTACCCCACCAGGTACGGCTAAATTGCGCCATGATAGTTTACTCCAAAATTGCGGCTTTATTGAGTGAAATCAGTTGTTTAAAAGCTTCATTATCAAGTTCTGTAAGCCAAGCTTCATCAGCACCAACCACAGCAGATGACAACTTTTTCTTATCTTCAATCATTTTATCGATGCGTTCTTCTAAGGTACCGATAGCAACGAATTTGTGAACAAACACATTTTTCTTTTGACCGATACGAAAAGCTCTATCTGTGGCTTGGTCTTCGACTGCTGGGTTCCACCACCGATCAAAGTGGAAAACGTGATTAGCTTTAGTAAGGGTAATGCCAACGCCACCAGCTTTTAAGGAGAGAATAAATACCGATGGTTCAGTTTCGGGATTTTGAAACTCAGCTATCATTTGCTCTCGCTTGTTGCGGTTGGTGCCTCCATGAATGTAATAGGTGTTGTAGTGACAAGTGTGTTTCAAATATTTCTCTAGAGAGTCGCAAACTTCTTTAAATTGGCTAAAGATTAACATACTTTCGCCTTCAGAAATGGCTTCTTCGGCCATTTCTGCTAGACGGCTAAGTTTATGCGATCGCTCAACTGAAAACTCGCTTCCATCCTGTAAAAATTGCGCTGGATGATTGCAAATTTGTTTTAGCCTCAGTAAGGTTGACAAAATTAACCCTTTGCGCTGAATTCCTTCAGAATTATTAATTTTTTCGCTTACATCCTTAACAACTGCCTCGTACAGCGAAGCTTGTTCTTTAGTTAAATTACAATATAATTTTTGTTCAACCTTGTCCGGCAAATCGTTAATAATTGATTGGTCAGTCTTCACCCGGCGTAGAATAAAAGGTTCTACCAACTTTTTCAAGGTCGTAGACTTCACCTTATTATTATCTTTTTGGATTGGAATTTCAAAGGACTTGCGAAACTGTGCTTCTTTACCCAAATAACCAGGATTAAGAAAGTTAAAAATCGACCACAAATCTAGCAATCGGTTTTCTACTGGCGTTCCCGTCAAAGCTAATCGATGTGTAGCTGGCAACTTTAAAATTGCCTTAGTTTGAGCAGCTTTAGGATTTTTAATATTTTGCGCCTCATCCAACACCAATCGATGCCACTTCACACTTTCCAAAAGTTTTTCATCTTTGCGAGCCAAAGTAAATGAAGTTATAACAACATCGTGGTTTAGAGAAGCGGCTTTAAACTCCGCTACTTGCTGAATACGGCTACTACCATGATGCACCATTGCTTGAAGATGCGGAGCAAACTTTTCAATTTCTTTTTGCCAGTTTCCGACAACTGACGTAGGTGCAATTAATAAAGTTGGTAAAATTGATGGTGTTGATTCTTTTTCATTCACCAATCTAGCAATCACCTGAACCGACTTTCCCAGTCCCATATCATCTGCAAGACAACCATTTAAACCCAGGTTTTCCAGATATTGCAACCAGGACACGCCTCGCTTTTGATATTCCCGTAAATTTCCCTGCAACTGCGGCGGATTTTCAATTGGTTCCAGTTTGCTTTTATCCTGCAACTTTGCCATCATTTCCGCCAAAGTCTGGTCATGTTCTACTTCTAATTCATTTTCTGATTCTGCGGCTAGTTTCATCAAATCTGTCAGCGTCATTTCTGGCTGATCTTTGGCATTATTTTGCCAGAATTCCAGCATTTGCTGCATTTTTTCTTGGTCTAACTCTATCCACTGACCGCGAAATTGCACCAGGGGACTTTTGGCATTTACAAGTTGCTGCCATTCTTTTTCTGTAACAGTTTGACCGCCGATTGCTAGTTCGTATTGATATTGCACAATCGAGTCTAAACTGAAGTATCCTTTACTAGCAGCTTTAGTTTGACCTTTGGGACGAGAGGAAGCTTTCAGGCGAATTTTAGCTTTGCGACGACCTTCTGGTGTCCACCAAGCGGGAACGATGACTTTGTAACCGGAATCTTCTAATACCCAGGCGCTTTCTTTGAGAAATTCAAAGGCTTCTACTAAATTTAGTGGTAAACCTATAGGTTGGTCAGTTTCCAATCCCTGCCAAAGTTTGGGATACATCCGCGCTGCATATCCCAGATTCAACAACAGGTTATTTTCAAAATCCTTGCCAAAATATTTTTGTAGGTCTTTTTTTTGTTTCTGACCCAGTTGCCAATATTCAGCTAAGGAAAGTTTTAAAGAGGGGTCTTGTTTAGCTGTAGCCAAAAATTCAATTTGCCAGTTATCTACATTATCAGCAGTGGCTTCTTTTAACTGGAAGCAGAGGTAAAAATTACCTGGATTTTGGCTGCGGGTTAATTTATCTTTCCAAGCGTACCATTGTTTATATTCTTCTAGTGCTTGGTCGCTAGTTTGTGGGTTTTTTCTGTCTGGATAAACGCAACCGTAGAGGATGGTGTCTGTAATCTGTTGATCGAATTTGGCAGTGGAGGGTGTATGGGTGACGATTTCATTTAGCAGACATTCGGAAAACTTGCGGAGAAAAGTTTCTTTTGAATAAAATTCAACTGTTGTGCTGAAGTTGGCAGAACCAGCAGCGCAAACTAAAGGCATATAGTCCACAAATTTTTGAATTAATAACTCGTATTTTTCTGAGATAATTTCCCAACCTGAATAAATTTCAAAAGTATTTGCTTGTTTCCGCTTTCCTTTCGTTGCGGCAGGCAGTTCGCGATATTTAAGTGCAGGAATATATTGGTCTTTGAGGATAATTTCTTTAAATGATTGGGTGTAGTGATACCAAAATAACAGGTCTGAGCCAATGATGACTTCTGAGGAATTATGTAAAGCTAAAAAGTGAATATCATTTATTATTTTGATAATATTGCTTACCCTATCATAGCTAGAAGTGCCAGTTTTTAAGATGGTATTTACTTCATAAGCATCAACTTCCCAATAGAGAAAGCATTCATAGTCTTCTTCAACTTCAGCTTCTAAATATTTTGTTAATTCAGGAGATGGTAAAGGTTGGTTATTGGCGGTGGGAAAGGCAAAATATTGGGGAGAAATATTTTCGCTAATCTTATGTCTGGATGCTGCTGTGATGCCTAGTTCACTACTGAGGAAGGCTTCTAAGTCGGATTCGCGAAGATGATAGGGATGAATTGGGTGTTTGGCGTTGCGGCGTTTTGGGACAACGGGAGTTTCTACCCACAGGTAAAATGCACCAGTTTGGATGAAGCTAGCTTCTGCCTTGGGAATCCATGTGCCGTGGAGGATTTTCATAGGTAGATGCGGGGTGAGTTTGATGGAATTTTAGCGGGTTAACAGAGCAATTCCTAGCGAGATTGCTATTCTAATCATTAAAAAATGTAACAATTAAAGCAAAAGTCGTTTAAAAAAGCTGAGTTCTAATGAAAGACAAAGATTATTCTTGGAAAGGTAGCCCAAATGCCGGATTTGTACTGACTATCTTGGCGGTGATAGGTGCTTTAGCAGTCATACTGGTAGGCTTTAGCGGCTAGTTGTCTTTAAAGTCCCCTCATGTCCGCAGCAATAAAAGTTTTTCCCGATTTGTCCGCCACTGGCGGGGAGTTGGGGCAGCAAAAGGCAAAAATTAAGGTGTAGGAGAGGGAGGGGATAGCGATCGCTTATCCCCTCCCTCGCTGAACTTGCTTATAAATATAAATCTGTTCGCCACTCTAGTCCAGGTGGCGTACCCCCAAAAATAAAAACGCCCAACAAGAACTTGAGGGCGTCGATCATCAGGGTGCATCTACTAAATTAACTATAACCTCTCTGAGGGGTCACACCCCCCACCCCACTATATTTGTAACAAAACTTAATATATCGCTGATAGTGGCTGCCGCTGGTAAGATTCCCGTTTGGTATCTAGCGGCTAGGGAAACCATCCTTTGTCTAAATTTCCGCTGATAACGCGATCGCTTTAAACGCTAGATAGAAGCAAAAAAAATCAAACTCTACTACTATCTTTGCGTTATAAGAGCGTTTAATTCTTTGGCCGAAGTTTTTTCTGTTTCTGTTCAGGTCAGTCATTATCGTTCTCATTCACGCCTATTTCTATTCGCCAAGCACTATCAAGCATAATTTTAAAATCTGATCTATACTGATTCCTCAGTGTATCTAAGTCATTAACTGATAAACCTTATCCAATCGGGTGATGACAACAGGAGACGGCTAGAGAAAAATGAGTAATAACCGTCAGTAATGACTCTAAAAAAGCGTACTTTTTAAACGGAGTAGCGTGTATCTTTTAGTTCGAGAGGTGACAGGTAATGTCCTTACTTTTTCTGATCCCCTTGGTGATATCGCTAGGTTCAGCCTACCTAGTCTTGGAGAACTCCCATGACGAAATCGCCAAACTCGCTGCATCAGCAGCGATTGTTAGTCTGATTGTGTGTTTGCTGTTTTCACCGTGGCAACTCCAGCTTTTGCTTCTGATGTGGGTTGTAACCAGCACAAGGCGGTTTTCCCTGCCAAATCAGAATAAATTTAGGTAAGACGATAATTTATGACCTTTCTGATTAAGCCAACAAATTAAATCCAGCCCCGGCATTTATTTAGGGCTGAACTGAGTAACGTTTACACTTACCTATAGGATATAGGTGCGGCGTGGGTCTTAATCCCTATTAGGGATTGAAATATTATTGTGGGGATACAGGAGACTCAACTGCCCCTAAAGCTTTCAAAGTGGCGATAGTCGCCTCAGTTAAACCACTAACACCAGTAATATTCATTTTTTCATAAGGGCGATCGCTTCTTAGCGTCTGCAAACACTCACCAGTCTGCATATCCCAAAGCTTAATCGTCTCATCTTTGCTGCCACTGGCTAAAATCTGCCCATCGGGACTGAAAGCAACTGAATATACCGCCAAACTATGTCCTGGCAATTTGATACACTTACCTGTTGCCACATCCCAGAGTTTCACCTTGGGGTCAGTGCTACCACAGGCTAGAACACCGTCAGGGCTGAAAGCCAGCGACCATATTCCATGACTACCTTCTAGCAAAGTTTTTAAGCAGCGACCTGTCACCGCATCCCATAGCTTGATAGTTTCGTCACTGCTGCTACTAGCCAGAATCTTACCATCGGGACTGAAAGCAACTGAATGTACCCAACTGATATGTTGCTGGCATACATGCAGACATTTGCCTGTTTTCACATCCCATAGCCTTACCGTAAAATCTTGAGAACCAGTGGCAAGTGTGGAACCGTCCGGGCTAAAGCTAACTGCATAGACTACATCAGAATGCCCCTGCAAAGTTTTTAACTCGACACCTGTAGCAACATCCCAAAGCTTCACCTCGCGGTACGAACTAACAGCCAAAGTTTTTCCATCTGGACTGAACGCAACAGACCATACTCCATCAATATGCCCTTGAGAAACTCTGATGCAGCGACCTGTGGCTACATCCCAGAAACGTACCGTTTGGTCATAACTAGCACTGACCACAATTTGACCATCAGGGCTGAAACTAACTGCCAAAATTCCATTACTGTGTCCCAGCAAAGTTTTGATGCAGCGACCTGTGGCCACATCCCAAAGACGTACCTTTTGGTCATAACCGCCACTAGCCAAAATTTGACCATCCAGACTGAAGCTAATTGACTTTATCCAACTGATACGTCCTTGCAAAGTTTTGATGCAGCGACCTGTGGAGACATCCCACAGTTTTACAGTTTGGTCTAAACCACCACTGGCAAGGGTGTAACCATGTGGAGAAAAGGCGACTGACCATACCCAACTGGTGTGTCCCTGTAAAGTTCGGAGACACTCACCAGTGTTAATATCCCACAACTTCACTGTGCGATCGCAACTGCCACTAGCCACTAACACAGGCATCTTCCCTGTGACATCAGATGGACTAAAGGCAACTGACCATACTCGGTTCCCATGACCTGCCAAAGTTCGTAACTCTCGACCTGTGGCAACATCCCACAAACGTACTGTACAGTCTTCACTACCACTAGCTAAGGTGCAACCATCCGAACTAAAAGCAACTGACCATATCCACCAGGTGTGTCCCTGCAAAATTTTGACGCAGCGACCTGTTTTCACATCCCAGCAACGCACCTTTTTGTCTATGCTGCCACTCGCCAAAATTTTCCCATCCGGACTGAAAGCAACTGACAATACCGCATCGCTATCTTCCTGCAAAGTTCTTAACTCTAAACCTGTGGCGACATCCCAAAGTTTCACTGTTTTGTCTACACTGGCACTAGCTAAAATCTGCCCATCTGGACTAAAAGCAACTGTCCAAACCCAACTGGTATGTCCCTCTAAAACTTTCAGACATTGACCTCTAGCGACATCCCATAACCTTACAGTATGGTCGTGACTGCCACTGGCTAGTATCTTATGAGGACTGAAGGCGACTGATTGTACAGAACCAGTATGCCCATGACAGGCTAAAAGTTGTTGACCATCCGCAACTTGCCACAAGCGAATATCACCATTTGCATCCCCAGTAGCCAAAATTCCATCCAAACTAAATGCTACCGAGATGATGCTATCTAAGGTTTCAGCAAAAACAGATTTGGATAATTCGCAGTGGGCAAAATTGACTTGATGCAAATTGATTTTGGTAAGATAAGCCTGCCAAACTGTCAGATGAGAAAAATCAAGTTTGCTTAAATCAATCTGCATTTGATTCAGCAAATTTAGGGCATTACCTCCGGCATAGCCTGTTTCTCTTGGAGATTTTCCGCGCAGGTTTGATAAAATTTTAAGGAGTTGATTTTTAATATTGTTGTTGCTGCCGATGAGATAAAGCAATTTATCGCTAATCGGTTTCAGAATCAGGCGAATTTGAGTATCTCTTACATAGTCTTTTGCTGTAGCTCTGATAAGAGCATGGGTTTGGAAAAATGAAAGTACCTGAGTAACAATTTCTTCAACAACTTGCTCGATGAATTGCTCAGTCAGATACTCCATTACCACTGGTTGCAGAGTGAAGAGGGAGTTGCTTTTCTCGACAAGCGATCGCCTGAAAAGCGATTCTAAGGCTTCTAGTAACTTTGCCGGGGATAAAGGCGCAACAATATCCTCTCGCAACTCGGCAAGCGAAACGGGTTCGCAATTGATTGCTAACCAGTACATTATTTGCTTTTCTAAATCTGACAGGCGGTTAATCTGCTGGTCTAATAAATCTCGAATATCGCCAAAAACGGTTGTGCCTTGAGCGAGAAATTGTGATATATTGCTATTAAATAATTCTTGGACTGTGGTGGCAATAATTTTTAAAGCTAAGGGATTGCCTGCGTAGCGGTTAATAAGTTCTTGCCAGTCAGATTCTGAGCCGAAAAAGAAATTATTAGCTTTCAATATATCTCGTCCTGCAACTTGATTTAAACCTGATAATTGCAAAGAGCGAACAGGTAATCCTCCTTCTAAGGCGGCAACTTCTCTAGGTTTTTCCCGGCTAGTAAGAATTAAACAACTCTGATGAGCGGCTTCCCCTACTCGTCGGAATAATTCACCGTAATCTTCATATCCTTCTCGATAGTATCCAGCACAATTACCGCTGCATAAAAGAGATTCAGCATTATCTAAAACTAACAAGCAACGTGAAGAACGTAAATAATCAATGAGGCGAGAAATTAGAGCGCTAATATTTTCTGGTAAATGGGTTTCTTGATGATTGGAGAAAAACTCAATCAGGTGGGAAAGAATTTCTTTGAGGGGTGGGGCATTACGAAGCGATCGCCAAATGACATACTCGAAATTATCCTGAATTTGTTCGGCTAATTTCACCGAAACGGCAGTTTTACCAACTCCCCCCATTCCCAGGATGGTGACAAGTCGGCAGTGGTGGCTCAAAATCCAGTATTCTAGTTTTGCAAGTTCATCCTCGCGTCCGTAAAAAACCGAGACATCAATCGCTTCTCCCCAACAAGAGCGAGTTTTAGGGGGATTTTTGGACGTTGATTCAATCTCTGGTTTAGGTCGGCAATAATCAGATTTATCTAGCGCCAGATTAAAGGCTCGAAAAAAAAGAGCGAGTGTCTGCTTATCGACACCTTCATCACGAGCAAGAACCTTCGCAACAGTAAAGGGAGCCAGTTGAGTGCGATCGCTTAATTCTTCAAGAGTATACTTGTCTCCAGCATTTTCCAGAATTTCCGCCTGATGTCTTGCATCTTGCAGCTTCTTCAAGCCTTGGAGAGTAAGGATAACACCGCGCTGGCGTTTTTGCTTATAGCGATCCATACCTCATTAGGGGGTTAGAGACTTAAGTTAGTGCTTAACACCTTTAACTTTACTGGCGAAACCTGATTGATGGTGACATCTTGGAATCAGGTTCTCAATGTTGAGCTAAAGGAGAAAATTATGAACCCGACAGCAACTATACTTGAGCCGAACGAGCAAAAAACTCAGATAATCAATCCTATTGAGCGTCCTCAGATTACTCAAGAGCTTTCCGAAAACATCATTTTAACCACAGTAGACGATTTGTATAATTGGGCTAGACTTTCCAGTTTGTGGCCTCTGATGTTTGGGACTGCTTGCTGCTTTATTGAGATGGCTGCTTTTTTCGCAGCACGGTTTGACTTCGAGCGTTTTGGCTTCAAACCTTGGCCCAGTCCTCGCCATGCTGATGTTATTATCACTGCTGGCACCATCACAATGAAAATGGCACCCGCCTTGGTACGCCTCTACGAACAAATGCCAGAACCCAAGTATGTAATCGCGATGGGTGCTTGCACAATCACTGGGGGAATGTTCAGCAGCGACTCACCGACAGCGGTGCGAGGCGTGGACAAGTTAATTCCGGTAGATGTATATTTACCTGGTTGTCCTCCCAGACCAGAGGCAATTATTGATGCCATCATCAAACTGCGTAAGAAAGTAGCGCAAGAATCGATACAGGAGCAAGGTGCATTTTCTCAAAGTCATCGCTACTACAGCATTACTCACAAAATGAAGCCTGCGCCACCGCTTTACTCTGGGGAATATTTAGAGTCGTCCTCTCGGAATAATCCACCCGAAGAATTAGCCAAAATGATAAAAGAGGCATCTTCTGTGATGTTTCCATCACTCCCAGAAAAGAATCAATCACAAATCTGAATTTGTAGGGAATGGGAGCCACCTTCGTGGGCTGTGTTAAAAGCGCACGGAGGTGCGTGGCGTTTGAGGTTCCTCAGCCCTAAAAGCTGGCAAACCGTTGAAACGGGTTGAAAACTTACTCAGTAAGCTTTAGCTTACTTTAGTTTTTAGCGGGAAATATTATTTCCAGGCTCCTGCCATCAGTGTCAACATACCTTAGCATTCGATAGGATGGTTTAGATGAGCGATCTAAACCGATGCTACAAAGTGCTGGGAATTGAGCCTGGAGCGTCACCGGAAGAGGTGAACCAGGCTTATAAGGATTTAGCGTTTATTTGGCATCCCGATCGGATTCCTGAAGATAATCCTCGGTTGCGGCTAAAGGCTGAAGAAAAACTCAAAGAGATTAATCACGCACGGGATGAATTGCGGTCAATTCAAAGAAATACTTCTAAAAAAACGGCTCAATCGCAGCGATCGCAATCTCGTACACAGCCACATAATACCGCAGCCAATTCTCGCTCGCGCCCGAACGAACCGCCTAAATCCCAATATCAAACCAATTCGGCGCGTTCCGATCTCACTGGAGGCGATTTTCGTGGTGCTAACTTTAAAGAAAAAGACTTGTCAGGCAGAAACTTTAGTTATGCTAATTTGAGCCAAGCTAACCTGAGTGATGCCTTTCTACATAAGATCAATCTCCAGGGAGCCTCTCTCTATAGAGCGAATCTTTTTAGAGCCAATTTGCTGCAAGCAAACTTGAGGGATGCCGATTTACGGGAGACTAACTTAATTGGCGCTGATTTGAGTGGTGCTGATTTGAGTGGTGCTGATTTGACTGATGCAAAGGTTGGGGTAAATGACCGCCTGCTCGTTAAGCTGGTTGGAGCCAAGTTGACTGGCGCAATCTTGCCAGATGGAACAATCCACGACTAGCTTTAAGATATGACTGGGAACGAGATTATAGCAATTCAAGGGTTGGGTGCGATACATATGTGGGAACATGGCAATGCCATGTCCCTACCAAGATGGGGAGAACGTCAGAACCGCGATATATTCCGCCCAACTGAGAAACGCTATATTAGTACGGGTCTGAGCTTAGTCGCCCTTTGTTAACGCTTCTGAGATAGTAGCCAGATGTAGGGCGATTTTTGAGGTTGAATGTATCGCCACTTTTAACTTTCCAAATCTTGTAGTTAGAGAAGGTTAGGGGAGTTTGCGGTTCGCATACCTCTGGCATATGGTCAGCGAGGACAAAGTATGCTGCACCTTCCATCACCCGCGCCATCCCGTTTTTATCTACAACAACCGATGTATTTTCGTCTACCGCTATTCCCAAGGCGCTGTCAGATATCCCGTCTCTGATTTGACGCGCAATAAAGGTCATGGTACGACCCATGCGATCGCGTTTGCTAAAGTGTGTGTCTACAAGGGTTGCTTTCATATTCGCCCACTTAAAGAAGTCGTAGGTGAAGCTGATGTCTTCATAGGGGTCTTCTAAAGCTTCCCTGGTTTCCACAGTATCCGAGCAGGCGTTGTAAACAAAATCACTTTGGATCATTGAGCCTGCACTGGTGCCACCAATTGCGCCGCCTCTGGCATTTACTGATTTTACCGCTGCCTCAACCGCTGTATTTTTGAAGTTCCGGGTGTATTCGCACTGGTCGCCACCAGCAAAAAATATCGCCTCGGCGTTTTTGATGGGATTGACAACATTCGCTTTTTGTGAATCGTCCCGACTGGTGATGACCAGAGTTTCCACCGAGTCAACGCCGTTCATGGATGCGATCGCATCGTTGTATCCATCATTGCCGGAGGATCTGATAACTACGACATCAACTTTGGTGGCGCAGTCTGTACAACCCCTTACCTGATTAATCATCCACTGAATCGCCTCATCTACATCAGGGCCACCGCCGCCAAAGTTATAGGCTGGGCCAGCTAAGGTAGGATTAACATCGGCGGAGTTACCCTTTAGATAGCGCGTAACTTTGGCTTGGGCGGGTAAGGTTAGAACTGTCATTATTATCATCAACAACAGTGCCACCGTGCTGATTTTCAGTGCTGAAGGGAGTCGGGATGAATTTACCATAGCTTGCTGACTGAAATTGTCGGAGTGGGTTTTCCCGCCCCTACTGGTAACGAGAATTATATTACCGGGCAAATGGCACTAACCGGAAAGCTTGCGTTTTGCCGAGATATGTGCCTACGCCGATAATAATTTTGCGATCGCTTGCGTCAAACCGCCAACCCTAGAGAATCTCTTCTTCCCGTAGAGTCAGGATTTCGACACCTTCCTCAGTCACAACTACTGTATGCTCAAACTGGGCGGAAAGCTTTCGATCTTTGGTGACAGCAGTCCAGCCATCTTTGAGAACTTCCACCTCCCAAGTGCCTTCATTAATCATGGGTTCGATAGTGAAGACCATTCCCGATCTCAGACGCTTACCTGTATTGCGTTTACCATAGTGGGGAATCTCAGGTGCAGTATGAAAAACGCGGTGTACGCCGTGTCCCGCAAAATCCCGCACTACGGAAAAGCCCTCTTTCTCAGCATATTCTTGGATAGCTGCACCAATGTCGCCAATCCGCGCACCAGGCTTAACTTCGGCAATTCCTCGGAAAAGACACTCTTTGGTTACTTCAACCAGCTTTTTTGTTGTAGGTGAGGGCGAACCGACAAAAAATGTCTTGGATGTATCACCGTAATAACTATTAAGAATTGGTGTGACGTCAATGTTAATAATGTCACCTTCTTTAAGAACTTGTTTAGCACTTGGGATGCCGTGACATACTACTTCATTGATGCTGGTACAGATAGATTTGGGAAATCCTTTGTAGCCTAGTGGGGCGCTTATTGCTCCATGTTCTTTTGTCCAGCGTTCGGCTTCGTCGTTGATTTGTAATGTGCTTACTCCTGGTTTAACCATTGGTTCTAGGTGGGACAAGAGGGCGGCTGCTAAGCGCCCAGAGGCACGCATTTTTTCTACTTCTCTGCTAGATAAAATCTCAATCATTTCGGTTTTCATTGTTATTCCCTTTTAAGTTGTACTTGATGGTTTTGGGTTGAGTTTAAGAGATGAACCGCGTTAGCGTTAGCGTTAGCGAAGCCATGCGCGTTAGCGCTTTAGGCGCACAGGGCGCGAAGGAAGAGGAAGAAGGAAGAAAGAAAAAAAAAGTAATTTGTAGGTTGGGCTTAACGTGTGGAAACTCAACAAGTCACGCTTGTTTACACCGATGTTGGAGTTCGTTTTGTGTTGAGATATCTACTGGTATCCTGCGGCTTGCAGTTTAAAAAGGGTAGCGTAGCGTCCCTGAAGCTGCAACAACTCTTGGTGAGTTCCCTCTTCCAGTACAACGCCTCCTTCTAAAACTACAATTGTGTCAGCCATGCGTACAGTTGAAAAGCGGTGGGAGATGAGGAGAACCATCTGATGCTGGGTAAGCTTCTGAAAACGTTCAAAAATTTTGACTTCAGCTTCCGCATCCATTGCTGCTGTTGGTTCGTCTAACACCAAAATATCCGCCGCAGTTCGCATAAATGCACGGGAAAGAGCAATTTTCTGCCACTGTCCGCCGGAGAGTTCGACTCCTCCCCGAAACCATTTCCCTAACTGAGTTTGATAGCCTTGGGCCATTTTCTCAATGAAAGGTTCAGCCATGCCTTTTTCAGAGGCGATTTTCCAGCGTTTTTCGTCTTCTATGTGGTCTACATCGCCAACGCCAACATTTTCCCCAACTTTGAACTGATAGCGCACAAAGTCTTGAAAAATTACGCCGATGCGATCGCGCAACACTTCATTATCCCATTCTTGTAAGTCTAAGCCATCGAGTAAAATGCGTCCTGAGTCTGGTGTATACAGCCGGGTTAAAAGCTTAATCAGGGTAGTCTTTCCCGAACC
The DNA here is from genome assembly GCF_014695915.1 of Trichocoleus sp. FACHB-40. GTDB lineage: Bacteria > Cyanobacteriota > Cyanobacteriia > Cyanobacteriales > FACHB-T130 > Funiculus > Funiculus sociatus. The sequence continues at coordinate 213,979 of NZ_JACJPF010000041.1, forward strand.
GTTTTCGCCGACAATTGCTAGTTTTTCTCCTGGTTTCAGGTGTAGGGAAATTCCATTTAAGGCGGGTTGCGAACTTCCGGGGTAGGTGAAGTAGACGTTCTGGAAACGTACCCCATCACCGGGAATTAACCCCTCAGTTGCTGTACCCGAAGATTTCGGGATTTCTTCTTCTAGAAATTCGTAGAGGTTGGAGAGATACAGGTTGTCTTCGTACATTCCGCCGATGGAACCCAAGGCGGCGGAAAAGGTAGACTGTCCTTGGCGGAATACCATTAAGTACATGGTCATGTCGCCAAGGGAGATGCGACTAGCGATCGCTTCCAGTACAATCCAAGCGTAGGCGAGATAAAAGGCGCAGGTACTCAATAACCCCAACAAGTAACCCCAAAATCCTCGCCGTAGAGTCAGGTTGCGGTCTTCGTCGTAAAGTCGATGGAAGATGTCACGGTAGCGTTGTAGTAAAAGATCCCCTAATTGGTAAAGTTTCACCTCTTTGGCGTAGTCTTCTCGCGCAATCAGGGTTTCTAGGTAGTGTTGGGCGCGAGTTTCGGGGGATCGCCAACGGAACAGGCGAAAAGCTTCCCCAGAGAAGCGAGATTCGGCGATGAAGGCGGGTAATGCTGCTGTTGCAAGTATCACCACAGCCCAAGCAGAGAAATTCAGCAACAAGCCGCCGTAAGTCACCAGTGAGAGGGCATTTTGAATTAAGCTGAATGTGCGGCTTACTAAGGAGAGGGGACGGCTTGATGCTTCCATCCGCGCCCGCATCAATTTGTCGTAAAATTCGGAATCCTCAAAATAGCGAAGTTCTAGCGTTAACGCTTTTTGCAAAATTAGAACATTCACTTTTTGTCCCAGCAGGACTCGCAGCAAAGATTGACAAACAGTTAAACCCCGCTGGCTACCTGCGAGTAATATAACTGCGATCGCTTCGAGTCCCACATAACCCAAAGCTTGAAGGCGTTCGCTTTGCAACCCAGTTTGAGAAGCGAAGACTACTGCATCGACAATTAATTTGCCTACATAGGCGACGGCTGCTGGCAGCAAACCTGCCACTATAGTAAGGATGGCAAAGATGATTGTCAGAATGCGGCTAGTAGTCCAAACTAAGCTGAGGGCGCGATCGCTGTATCGGAAAACTGCTAGAGATTGACGCAAACGTTGCCAAATACTCTGGAGAAAGTTAAATTTCTGGTGACGACTCATATCTTTGTTATAAATCGTCTTTAGGGGTGTTGTGTTGCACCTTCAGGGAGGTAAGACAACCTGAAGTTTCGAGTAGCGATCGCGCAACACTCCAGATAAGGCCCGTAACCCCCACTCTTCGCAGCGACGATGACCGACTGCAACAACGCTGATTCCAGTTTCTTTTACAGCAGCTTCAGCAGGTTGTCTCAACTGCCCTGTAATATATAAATCGACCTTACGCAACGCCGCCTCGCGTACCAGCGCATCTGTCATCGCGCCAACTACAGCAACCCGCTTCACCTCACCGCTAACTCCCGCCAGCACTTTGTCGCGTCCGCCGAAGATTTCGTTTAGACCACTACAGTAACTCACCATACTCTGTGTGGGAATCTCCCCCAGCATCCCAATCGGTCGCCCTTCTTTCTCACCCACCACCTCTAATGCAGACATTTCCAACACATCCGCAAGACGATTATTAAACCCTAGTGTCAGGCGTTCATCAAAAGCTAAATGATAGGCCACCACGCCTATATCTGGTAATAATCCTGGTTCCAGTTTCCAGGGACGATGCAAAAATAAAGCATCTATTTGTCTAGATTTTGCCCATTCTGCCAATCCATCCCAAGGTTCCACCGCTAATCCAAAACGATGAATTGGGCGTGTTGAATGGTGGTAGATTCCGCCTTGGTCATCACCGAAACGATGGACGGCAAAGAATTGATCTAAAAATCTGGCAATATCATTTAGAGTGAGCATAACCTTTCTTGAAGTCAAGAATCACCTTTTTACCTCTTTTAAAAGCTGCTGCAATCTGCTGGTAAACTTTTTGTCCATCCTCAGAAGTTATACATAAAGTATTTCCAATAACTTCAGTTACAACAATCTTGGCAGCATTCTCAGATTGGGGATGAGAAGAAGTTAAGTATTTCATAATAAAAAAGGCGACATTTACGCTTTTAGAGGAGTCAGTTTAATTTGACGTAGGCGACGCATCCTCTAAACTTGGCTAATCATGGCTCATTAGAACCTGAAATGTTATGAGTATGAGAAGTTTGCTGTAATTTTTGCGCTTCTTGCAATTCTAGTCTCGCCAGCGATGTAGCCGCATCCGCTAGCTGTAAAGCTAAATTCGCCCGACAAATTGGGTCTTTTTCTTTCCAGAGATCCTTCGCCAGAAAATTCACTCGATAGCGAAACATTTTAATTGAGCAGGGCGGAATAACTTTAATTTTCATATCTATAATCTCTTTTCTACAGCAGCTCGAATGCGAAGGAATACCCATTCTGGCTCTAGGTAAACAAATGTTAGCAATATCACTTCATCTTCACTAATAATTTTTACATCGTAGGTTGTTTGTTGAGGTTCAACCAGTTCATGTTTCACAACTACGGTGTATTCCCCAACCGGAAGGTCATCAAAACCCGCATCCGCATAAATCAAGTCAAAAGTCTCCTCTGCAAGCGGCTGTCCGTCTTGCCGAAGTAAAGTTACAAATGCAATGCCATCAATGGAAGTCAGGGCATTGTTATCCTGATTCCGAATCATCACGAAAATATCGGACATCTAACCATTGCCTTTCGCTTCTAGTGTCACGAGTTTATCTCAAAATAAAAGCGATCGCTTTTTGATTCGGTGAGCAGTAATATTGCTGTAGCAAACTTCTATTCAGAGGCGCTATGTTCATTAGCCTGATTGCAGACTACGGAAACGGTGATCCAGCATTTGCTGAGGTTACACAACGTCTTTTGATGGCTTTACCAGCATCCCAGATTTACTGCCTCTCGGTGCCTCCCTTCAGTACCCTGGCGACTGGCTTTTGGGTGGCGCAACTCGGACTAAACCCTGGTTCCGCAGATCGACTAATATATCACAATTGCGCTCCTCGCCAAGATGACCCGGAGGCCCGGAAAAACAACGAAGGCGAGGGATTGACTTATGCTCTGCTACCAAACGGTGTCAAAGTGGTGGGTGTATTTGCTGGCTACACTCTCTCTTTTATCAAAGACCATGCTGAAGTTTTACACACAGTGAAGGTTTCGCGGGGAGGATCGCAGTTTCGATCGCGGGATGTGTTTCCCAGTGCTGCTGCTGCGATCGCTTCGGGAGATACTAGCCTTTTGGGAGAAGTCTTGCAGCCAGACCAGATACCTGATGCACCAAGCGATCGCATCGCCTGGTGTGACGGTTACGGTAACATTAAAACCACTATCCCCGCCCATAGCGTCGATTTGAAACCAGAACAAAAGGTGGTGGTTCGAGTCGGAGATGTGGTCAGCGATGCCATCTACTCAGACGGCAGTTTCAAAGTCCCAGAAGGAACTCTGGCATTCTCGCCGGGAAGTTCCGGTTGGAATTCCGCTAAAGATAATCAACCGATCCGCTGGATGGAGTTATTTCTGCGCGGCGGAAGTGCTTGGGAACGTTTCGGCAGACCCCGCTTAAATCAGTTGGTAACTCGCCTCAGTTGACAAGATTAAAAGTTAAAAATGCAAAATTCTTAAGAATTTTGCATTTTTAACTTTTTGAAGGCTGTTTGGGATTTCCTGCCGCTGCCTGCACCACATTCCAAAATGCTGAAACAAATGCCGATGCTAAAAGTACAAGCATCAAAGTACCGAGAGCTGCAAAGGGAGAGAAAATTGTTAATATTAACAATGCAAAAACTATAATTGACACCACTGCTCTATTCATAAGTCTCATTTCCAGTTCCAGGCTACTCATACAGCATATCAAGGCGATTCCCTAAACCGCGCCTTCCCCTTTGCTGAATTTAATATCATCACTTTGAGAGATGAAACGCCGATTCCCAAACTCCAAATGTGGGGAAAATTTAGTTATGAGGCTCTATTTTTTTAAAGACTCTCAGCACCAAAAAACACAACAAAGCCCCAATTAAGCTCATCTGCCACAACCCACAACCTGCGGCAATTCCCAACGCGGCAGAAACCCAAATAGCAGCAGCAGAAGTGAGTCCGTGAATTTTAATCTTTTTCCTCGATTCCTGCTGCGATTCCCGTAAAATTTCCCCAGCACCTAAAAACCCAATACCCGCTGTAATTCCTTGGACTACCCTACTTAGAGCATCAGAGTTTAGTTCATTTTCATCTACCAAAAGGGGTATTAATGTCAAAAGTGCTGCACCAAAACTCACCAGCATATGAGTTCTTAAGCCAGCTGGTTTGTTCTTTAGTTCGCGTTCTATGCCGATAATCGCTCCAACGAGCATAGCAAAACATAGCCTGAAGCTGATGCCTAACCAATCATCGGGGGAAAGTAAGTAAGTTTGTGACAATTTTGTACTGGAAGAAGGAATTACTTCAACCAGTTTAAGTTACAAGGTGTTTTGGGTAACGGAGAGGGAGGGATTCGAACTCTCGGAACCTTTCGGTTCACTCGATTTCAAGTCGAGCGCATTAGACCACTCTGCCACCTCTCCAGGTGCATTTTTTTATCATATCAAGATTGGTGGATCTTTTGACTACTGGCTGAGGATTGATTGTACTGACTCCTGGCGACGGTAAAGAATTTGCTCGGATGCTATGTTGAAGTCACAGCCAAGCCAAACGAGGGAGGCTTGGGAGACGACACCGTTTTGCAGGGAAACGAGGGAAAAGTTACGCAGGCGATCGCTTGGTGTCTGAATAATCCGGGGTACACTTGCCGCATTTAAGTAAACTGTGCCTTCTGCGCCGATATAGATAGGGTTTCGCAGCTCTTTAGTATGACGCAGCTGGTGGTGCATATGACCGAAGGTAACTAGGGCAATGGTTTTACCCTGATTGCGAGATTGAGCGATCGCATCCGCAAAATCCGGATCGCCATAGTCGCCGCCGATGGGATACCAATCTTTCCCGCAAGGATCTTCTGCGCGATCGCCTAACCCGATCGGGCCATTGTGTCCCATAAAAATGATAGTTTCATAAGCGGCGCTATTTGCTGCCGCGACGATGCGCTCGGTGGATTCTGCAAAATTCGTTACTTTGTAACGCTCTTGATAGAATTCCGCATTTTTCCAAACCAAGCCACCCCAGCTAAAAGGACGACTCCCCACCACGCTTAAATTGAGTTTTGGAAAGTCGAGCTTACCATAGCCGACATGGGCTTCTCCCAGTAAATCCAATTGTTCCTGCACTCGGTCTTCTTTTTCACGGTCGTAGGGACACCGCTTTCTACCCCAATCTGAGGCACTATACCAAGCGTCATGGTTGCCCATAATTGCTGCTTTGGGGAGGTCGAGAGATGCGATCGCCTCTACCACATCCACCGATTCATTACCAAAATCCCCCACAAACAGCGCTAAATCAATGCCTAGATGCTTGAGGGCTAGTTCGTCCTCAGCTTCCCATTGGTCGTGAACATCTCCCACAACAGCGATTTTGATGGATTTCTCTTGATGACTCGTCATGCCTACCCCCTTGCCTATATTCCAGAATAGCAATCCGGGGAACGAGAGAAATTTCTTATATAAAAAACCTAATCCCCCACAGCAGCTTTTGGTAAAAACAACTATAATTACTGATTACACCCCTAACAACTTGGTACTCAAGGCATCTTTTAACTGTGTTTACCAATACACTTCCCCAACGCGCTATTACCCAGACCGAGGCACTACCTTACGATTTGTTTGAGGCGATAAAAGCCTTAAAAAAGAAGCTTAACGCCGTTATTATTGCCCATTACTATCAAGACCCTGATATTCAGGATGTAGCAGATTATATCGGGGATTCCTTAGAACTTTCCCGCAGAGCAGCCAGCACCGATGCTGATGTCATCGTCTTTGCAGGGGTTCACTTTATGGCGGAAACTGCCAAAATTCTCAATCCAGATAAACTGGTGTTGCTGCCAGATTTGGACGCGGGTTGCTCTTTGGCAGATAGTTGTCCGCCGGATGCCTTTGCAAAATTTAAAGCTGCTCATCCCGGACATTTGGTGGTTTCTTATATTAACTGCTCCGCTGAAATTAAGGCGATGAGCGATATTATTTGCACAAGTTCCAACGCGGTTAAAATTGTCAACCAAATCCCAGAAAATCAACCGATAATTTTTGCTCCCGACCGAAATTTAGGGCGATATGTTATGGAGCAAACTGGGCGAGATTTGGTGCTGTGGCAAGGTAGTTGTATTGTCCATGAAACCTTCTCTGAAAAGAAGATTATCCAGCTAAAAATTCAACATCCAAATGCTGAGGTAATTGCTCACCCTGAGTGCGAACCTCCAGTTTTGCGCCACGCCAATTATATTGGCTCTACTTCAGCTTTGCTGAACTATTCTCAAGCAAGTGATAGTTCGGAATTTATTGTCGCTACTGAGCCGGGAATTATCCACCAAATGCAGAAGCGAGAGCCGAATAAAAAGTTTATTCCAGCACCGCCGATGAATAATTGTGCTTGCAATGAGTGTCCGTTTATGCGGTTAAATACGCTGGAGAAACTTTATTTGGCGATGAAAAATCGAACGCCAGAGGTGACTTTACCGGAGGAAATGCGAGTTGCAGCGTTGCGTCCAATGCAGCGGATGTTGGAAATGAGTATTTAATTGAACCTTTTTATTAGCCCCTTTTTCAGGAGATTCTCAAAGGATTTTTCTGGCATTTGGGCTTTAAGGTATCACTTTTTCTTAGCCCCCCTTAAAAAGGGGGGTTGGGGGGATCAAAGCATCGTTGTCATCGGTGCAAATTCCTCCTAGTTAAAAATAATTGTAGGTTGGGTTGAGGTACGAAACCCAAGGGAGCATCCCGTTTTTGCAAAAATACCTTGCGATTGGAAATCGCGGCTACACAAACCAAGTCCGCCTGCGCGGACTCAATTGGGCGATTTGCAAATACAGGATGCTCCCCGAAACCCAACCTACGCTTTAGCTAAAATCGGAAAAATGAGTAAAGAGTGTTTAATTGTTTTTACTCGCTATCCAGAACCGGGAAAAGCGAAGACTCGACTAATTCCGGCTTTGGGAAGCCAAGGTGCAGCAAATCTTCATCGTCGGTTGGCTGAATATACTCTTTCGCAGGTTAGGGAACTCCAGGGAGAACGTCCTACGAGTGTGGAAGTTTATTTTTCTGGCGGTAATCAACAGCTGATGCAAGACTGGTTAGGGGCTGATTTTATCTACAAGCCTCAAGTTGATGGAGATTTAGGATTGCGGATAGTGTCGGCGTTTGATGGTGCTTTTAGTAACGGGATAGAGGGTGCTTTGATTATTGGCACTGATTGCCCCGATTTGAGTGCGAAAATTATGTCAGAAGCGTTTGATGGGCTAATTCTGCACGATTTGGTTTTGGGGCCAGCGTTGGATGGAGGATATTATTTAATAGGTTTGCGTCGGGTTTTTCCCCAACTGTTTGCGGAAATTCCTTGGGGAACTTCTGAGGTGTTGGCAAAAACTATAGCGATCGCATCCTCGATGAATTTGAGTATAGCTTATCTTCCACCGCTGGCTGATATTGACCGTCCAGAGGATTTGGCACAACTTAAAAATTTTGAATTGTAGAGAGGCGATATATCGCGTCTAGAGTTAGGAGTTATGAGTGACAGAAGCACCCAAAATTTCGGTTATTATTCCAGTTTTAAATGAGGCTTCCCGAATTAGATTAAATTTAGTAAGCTTTGAAAAGACGACAAATGTGGAAGTGATTGTGGTGGATGGGGGAAGTCAGGATGAAACTGTCGCTATAGCTAAATCTTTGGGTGTGCAAGTTCTGTCTGCTGCTGCTGGTCGCGATCGCCAAATGAATGCAGGTGCTAAAGTTGCTACGGGGGATATTCTGCTATTTCTTCATGCGGATACTCGTTTACCTGTTGGTTTCGATGCTATAGTTCGCCAAGCATTAGCCCAAAGAGGAACAATTGCTGGTGCATTTGAGTTGAAGATTGATGCACGGATGCGATCGCTACGTCTGGTAGAAAAGATGGTAAATTGGCGATCGCGCTTTTTGCATCTACCCTACGGCGATCAAGCAATCTTTTTGAAAGCATCGGTTTTTCACGAGATTGGGGGTTTTCCCAATCTCCCAATCATGGAAGATTTTGAATTTATCCTTCGCCTCAGACGTTTGGGAAATATTACCGTTGTCCCGGCTTCGGTGTTGACTTCTGCACGTCGTTGGCAAAAACTTGGTGTAATAAAAACTACTTTCATTAACCAAGTAGTAATTATTGGCTACTTTCTGCGAGTTCCTCCTTCGCAGCTAGTTCGTTGGTATGGGAGATTCCGCCCTTAAAAGATTTTATTGAGGCTGGAACGCCAAAATTTTAAAATTTGATTAGTATTAATTATATCTAGTATGTTTATTATTTGCTGCTTATAGACCAAAATTTTAAAATTTGATTAATATTAATTATATCTAGTGTTTTTATTATTGGCTGCTTATATAGTAATAATACCGATGTCAATGCTACATGAACATTGCACAATTAGTGCATAACATAAAAATAGAAAATATATAAAGTATAAAATTTTTTGCAGTTATCTTTCAGGTTAATTATTGTTTTTAGAGGGAGAAATTTAGTCAAAGCGGGGGAGCAAGTGTAGCGAAGAAGTTTTCTAACGCATGGTTATCTCTAACCCAATATATCGCCATGTTGATAGTGCAGTGAGTAATCGAGAAGTACGTCAAGGCAAAATCTTCACTTAAGATATCAGATTTAGTCCCTCTATGAAAGTTATGCGTCCAATCCTGCGATCGCTCTACAGACAACTGGGCAAAATATCTCTAGGCTGCGTTAGTTTTTTTCGTAGCTACCTCAAGAGGAGTAACACAAAAACAGTCTCTTCTAGTTCTCAAAACACGCCGACACCAAAAGCCAACCCAGCACCCTTGCCTAGCAACGAAACGGAGAGACTAAAGGCGCTACACCGCTACAACATTCTGGATACTCCTGCGGAAGAGGCATTCGACGATCTGGCTCTCTTGGCTTCATATATTTGCGGCACTCCCATTGCCTTAGTCAGCCTTGTCGATGAAAATCGGCAGTGGTTCAAGTCAAAAGTTGGTATTGAAGCAACAGAAACACCAAGAGATTTAGCGTTCTGCGCCCATGCCCTTCTTATACCAGAGAAACCGCTAGTTGTGCCCAATGCCTTAGAAGATGAGCGGTTTGCCACGAACCCCTTGGTACTTTCTAACCCAGCAATACGATTTTATGCAGGTGTCCCCTTAGTAACACCTGAAGGGTTTCCTGTGGGAACCCTCTGCGCGATCGACACAATTCCTCGGAATCTAACCAACGAGCAGCTTGAGTCCCTAAAAGCTTTGGGGAGGCAAGTTATAACGCAACTAGAACTACGAATTCATGTTACTGAGTTACAACGCACAGTTGTTAAACGAAAGCAAGCCGAGGAGGCATTGCAAGAACAGAGGGAGTTACTAGAAGTAACTCTTTCCAGCATTGGTGACGCTGTAATTGCAACTGATACAACAGCAAACATAACCTTCATAAATCCTTGGGCAGAAGAGCTAACAGGATGGCTTGCCAAAGAAGTTATAGGCAGAAAAATAGATGCAGTCTTTTCTACTATTGATGGTGAAACGCGGCAAGAGGTTGAAATTCCTATAAGGAAAGTGCTGCAAGAAAGAGTGGTTGTCGAACAATTAACTAATAATACAGTCTTGCTCGCACGAGATGCCAGACAAATCCCTATAGATCATAGTTGTGCCCCCATTCTTAGTAGCAATGGAGCAATGTATGGAGCGGTATTAGTATTTCGCAACATCACTGCTCGTCGGCGGGCAGAACAAGAGCGACTGCAACTTCTAGAACGAGAGCAGGTAGCAAGGAGTGCAGCGGAGGCAGCGAAAAATAGAGTTACGAACATTTTAGAAAGCATCACCGATGGTTTCTTTGCTGTAGACAACGAGTGGCGATTTACCTATCTGAACCCGCAATCAGAACCACTTTTGCAGCGATCGCGCGACGAACTGCTGGGTAATAATCTGTGGAACGAGTTCCCCGAAGCTGTTAGCTTAATTTTTTACGAGCAATTCCATAAAGCATTATCCCAGAAAATTGCGGTCGAATTTGAAGAGTTTTATCCCACCCTTAATACCTGGTTTGCAGTCCATGCTTATCCATCTAAAGACGGACTATCAGTTTATTTTAAAAATATCAGCAAGCGCAAGCAAGCTGAAGAAGAAATGCGGCGTACGCAAAATTTTCTTAACTCTATTGTCGAAAATATTCCCCATACAATTTTTGTCAAAGATGCCAACGAGCTTAAGTTTGTCAGCATAAACAAAGCAGCTGAAGAACTGTTTGGTTTTTCCAAAGAAAATATCGTCGGCAAGAGCGATCGCGACTTTTTTCCTAAAGAAGTAGCTGATTTCTTCAACGCTAAAGACCGGGAAGTATTGTCAAGCAGAAAATCTTTAGATATACCGGAAGAACCGATACAAACAAGCCATAAAGGCGGAAGGCTACTGCATACCAAAAAGATACCGATTTTCGACGCCACAGGAAAACCAGAATATTTGTTGGGTATTTCAGAAGATATTACCTCGCGCAAGCAAGCAGAGAAAACTATGCGGCGACAGTTAGCTGCTGTAGAGGCTGCAACAGATGGCATCGCCATTCTTAATAAGAATGTTGAATATATCTATCTCAACGGTTCGCACGTCCAAACATTTGGCTATGGCAACGCGGAGGAAATGATTGGCAAGGCTTGGAAAGATTTATATCATCAAGAAGAACTGGGGAGAATTGAAAGCGATATTTTTCCCGTTCTCTTAGAAAAGGGTAGCTGGCAAGGAGAAGCAATTGGCCAAAAACGGGATGGGACTACATTTCCTGTGGAAATTTCCCTTACCTTAATTTCAGATGGCGGAATGATATGTGTCTGCCGCGATATAACTGCTCGCAAGCAGGCAGAAGAAACATTGCGACTGCGCGATCGCGCGATCGCAGCTAGCAGCAACGGCATTGTTATTTGTGATGCCAGACTGCCCGATTTGCCGATGATCTACGTCAATCCTGCTTTCGAGCGAATGACTGGGTACAAAGGACAAGAAGTGCTGGGACGAAACTGCCAATTTCTTCAAGGTAGCGATCGCCATCAAGTAGAGTTAACCAAACTTAGGAATGCACTTCAAGAAGCTAAAGACTGCACCGTTGTTTTACGCAACTACCGCAAAGATGGCACTCTCTTCTGGAATGAATTAAGCATTGCGCCGATTTATGATGCTGCTGGCAATCTCAGCCAGTATATTGGCATTCAAACAGATATCACTGAAAGAAAAGTAGCTGAGGAGGAACTGCAACAGGCTAAAGAACACCTCCAAGCCGTCTTGGATGCGGTACCTGGGTTTGTTTCTTGGATTGGCTCAGATCTGCGATTCAAGGGTGTCAATAGACATCTTGCTGCCAGCTTTAACTTGTCTCCAGATGTCTTTGTCGGTCAAACTTTAGATTTTTTAGAAAAAAACTCTCAGTGTGCTGAATTTCTGCATCAGTTTCTTGCCAGCCAGGAGCTAGCAGCAAGTCGAGTCATACAATCTAAAATTAATAACTCTATTAGAGATTACTTAATCGTTGCTCAAAAGTATCAGCAAGGCAGCGCTGCTGTTTCAGTGGCAATTGATATAACCGAGCGAAAACAGACGGAAGAAGCACTGCGGGAAAGCGAGGAGCGGTTCCGCCAGATGGCAGAAACTATTAATGAAGTCTTTTGGATAACTTCTCCAGATCATGCTCAGATATTCTATGTCAGTTCTGCATATGAAAAGATATGGGGCTACAGTTGCGAAAGCCTGTACGAGCAGCCTAGCTCTTGGATGAACGCTATCCATCGGGAGGATCGGGAGCGCCTGATAGCTGCTCTAGAGAAACAGCTTAGCGACTACGACGAGGAGTATCGAATTGTACGCAATGACGGTACGATTCGCTGGATACGCGATCGCGCTTTTCCTGTTAAAAACGAAACTGGGAAAGTTTCCCGCATTGTCGGTCTTGCAGAGGATATAACCCAGCGCAAGCAGACCGAGGAAGAAGTCCGTTTCCTACAAATAATAACGAAAGCGGTCTTTGATTCCGAAGACTTTCACGCTGCGTTGCGGATTGCCCTAGAGAAAGTGTGCGAAGCGACAGGGTGGGATGTTGGAGAAGCCTGGATTCCACGCCCCGATGGAACCGTCCTCGAATGCAGCCCAGCTTGGTATACCCGCAGCGATCTTTTACACGAATTCAGAAGACTGAGCGAGGAGGTGACATTTGCACCAGGCGTTGGAATGCCCGGTCGCGTCTGGGTATCGAAAGAACCAGAGTGGCGACGAGATGTTTCAATTGAGTCCAAGCAAGTGTATCCCCGCGTACAGATGGCGATGAAAGCTGGATTAAAAGCCGCACTAGCAATTCCTATTGTTGCTAATGATAATGTCCTCGCTGTCCTCGTGTTCTATATGTTTGAATCTCGTGACGAGGATCGACGACTGATTGAACTGATTTCAGCTTCGACTGAATTGGGCTTATTCATTCAGCGCAAGCGAACAGAAGAAGAAGTTATTAAGGCACTGGAAAAAGAAAAAGAACTCGGCGAACTCAAATCCAGCTTTATTTCCATGACTTCTCACGAGTTTCGTACCCCACTGACAGCAATTCTGGGTTCTGCCGAATTACTAGAAAATTACAGCCACAAATGGACAGAGGAGAAAAAACTTAGCTATATCCATCGCATTCAATCTAACGTCAAACATTTAGTTCAGTTATTAGAAGATGTGATGCTGATTGGCAAAGCAGAAGCGCGAAAAATAGAGTTTAAGCCTTCCCCGATCGATCTAGTGCAATTTTGCCTTGTCGTGGTCGAAGAACTGCAACTTACAACCGGCAGCCAGCATAAAATTGACTTTACGGTTCGAGGTACGTGTACCGATGCTTGCATGGATGAAAAACTGCTGTGGCACATCCTCACCAATTTACTCTCGAATGCTATTAAGTATTCGCACCAAGGCGGTGTTGTTGATTTTGAGTTATCTTTTGGGGATGGAGTAGCCATTTTCCTAGTCAAAGATCGAGGTCTTGGCATTGTCGAAGAAGATTTACAAAGACTGTTTGAGTCATTTTATCGTGCTAAAAATGTCGGCAAAATTCCTGGTACTGGACTAGGATTGGCAATTGTCAAAAAGTCTGTAGAGTCACACGGTGGAGCAATCGCGGTTACGAGCGAAATTGATGTAGGTACAACATTTACTGTTACTCTTCCCTTGAATAGATACACACAAACTTATGACAAGAATTTTAGTAATTGAAGATCAAGAAGATCTTCGAGAGATTATTTTAGAAATGCTTGATAATGAGAATTTTGATGCCCTTAGTGCAGAAAATGGCCAAGTAGGCATCCAATTAGCTCAGTCTTACCTACCTGACTTGATTATTTGCGATGTAATGATGCCTGAACTCGATGGTTATGGTGTACTTACCAACTTGCGCCAAAACCCCGCAACGGCGATGATTCCCTTTATTTTTCTCACCGCTAAAGCTAGCAAAGCCGATTTGCGTCAAGGTATGGAACTGGGAGCAGATGATTATCTCACCAAACCCTTTACAGTAAAAGAACTTTTGGGAGCTATCACGGCTCGGTTAGAAAAAAAGGTAGCGGGAGATAAGCAATCCCAAGAAAAGCTGGATGAGTTGCGGAGTAATATCGTCCAGTCACTTCCCCACGAATTGCGTACCCCCCTTAATGGAATTATGGCATTTTCACAACTTCTTATCGAATCATATGATTTGATGGAAAAAGAAGAAGTTCTGGAAATGCTCTCAGACATCAATACTTCTGCCAGTCGTTTAAACAGGCTGATTCTGAATTTTCTGCTATATGCAGACCTTGAACTAATTGCGACAAAGCCAGAGCGAATTCAGGAATTGCGGGCTAGTCAAATGAACAATCCCCAGAAAGCGATCGCAGAAGTTGCCCGCAAAATAGTTCAAACAGCTGGCAGAGAAGCAGATTTATCTTTAGAACTGCAAGATGCTCCTCTGAAGATTTCTGAGGCAAACCTGAAGAAAATTGTTGAAGAAATAGTTGATAATGCCTGTAAATTTTCTGCAACTAGCACCCCAATTCGCGTTTTCAGTATTTCCGAAAATAATACCTTTACTCTAGGTGTAAGCGACCAGGGACGGGGTATGAATGTCCAACAAATTGCCAATCTAGGAGCCTACATGCAATTTAATCGTAAAGTCTACGAACAGCAAGGTTCGGGATTAGGACTGATTCTTGCTAAACGATTGGCTGAATTACATGGAGGACAATTGACGATTCAAAGTATACCCAATCGGCAAACAACAATACATATTTCACTGCCAATATCAAGTAATATAGCAGTCCTAAATGATTTATGAAGGCGAGATCCTCGACTTCTCTCTCGAAGTCGGGGATCTGAACTACGGGCATCTCACAACTCAAATAGGATTGCTATATTATTTCAAGTTGATGGTTTAAGGTTCATGGTTGATTATATTTTTTGCAAAACTCGAATATTGGAATTTTTAACCGCAGATGAACGCAGATAGTTTATCTACTTTTGCAAAATGTCTATTGCATCTGTATTAAGAGAAATAGCACTGACTTAAGGCTTGTAGTAGGGTGTATAGTCTAAGCTGGTTTGTTAAGTAGAGCGTTTTTCTCTATGTAACAAAGGCTTGATAAAGTTGGGTAACGCTTACCTCAAACGCCACGTCGCTCAACGGGGAAATCCCCCCTTTTCGCGTGGCTCCCGAACCTACAACTAGCTAGAGCAATTTAGATTGGACGCGCTACTACGATAAAATCCAATTCCCCTTAAGTCAGTGCCATTCGTATTAAGAACAATGAACCATCAACAACTAATTAACCTCAGTTCGGGTTAAGCTGATTGAACCAAAGCCCACTCTAAACGGAGTGATGGTTTCTTGGGTTGATGACAGTAAGCAATTAAACCACACAAGATATTGACCATAAAAT
>NZ_JACJPF010000042.1 GCF_014695915.1 Trichocoleus sp. FACHB-40
CTTCTCCATCAATTTCTATCCACAATCACCAACTCCTCTCTCGGCTTGCAACTTCTCTCCTCAACCTACTTCAGGGTTTCTGAGTCTACAAATGCTTATCCCGAACTGAGGTTCTATTAGTATTTCGATGTTTGTTCGAGTTCTAGCCATCGTTTCCCGTGCAACAGCAAGGGCATCTTCTAGCAGTGGTTCGTTCCTAATCGATGAGCCTCTTGCTAACAATTCATCCCACACCTGCTCGTATTCCCCGCTTTTGTATCGCTCCAGAAATGTTGTCATAGTGAGTACCTCAAGTTACACATCATTAAATAGACCCCTCTTAACGCTCAACACGACGAGAATTGATAATCGAGTGCCTGTTTAATCGCCTGTGGGAAGTTCGTCCGGAAGCCTTTGCTGAAATATGGCAGAAACTATCTGACGAATCTTTAGAAGAAATTACCAAAGTTTTTGGTGAGCGACTGGCTGAATGACTAAAATCTACTAATGCCATTCAGAAAAAAAGCCCCAGAAGTTGACTGGAGTTTTATTGTAGTAATTAAAATTTTGTGAGTTGCCTTAAGTCTGCTTAACAACGTACAACACCCTATAGGTTTCCAATAAGATTTGGAAATAATGGAATAGCCCTTGTAGCGATATAAAGCAGCATCTCGATTCAAGCATATTGGCATGGTTAACTGGAATCCCTATTTAGATTCACTCTGCAACGCTTACGCCCAATGGTGGAACGTTTACACCATTATGAATTGGGAGGAACAAAAGCGGGAAGGGTCGAAACCATCATCACTATTGTTGGATTTTACTCTCATGGTGCAGAAGATTCAGCCTGACAGCCAGAGGGGAGGCAATAGTCAAGAGAGAGTGGAACGATTGAGTATTCTGGAAGGGCTACGAAAGTATGCTTCGGAACACGTATTGTTGGTAGGGCATCCGGGTTTGGGGAAATCAACGGCATTGGCGCGGTTGTTGTTGGAGGAAGCCCAGAAGGAGAGGGGGAGATGGGGAGAAGGGGAAAAACAGCAACTTCTTACCCCCTCGTTGTTAAAGGTGGCAGGGGAGGAGCTTCCCAAAATCCCCGTGCTGGTAGAACTCCGGTATTACCAAACTTCGGTGCTGAGTTTGATTCAGGATTTCTTAAAGCGGCATGGCTTGTGGCTGCAAGATGCTGAAATAAACGAACTGTTATTTCAGGGACAATTCTTGCTACTACTGGATGGTCTCAACGAGTTGCCATCTGAAGAAGCGCGGCAAGAGTTGAAAGCGTTTCGGCTGGACAATCCAGACACACCGATGGTTTTCACGACGCAGGATTTGGGCGGAGAGAACGACCTCGACATTGACAAGAAGTTGGAGATGCAACCCCTGACAGAGGAGCAAATGCGGCAGTTCTCCTTTGCCTATCTGTCGAGGCAGGGGGAGGAGATGTTGAGGCAGTTGGGGAGTCGCTTGCGGGAGTTCGGGCAAACACCACTGCTGTTGAAAATGTTGTGTTCTGTATTTGTTGATAACAGCAACAAAATACCCCCCAACCTGGGTTTAATGTTTCGCCAGTTCGCTAATCGTTATGACCGCAAGCTTTTTCAAAATGTCCCAGTCGCCAATGAGTATCACCATTGGTGCCCTCAACTGTTGGAACACTTAGCCTGGGTGATGACGAACGGGAAAGTGCCGACACAGTTGCAAGTCGTGCTTTCCAGGCATCAAGCCGAAGCCGTGCTAATGGAATTTCTGCAAGGTAAGGTGGATTGTCCGGAGGATTGCGCCCTCTGCTGGATTGAGGATTTACTCAAGCATCGCCTGATTCAAGTGGGAGCAAACGACCAGATTGAATTTCGACACCAACTGATTCAGGAATATTACACCGCAGAATGCTTGCTCAAACAGCTACCGCAGCTGATTCAGGATGGGGACAGGCTGAAACGAGACTATCTAAATTATCTGAAATGGACTCCAACCCTCGCACTGATGCTGGAGTTGGTGGAGGATGAGGCGCAGGCAGTGCGAGTGGTCGAGTTAGCCTTGGAGGTAGATTTGCAACTGGGAGCAAGGCTGGCAGGAGCGGTAAAACCAGAGTTTCAAGAGCAAACAATTGCTTTAGTAGATGCTAGAGAAATTTCTCCAGAGCTGAAGATTGAGCTTTTGAGTATAACCCGTTCTGACTCTGCCATCCCACTGTTAAGACACACTTGGAAAAATGAAGAATCTTATCTTCGTTTTAGGGCAATAAATGTGCTGGGGGAAATCCAGTCGGAAGCTGCGGTTCAAGCATTAAGTGAACTTCTAGAAGATGAAGATTATTATGTTCGTTCAAGTGCGGTAGAGGCGCTGGGTGAAATTCCGTCAGAAGCTGCGGTTTATGTTTTAAGTAAACTTCTAGAATACGAAGACTGCTTTACTTGTCATAAGGTGATAGAAGCGCTAGATAAAATCTCGCTGCCAACAGCAATTCAAGCGTTATTTAAAGCTCTAGAAAATGAACATCATTATGTTCGTATTAAAGCGGCAGAGCTCCTGAGTGAAATCCAGTCAGAAGCTGCGCTTCAACCGTTAATTAAAGCTCTAGAAGATGAACATTTTGAGGTTTGTGCTGAGGCAGCGATGGCGTTGGGTAAAATACCGTCGGAAATAGCGGTTCAGCCGTTAATTAAAGCTCTAGAAATTGAGGCTTTTAATGTTCTCCGTGGTGCGATATATGCGCTGAGTAAGATTCGGTCGGAGCTAGCCGTTCAACCGTTAATTAAAATCTTAGAAGATAAAGCTCCTCTTATTCGTTGTCTGGCGGCATCTGCACTAGGTAATATTCCCTCGAAAGCAGCAATTCAATCTTTAATTAAACTTCTAGAAGATGAAAACATTTATGTTCGTTTGCGGGCAATAGAAGCACTAGGTAAAATTCCATCAGAAGTAGCAGTTCAAGCGTTAACTAAAGCTTTAGAAAATGACGATTTTTCTGTTCGTCTGAGAGCAGAAAAATCGCTGGGTAGAATTCCATCGAAAGCAACGATTCGAGCGTTAAGTAAAGCCCTAGAAGATGACGATTCTCATGTTCGTCGTAGGGCGATATATGCGCTGAGAGAAATTTCATCAAAAGCAGGGGTTCAACTGTTAATTAAAGCTTTAGAACATAAATCCTCTGAGGAGCGTTGGCTAGCGGTAGAGGCGTTGAATAAAATTCCGTCAGAAGCAACAATTCAACCGTTAGCTAAAACTTTAAAAGATAAATACTCTGATATTCGTGCTGGCGCGGCATTAACCCTGAGCAAAATCCAGTCGGAAGCAGTGATTAAAGTGTTAATCACTGCCCTAGAGAATGAAGATCGTTCTGTTTCTTGGAGAGCAACAGATGAGTTGGGTAAAAACCGCTCAAAAGCAGTAGTTAAACCTTTAGTTAAAGCCCTAAAACATGAGAATCTTAATGTCCGTTTTAACGCAGCAGAAGCATTGGGTAGAATCGGAGCAAAAGCAGCAGTTAAGCCATTAATTAAAGCTTTAGAAGATGAATCCGATTCTGTTCGTCTTAAAGCAGCAGAAGCGCTGGGTAAAATTCAAGCAAAAGCAGCAGTTAAGCCATTAATTAAAGCTTTAGAAGATGAATCCGATTCTGTTCGTCTTAAAGCAGCAGAAGCGCTGGGTAAAATTCAAGCAAAAGAAGCAGTTAAACCGTTAATTAAAGCTCTAGAAGATAAATACTCTGATGTTCGTTCTAGTGCAGCAGATGTACTGGGTGAAATAGCTAGTCCTAAAGTACTGCCTGACTTGTATAAGCATCTACAAAACAGTGAAGGAAGCTATTTACTCAATTCCATTTCTAGCCTTCAAAAGCGCTGCAAGTTCTATAATTATACGCTCACTCAACCTTCTTCTCCACCCGTATAAGGAGGAAGTGAATACTATTATTAATCGTTTTTGAAAATCGCGTAAAAGCCTACCTCCATCCGTGCAATAACACACTATTTGGGCTATGAATAGCTCAATGCAAAGATGAGCTGTTAACTAAACTATGCGTATTCTAGCGATTGGAGACATTCACGGCTGTTCGATGGCGTTTGAAGAACTAATAGCTGCTGTAGATTTACAGCCGGAAGACCGAGTAGTGACTCTTGGCGACTACATAGACCACGGCCCTGACTCCAAAGGCATTCTTAATCGGCTCATTGCACTCCATTACACAGGGCAGCTAGTAGCTCTTCGTGGCAATCATGAGCACATGATGTTATAAGCTTATAAAAATAGTACCTGGGAATTGCCGTGGCTTAATTGTGGTGGTGATAAAACGCTCGCTTCTTACTCAGTCACGGGTAAGGTGGGTAAGCTAGCGGATGTACCTGACAACCATTGGGAATTCCTGAAGAAAGTGTGTGTAAACTGGTATGAGACAGACACACATTTATTTGTACACGCCAACGCTCATCCAGAGATCCCTCTTGCCCAGCAACCTGAACACATCTTG
Organism: Trichocoleus sp. FACHB-40; assembly: GCF_014695915.1. Taxonomy (GTDB): domain Bacteria; phylum Cyanobacteriota; class Cyanobacteriia; order Cyanobacteriales; family FACHB-T130; genus Funiculus; species Funiculus sociatus. Next base: position 4,451 of record NZ_JACJPF010000042.1, read on the forward strand.
TTGTGGGAACCGTTTGAGTACGTCCAGCGGCACTATTCTGGTAAAACGCTAGTGTGCGGGCATACTGTTCAAACAAGTGGTATCCCTCGCCATATTGGTTATGCTGTCTGCATCGATACCTGGGTTTACGGCAAAGGCTGGCTGACCTGCTGGGATACAATTAGCGGCAGAGTTTGGCAGGCTAATCAATCTGCTGAGGTGCGAACAGCTTGGATTAATGAATTCACCTCGGTTTGTAAGTAAACCCAAGTAAAGACCTCACTTACAACACTATGAAAGACATTGCAGTAGTGGTGTGGAAGTAAGTTGCCTCTGTAAAGAAAATGAGTGGAATTTCCTGGGCATTGACTATTAATACTGAACGGCTGATCCTTCGTCCCCAGCAACCAAGTGATCATGAGACTTGGTACGCTGGCTTTTCTGGGCGATTGCCAAAACAACATCAATACGATGATGGGCTGGTTAGCTTAGATCACTGCGATCGCCAGTGGTTTGCAGATTTGTGTCAACGTCATCAACAGCAGGCGTTAACCGATCGGGTTTTTGTATTTGGTATTTTTTCTCGTCAAACCGATCAGCATCTTGGAAACATCGATCTCTCAACGATTCGTCGCCAAGAACATCAGTGGGCAATTTTAGGATACGAAATTCATAACCAACACTGGAGGCAAGGTTTCGGCAGGGAAGCAGTTCGAGCCACACTAATTGCTGGGTTTGAAACGCTAGGCTATCATCGCATCGAAGCCGCCATTAATTTGGATAATCAAGCATCAATTGCATTGGCTCAAAGTGTGGGTATGCAGAAGGAATGCATTCGTCGCGGCTTTCTGTATGAGAACGAGCAATGGGTAGACCATTTCATTTATGTTGCTCTACCCTCTGATCTAGGTTTAGTCGAAAAGCCACCCACAATTTCCCCATCAGGCATTTAGTGAAACGGTATTACGGGCAAACGGTTGTAGGTCATTTTTGTGGGAGCTAGCGCGGAGGTGATTGCCCGTTCCGGTCTGAAAGCGATCTCAATCCCAAAAATACTGTAGAGAGGGGACGCTCTCGATATTTCCGCATTCTGCCCTAGCAGCTAAGTGTAGCTCCAATATCTAACATAAATAAACTGTGTTCTTTTGTTAAATACCACCCAATAACCATCTATACTTGTAGGTGGAATTTGACCAAACTTATGCTTTGGTTGCTGGGTAAAATAACATTCTAAATTTTCTACCTCATTTAAATTTTGTATGTCCTCAGCAGAACGATTGAATAAAGAAATAAGCCCAAACAGTTTGTTTTGTTGGGTGATAACTTGAGAAAACCACTGTCTAATTGTTTCTAATTCTTGACGGTTGCAAGCTGTACCGTCTCTTATACCCTTGTAAAAACCCTGATATTTAGGTGGCGGCAATTCTTCTTTTACATGAAATCTAATCCATATATCTCGACCGTCAAAAATATAGGTGTATCCGCCGCCAATTAAGCGATCGGCTTTGACCTCTGAACGAAATTCCCAATCGTATAGCCAATCAGGCTCGGTGGGAACCGGAATTCCACCAGTTGTGAGGAAGAGGAGAAAAAATAGCACAATAGGTGTCCCTATCACAATTGCGAGAAATGCTAAAAGTTTCTTGATCATCTAAGCTGTTCAGCATTTAAATAAAGTATAATCCGAAAGTAAATTTAGTCTAACAAGTGAAAGATGCCAGCGAAAAATTATCTCAATCAAGAGCAAGTAGAGAAACTACAAAAA
>NZ_JACJPF010000043.1 GCF_014695915.1 Trichocoleus sp. FACHB-40
TGTTTGTCGGCGTTGGTGCATCCCGCGTCCGCGACTTGTTTAAAAAAGCCAAGGAAAACGCTCCTTGTCTGATCTTCATCGATGAAATTGACGCTGTAGGACGGCAACGTGGCACAGGTATCGGCGGCGGTAACGACGAGAGGGAACAAACCCTTAACCAGTTGCTGACCGAAATGGACGGCTTTGAAGGCAACACTGGGATTATTATTATTGCTGCCACCAACCGTCCCGATGTACTAGATTCGGCATTACTGCGTCCGGGACGCTTTGACCGCCAAGTAATAGTAGACTACCCGGATCTGAAAGGACGACGGGAAATTTTGGATGTACACGCGCGTAACAAAAAAATCGCTCCGGAAGTATCCTTAGAAGCGATCGCTCGTCGTACCCCTGGTTTCACAGGTGCTGACTTAGCCAACCTGCTCAACGAAGCCGCAATTCTAACAGCTCGTCGCCGGAAAGATGCCGTTTCAGAGTTAGAAATCAACGATGCCATAGACCGGGTGGTAGCTGGCATGGAACGAACCCCCTTGGTAGACGGCAGGAAGAAGCGCCTGATTGCTTATCATGAGGTTGGTCACGCGATCGTCGGCACCCTGAGTCCCCACCACAACCCCTTAGAGAAAGTCACCATACTGCCTCGCGGACAAGCTTTGGGCCTAACTTGGTTTACTCCTGCCGAGGAGATAGGTTTGGATTCCAAATCTCAAATTCTCTCCAGCATTACTGCTACCTTAGGCGGGAGAGCAGCAGAGGAAATCATCTTTGGCAACGATGAAGTAACTACTGGAGCCGGTAACGACCTGGAGAAGGTGACAGAACGAGCGCGACAGATGGTGACACGGTTTGGAATGTCCGAGCTTGGGCCTGTGGCACTAGAAAGCCCGAATGGGGAAGTATTTTTAGGTCGAGATTGGGGGAACCGCAGCGAGTATTCGGAGGAGATTGCTGCTCGGATTGATGGTCACGTCCGTTCAATTGTTGACCATTGCTACAAAGAAGCTTGCCGGATAATTCTGGAAAACCGTGCCTTGATAGATATGCTCGTGGATCTGCTGTTAGACCACGAAACCATCGAAGGCGATCGCTTCCGTCAGATTGTTGATGAATACATCCAAAAGCCTAAGAAAGAGCTAGTGCTTCCCTCCACTCCCTTAAAAGAGAGCGTGTAGAAAAAAAGTTCTCTTTTAATCTATTTCTCTTTCGCAGTTGAGTCTAATACACAGCCAACCCCTTCCCTTTCCTTCAAGGGAAGGGGCTAATTTTAAAGCCTCTCCCGTGAAAAGATTTTTCCTTTTCCCTCTCCTCTGAGGATAGGGTTAGGGACACGCCAAAACTGTAGTACCGCATCCACGTGAGAGCCGCTTAACTAATCTATGGTGCGTCGCCCTTGAGAGCTACCCCAAGACGGCTGTCCTGTAGATGGCTGAGAGAAACCCTGAGCAAATTGCTGAGTGGTGCCTGGTTGTTGAGAGTACATAGCTCGGAGAACCTGGGCAGGATCTACATAGTTATTAGCGTACTTTAAGCCCCAATGCAGGTGGGGGCCAGTGGTACGCCCAGTCATACCTATACGACCAATCCGCGCCCCTGCGGGGAGCTGTTGACCTTGCCAAATTATGATGCCGCCGCCACGATCAATTACATAACGGTTGCCATTGGCAGTTCCTACACTTCCTTTCAGGTGACAGTAGACGTGCTGCCATTGCCCAGATTGGATCTTAATTAAGGTGCCGCAGGCGGTATGGTCTGAGACTTCCACGACGTAACCTGCCCACCAATTGCGGATGTAGCTGCCTTCTGGCCCAGCAATGTCTAAACCGCGATGAAATTCCCAGCCAGAAGCGTCAGTGGGAGAACGGCGGTAGCCAAAGCCAGAAGTGTAGCCTTTAAAATTTTCGACGGGGAAAGATGCACCTTGCCAACTACTGCGAGTTAATAGTGAATTTGTTCTAATTTCCCTCGCCTCAACTTTCTCCTCCTGAAGTTCTACTGCTGGCATTAACCCGATTAAACTCAGCCCTAGAAAAAGTAGAAGAAATATGGGACGCAGAAAGCGGTTTTGGAGATTTGGTGGCGTTGGCGCTTGCTGCATTAATTCGCTCCTCGACTGCTTAAATAAGTTACACACAACGGTGTATTTTGCCAAAAAAAATCAAAGATCGTGGTGTATTTTACTCTAGATTGCAGCTCTGTCAAGCCTCCCAGTAGAGGGGTATTAGCTATTTCGCGAGATTCTTTAATTTTGTTAAAATTCCTAAAAGTGAAAAATATAATGCTTTAAAACTCATGCTGACTGAAATTTTACCTTTTAGATTCGCTCTCGATGCGACTGCGATCGCTGGTGCCTCTTTATGGTCGTTAGCTTTATATCTAGGTTTCTCTCCAGCCAGTGAATGGGTTGCAGAACAACTGAATCGCTGGTTTAACTTTGCTGAGCGATCGCTATACACTTCTAATGAGGAATTTGAAAGAACTCGTAAGGGTAGAGAATCACAAAACGCTTTTTATGCTTCCATTTTCAGCATTGTACCTTTTTTAATTGTTGGTGCTGCCTGCAATTACGGTGTAGAAATTGGTTTAGGACGCAGCTGGGCAATTAGTATGGGAATACTAGCTTGTATGAGTTGTGGGGTTTATGAACTAGGTCGAAGAGATGGGAAATCTTCTTAAAATAGGGAGCCGTTATTAACCTATAACTCCTAGCTCTTGACAAACTAAAGTTGCTAGTTTTTCCGCAGCCCCAGGTTGACCGCGAAGACTTTTGAGGCGATCGCGCATTTGTTGTAATTTTTCCGGATGGTTAAGATAATCTAAAGCGAGTGCTGCCACCTCTGTTGCTTGCAGTCTGCCGACCAATTCTGGCACTACCTGCGATTTCGCCCAGAGATTAGGCCAAGCATATAAACGTCCTTGTTTCATGACTTGTTTCATTATTATCCAGTTGATCGCTTTGGCAAAACTGGAACCTAATACTGGCAAGTTGGCGAGTAACCCAGGCAAACCATCCCAGCTTCGCATGGCATCAAGTTGTTGAGTTGGCAGTAAGACGATCATTGGTACTGCTAAGGCACCGAGTTCAGCAGTGTTGGCTCCCACGGTGGTAAAACATAGTGAACATTGGGATAATAATTCGTAAGCAGGCGATCGCGTCCACAATTGCACCCTCAATCCAGCCTCTGTCTTGAAATACGGCAACTCTGGCCGTTCCGGTACGATAAGCTTCGCTGAAGAACCTTTCACCAGTTCAATTACTGGATTTTGCTGTTTGTCAGCAAATCTAGATAAAGTTGACAAATCTAAAGTAGGAGCAACAGGAATTACAAACTGAGTTTGGGGACGTTGCTTGTGGATGTTTTCTGCGATCGCTAAACACAAAGGCACACCTTGAGCTAGTTTAGCCGCTTTCGATCCCGGAAGTAATCCGATAAGTTCCGGACTGAGTAAAAATGAGGCAGTATAAGAGTCTTCTTTGCCTTCTTGAGATACGTCTGCCATTAAATCCCCAACAACGGTAAATTTATCGGCATATTTTTGAGGTACTTTGGCGATAATCTCTGGTTTCATCGCACCAAACTTGTCAATCCACCCCTGCCAACGTGCTTCCCATTCCGCATAGACAACGGTACGATAATTTAAGCGTTTGCCAATCGCTACGGCAAAAAATTGATCGCCTCCTAAAAAGACTACTACACCGCGATCTCGCCATTCCCAATTTTCGGCAGTCTTTCCCCAAAGCAAAAACTTTAAAAAATGATCTGCTCCCTGTACGCGGTCTACTTCTGGATATGAGAGTGCGATCGCTGGTTCTTTTCCGGTAGCATGAGTACAAGGCGACAACACAACAGAAATCCGCACCTTTTCTCGGTCGTCTCCCAACTGTTCTCTTAAACGTCGCACAACTGGACGCACCCAGGTTGCCAACTCCCCAGGCCCATTTGAGAGAATCAAAATATCAACGGGTTGCACCGATTGCTTTCCTGCTGATGAGTTAAATATCAAAGCCAACCCTTTAATTATATTTTCAATTTTAAACTATAATTATTGCTTTTTTGAGCTTAATAAACTAAGAACATCAAATATCTATAAATCCGATACAATAGCTGTTTTTTATATTTATATTTACATCCTAAGCAAAACATTAAACTATCAAAATGCTTAAGGGCTATTTATATTAATTTTAAATTTTTCAGCTTCATATTTATAAACCTATTCTTTCCAGGGTAAAAACACCCAATAAGAGTGACTTTGCCCGGAGAAAGCAGGAATGATTTTAGATATATGTAGATTTATTTTACCATGATGGAGCAAATACTCGCATTTATATAAACTAATGTAAATAAAGTTGGCTTTTTTTTTATCAAATTGTGTCAATAGAGAGCCAAAAGTCCCACAGTGTAAGCATCTTCTGCTAAAAATGCTGATGTGCCTACTTTTAGCAATTAACGATTTTGCGACTGGGAGGGGAGTATTGCCTATCCTGCCCTAGAGCTAAAAGATCGAGCATTCCTGAAGAAGAGAACACTGTATCATTGGAGCCTAAGCGAATGTTCACTCACGTCAAGTCCACCATTCGCCACATTTCCCCGGACAACCTGAGGGGGCGATCGCTACTCAAGGTGGTCTATGTCGTGCTAGAGCCACAGTACCAGAGTGCCATCTCAGGAGCGGTTCGCTCAATTAACAAGAACCACCCCGACTTAGCGGTTGAAATCAGCGGATATCTGCTGGAAGAACTGCGAGATCCTGAGAACTACGAGGGTTTTAAGCAAGATGTCGCTGCGGCGAATATCTTTATCGCTTCGTTAATCTTTATAGAAGACTTAGCCGATAAAGTTGTAGCGGCGGTGGAACCCCACCGAGACAACCTTGATGTTGCCGTAGTATTTCCCTCAATGCCGCAAGTGATGCGCCTGAACAAGATGGGCAGCTTCTCGATGGCGCAGCTGGGACAATCGAAGAGTGCGATCGCGCAATTCATGCGAAAGCGCAAGGAAAAATCCGGCAGCGGCTTCCAAGATGGGATGCTGAAGCTACTGCAAACTCTGCCCAAAGTCCTGAAATACCTGCCAATGGACAAAGCGCAGGATGCCAGAAACTTCATGCTTAGCTTCCAATATTGGCTAGGCGGTTCTCAGGAAAACCTGGAGAACTTCCTGCTGATGCTGGCGGATAAATACGTTTACAAAGGTGAGCAAAAGCTGAAGTTTCAGGAACCAGTAACCTATCCTGACATGGGCATCTGGCATCCTCTGGCACCACAAATGTTTGAGGATGTCAAGGAGTATCTTAACTGGCACAGCAGCCGCAGGGATATATCCAACGATATCAAAGATCCTTTGGCACCCTGTGTTGGCTTAGTGCTGCAACGCACCCACCTGGTCACAGGCGATGATGCCCATTATGTGGCAATGGTGCAGGAACTAGAAGCGATGGGCGCACGGGTAATTCCCGTTTTTGCTGGAGGTTTAGATTTTGCCAAGCCAATTGAGGCTTATTTCTACGATCCATCTGCCAAGACACCCCAGGCAATAGTAGATACGGTGATATCTCTTACCGGGTTTGCTCTCGTGGGTGGCCCCGCTAGACAAGATCACCCAAAAGCCATTGATGCGCTAAAAAAATTGAATCGTCCCTACATGGTGGCTTTGCCCTTAGTCTTCCAAACTACGGAAGAATGGGAAGATAGCGACTTAGGACTGCATCCAATTCAAGTAGCGTTGCAGATTGCGATTCCGGAACTGGATGGAGCGATTGAACCGATTATATTATCGGGAAGGGATGGAGCGACTGGGAAAGCGATCGCACTCCAAGACCGAATTGAAGCGATCGCTCAACGCGCTTTAAAATGGGCTAACCTGCGCCGCAAGCCAAAACTTGGTAAGAAAATTGCTATCACCGTTTTCAGCTTCCCACCGGATAAAGGCAACGTCGGTACTGCTGCTTACCTAGATGTATTTGGTTCAATTTACGAGGTGATGAAAGCCCTCAAGCAGAACGGCTACGACTTGCCAGAATTGCCAGATTCAGCAATGGCGTTGATGCAAGAAGTTATCCACGATGCTCAAGCACAGTACGCCAGTCCTGAGCTTAACATTGCCTATCGGATGTCAGTACCGGAGTATGAAGAACTCACACCCTACTCGCAACGCCTAGAAGAGAACTGGGGGGCACCTCCCGGACATCTCAATAGCGACGGGCAGAATTTGCTAATTTACGGCAAACACTTCGGCAATGTCTTTATCGGCGTTCAGCCTACTTTTGGCTATGAAGGCGATCCGATGCGGTTGCTGTTCTCCCGTTCTGCCAGCCCCCATCACGGTTTTGCTGCCTACTACACCTATCTGGAACGTATTTGGGAAGCTGACGCAGTGCTGCACTTCGGCACGCACGGATCGTTGGAATTCATGCCCGGTAAGCAGATGGGAATGTCTGGCGACTGTTACCCAGATAACCTGATTGGTTCTATTCCCAATCTTTACTACTATGCGGCGAATAATCCCAGCGAGGCCACAATTGCCAAGCGTCGCAGCTATGCCGAAACGATTAGTTATCTGACACCACCAGCAGAAAATGCGGGATTGTACAAGGGTTTGAAGGAATTAAGCGAGTTAATCGCCTCCTACCAAACTCTCAAAGATACAGGGCGAGGCGTGCAAATTGTCAACACCATCGTAGACAAGTGCCGTTTGGTGAATCTGGATAAGGATATCTCCTTGCCAGAGAAAGATGCTAACGACATGACCGCCGAGGAACGGGATACCTTAATTGGTTTGGTGTATCGTAGGCTGATGGAGATTGAATCGCGGCTGTTGCCCTGTGGCTTGCACGTCGTTGGGAAACCGCCGAGTGCAGAGGAAGCGATCGCTACCCTGGTCAACATCGCCTCTCTCGACCGTGCCGAAGAAGAAATCTTGAGTCTTCCCCGCATCATCGCCAACAGCATCGGACGCAACATTGACGACATCTACAAAAACAACGATCAAGGTGTCTTAGAAGATGTCCAGTTATTGCAGGATATCACCCTAGCCACCCGTGCCGCAGTTTCCGCCCTCGTCAAAGAACAAACCGACGCTGATGGTCGCGTTTCCCTCGTTTCCAAGCTGAATTTCTTCAACATGGGCAGAAAGCAGCCTTGGATTGAAACATTGCACGCAGCAGGATATCCCAAAATTGACGAAGCACAAATCAAGCCTTTGTTTGAATATCTGGAATTCTGCCTCCAGCAAGTTTGTGCCGACAACGAACTGGGTGCATTACTCAAAGGCTTAGAAGGGGAATACATCCTTCCGGGGCCAGGTGGCGATCCCATCCGCAACCCGGATGTCCTGCCTACTGGCAAAAACATCCACGCCCTCGACCCCCAATCTATCCCCACCGCAGCCGCAGTCAAATCCGCCAAAGTCGTTGTAGACCGACTTCTAGAACGGCAACGCGCGGAAACGGGTGCCTATCCCGAAACCATTGCCTGCGTCCTCTGGGGAACGGACAACATCAAAACCTACGGGGAATCCCTCGCCCAAATTATGTGGATGGTCGGCGTTAAACCCGTGCCAGATGCTTTAGGACGAGTCAATAAACTGGAACTGATTCCCCTGGCTGAACTCGGTCGTCCCCGCGTTGATGTGGTAATCAACTGTTCTGGTGTCTTCCGCGACTTGTTCATCAACCAGATGAATTTACTCGACCAAGCAGTGAAGATGGCAGCAGAAGCCGACGAACCGCTATCGATGAACTTTGTCCGCAAACACGCCTTACTACAGGCGGAGGAAATGGGCATCAACCTGCGCCAAGCGGCGACTCGCGTTTTTTCTAATGCCTCCGGTTCTTATTCTTCTAATATCAACCTGGCAGTAGAAAACAGCACTTGGGAAAGCGAATCTGAGTTACAAGATATGTACCTCAGCCGCAAATCCTTCGCCTTCACCTCCGATAGCCCAGGCACAATGGAACAGTCGCGTCAGATTTTTGAAACGGCCCTGAAAACCGCTGAAGTGACGTTCCAAAACCTCGACTCTTCCGAGATTAGTCTCACGGATGTTTCCCACTACTTCGACTCTGACCCCACTAAGGTTGTCGCCAGTCTGCGCGGCGATGGCAAAACGCCAGCATCCTACATTGCTGACACCACCACCGCCAACGCCCAAGTCCGCACGCTATCGGAAACCGTTCGCTTAGATGCCCGTACCAAACTACTAAATCCCAAGTGGTACGAAGGGATGCTAAGTCACGGTTACGAGGGTGTCCGCGAACTCTCAAAGCGCTTGGTAAATACGATGGGTTGGTCTGCAACAGCTGGCGCTGTCGATAACTGGATTTACGAGGATACAAATACCACGTTTATCCAAGATGAAGAGATGCGGAAGCGGTTGATGAACCTCAATCCTCACTCTTTCCGAAAAGTTGTCGCCACCTTACTCGAAGTAAATGGTCGCGGTTACTGGGAAACCAGCGAAAGCAACTTGCAAATGCTACGCGAATTGTATCAGGAGGTCGAAGACCGGATTGAAGGAATAGAATAGTCGGTAACTGAAACTCATGTAGAGACGAGATTAATCTCGTCTCTACATGAGTTAAATAATCCAAAATATAAACCCCAGCATTGGTATGACTGCCCTAACCGTCAACTTTAACCCCATTATTAAGCTGACAGATGAGCAATTTTTTCAGCTTTGTCAGGTAAATGAAAATCTAAGGTTTGAACGCACGGCTACAGGGGAATTAATCATTATGTCACCTGCTGGGGGAGAAACAGGAAATCGAAATGGTAGACTGACGCAGCAATTATTTAATTGGGCAAATACGAATAATTTAGGTATTGCCTTCGATTCTTCCACAGGTTTTAAACTCCCTAATGGTGCAGATCGTTCCCCTGATGCAGCTTGGCTGAAATTGGAACGTTGGGAGACGTTAACATCTGAGCAAAAAGAGAAATTTATCCCCTTTTGTCCTGATTTTGTCATTGAGTTACTTTCACCGAGTGATACTTTGAAAGTAGCTCAAGAGAAAATTAAAGAATACCGAAACAATGGCACTATTTTGGGTTTGTTAATTAACCGCAAATCCAAGCAAGTAGAAATTTATCGCCAAGGTCAAGAAGTTGAAGTGCTGCAATCTCCTACTACGTTCTCAGGAGAAAAGGTTCTCCCCGGATTTGTCTTAAATCTTGAACCAATCTGGTAACAACTAGCATAAATGAAATCTAGCTGAGGAATTAGTGCGAATGCTAGAAAACATAATTGAGAGAGTTTTATCGAACTACCCAATCGTTAGTAAAGAAAATTTTAAAAAACATTTGTTTGCTAGTTATCTAAGAAATGATGTACCAGTTTCGTTAGATACTTATCTAAAGCTTCCAGATATTTATAGCATCGAAGCATCCCCCGGAAATGGTTCATGGGCAAATATTCCTTGGATTGCTATTTTCAACAAGCTCGTCACAGAAAGTGTAAGGTTTGGATTTTTCGTTGTCTACCTTTTTCGTGCTGATTTTTCTGGTGTCTACCTATCGCTTATTCAAGGTACAGCATCTCAGAAAGAGATTTACGGACTCGGACGTTCAAGAGAAGTTTTGCGAAATCAAGCCAAGATATTTAGAAGGATGATCTTGACAAAAATTGATATAAATATTTATGAGAAAATTGATCTTAAGCTTGAGGCAATTCCTAAAGAAACCACTGCTAGACGATTAGGACAAGCTTATGAAGCAGGTAATATTATAGCTACTTATTATTCCAGAGATGCGTTACCATCATCTCAAAAAATGCTTGAAGATTTATTGAAATTTATTAATATATATGAAGAATTAGTTGAAAATCAACCTTTTGAGGCTCCGGGAAGTGATCCCTATTCTGAAGAAGTTTGGCTGGAAGACTTAACAAAGTATAGGATTCATCGAAGAGTAGAGAGAAATCAAGCTCTGTGTAAGAGAGCAAAAGAAATACATGGATATATATGCAAGGCTTGCAGATTCGATTTTGAAACTCACTACGGAGAAATTGGAAGAAACTATATAGAGGCTCATCATATTGTTCCAATTTCAAGTTTAGAAAAAACTAAAGTTCAGCTAGATCCATCAAAAGATTTCACTGTTTTATGCTCTAACTGTCACCGCATGATTCACCGAATAAAACCTACCCCAAGTTTAGAAGAGTTCAAAGCAATAATCAGAATATAAAGAAGACTCTTAAGCGATCGCATTTATCTTTCCCAAAGCGCGATCGCATCCATCTTGCCAAGCCTGCGATCGCATCCTCTTTTCCAAAATGCGATCGCTTCTACTAACATAGCGCTCGCTAACTATCAAATGGATTCAACACAATCAATCCATTGATGCGCTGAAAATCTTTAACATTGCGAGTTACTAACGTACAACCCTCAACCAAGGCGCAAGCTGCTATTAAAGCATCTCCTAATTTAGTACGATAATGACGACGGATTTGAGCAGCACCATCTAAAACTGATTCAGTTAGCGATACACATCTGAGACTCCGCAAAAATTCTCGCATTTCTAACGCTTCAGTGTCGCTCAATGTAGGGTAACAGAGTAACTCTACCCAAGTAATGGGACAGTAAAATCCTGTAGCATCGCTCCTTTCAATTTCGTCAAAGATATATTTTACAGCTAACTCGCCTTTAAAGAAGCCAATGATAATGTTAGTATCCAGTAGATATTTACTACTCATCCCATTCTGATCTGAGTTGCAACTGGAATTCTAGAGAATCAATGCGCTCAGGTAAAAATCCAAACCATCGGTCAAAGTTTTTCCCTGGCGATTTTTGGCTGCTAGTCTGATGCTCTGATATTGCTCGCTGATGAATTAGTGCTGCCAATTCTTCTAACAGCCGTAGTTGTTCTTCAGCACTGAGGTTTTCTACCTGATGGCGTACCTCGTTATAAGTAGACATAGACTTTCTTCTGTAACTCTCGCGTCCTGATTCCAATATACACAGAGTGCGATCGCATCTGCCAAAATAGCGATCGCATTTATCTTTCCCAAAATGCGATCATATCCACATTTGCGAGAGTGCGATCGCATCCACATTTGCGAGAGTGCGATCGCAAGTTGAATAGAGCATGGTAGAGTATTTATTTCTATATAAGCACAGCAGCTAGTCTCAATATGAGTAGGCAAGATTCACAAACTACATTTCAGAACCAGTGGAATGCAGAACTCTACGATCGTAAACATTCTTTTGTCTCGCAGTTAGGATCAGATGTGGTAGAAATACTGTCTCCCAAATATGGGGAATGTATTCTCGATATCGGCTGTGGAACAGGTCATTTATCCGAAAAAATTACAACTTTTGGCGCTAAAGTAGTTGGCATTGATAGTGCAGCCACGATGATTGAGCAGGCACAAAAAAACTATCCTAGTTTACAGTTTGAGGTAATAGATGCAACTAATCTACAATTTACCGAACAGTTTGATGCTGTATTTTCAAATGCGGCACTTCATTGGATAAAAGAGCCTGAAAAAGTTGTGTCTGGTATTTATCAAGCGTTAAAACCAAAAGGGCGTTTTGTCGCTGAATTTGGTGGGAAGGGAAATGTTAAAGCAATCGTTACAGCCCTCTATAATGCCCTTCAAGCTGCTGGTTATCCTGTCGAGGAAGCTCTCAATCCTTGGTATTTTCCCAGTATTGGGGAATATGGTGCTTTACTAGAAGAACATAGTTTAGAGTTAACTTTCGCCACCCTGTTTGACCGTCCAACACCATTAGATGATGGAGAACAAGGGATGCAAAATTGGATAAAAATGTTTGCAAATAACATTTTGACTGCATTTCCTGCTGACCAACAAATGAGCATTATTGCTGATATTGAAAAGCAGTTGCGTCCAACACTGTATAAAAATGGCACTTGGTTTGCAGATTACAGACGAATTCGAGTAATTGCCATTAAATATTAACTCGTTTTAGCTTCAATTAAGCGATGGCGCTACCTTGGTGTATCTCCCCCAAGCGTGCGATCGCGCACATTTTCCCCAGCATGCGATCGCATTTCCCGAATTGGAGCTATATTAAGCGAATACCCAAATTGCTTAATTTAAAATTAAATTATATGAAAATTCTCAACTATATCAGTTTGTTGGTGCGGCGAACTTTACCGGAAGTCTACAACACTTATCACGGGTACCAAAAGCTTAAACTTCCTGAAAACATCCAACGCATTAACAATCTAATCATTCAAAAATACGGTTTGGTTGTTCAAAGTGGCCCTTTTGCTGGCATGGTTCATGTAGGACGCAAGGGAGGCGCAGCATTAGTACCAACGCTTATAGGTTGTTACGAAGAAGAATTGCATGAAATTTTAGGCTCTGTAATTCAAACAAACTACGACAATATTATCAATGTTGGTAGTGGCGAAGGTTACTATGCAATTGGATTTGCTTTAAAGATACCTACCGCCAAGATTTATGCTTTCGAGATTAACCCCATTGCTCGGCGAATGTCTAAGGAAATGGCACGAGCTAATGGTGTTTTTGACCGTATATTTTTTGCTGGAGAATGGATATAAAAGCATTGAATGAGACAATAGATAAAAAATCGCTAGTATTTATGGATTGTGAAGGCGGTGAAGTTGATTTACTACAACCGGATCTGGCACCTAATCTTAGATACAGCGACGTGTTAGTTGAATTACACGACTTTTTAAACCCAACCATTTCAGAAACTATTATGTCCCGCTTTAAAGAAACTCATGATATCACGTTAGTAAGTAGTACAAAGCGCGAGCCGGAAGCATATGCAGCTATTAGCTTCCTCAATGAAGAAGACCGTCAAATTACTGTTAGCGAGTTTCGTCCAGCAGTAATGCAGTGGGCGTTTATGACTGCTAAATCTTATCAAAAATAAGAGTATATTCAGCAACACAAAGATAAATTATGCCAAAATCATTACAGCTAAATAGTCTTTGTTGCTGATGAAACGGTTCACAATTTTTTGCTACGCAGCGGCAGCATCCGTACTGGCTCTATTGGTATTGGCTTGTCGCGATCGCACTATTCCCGTATCCAGTGCCAATACACCTAGTCCAGATACTTTAAGCTTACTTCAGGCGGAGCCGCCCCCTGCAAAGGCATTTAAAAACCAGTGGACACCTGAACTCGAAAAAGAATTTCAGCAACGAGCTAAAGAAGTTATTAAGTATTACGCAGGCAAAAAATATGGCAACACCTATGGAGAGAATGAAAAAGCGTCTTATCCTAATGCCATGTTTGACCTTTTGGATGGAAATCGGGAGAAAGCAATCGCATTTCTTGAAAATGAAGATAACCAAGCCAAAGATAACGCCCACACCGAAGGGATTGACTATTACTATTCTTTCACTCTCAAAGGACAAATTCGCAAATACTTCTTCTTCGGTAAATTCCTAGATCCTGCCTACAAACAACGAATGTTTTTAGGTGCAAAAAAGTGGACGCAGCAAGATCCCAATGGTCGTCCTCACCCGATTTATGGGAAAGGCCGTGGCGGTGACGGTTGGGGGCCAGAGGTGCGCGGTAGCTGGGTGGATGGACGCAATACAGATAATCTCAGAGCGATGCGAGAAACATCCGTTTATCTGATGGCGGAGGAAACTGGAAATGAAGATGTGCGACAGCTATATAAAAAGAGAATTCAGCGGTATGTTTGGGCGCTTTATCATATTGGCATGGGCGAGTGGGATTCGGAAAATTATCACGGTCATACCTTAGCTGCCTATCTTAATCTTTACGATTTTGCTAAAGATCCAGAAGTAAAAATGTTAGGTAAAGCAGCTTTAGATTGGCTTTGTGCTGCGGGGGCATTGAAGTATTACCACGGCGGTTTCGGGGGGCCATCTAAACGAGATTATGGTAATAGTAATGTAGTTTACGGTTCATCTGCTGCACGTTTGCTATGGCTATATTTCGGGGATAATTCCCTACCTAATCCTAAACCTGAACGCGATTCAATTCACGTATTTACTAGCAGTTACCGTCCTCCATTGGCAGTTGTGGCATTAGCCAGAAAACAGTTTAAAAAGCCGATTGAATTACTTAGTACCAAGCCAGTTTATGAAAATTGGAAACCTGGAGGTGAAGATAAACCTGGTTATTGGGAAACAACATTTTTCGGGAATACTTATCAACTGGGTAGTGTTGTTGCAGAGTTTAGCGATGGTGATGTTGGAACTTTCAAATTGATGGCTGAAAATTCTCAGCATGGGGTGGATTATTTTGTAGCCAATACTGGTAGCGACAGGCTAAAGCCTGGAAAAAAGAAAGGCGATCAAATAGGACAATACCGCAATCTTTTGATTTGGCTACGCCCAGCCTCAAACCAACCCTTTTATTTTCAGATTCCTAAAACTGCCGTATCAGAAATTGAAGATGGAATTTGGTTCTTTAAGTTTGAAAAGACTTGGCTGGCTGTTCATCCCATAAACCTAAATAGTTACACAAAAATTGCTATTAAAGGAAAAAAGCTTGAGGAACTATACCACGATGAAGTAATGCTGAAAGCAACACCCAAAGATAATCAATATGCTGGATTTACGCTGGAAGTGGGAGATAAAACTACAACCAGTTATGCTAGTTTTAAAGAATCTGTGAAGAAAAAAAGTAAGTTGAACGTGAGCCAGATAGCATCTGGTACAGTACAGCTAAAAGGAGTTAATGGCAATAATCTTAAAATAACTCATAATTATCAAAATGAGTTGCCAACTATTGTTCGCAATGGTGTCAAGTATGACTGGTTTAAAAATTATGATTTATACAAAGTAACTGAAGAGAATAACCTTATTTCTCTAGGCTGGAAACAAGGTAAAATGCGGGTAGAAGCTGGCGGTTTAGTGTTTGAACAGACGGTTTCAAGTGATGGAAAGGTGAGTTTTTAAACTTATCATGTCACCTTTTACGTTCTGTAACTAAGGTGAGGCTAACCCATTCTCCTTTATTGTTATAACTGCGAATCATTCGCAGGCGCAAATCTCGTTGCAATAACCATCCTGCTTCTAGAAAAAAGGCTTGACCAACTTTCACTTGTAGGGGACAGTTGGAAGAGGCACCATCTGGTAATAATAATACTTGAATTGGCTGGGTATTTTGGTCAAAGTGAAGAATGGAACCGTTAATTTTAGCGGTAGAAGTAATGGTTCTGTCGCCAAAAGTCAATTGCTGAAATAAGCGATCGCTTTCTTTTTGCTCTACCTTCAGCGTGCTAGAATAAGTATCAGAATTTTGATTGTCTGGATAAATTGTTACCGCTTCTCCCTGCCATTCTCCCACCAAATCATTAACAGTTAAGGATGGGCGTTCTGGAGAGTCTGTCGCGGCTAATTTTTCCCTAATTAAGGTAATTCTATCTAACTTCCCTTCACGGTTAAATAGCTGCACCAAACGCATCCTTCTGGTGCCATCAATCAAGCCTAATTCTGCTCCAAATTCCGAGAAAGGAGCTTGTTGAATCGAGCCTTGAGAAAATGCCCCATTCTGAAAAAATAAAACGCTTTTTCCTAGAGAACTATATTCTAAAACTTTCTCTTCTGCCTGTTGACCGGGTGGCAAGCGGCGGATAATTTGGCGAATGGTTTGGTTATTGTTTAAACCTTCTAGAGAGACAACTGTAGGCGTGTCTTCCAGTAGCTCTCCTTGGGGCGAAAGTCGGGTGAATGAGCCTTGCCATTCCCCTAAATTTTGTAGTAGAGATTCCCATTGCGATCGCATAATTTAATTTGAGAATTTGGATTGATTATCGTACAGCAAAGCGGCGGACAGCAAACAAACTTCCGATTAAGCCTACCGAACCGCCGAGACACAGGAGAATCACAGGTAACATAAAAATTTGTATTGGACTAAGTTGCAAACCGTTGACGAGAAATTGGATAAAATTCGGTTGAGAAGTAAGCAAGTTATTCAAAGTACGTCCAACGGTGCTGATGAGAAGCCAAGCGATCGCAGCCCCAACCAAACCAAAGGTAATTCCCTGTAAAATAAACGGCAGGTAAATCCATACCGTAGTTGCTCCCACCAGCTGCATTATCTCAATTTCCCGCCGTCGTGCCATCACAATTAGGCGAATTGTTGTTGTAATTACTGCAACTGCCGTCAAAGTAAGTAGGATGGTGATAGTAAGGCTAACGTAGCTCAGACCTTTATTCAACTGACCTAATCGTTGCAAAGCTTCATCCATATACTGTACGCCATCCACCCCTGGGATTTTTACCAGCTTTTGGGCTAAAACTGGCACTATCTCAGAGTTACGAACCTTGACTTTTAGCTCATCTACGAGAGGATTTCCCTGTAGCTGCTGGGTAGCACCGTCGATATCGGAAATTAAGAGTTCTTTAACCAGAGATTTCCAAGCTTGCTCTTTAGAAATCGTTTTTATCTCAACCACTTCTGGGATTTTTTCCACAGCCGGGGCGACCATTTCCACTCGCGCCCCAGGATCTAAATATACAGATACTTCCAGTTGGCTGCCAAATTGAGTCAGCAGGCGTTCCATTTGCCAGGATGCTTGGAGACTCATGCCAAATAGAAATAGCAACACGGTGACTGTACTAACCGCCGCCCAGTTCATCCAACCGCCACGCCGCAAGCCCCGCAAGGTTTCGCGCAGTAGGTAATCTAGTTTACTTAGGAATTTAAACACAAATTTCCTCCTCAACCACAGCCATCATCAGAGAGTTTATAGCACGGTCGTTCGATTCTTTGAAGAGTAGATTTTACAGTTGCATTAGATTCTACTCTCCCGAACCGCTCCCCATTGACTCTAATATGTTGTAGTATTTGTAGTATGTATGCATTCCTAAATGATTCGTGAAGGCGAGATACCGGACTTCTTTAAGAAGTCCGGTATCTGAAGCGGTGGCAATAATTATGGTGAAGTTATGAATCAGTATCGCTTTAAACGGTCATTCTCGGCTGACTCCAATTTAAGTAATAAGTTGTTTGACTTGGTTGAAGGCGTGTTTTCTGGATTGGGGGAATTAATAGAATGCGGCAGAAAATTAGGCGCATCCTGGGAAGATGCTTCAACTCCGTTTATTCGTTTTCATGACGACATAGCTGTTACCCATGTAGGAGTGTTAGAAATTCCTATGCAAATTATGGGACAAGCGGTGACGGTGGGGGGAGTACATGGAGTATGTACGCGGACGGAATTTCGCAGGCGCGGCTACTACCGCGAAGTGATGGAGGAGGTGCTGGAATATTGCGATAAACGCTATGAAACGCTGGTATTGACAACGCCGAATGCGGAATTTTATACACCTTTTGGCTTTCTCAAACTAGAAGAATATGTGTTTAAAATCAGATGGGATTCCCAGAATAGCAGGGATGGTTTTAGAATACTGAATTTTGATGATGCCAAAGATTTAAAATTGCTACACCGACTGTTAGAAACGCGGACACCTGTTTCTAATATTGTGGGAGTTGTGAAAGAAAAAGCCGTATTTTGCTTCAACGAAGGAAGTCGCCCTTTATACTATGCAGAAGATTTGGATTTAATCGCTTGCATGGAGATAAAAGATACCCAACTTCACCTTTTTGATATAGTCGCAACGCAGATATGCCCGTTGAAAGAAATTATTGACAGAATACCCCAAACCATTGAAGAGGTGACGATATACTTTAGTCCTGAACTTTTGGATGCGGGAGATATGAGGGCATTTCTCCACCTATTTGATGAGACGGTGCTGATGGTGAGGGGTAAATTTGCAGCAGAGGGGGAAAAATTTATGCTACCGCGTTCGGCGCGTTGTTGATGAAATTAGATGTTGGTGACGAGAGTAAGGGAGTTACGTAGGAAGGGAGCTAACAACTGAGAACTGTTAAGATATAAGAAAATCGCAATTAAAATTTAGCTGTCTTGCGAGTCACAATACTATGACCATGACGAGTGAAGTTGCCGTCGAAAAGAAAAAGTTAGAAAAACCGCCTTTAGAGATTCACTATATGGGCGATCGCGTCCTGCGTCACCCTGCCAAACGTATTGCCAAGGTAGACAACGAAATTCGGCAACTCGTGCGAGAAATGCTACAAACCATGTACAGCGCAGATGGCATCGGTTTGGCAGCCCCTCAAGTGGCAGTGCATAAACAGCTGATTGTCATTGACACCGAACCGGATAACGCCGCTAATCAGCCTTTAGTGTTGATTAACCCAACTATCAAGAAATTCGGGCGCGACTTGTGTATGTTTCAAGAAGGCTGTCTTTCTATTCCTGGTGTTTATATCGACGTGAAGCGCCCGGAAATGGTTGAAGTCACTTACAAAGACGAACAGGGCCGTCCGCGTAGTATGAAGGCAACTGGACTGCTTTCCCGCGCCATTCAGCACGAGATGGATCACCTCAATGGGGTGCTGTTTGTTGACCGCGTAGAGAATGCTTTGGTGTTGAATGAAGAGTTGAAAAAGCACGGCTTCTCGGCTCAAGCTGTCAATCCCGCACCCAAGGGATGGTAGTATTCCGTCATGATGACTCCGAAAAGTGGTGTATTTTTGCTTGGTTCGTGCGTAGCAGGGATAGCAGCTGTTGGTTCCGTCTTTGAACTTGCTTCTGGAGACCCCCGGCTGGGTAGTCTGACTACGGGAATTATTCTGGCAGCCAGCATTCCCTTAGTGGGATTTCTATTCTATGCCGCCGTGCGAGATGCAAACCAAAACTCATGAAAAGGTGTGGAGATGTTGTATCCAGCGTCTCCACACCTTTTTATCGTTAGCCGCAATAGTCGCCCTGTAATTTTTGCCACAACCCTACTCGATAATCAGCGGTAATTGCTAAGCTAATCGCTAACGCTTTCTCCCAATCTCTAAAAAATGACTGGTCAGAGTTACGCAAATGGGTTTCTCCGGCTACTGTCCAGCGGTGCCACTACTACGCCTTTGCCGCCTTACGCGCTACCTGGAAATCGGGAAGTAACGATAGGGCGCGAACCAAGTTGTCAAATTGTCTTAGATTCCAGCCAGCACGGTATTGTATCCCGTCGGCACGCCACTATTCGTCCTCTCTCGCAGTCGGGAGGCGCATCAGTAGGGTGGGAAATATGCGACATGAATAGTGCCAATGGCACCTATGTAAATGGGAGACGGTTGCAGGGATGGCAAAAATTGCTGTCAGGCGATCGCATTATGTTAGGGCAAAACGGTGCCGAATTCATGTTTGAGTACCAAGTTGCCTCCGTCAAAACTCAACTGTCCTCGCCACCAGTAACGCCGCCGCCGCAACTTCAGACCAAGGCAGTAATTGCGTCAGTAACGCCACCGCCACCTCAGCCAGAGGGGGTAACTTTTACCCAGTTATTTCCCATCCTTTCCACAGGAAGAGATTTAACTAAAAAAGCTTACTTGGTACCAGGCATTCTCACAGTCGCATTTGTAATCTTGCTGTTCGCCGCCGTAGGGACACCAATAGTATTTAATCTGGTGCTGGCATCTTATCTGGCTGGGGCGGCTTATTATTTTGTCTACCAACTTTGCGGCAAACATAAGCCGTGGTGGGTGCTACTGTTTTCAGCTTCAACTACCGCCTTAATTCTCGTCAGTCCGCTGTTACTAGGATTTATCTATGTTTTTCGCGTTATCCTGCCTGGGGACGTGGATACAATACTTAGGGGTGCCGAACAGGTAAGCTTTAGGGAATTTCCCAGTTTACTTGTGCGAATGTTTTTCGGCGCTGGGTTGATGGAAGAATTGCTGAAGGCGTTGCCAGTCCTGGCATTGTATTTAATTGGACGCAGGCTTCCTTCTAAGAAGTGGCGCGATCGCATCGGAGTTTGGGAACCCCTGGATGGTATTCTGCTAGGAACGGCTTCCGCAGTCGGCTTCACCCTGTTGGAAACCCTGGGACAGTACGTTCCCAATATTATTCAAAACATCACGCTGCAAGCTGGGGAAGGGGCGGGAGAATTGGTAGGATTGCAACTTCTAATTCCCCGTATTTTAGGCTCAGTGGCAGGACACATGGCTTATAGTGGCTATTTTGGGTATTTCATTGGATTAAGTGCGCTCAAACCTAGTAAGCGTTGGACAATTCTAGTAGTAGGCTATTTCACCGCATCTGGACTCCATGCCCTCTGGAACGCCACAGGATCTGTCAGCGGTTTACTGTTAGCAGTCGTAGGAGTGCTATCCTATGCCTTTTTGACCGCGGCAATTCTCAAGGCGCGTGCTTTGTCTCCAACACGAAATTCAAACTTTGCTACCCGGTTTGGTACCTTACCGTAGCTTAAAAAACTCTAAAATTCGATTCCACGCCCACCAAGGATCAGGATCTTTTGCTTGATGCTGACATTCTCGACTGCTGATATAGCCGACATGACCACCGTATTGAGTTAGCACTAAGTGGATGTTAGGATTGCGATCGCTTTCCTTCTTCAAATCTGCCACAATTGACGGATCGAACATTGGATCATCGGCAGCATATAAAATCAAAGTTGGTTTTTGTAGGTGAGGCAATATGTGTAATGCACTGCTAGCGTCATAATAGGCCTCCACCGAGGGAAAGCCCAAGCGTCCGATTACCAGTTCGTTATCAAAACCCCAAATACTATTAGCCCGTTCTATTGCTGCGGGGTCTATTGCCCCAGGATGAGCATCATACATCCGAATCGCCAGTTTTTTCAATTCTCGTGCGATCGCTTGTTCTAAATATCTGCCCAAGGGATCTTTCACTAAATAAGACAGCGAACGGTTAGAATCCAAACTCGGACAAATAACTGCCGCGCCCCCAATTTCCTCTTCCTGCAACCCTAAATCCTGACCTTCCTTAGTTAACTCCTGTGCAGCTTTTACCGCCCACAGTGCCAGTTGTCCCCCTAAAGAATATCCCGTAAACCAAAACGGTGCCGGACAACCCATTCCCTTCGCCGTCGCCGCAATACGGACAAAATCTTCCCCCTCGTACAAACCATCAGAAGTCAAGGTAGGAGACAACTCTGCTGTTTTGCCGTGCGCCCTCCAGTCAAAAAGTACCACTGCATAACCTTGGGCAAATGCTTTGCGTCCCAGCAGTCTTAGAAACCACTGGTTATCCAAACTGCCCGTAATGCCATAAGTGCCAACAATTGTACTGTGCGCCTTTTCTGGAATCGCCACCCAGCCAAAAATTGGCACGTTACCCGCACCTGTAAAAACTGTTTCTCGATAAGGTGGTTCCGGGTCTACAGTAGTCTTTTCCCATTCCTTACCTGCCTGCAAAGCAGTGTAGAGAGTCATCGATAGACCATTTCTTAGCAGCCAAGGCGGAGTGTAGGGAGGATTCTGCATGAATAAGCGCATTTAAAGCCGATTGTTGCCAGCATTGCTTAATACATTTTAACAAAGCAATATTTATTTATTTGGATTTTCTACTGCTGAAAAAATTGTTGCATAAACAGACTAAACGCTTGCCAAAACGTGCCTGCAATGAATACAAAGAACAAAGTAATCGCCCCAGTTAACCCATAGCTGACGCACATCAAAAAACCATCAGCTTCCAAAGTGGCAACGACAAACAACAAAATGCCAACTGCGGGAATCGGATTAGTCAACGGGATGGGTGACATCAACAACACCGTCAGCCAAGCAATACACACTCCATTCAATCGCCACGCTTGGGGATTCTCTGCCACCCTACGAAAACGGGGACGAGTCAATTTTTCTAGCACACCTGTGACTCGTTGCAGGTTTTTCAACAGTTGCAGAATAAACCAGCGAGGAAATTTGAACTGACGAATCCGTTTCGGTAGCCAAGGAGAACGCCATCCAAAAGCCATCTGTAGCGCTAAAAGTAAGCTACCGCTACCTAAAACTACGGTAAATCCAGGCGGCATTGGAAACAGAAACGGCAGAGTGAGTAAGCCGATAACCAGGCTAAACCCTCGTTCAGAGGTTTCTGCCAGAATGTCTGCTAGGGTTAGCGGCTGATTGGCTAACCTCTCAAGCAGAGACTTAATATCTTGAGAAAATCTCAGGCGCATTGGGTGTTAGGTATTGGGTGTTGGGTGCCTACTGCGGTTGTCTTGTACCAGCCGATAAATAGTTTTATCCCATTCAGTCCAAACAAACATCAAAGCACTCAAGCAGATGCCAGTAGCAATTTCAAATTTTAGATACGGCGGTTAGCCTTGTCTGTAGCCGGTATCCAAGAAATCTCGCAGCAGTGCCAGGTACATTATTTTCAGTTTTAACATAGTAGTCAAGGTAACAGATCCCACTAAGTAGGGATTTATGGTGGGGGCTGGGGCTAGGGACTGGGGGCTAGGAAATAAAGTTCACTTAAAGCGAAAAATCCTCCAGCTTTGTAGGTTGAGGCGTATGGCGTTAGTCATCCGGCGTTTTTACAAACATTGGGATGCTCCCGAATGCAACTGTTTCCTCTTCCCAGTCCTCAGTCCCCAGCCTGCCTTATTCCGTATGCTATTTGGCGTTCATGTAACGAATAATCCAATAACTAATTGAAAGAGATAATAGGGCAATTCCCAACCCAATTATGTCAACCCCTGATGTTTTTTCCAAATCTAGAATAATAATTTTTCGAGCAACGGCGATTATAGAAGTAACAATAACTAACTCAACTTGAATAACGTGCTTTTTTAGATATGCAGTGATATTCTCTAAAATTTCAAGAGCAATTAAAACGTTCAAAAATAATCCGAATATTTTGAACAATGTTTTAGTAAAAGGCTCATCTGGTTGACCAATCAGCATTTGTACCAAAGAAAGGCCTAAATTCCAAATTGCCACTAGGATAACTAAGATCATAGCAACTGAAAGAACCTTGGAAACTATGCCTTCTATATTTTCCAGCCCATGCAGAAAGTTTTCATCTTTGGAAGCGGCTCTGATTTGTTTTGTTAACTTTTTGCCTATCCGCATTTTTATAGACACACCATTGAGATTGTTTTAAAAGCGTTAGTATTTTTTATAATTAACGCGCTAAAAGGCAAAAGGAAAAAAAGGGCGCTATTTTTCCTTTTGCCTTTTGCTTTATTCGTCGTCGTGGGCGAAGCGATTGTAGAGAAAATCTAGAGCGTGATTCCGCAGCTTATAGTATTGTGGATCTTCCATAATGCGAGCGCGATCGCGCGGACGCGGAAAAGGAATTTCCAGCACTTCGCCAATTTTAGCATGAGGCCCATTCGTCATCATCACCAATCGATCTGCTAGAAATAGAGCCTCATCAATATCGTGAGTGATCATCAAAACCGTCGCCCGGTTGTCGTTCCAAATTTTCAGCAGTTCTTCCTGTAATTCTTCCTTGGTAATTGCATCCAACGCTCCAAAAGGCTCATCTAGAATTAAGACTTGGGGACGAATCGCCAAAGCACGGGCAATACTTACTCGCTGTTTCATCCCGCCGGATAGTTGGGGCGGCTTTTTGTCAGCAGCTTCTGTGAGTCCCACCATCGCTAGATGATCTTTTACAATCGCCCTTTTTTCAGCTTCCGGCTTATTAGGATAAACTGCGTTAACCGCCAGGTAGATGTTTTCAAACGCAGTCCGCCAAGGCAACAAAGCGTAATTCTGGAATACTACCATGCGGTCTGGCCCCGGCTGAGTGATGCGCTTAGAGCCAACCCGCACCTCGCCGCTGCTGGGCGTATTGAAACCCGACACCATATTCAACAGTGTCGATTTACCACAGCCAGAGTGACCGATGAGGCAGATAAACTCGCCTTGCTGTACGGTGAGATTCACGTCTTCCAATACCGTGTAAGGGCCTTTTGGCGTTGGATAAACTTTGGAGACGTTCTCAATCACCAAAAACGGTGAACTAGGGGACTTTTGAGTTTTGAGTTTTGAGCTTTGAGTTAAAGAAGTTGAGGTTTGAAAGTTGAAGGCTTGCATGGCTGTTGAAGAGTTAGGAGTAGGGTGGGATTGTTTCGCTTACTTACTCAGCTTGTAAGCTTAAATTACCAGATAACGAACCGCTTCAGATACACAAGACCTCTTGCCTAAATGCCTTGAACTAAAGTCCTCACAAAGCGAGAAGCAAGCTACAGGCTTAAAGCTAAAATCCGTTAAAACGGGCTGAAAATGTCTGCCAGTTAGCTAAAGCTAACTTTGGCGTTCAGCCCGAAATAAATTTCAGGGCTGACTTTTGCCAGAGGTCTAGAAAACGCAGAGGAGAGATAGCTTTAAGAGAAGCATTTGAGAGAATCAGTAAAAGGCAAGAGTAAAAACAGGAAATTCTTTCTTCTTGCCTTTTGCCTTTCTTTAAGCTGCTGTCTTCGTCCTTGAATCGATGACAACTTCCGCAACTGAAAAATCCTGTTTAATCGCCAGACTGTTGAGGTAGGCAATTGGGTCATCGGCATTAAAGGGAGTGCCATCGAACAGTTGAATTGGTCCGCGAGTGTAACTAATGTCAAGACCCAGTTCTCGCGCTGCTGTGCTGAACGCACCAACCCGACAGACTCGTTCCAGAATTTCTACCCAATTTCTGGGGAAAGGAGTATCGCCCCAACGCGCTAGCTGCGTCATAATCCAAAGTTGTTCAGTGCGACTGGGACGGTTGACACCACCTTCGCCGTAAAACTGGTGATGGGCATACTCGCGCATCGGATGCTCTAAGCTACAGGCAGAGTAGTTTGGTTCTCCCATCTGGATGTAAGCCAAATCGGTACTGACATACTCCCGCCGCGCCAAAATCTCCCGAACCTCTTGGGCATTCGCCGCATCTGCACAGTATTTGCAAGCCTCTAAGAGAGCTTTAACTAAGGCGATGTGGGTGTTAGGATAAGCTGCTGCCCAGTCTTCCCGGACACCAAGCACTTTGCCTGGGTGTCCTAGCCAAATTTCTAAGTCTGTCGCAATGGTAAAGCCAATTTCTTCCTCGGCGGCGCGGAGGTTCCAAGGTTCCCCGACGCAGTAACCGTCAATCGTTCCGGCTTGCAAATCCACGACCATTTGGGCGGGAGGGATGGTTTTGAGGGATACGTCGCGGTCGGGGTCAATGCCACCAGCTGCCAGCCAATAACGCAACAGCAGGTTGTGCATGGAACTGGGATGCACCATTCCCATCCGGTGTTGACCGGGGGTGCGACGCAGGTAATCTTTAAAATCTGACAAGCTGTACACGCCTTCCTCGTAAAAGCGCTTGGCGAGGGTGATGGCGTTGCCGTTGCGGGTCATGGTCAGGGAGGTGACGACCGGAACGGGGCGGTTTTCATGACCTCCCAGGGTTAACCAGATGGGCATTCCAGAGGGCATCTGGGCGGCATCTAAATATCCGCCAGTCATGCCGTCGGTGATTCCCCGCCAGCTGGTTTCGCGCATCAGGTTGACTTCATCAAGTCCATGCTTGGTAAAGAAACCTTTTTCTTTAGCGACAGCTAGAGGCGCACAAGCGGTGAGAGGTAAGAAGCCAATATCGAGATTAACTTTTTCTAGACCATGCCGCGCGATCGCTGTCGTCTTTCTCGCGCGAATTTTCTTAATCCGTTTCTGCTGATTGAGGAAGTAAATCATTTCACTTCGCAAGCTGTAGTAGCTGGGATGTTCTACCACTTCCATCCGCTTGCGGGGTCGGGGAATATCAACTTCCAGAATTTGACCAATCTTGGATTCTGGCCCGTTGGTCAGCATTACAATTCGGTCAGATAACAGTACCGCTTCATCGACATCGTGAGTCACCATGACGGCGGTAACTTGGTTTTCTTCGCAAATTTTCATCAGCTGTTCTTGCAAGTTACCCCGTGTCAGTGCATCTAATGCACCAAACGGTTCATCTAATAGCAGTAACTTGGGACGAATAGCGAGGGCGCGTGCGATCGCAACCCGCTGTTTCATTCCACCCGATAATTGAGCTGGTGGTTTATCGGCAGCATGACGCAAGCCTACCATATCAATATGCTGCTCGACGATTGCTTTGCGTTCCCCAGCAGGTAAATCTTTCATCACCGAGTTTACCGCTAAGGCAATATTTTCCCGTACCGTGCGCCAAGGCAATAGTGAATAATTTTGGAATACTACCATCCGGTCAGGGCCAGGTTTAGTAATGCGTTGTCCTTCCAACGTCACTACACCTTCAGTTGGCAAATCTAAACCAGCCACCATGTTTAACAAAGTGGATTTACCACAACCGGAGTGACCAATTAGAGAAACAAATTCTCCCTTTTTTATCTGGAGGTCAATTCCTTTGAGGGCGACATAGGTACCACCTCCGGTTAACGAAAAAACCTTATCTATTTGGTCAACGGCAACAAAAACGCTCATCTATTTGTCCTTTATTCTTTGTCAGTTGTCTGTTTCTAATGGCTAATTGCAATTAGCCATTAGCCATTAGTTACTTTTGTCCTTCGGGTACAATCCGCGTTTCGATCCAACCCATCGCTTTGTCTAGCAGCAGACCAACAACACCGATGTAGACTAAAGCCAAGATAACTTCACTAACTGCGTTATTCTGATACGCTTCCCAGATAAAGAAGCCAATCCCGACAATCCCGGACATCACAATCTCTGCTGCGATAATTGCCAACCAAGCCAAACCGATTGCAATTCTCAAACCTGTGAAAATGTAGGGTAAAGCAGCAGGAATGAGAATATTGAAGAAGTATTCTTTCCGTGAAAGCTGCAAAACTTTGGCGACGTTGTTGTAATCTTGAGGGATTTGCTTCACTCCCACCGCTGTATTAATCAAGATAGGCCAGATTGCGGTGATAAAAATTACGAAAAGGGCGGCTGGTTCGTTTTGGCGCAATGCTGCTAAAGAAATTGGCACCCAAGCTAGAGGCGGTACAGTTCGCAATAACTGGAAGAGGGGATCTAAAGCTTTGGACATCATTTTATTTGTACCAATCAAGATGCCCAAGGCAATACCCATAATCGCTGCTAAGGAGTAACTAATAGCCACCCGCTGTAAACTAGCGAAAATCTGCCAAAACAAGCCTTTATCCGTACCACCTTTGTCATAAAAGGGATACAGAATCAGTATCCAAGTGTCTTTGATAACCTGAATGGGGCCTGGTAGTGTCGCACCCGGAGTCCAAGAAAACAGCTGCCACACGAGGAGGAAGATAGCGATCGCTATAATTGGCGGTATCAGGTCGGGAAATTGCTTGTTCAGGCGGGATAACCAGGCGTTCTGGGAAGTAGTTGAAGCGCGTCTTTGTAGCGTTGTCATGGACAGTCTTCTCCTAAAGTTGGGTAATTGGTAATTAGTAATTGGTCTACTGTTTTTTGTCCGTTGTCTGTTGTTTGTTATCAACTAGCGGCTGACAACAGACTAAGCTTTCACTTTCTTGATTTTCAGTTGTTGTAGGTAAGCTGTGGGATTCTCTGGGTCAAACTTGACACCATCAAAAAATTCTTCAACGCCACGAGATGTACTTGTCGGAATGTCAGCAGCAGCAATTCCTGCTTCTTTGGCAGCTTCTCTCCAAATATCCTCCCTATTGACTTTATCAATAATGGTTTTAGCATTTGCCAATGTAGATTCAGGCAAAAAGCCCCAGCGGACGCTTTCTGTGATAAACCAAAGATCGTGGCTCTTGTAGGGATAAGAAACACTACCTTTCTCATCTTTCCAGTAATAAGGTGCCATTGATTTATCGTCAATAACGCGACCATCACCCATATCGTATTTACCCATCATTGGGTTTTCAAGGATTTCTGGTGCAAGGTTGAAATAATTCCGTGAACCGAGAATTTGTACTGCTTCTTTCCGGTTATCAAAATTATCTAACCACTGTTGTGCTTCCATGATACCTTTCAAAATCGCTTTAGTTGCCTTGGGATTTTTGTCAACCCAATCTTTTCTTAAAGCCAAGTATTCTTCAGGATGATTTTTCCACATTTCTGCGGTTAATGCAGCCATGAAGCCAATCTTATCTTTAACAATTCGATAGGGCCAGGGGTCGCCTGTACTGAAAGCATCCATCGTCCCCGTCTTCATGTTGGCGACAGTTTGAGCCGAGGGTACGGGAATTAATTTCATATCAGCATCTGGGTCAATGCCGTTTGCTGCTAACCAGTAGCGAATCCAGAAATCTTGGTTAACTTGCGGAAAAGTATGGGCGGCTGTAAACGGAGTGTTTGCTGATTTCAGTTGATTGAAGAATGCAGTTGCGCCGTTCATTTTCAAGGAAATTTCTTTCCCTAGATGCTTGCTGGCAACGGCAATTCCATTCCCATGAGTATTCAACTGAGCCAGTAAGTACATGGGGATTTTTTGATTACCTTTGGTGATAATACCTTCAGTAATCAAATGCGGCATTGGCATCTGATATTGACCGCCATCAACACCGCCACCTGCTGAACCAATCTCGGTGTTATCCCGCATGGAACCCCAGGAAGCTTGCTTAGAAAGTTCAACTCCAGTCATGCCGTATTTAGCAAAGAAGCCTTTTTCTTGAGCAATAATTAGGGGAGCAGATTCTACAATGGGGACAAATCCTAGTTTTACTTTCGGAGTTTCCGGCGCTTGTTCTGGGTTGATGTTAGCAGCAGGAGCAGCACCAGAAGTTGTCTGTGCTTGAGTGCCGCCCGGTTCGGGGGGATTTCCTAAACAGCCTTTTAGCAATACAGAACCTACAGCAGATGCTCCAGCAGTTAAGAGAAATTTGCGGCGGGAAACTTGATTGGAAAACTGGCTCATAACATCTCCTCGGAATGGATTCCCTGTGATTTTGTACGCAGCAGATACTTCTTAAAAAGATGCTTTTTAAATGCAAACAGCTATGCCAATTAGATACAGAAAAGCCCTAGTTCCTGTGGAGGACAAAGGTTACTGCAATTGATAATTGGTCGCTATAAGCTAGCCACTAACCTACTTATAGGTGTGCGGCAATTAGCTTCAAAAAAGTTTGCTAAATTCAGTTGCGTTAACTGCTAGATGTCAGTCAACTCTGCTGTATCTCTGCGTTAAATGTAACTTTATCACCTTTAATAGAGGAATGGTTAACCTACAACCCTAGCTTATGAATGAAAGATCCAATGGTATGTATAGAATTTTTCTTGGGGAGACTAATCTATCAATAAAATTAAGATAGGGGTTAAGTTGGAGTTATCAAAACGATTGAATTATATCTCTGACTCTTTAGGGATCAAGGCGATCGCGCAAACTTTCCTCCCTTACTAGACAACGGCAAGGTTACGTGGTAATCGTAAGCCATTCTTAAAAAGGGCGAAGGCATGGCTCCCCGACTACAACCTGAAATATAACAATTCCAGGGTTGGGTGCTATATATCTGTAGGGATATGGCATCGCTATGTCTTTACCAAGCGGGAACCTCAGAACGGCAATATATTCCACCCAACTGATAAACGCTATATCATGCCTTCTCCTTATCAAAGCTATCAAAATTCAAAATAGTATTTCTCCTTTCCTTGAGGCGACAGGAAAAAAGTTACTCAAACTCTAAATACAAATTTCCCTAAAAAATATATAACCGGTGGTATTGATATACTCACCGGTCTTATGGAACGCGACGCACACCACACAGTAGCTAGAGGTGTAAAGTCCACATCACCCATCCTAAGCAAATTGCTCTATATGGTTTTTGTTGATTTCAAAACAAAAGGCAAGTTCCTGACGATCGCTCTTGCGGCTTAAAGCCAATCTAATATGTCAATTAGTCAACTTACTGTTCGCTTTGTGCAGTTAGCTTGTTGAATTCGTTTATAGCATCGTGAGCGATCGCTAAACTCAAACGCGCCTGCTCAGTCTGAGATAACTCACTCCAATCTACTAGGCGGACGTTTCTTACCTCAGCTTCTCGCATAGAGAATGCTAATGGACGCGCCCATACCTGCAAAACATCTTCACCCCACTCAGGTAAAAGATCCTGAACGCACTGCACCATCTTATCTGTAAGTGACAATTGACTTGACACCACATCTTGGGCTTTTGAAAATATCGTATCCAGCCACTCTTGGGGAACACTACTTGCAAACCGTTCGGCAATTTTAGCTCTAACCGAGACTGCGGCTGATTCGGTAGCAACTGCTACAGATGTATCTCTAACCCAACATTCGTCGAATTTAGCATACAGCGATCGCGATCTAGCTGTAATTTCCTCATCCAACCACCCATCAAGCTCAAACCCTTGTTCCAACTCTGCCCAATACGCTTCCGTGTTTGGATCAGTAGGATTCCAAGGATAAGTAGACTCATCTGGCTGTAGGAGAGCTTCTAGTAGCTCCGTTTCCACTTGCGAGCGAGAATTTTCAAGACATTCAAATTCCATTGATTTTACCGCCATTTTGATGCTCCTGTGTGTATTGTTTTACCAACGTCGGCAGGGATAGCTACAGTGGCACCTTAACCCGTTCCGTAAACATTAATCATTACTCAATATTGTCTTGAATAATAAATTCCCAGGTTTGTCCCTGGACACTTCCAAACTTTAACTGGGTTCCAGATTGTAATGGTACTTCCTGATGGAATACTTTTTGCCAACCATTGGGGCCTAAAATGAACGTGCCATATGAAGAATTATCACTTAAGAAATAAGTAGGCTTACCCCCTTCAAAAGAATCGCGGCAGAAGATTTCAGCGTGTTTGCGAGAAACCTCTTGTTTTTCAATTACCAAGTCATTCTCTCGGTGGCGTCCTACACGCATATGTCCGCCTTCAATTTGCTCAACTTTAGACAGCCCTCCGATTAAACGCAGATAAGCTGATTGAGTGGTTGATTCAGGCGTTTGTAGAGAATCTACCGGGAATTGCGTGGGGTTCTCCTCAATAGGTCTAATCAGCTCACCATCAAACTGCGGGTGCATATAGAGAACTGGCAAAGTCCAAGCTGGTTGGTTGAATTTGTAAAGCGTTAACAGCTTTTGTCTTGCCACCGCCACCGCCTCATCAATTGAGTTTTGTGCTGCCAAAGCTTGGGCAAAAGCCTGAATAAAGGAGAGAGCTTCCTCGTCGGCAATTGGCTCCCGCATTCCTAACACTGCTGGGACACCGTGATGGATCAGCACCTCTGCCAAACTGCTGCGAGGTAGACTGTGCTGGTTGTACCGCTCTGGTTGAGCGCCCCAACAAGCATTAAACACTGCCAGCTTGACATGACAGCGAACCAAAACCTGCGCTAATTCTGTGCCATTGATTCGGGCATCTGGTCGCAAAAATAGTAAGCCGCCATCTGGCGCTCGTTCGCCATGACCTGCATAAAACAAGATATTATATTTTTCATTTTCCAGGCGGGAAATCAGTTCTGCTTTTGTGGGTTGCAGAAGTGTATCCACTTGGCACAGCACTGTGCGGCTGGAATTTTCACCTTCTTGAGAGTCATTTTTGCAACATTCCAGAATTTTAGCTAGAGCTTTTGCCTCTTGTTCAAGCTGCAAAGGGGAAGCTGTTTTATGTCCGCCATTATTCTGGTTTGGGTCAGGATCTCCCAGTATCAGCAGAATATTTAAAGACTGTTCTAAGCGCTGGGGTGGTAGGGGGTCAACATTGCTGGTGGTGCGACTAAAAAGAATTTGTTGCGATCGCGATATCGCTGGTTTCCCTGTCTCCGGTTGCATAATTTCCCAAGGCACAGCGATTAAATCCGGATCGCGAATTTCTAGCCGCAGCCGCAGCTGTTTTTTCTGCCCTCTGGCAAATCCTTCGCTTTGATCGAGACTTCTTTTAATCGCTCCATCAAACAGCCACCTCCAGAGGCTAATCCCTAAATCTTGCATCAACATTGCCGTATACGGAAGCACCTGACCGTTCGCAGAGGGGCTTGTGTTTACGGACTTAGGGGCTAGAGGTGGCAAGGAAGCTTGATGTATCTGGGGAACATCAGGCAGTTCCCGTGTGGAGAACATTTCTTGCCATGCTCGCCAGGACTGCGTTAAAGTCTCGGGCCAAACACACTCGTTGAGGACTTGCCCATTCGGAAAGGGAGCCTTCAGAACCCATATGGCAAAACGTTCTGCCCCAGTAGTGGTTCTGGAGAGAGGATCGATCGCTAAACTAAGGCAGGGATTCTCAGATTGGTGCATTCAAAGCCATCAACCTTAAAATTGGCAATTTATGGGGCTTTTTATTCAGTCTACCTGAACAGCAAGGAAATACTTATAGGATATATCTCTCCAGCTGTTATCGCTCAGCTTGAGAGCAAAGATTTTTATCTAGTGCAGTTCGATAGAAGTTGCTGACTATGATAATCTGCCAATGTTCTAAGGAGAAGGTGATGCTGTGGTCGCTGGCGTTGGTGAGGCAGTTTTAATGGCACATTCACCTAAATTACTAGACGTAGCTGTGAAATTTTGCACCAGTACAGGTGTAAATTCCGACTCTCTTATCCAGCCGAGATCGCCTTGTTTCACTGGACGATAGGTGATAACAGGTGACTTAGAACCAGTTGTCTGTGAGGGTTGCCAAACGACTCCTGGCGGTTGTTTTTTTTGTTCCGGGGCGGCTGGTGGTTTTTGGGTACCAGCATTTACGTTGGGAGGAACTGGAGGTTCAGGGGTAGCAGGCGTTGAGCAAACCTGTACCTGTAGCCAGGTGTCTAGGTTTCCATTTCTTTGAATTGAGCTGACTTGCAAAACACTACCGGGCAAGATTATACCGTTTACTGATTCGTTTTGAGGTTGCTGAGTACCCCGCCTGAGTAAAACGGGAACTTCGTTATCTTGAGAGTTCCTGGTTGTGAAACTGTTGATTTGCACTATAGTTCCCGCTTCTATATCAGCAGCCGGGGTGGGGGTGGTGACTGGTGGTTCTGGTGACTGTGGTATGGTAGTCGGCGTTGTGGCGGTGGGGGTGGGAGTGGAATCCAGACCAATTAGGGGATTCACCCAAGCTTGGACTTCTGGAAGAAACCAGTAAGCGATCGCTCCCCCTAAACCTGCCAAAATAAGTAGCATCAGTAGGGGCAACCAGGGGCTCCCAGAGGAAGATCGCTGCGGAATAATCTTCGTTTTAATTCTGGAAGAAGCAGCTTGGGGAGAAGCCAAATTTCGCGTTCCCCCAGCTTCAGGTTCTGGAATGGCTGCCATCTGTAGCGCGGTGGCATTTTGTCCAGCCTGTGCCTGTCTTACCTGGCAGTAAACTAGGCCAATAGTAGTATTGTCGTGTCCATTTTGGGTATTGGCAATCTCCATTAGTCGCGATCCAGCTGTTGCTAAATCAATCTGACCTTCCAGAACTGGCAGAATCTCTGTTTCCCAATATTGTTCTACTCGGTCGTTGTCACTCAGACCATCCGAGCAGAGTAAAAATATAGAGTCTTCATCCAGAACAAAGCGCTGTACAGTGGGATGCAACATTAATGATGAACCCATACCCAAGGCTTGCACCAGAGAACCAGCGCCTGCTTGTTCCACAGCAGCTCGATAAAGAGAATATCCCAGGCGCACCTCTCGCGAAGCAATGTCATCATCCAGCGTTACCTGACGGCAACCAGTGCGAGTAATCCAGTAAGCTCGACTATCTCCCACATGGGAAATATACATTTCATGAGCGTGGGCTAGTGCCATCACTAACGTGGTTCCCATGCGTTGTCGGTCTTGGCGCTGTTCTAAGTCGTTGCGCTGGCTGATGACATCATTGGCAGCACAGGCAAAGCTTTCTAATTCCAGATTGATAGTTGTCGGGTTTATATTGTTCGGGTTTTCCAGCAGATGCTCTACCCGCTCCCGGATGGTTTCAATCGCTAGATTCGAGGCTACTTCGCCGCCTTCGTGGCCGCCGATGCCGTCGCAAACAATCGCTAAGGGATGCTCTTGTGTCTCCTGACTACCTGGAGAAGGTGGGTAGCAGGAATCTTCGTTTTGCTTGCGGATAGGGCCGGTGTCGGTACGGGTAACAATTTGATAGCTGTATGAAAGCGATCGCCCAATTTTAGCGAGTCCCGACTCCAAATGTACCACCAGTTGATCTGATGACGGTATTGTTCCTTGTACCAGCTCCTGACAAACTTGTGCTAAAAAACTGGCAACTGTTGGATGTGCGGAACCCACCCATTGCGACCAAAGTTGACCTAATTTTTGCAGGGTGGCTGGTTGATTTTGGTCGTCGCGTAATTCCAACAATCTGAAGATTGAACCTTCTATTCGCAGCAGTTTTGGTGTCAGCAAAGTAGAAGCTACGCGGTTGCTTTGCAAAGGCGACCACAAAGAAGCCATCT
The DNA here is from genome assembly GCF_014695915.1 of Trichocoleus sp. FACHB-40. Lineage (GTDB taxonomy): Bacteria > Cyanobacteriota > Cyanobacteriia > Cyanobacteriales > FACHB-T130 > Funiculus > Funiculus sociatus. The sequence continues at coordinate 34,022 of NZ_JACJPF010000043.1, forward strand.
GCCAGAGAAAGGAAAGTTGGCTCATGGGAGACGCATTTTTCCAGACGCTGGCCAGTTCTGGCATCAGCTGCCCTTCAACGTTGCCAGTGGTGTAGATGGGTGAGTTTTCTAGCAGCCAAATTTCGCTGTTACGTCTTCCTTCGCCCGATGTTATTTGCCCATATACTTGGGGAACGTGCAGTTGATAGGAAGAAAGCTTGAGATACGGTATGAGGCTATTTGGTATCTCCGGCGGCATCTGTGGCAATAGCCCTGGTCTAGTATCTAGAACAATGCGGTAAGCGAAGCTATCCCGAAGGGAATCGCTCTTGTGCAAGTATCTCTCAGCAATCAGGCTTCCAGTTTTATACGCTTCTATCCCTTCACCCATCGCCCACAGATAGCGTTTTGCAAGCGGCGTGCGGCATTGCTGGCAAAAGTTATGGCTCTCAAGGTTTGGAGCCTGACAGTTAGGATTTGAGCAGTGTAGCGTTGCCGCCGGATTTTTCATCAAGGTTATGCGCTCCTATCAGCCAGTTGCGATTTAGCTTGCCTTCAAGATTGGCTACCCACAAAAAGCAGCTTTTTCTCAAATTGCCAAATCTGAGCGTTACTCTGGATTGTAGCGTCTGGCACCCTATAGATTAGTGATTTTTCAATTAAAATCATTCTTCCCTAATAGAATTTTGCGTTTGTTGGTAATAAAGCTTCATCAATCGGGGCCAGAATAACAAAAAGTATGACATCCAGATGAGGATAGGAATTGACACGCCAACCGTTACCCAAATACTTTTCCCCAGCACCCAAGATGCACCGATTATGGCGATACCAGTCAGCAGGATCGACCAAGGCTGACACCACCAAGGTTTATATTTCCAAGGGCTTTCCGACGATTCTTCATACACTATAGTTACGAGATAATCAAGCTATTTATCAGTTTATCGATTCATGGGTAGACCAGGTGCGAGGAAATTTGCACGGTAGCGTTAGATTTGAATTAGGCTGTGTTCCCGGCACTAGCATTTAGGGAAATGCTTGCGGAGCCATCTTGCTTGATCCGTATATCCTCAATTGCAGCTTTCCGTTGATTTTTGTGCTGCTTAACTCTTGTCATACTATCTTCTTTGCGATCGCTATGCCGAAGCCTGAAACCAACACCTCTGGTGAACCGAACTTCACAGACCTTAACTCTCCTGCTAGTGCAGAGATTAAGCAATTAATTTCTAATTTACAGCAGTCTCACCATCTGCGTTCCAAGATGATGAATCTCGAAGCTTGGGCGCTTGCTGAAACGATGGATCATTTTCTTCCTGGGTTCTGGAGCCGCTTTTTGGACAATCGTCGCACGGCTATGAAGCAGTTTTTGGAGCGGAAGCGAACTGAGCGATCGTCACAGGCTGCTACAACTAATCCGCCTGCGGACGGTATCGATATTCCCCAAAACCCATAGGATGCCCTTCCTAAATGAAGGAATTAATCAATACTTGACTTACGCCCGCAGAAAGATGCGATCGCATCTTCATTCTTCTAATCTAAAACAAGAAAACCATAAATTTTAAAATTTTCAGGAGTTTTATGGAAACCCCATCCAAAGATACAAAAAATAGAACTACCAATCCAGGCGATACTATCTCCGAAGAACCTCAAAGCATTGAAGAAAAAAGAGAGCAAATCGCTGTAGATGCACCGGATATCACTGGCGATCATATCGTTGTTCCTACTTACTTTGAAGTAGAAGAACCGGATGGCGAACACAAGGCTCTACACCACGTTAAAGATGCCGAAGAAATATCTGACGTGATTCGCCAGGCTCGCGTGGACGAAAATGGCGAACGAGTTTGGTGGTAAGTTACTTCAAGTAATTAGTTGTTAGAAGTTGTTTTAAATACAATTTTATCTAACAACTAATTATTCTTATTACTCAGCAGTTTGAGCGCTTACTTGGGGTAGCCCCATACTGTAATTGAGAACCCGGCTGTTCAAGTTATAACTAATTTGACCTTGTTGCAGCATGAATCTCATGAAATGCTCTAAATCAGAACCGATGCGGCGCAAATTATATTCTGTCAAGTCTGCACCATTGTAGGATTCAACCAATTCATCAAACTTGCGATAAATTCTTTGCAGAGCGTCGTCATTCCAATTAAATTCATTATCTGGGTCGATATCCAGAGTTAATACTTTATCACTTTCGACCAGTTCGTTGTTCTTAACCTCAGCAGTGTAGATACGGATGTGGCGGGTGGTACACTTCAGCAGCATAGTTGTAAATTCTTCTTAGAAGAAGGACACTTTAAGTATTGTAAATTATTGTAAAAACAATAGCTGTCAACTTTAAAAATTTTGAGTGTGGTATTTTGAGTTTTGAATTAAAAAAATCAACTCAAAACTCATAGCTCATAATTTTTTGACCGCTACCGGGAAATCATCCCTGTCTGACGAGCATAGGCAAAAATTCCGCCAGCATCAATCACCGGGCCTACTTCGCCCAAAGGTTTCAGCGAGTAGGTTTTGCCTAGCGTATGGTTAATCAGCTGATTTTGTTCAAAATCAATTGAAACTTCTTGTCCCGTCTCAAATTCATCGCACAGCCGTTCTACAGATTCCCAAGGGTAGAGTTCTCCGGTTGCTGCACAGTTACGGAAAAAGATCCGAGCGTAACTTAGAGCTACTACTGCTTTTACTCCGCTAGCACCAAGAGCTATCGGTGCATGTTCCCGTGAAGAACCACAACCAAAGTTTTCTCCAGCGATAATGATGGGATACTGTGTTTTTATTTCGCCCGCCTTCACAAACTCGCCGTAACGATCTGGCAACCCAACGAGAGCGTAACTACCCAGTTTTTCGTACTCGTCAGGCTTTGAGGGAACCAGAGTCAGGTATTCAGCTGGGATAATTTGATCGGTATCGATGTTGTCATCCAGAACAAAAATTGCGCCGCGAATCAATGCGCCCATGAGCAGTATCCCGGTTTTCCCATCTTGGAGTTTAGCTATTTCACTTTATCATCCAAGAGCGACATCCGCCCTCTTAAAGAGAGCGCAGGCTGCCAAGAACGCGATCGCGCACCACCTACGGCAAAAATTCGGTTTCCCAGACGAGTACGGTTTTGTCTGACTAGCAGTAAAGTGGGCATGGGCAATCAAACAAAATTTATCTTCGGATCTTAAACAAAAACACTGATACTCTAATAAATAAAAAAAACTCAGGTTGAACTACCGCATCATTTGCTCAAATAAAAATGGTTGATCCGATGGATGACATCGCCAAACAGGCTCGCCAGGGCAGCGTCGCGGCGATTATTCAAATACTCAATGAAAAGCTGGCAGATTCTGGTGTCAGAACCAGAGCGATGTTTGTCGATGGTGTCTTGCAACTTTTGTGTGAGGCGGCTACTCCCCAGCAACTCGAACAATCTACCCTGGTGCAGCGAATTCGGCAAATTCTGGAGTCAATTGCTCCGCACAATATTCGGCGCGTCAATATCAACAGTCGGATTGTCCGAGAGCAACAATTACTCTGGTTAGAAGAAATTAGCCGAGATCCGGACGCTCAACTGCTCTGGTCAGAAGAAATTATCCTTGCCAAGCCAAACATTATCCGCCGTCTAGGGGAGGATTTAAAAAATCGCAAACCTGCCAAAAATAAGGCACCCCTTCCGCAGCCTTCTTCCCGTTCAGGGCGAGAAAAACGCCAATTCTGGCGCGGCATTGTTGGGGGTGCAAGTTTATCGTTATTTTTAGTGCTAGTTGGCTGGGCTATTTATGATTGGCTAGGGCCTTTTACGATCGCTAGGGTACCAACTGCATCGCCAAACTCTCCGGCACAGCCGACTACACCGCCAGCAACATCCCCCACTCCATTATCAGGGGCTACCACTACCCCTGTATCTGCCTCGTCTGATCCTTTTGCTGAAGCTGTACGACTAGCTGAACAAACTGCTGGGGCTGGGAAAGATGCTCAAACTTCGGCTCAGTGGTTGGATTTAGCAGCTAGGTGGCAACGAGCATCCGATCTGATGGCTGCTGTACCCCAGACCGATTCCCGCTATTCAACAGCTCAGAATCGTGTCACAGCTTATCGCCAAAAGAGTGAGATTGCACAACGGGAAGCGCAGAAAAGGCGTTCTTAGTTGGGTAATGGGGATTGGGGATTGGGAATTGGGGATTGGGGATTGGGAATGAGAATTCGGAAAAAGTCTTACCTAGTCCCTATTCCCTAGTCCCCAGCCCCCAGTCCCGGTTAATTTCAGCCTTTAGGTAGAGGATAAATGCGATCGCGATCGCATTTATCCTCTTAACGTGTCACTGCAATAACCATAGCTATGACTTAAAGTATTTCTAGCTTTCTACCAGGTCAACGCAAGCAGCGATGTCTGGTCAGCAAGCCTAAAAATCTCCCGTGCTTGGAGGCGGAGAAAATTCTAGAATAATCAGCTCTTTGTGTAGAACGGTTGATAAAAACAGTAATTTTCACCCCTTACACTTTGCATTTTGAATCACATCTATTTTGGGGGGCTAGCGATTGGGCAGTTAGATGTAGGCAATTAAAGTATTTTAAATCACCTTTTACTAAGTAAAATCACGAAAAAATCGAATATGCCACTTGAAGACGGGGGATATAGGTTCATAACTTTTAGAATTTCGCTAATCAAGCTGGTAGAAAACTGTAAATTCTGGGAATCCTAATCTAGAGAGGGGAGAGCTTAGGATCTGGTTTACCCAGTCATAGTTGTAAGAAATTTGCTGCGGAAAGCTCTGTGGTAAACCGCTGCTTCTATTGCCACTGTGTCCAAAGCCTGTCCTCTACACAGTAACAGTGTCTCTTAGACACTCACTTAACGATCCCCTATTTAAGCTCGGCGAAGATGAATGATGCACAAGCGGATATGGATGTGGCCACTGGCATAGCGAAGCATCTGCACGTTAGCGTTAGCGGATGCGAAGCGGTTCCGGAGAATCTAGCGGCTCCGGAAGGGCGATCGCTACTAGCACCTCGGAGGGTAGATTCTTTTACCTCAAAGCTGTCTAGCCCTTCCAGTCCAGTTTTCACGCAGGAACATAAGGGCGCAGTCATGAACTATAAGGGCGATCCGATTCAAATCGGGCAACAGATTACTCAAATCCTCCTCAATAGCCCCGATCCGGAAACGGTGTTGCTAAAGATAGCGGATGTTTTGGGCAAGAGTTTTCAGGCAGACACGTGCTTAATTTCATCTGTTGCTAGCCATCAGGCAACACCGCAAACGGTCGTGTGGTCTGCCGATGACCACACAGGTTTAGCGGGAAATTTGAGTGAGGTTCGCTCTAAGCTGTGGATGCTGTTGAACCCATTGCTAGAAGATAACTTAAGCAATAGCGAACCGCTAGCCATTTCTGATATTCATGTAATTGAAACTAGGTTTGCTGTAGAAGATCCGGTACGAGCAGTTCTGGTAATTCAAACCAAGTTTCAATCACGAGCCAATGGGTCGATTGTCATAGGGCGATCGCAAGCCTTGGAGTGGACAGACGTTGAAAAAGGATTGCTCAAAGCCGTAGCAGATTCAGTAGCGATCGCTATTTCTCAAGTGCAACTCCAGCGCCAGTTACGGGCCGCCACTCAATACCAAACTCTAATTAGCCAGCTAACGATGGCAATCCGTAGTGCCATTGAAGTAAATCAGATTCTTCAGATGGCGATCGCTGGTACCGCCCAAGCTCTTGGGGTCGAACGTGGCTTTATTCTGCTGTTGAAATACGTCGATCCCTTATTCAAAACTCGTTCTTTAACAAAAGCTCTTCCCAAAGCGAAGGTTACGGTTGCTTGTGAATACAACACAGGGGAACAAGCCGCTATTTCGGAGTCGGGGAGCGCTCTAGGGGAGAGTGCTGACAATATCAGCAGCGAACAATCTTCGATAAACCCGCTCTCTTCAACTCTCCCAAGTTCCTTTTTGCTGTCAGACTGTTACCTGTGCCAACAAGCCTTCCAAAAGGCACCTGAGCCAGTTATTATTACCGATAAACAAGATATTCCCACCTCTAATGGTTTTGACCTTTTTGACCTGGAAACCATGCCAGCTTTGCTGATGGTTCCCCTAGAAAGTCAAGGTACTGTGCTGGGATTTCTGGTGCTACAGCATCATCAGCCTCGTTCCTGGCAGTCAGAAGAGTTAGAGCTAGTAAAATGGGTGAGCGCCCAGGCGAGTACGGCAATTATTCAACATCAATCAATACGGGTGAGGCAGGATCTCGTCGAGGAACGCACCGCTCAACTACAAAGGAGTTTAGAAGTCCAAGCGAAGTTGTATGACAAAATGCGCCAACAGGTTGAGCAGCTGCGCCAACTCAATCAAATTAAGGATGAGTTCATCAACGCTATCAATCACGAGTTGAAAACACCGCTCACTACTATGAGTGTAGCGATTCGGATGTTGCGTCAAGCGGAACTGCCGCCCGAACGCCGTGCTAAGTACCTGGAAATCTTAGATCAACAGTGTACTCAGGAAATTAATCTGATCACTGACTTACTGACGCTGCAAAAAGTAGAGTCTAAGAAATCTCCGATTGAGCTGCAAAAGATAGACCTCAAGCAAGTAATTCAGAATTTGGCTGAGCCGTTTGCCAAAAAATGGGCGGATAAGGGATTAACCTTGGAGATAGAGTCCCCTACGCGATCGCTGATGCTGCAAACCGATTCCGACAGCCTGAACCGCATTCTAGAAGAACTATTGACCAATGCTGGAAAATTCTCCGAGCCTGACTCTATAGTTAGTTTGCGGGTTACTCACCAGGTCAGTCAGAAAGTTAATCAAATTGCGCTTTGCTTAACCAACACTGGCGCTTGCATCTCACCGACAGAAGTGGAGCATATCTTTGAAAAATTCCGTCGCGGCCAAGTTGCGATCCAAAATGCCGTTCAAGGCACTGGGTTGGGCTTGGCTCTGGTAAAGTCTTTAGTACAGCACATAAATGGCGCGATCGCACTCACTAGCTGTCCTATTGAGGATACCCAATCTTGTGAAACCTGCTTTACTCTCACCCTACCTCTAGTTTTTGACCTTACCAAAATCTAAAGTCTAGAAGCCACAAAATTAAGAATTAAAAATGCCTAATTACAAATTTTTAATTCTTTTCTGACTTCTCGCTTTAATCACCAATATTATGCTTAAAAAGGCGGAGCCTAAACCACTACGTTGGCAACGAAATAAATATTCTCCACTAGCACGACAACTAGACATTTTTGGCTCAGCAGCAGCGTTGATGTTTTATTTGTGGTGGGATAGTGTATTTAAAAACGATTCCACTTTACATAGGAAACGCCGCGCTCAGTGGTTAGTTAATACTCTGCTAGATTTAGGGCCGACATTTATTAAGATTGGACAGGCATTGTCCACTCGTGCTGATTTGCTACCCCTAGAATATGTGGAGGCGTTGGGAAAGCTACAGGATCGGGTTCCTGAGTTTAGCGACATACAAGCGATCGCTTTAATTGAATCCGAACTCGGCAACTCTATTCATGCTTTGTATCGGGATTTCGATCGTCTCCCCATTGCTGCTGCGAGTCTAGGACAAGTACACAAAGCACGACTGCACACCGGGGAAGATGTAGTAGTTAAAGTACAGCGTCCGGGATTAGAAAAGCTATTCAAATTAGATTTTCAAGCTTTGGGTAAACTTGTCCGGTTTTGTCGGCGCTATTTGGCTTGGACAAGAAAGTATGAATTAGAAGCAATTTATAGTGAGTTTTTTAACCTTCTTTATCAAGAAATTGACTATATCCAAGAAGGGAAAAACTCAGAACGCTTCGCTACCAACTTTAGCGGTTATCCTCGGATTCTTGTCCCAAAAGTTTATTGGCGTTACACCACAACCAAAATTTTGACGGCGGACTATTTACCGGGAATAAAAGTAAACGATCGCAAAACAATTGAAGCTTGTGGTTTAGATCCTAAGAAAATTAACCAGCTTGGTATTTGTTGTTACTTAAAACAATTATTACTAGATGGCTTTTTTCAGGCAGATCCCCATCCGGGAAATATGGCTGTCAGTCAAGATGGTAGCCTAATTTTTTATGATTTTGGCATGATGGCAGAGTTGAAGTCACTTGCTAAAGATCAGATGATTAGGACGTTTTTTGCAGTATTAAAAAAGGACACAGACGAGGTACTTGATACCTTAATTGACATGGGGTTAATTGTGCCAGTGGCAGATATGACCCCAGTACGAAGATTATTAACATTTATTTTAGATAAATTTACGGAAAAGCCTATAGATATAAAAGCTTTTAGTCAAATGAGTACAGAAGCTTATGCCATGTTTGAGCAGCAACCCTTTCGTTTGCCTGCTCAGATGACATTTATATTAAAATCGTTGACTACTCTGGATGGCATCGCTAGGTCGTTAGATCCTGAATATAACCCAGTAGCAGCTGCTCAACCTTTCATTAAAAGTATCACTATCTCTCAAGGAAAAGGAACGCTAATCGGGGAATTAGCCAGGCAAGCTAGGGATTTCGTTAAATATAAGTTGCGACAACCTAACCCAACCCAAATTGTAATCCGGCGTTTAGAAGAACGAATTGAACGGGGTGAGTTGCAATTGCGGGTGCGAACAGTTGAGAGCGATCGCGTCCTCAAACGTATTAATCTAGCTATTAAAAGCCTAATTTATGCCTGTTGTACTGGCTTCAGCTTAATAGCTGGCGTGATGCTGCTGTCACTGCCTGGGTATAGTGGCTTGGGTGTAGCTATTATGACTTTATCTGGAATCTGGTTCTTGGTGCTGTTGCGATCGCTACTTCTTCTCGGCGTTAAAGAAAAAATTGACAAACTCACTGAAAAATAGCTTAGGGTGGACGCCTACCCTATATCTATCTAGTTTGTCTGGCATATTCCCTATTCGCCTTTATATAAATTACGTCCCTGTAAGGCTTTAAATTCTTACAGGGACGTGATTTAGATTATTTAGTTTTAGTACCCCCAGGGGAATTCGAATCCCCGTCGCCTCCGTGAAAGGGAGGTGTCCTAGGCCTCTAGACGATGGGGGCCTGTCCTTTGCACTTTTATTAAGATAGCCAATAAGAATGGTTATGTCAACACTTTTGTAGAATTTTTTTTCTGGCGGGTGGGGGAAGGAAGCGATCGCTACCCAGCAAGAGGTGATTTAAAGCAAGACGTGATTTAATAAGACGATCCCTACAATTGCCCTCTCTAGAGCTGTTAGAACAGAAATAGTATTCTATCTCCTCACACTCAATGCTGACCCATCACCGCAAACCAGTCTGTCTATCACTTGTATCTACCAATCTTCCGGTTTGGTCTACAGTTGAAACCTCTGCCACACTCTATCAAAAAGACAAAGAGCGGTTTCATCTACTGCTCACGGAACCGTCAATCGGAGAATGGGAACCTAGCGCCAAAAAGCCTGCGCCTGGTGACGACCAAACGACGGTAACTCCACGACTCTTGTGGCTAGAAATCTCGCCTTACCGGGTAATTATGACTATGCAGGGAAACGGCAAGTTGAGTTATCGTCACCTGTGGGAGCGCGGCATTTATGGACTGAGCCGCTATTGGCTGCACAGCGAGTCATTAAGCGGTTCTGGACAGCTACGTTTGAGGAATTATACCCGGAGTTTGACGCTAGAAGGGCGTGTTTTACCGGAGCATCTGCGGCTGGAGTACGAGTTGTGGTCAGAGAAGGTTGAGTTGGGTAGCTATATTTTGAACCTGGAAATTCATCATTAGTTTTTAGCTAGTGGCTAATGGCTGATAAACAATTAGCCATTAGCCACTAGCTAAAAACTAAACGTGGTGCGGAGGGTGCCAATAAAAATATCATCATTGGCAGCGTTATGGTCGGGAGCCGTCAGCCAAATTATTCCTGGTGTAAGGGAGATATTATCCGTCAGCTGGTATTGATAGAAAGCTTCCAGATGCAATGAGGTGTCTGGGTCTGTGATACCTAACTGGCTGAGGCTTTCAGCCTGATTTGTGACTTTCGGCTCCATGCCAATAATTAAACCCGCCAGATTGCCTTTTTTCCCCAAGTCAGGAAAAGCCAGCGTCACAGCCCAGTTCCAAATACTAGCATCCCCTCGCTCGATTACTCGCGCCGCTGTGTAACCAGCCCATCCCCCCACTACAAACTGGGGACTAATTTGAAAGGAAGCTTCTACGCCATAAGAATTGGTAACAACTGAGAAACCTAGTGGATTGAACAAATTAGCTAGATTAGCATCCTTGCTGCCCGTTTGCAGGTCGTTGTTATAAGCGTGAACATAGGTTAAGCCAATGCTTGCGCGATCGCTTGGCTTAAATAATACTTGTGCTAAGGCACCATAAGAGCTATTAAACAAACCACCGCCAGCAGCAGAATTGCTAGCGTCACCACCTAAATAGCCTAAACTTAGTTCCAGTTTGTCGCTGAAGCTGTGCCTGACACCCACACCAGCACCTTCAACTTGATAATAAATGGAAGGGCGCGTCCCAAAGCGAGATAAGGCACCTCTGGCACCATCGCCGTCTAGGTAAGGATTAACGGTATTGGTAAAATCTGCGGCATCAGCATTAGCAGCTACAACGACTTGCGTGTTGTTGTTAATTGGGAACTGGTACAGCAGCTCATCGATAACCACATCACTGCTGGTATCGCCAGCAAAAGCCAAGTCGCCTTCGGGTGTGAGGGTGCGGTTAGAAAGAGAACCGAGTCCTTCTGCCTGAAGTCGCGTCAAGAGTAAGTCTCTACCTGTCAAGCTGGTTTTTAAGTTTAGGCGCGTCCGATGACCGAAAATCGTCGCGTCGTCGATATCTTTACCAGTCGCATCTTCTCCTGTGGGAATAGTGGCAACTCCAAAGATGACTTCTCCGGCGAGTTTGGTGGTTTTGGAAAATGCAGTCAGTTCTAGTTCCGCAGTTCGCGCTGTTGCTGCATCGACTTTCCCGCGCAGGAGGGCTAGTTCTAGGGTATATTCTGCTTCTAAGCGTTTTAAAATCGCTAAGTCTTCTTTGCGGATGGCATTCGGTCCTGGTACAGCTAGCGCTTGAGTAATCCGATCTAAGGTTGCTTTTACGGCGGCGGCAAATTCATAACGGCTTAAGGATCTGTTGCCCCGAAATGTGCCATCTGGATAGCCGCTAATTATACCATATCTCTCTACTAACGAGCGCAGCGCTTCATAAGCCCAGTCACCGGGCTGGACATCCCTAAGCTGGGAAATGTTGGTGACTTGACTCATGGGGTCAGTGTCTTGGTCAATTTCTTCCAAGCTTTGTTGGTCAATTTGTTCCAAAATTGGTGTTTCGTCGATTGGCTTATCTGAAGGCATCAGAGTCACTGATGTTTCTGGCTCTGGTAGGGTTTCCTCTGGAGGGGAGTATCCGAGTTTTGTAGATATATCGCCCCTCTGCCCTATCCCCTCACCCACAAGGGGAGAGGAGGCAGAAAACGTCACTTCCCCATTAGGGGGTGTTGCTGCTAATACTGGATGGACGATCAAGGTAGGGGAAAGGTAAAAAGGCAAAAGCCAAAATAAATTAGTTGTTACTTTTACTTTGTTGAGAGGATTAGGTAAGATTTGAGACATTTTTAACACCACTTCTCACACTATTCAACTTTCTCGTACATTGTCGATTTTCAGGCTGTTTGTGGCGTTGTCGAGAAATTAACGAATTTTCTTAAGCGCAGAGACACAGGTACACGAGGCAAATAGGCGGTGTCCCAGCCAACACATCTTTTGATAACAATAAAAAACATCCTTGGAGATTATCCTTGGGAGGTGGGAAATATAAGCGCGATCGCTGCTAAAACAAAGAAAGAACCACCACCATAAAACAACTATGACACCAAAAACTACGCGCCGTGTTTTCTTGGCGACAAGTATGGCTGTGGCGGGGGGAATCGTCGGGGGTGCGGCGCTGAAACAACAATCTACAGCATCATCAGATGGGGTGCCAACGACGGCGACAATGCCAGAACGGGTACTGGGTAATACAGGGGTGCGCGTTCCTATTCTGGGTTTGGGTGGTGCGGGTCAGACACCGATATCTTGGGAAGGAAAGGAAAAGGAAGCGATCGCTCTGATTCAACGTGCTTTAGACTTGGGTATTCGCTACTTTGATACGGCAGATAGCTATGGCCCTAGTGAAGACTATCTAGGCAAAGTGCTGCCAGCACATCGGGCGCGGCTCTTCCTTGCTAGCAAGACGGCTCAAAGAGATAGAGACGGTGCTTGGCGTGCATTAGAGCGAAGTCTAAAACGTCTAAACACAGACTACCTTGACTTGTGGCAACTCCACCACGTCTCTTTTGAACAAGAACTAGATACAATCTTTGGGCGTAATGGTGCGGTTCAAGCTTTAGAAGAGGCAAAGCAGCAAAAACTGGTGCGTTTTGTGGGCATCACCGGACACCACGAAGGGGCAATTATTGCTGAAGGTTTGCGTCGCTATGCCTTTGATACAGCACTCATCCCAGTGAATGCCGCAGATAAACACCACCCGCGTCCGTTTATACCTGCGGTGCTGCCTGTGGCACGAAGCAAGCAGGTGGGAGTAATTGCCATGAAGGTGCCAGCCTACGGGCGATTGTTTAAGCCTGGTGTGCTGGACGGGATGCACCAAGCATTGGGGTATACGCTTTCAGTCCCCGGTGTTCATTGTGCTGTGATTGCTGCTGAAGATATTGCACAGTTGGAGTCGAATGTCAAGGTGGCGCAGGCATTTGAACCACTGTCTGAGAATGCGATCGCCCAAATTGAGCAACGCACTGCGGCTGCTTGGCAAGATAACACTTTCTTTCGCGCCTGGACTTAAATTTTGAACTGTAAACAAGTAGCTTTAGGTGCGATCGCGTTTTAATTTACTTGACCTAATTCGATATTTCAATCAACCTGTCGTTTGGATCGTGGAGGTAAATAGAGTTAATTGCTCTTGTGGCTAACAAGGCCATACACAAGGTCTACAAGGCATCAGCTATTGACAATAATTGATAATAACTACTCTGACATATATACTTCAATAGTAAGGAATTATTTTCAATAACAATCGGTTCATGACAGACCGTCCGCACAACAATACTGAATGGAACCGTCGCACATTTCTCAAGGTGGGAATGGCAGGAATCGGTTTAACCGGAGCAGCGATCGCTCTCAAACAGTTATCCCAAGTGAACTCTAAAGCACGGGTAATAATACCACCTTTGCCGAGCGATGCGGCGATGGCTAGTGGCATTAATCCAATGGCGGTGCTGCGGGATTTTGATTATGGCACGATAAAGCAGGAAAACGGACGGCAAATCCGGGAGTTTCGCATTATTGCTGATAATTCCACGCTTCAGCTCAATAGTGCTGTTACTTTCAACACCTGGAACTTCAACAATCGCGTACCGGGGCCAACGTTAAGAGCGAAAGAAGGCGATCGCATTCGAGTTCTTTTCCTCAACCAAGGTGGACATTCCCATTCAATGCACTTTCACGGTTTCCATCGCTCGGAAATGGATGGGGTGAAACCTGTGCGTCACGGTGCAGCAACAGTTTATGAGTTTGACGCGGAACCTTTTGGAGTACATTTGTACCACTGTCACACTGAACCAGTTACGCGACATATTGGTAAAGGACTCTACGGGATGTTTATCATCGACCCGCCTAAAAGTCGTCCCCCGGCGGATGAAATGGTGCTGATGATGGCTGGCTATGACATTGACGACGATCGGCACAATGAACTCTACGCTTTCAATGGTCTGCCAGACTACTACATGATGCACCCGATCCCGATTTACCAAAATCAACTGATTCGGCTATATCTCCTGAACATGATTGAATTTGATGTGGCGGCAACGTTTCATCTTCATGCGAATATGTTTCAGGTTTATCCCACAGGAAGGACTCTCAAACCTACTGAGGAAACCGATGTAATTACGATGGGAACTGCTGAACGGCACATTCTGGAATTTAGCTTCCGGTATCCGGGGAAGTATATGTTTCATCCCCATCAAGATTACATTGCCGAAGCAGGCTGCATGGGTGTCTTTGATGTCATCGAACGTAACGCCTAGTGCCTCTATGTTAGTCAGATATTTATCTCAAACTGTTGACAAAAATTATCAACAGTTTGAGAATGATTCATGCTTAGCTGTTGATAAGCTTTTTTAAAAGTCAGCACTAGCACCCTCCCAGTTTGATCAGAAATTGTGAAGAATTAATATGAAATCTATCTTTCGTTTTTTCGCTATTGCCTTTGCTGTCGCTAGTCTGCTTATTCTGAGCAACTGTAGTCAGACACCTTCCACAAGTGACACCTCAAACACAAACACGGCACCTGTTGCTAGTTCCAGTCCGGTCGCCACAACAACCCACAGCAATCATGGCGGACGGAAAATTAACATCAACAGCGCCATCCTATCCGAGTTGGATAAGTTAGAAGCAAAGTTAGGCGTTCCAGCACTGTCGAATAAAATTCAGGCGAGCCGTCCCTACGGTAGCACTGAAGAATTGGTATCTAAAAAAGTGATTAGCCAAGAGCAATTTGACCAAGTTAAAGATATGGTCACAATTGAGGATGTAGTGCTGACTGGAGAAGCAAAAGATGTTGACTATATGACAAAATTAGGTTTGATGAAAGGTCATCTTGTGGTTGCCAAAGAACTACTAGATCAGCAAAAACCAGAACAGGCAGAACCTCACATCGGACACCCAGTAGAAGAGATTTATGTTGATGTGGAAGAGCAACTCCAAGAGCGAAACGTCAAAGAATTTAAGACAACTTTGATCGGTTTGCAAGATTTGGTGAAGTCTAAACCTAAAGATCCCCAAGTAAAGAATAATTTTGAGGTTTCCATGCAGGCGGTTGATGGAGCAATTCAAGGTTTGCCAGAACAACAGCGCCAGTCACCGGAATTCGTGCTACAGGTAGTTAATGGGTTGCTAGATGCGGCAAACTCAGAATATGGAGCAGCGATCGCTAACGGTAAAGTGTCCGCCGCAATTGAGTATCAGGACTCGCGGGGATTTGTTAACTATGCTGACCAATTGTTAAACAATGTCTCTGACCAAATGGCAAAAGAGAATCCGGAAGCACAAAAAGCGATCGCATCCAGCATTACTGAACTCAAAACCGCGTGGCCCTCGGCTGTTCCTCCTGCTGCACCCGTGAAAACTCCAGAGCAAGTTTCCCAATTAGTTAAAACAATTGAGCAAAACGCGCAAAAAGTAATTAAATAAGTTGTAGAGACGCAACATATAGCAATTCAACGGTTGGGTGCGAATCTGTAAGGACATGACATTGCCATGCCCCTAGCAAAACTGCCCGAAGGACAGAATTGCGATATACTCCACCCAACTGAGAAACGCTATATTGCGTTTCTATTCAAAACTCAGACGCGATATATCACGTCTTTACTAAAAACTGATGAAAGAGCTTGACCAAAAAAAGACCACCGACCTGCTGAACTCAATCATGGAATTTGAGCTAGCTGGTGTCGTGCGCTATACTCACTATTCCCTAATGGTGACTGGCCCAAACCGGATTCCGATTGTAGACTTTTTTAAGTTGCAAGCAACAGAATCTTTAACCCACGCTCAGCAAGCTGGAGAAATTCTCACAGGCTTAGAAGGCCATCCTAGCCTAAGAATTGCTCCGATGGAAGAAAGCTACCAACACTCAGTGCAGGATATTTTGCGGGAAAGTTTGAACCACGAGAAAAAAGCTTTGGATTTGTATAAAGCTTTACTCGAAACGGTGCAAGATTGCAGCATTTATCTGGAAGAATTTGCCCGCACTATGATCGGCACAGAAGAAATGCACAACATTGAAATTAAAAAGATGTTGCGTGATTTTAGTTAAAAGCTAATTGCTAATGGCTAATCGCTAATTGTAACTAGCCATTAGCAATAAACAATTAGCAATGAACAATTAGCAATTAGCAAATTATGGATTTTAGTTCTGCCTTACCGACGTTTGTAATTACCTTGCGAGAAGGTGTCGAAGCCGCTTTGGTAGTGGGAATTGTGCTGGCTTGTCTGAGAAAAGCTAAACAGAGCCAGCTTAATTCTTGGGTTTATGCTGGGATTGTGGCGGGACTGGTGGCGAGTGCTTTGGTGGGAGTGCTGCTTGGGGGGGTAAGTCAAGCCCTCTCGAAATCAAACAGCCCCTATGCGCCAGTTATGGAGACGTTGCTGGAAGGTATATTCAGCGTGATAGCGATCGCTATGCTCAGCTGGATGCTCATCTGGATGACGAAGCAAGCACGATTTCTGAAAGCTCAAGTTGAGGGATCTCTAACTGATGCCTTGAACCAAAATGCTAATGCTGGTTGGGGTGTCTTCAGTTTAATCTTTATTGCAGTGTTGCGAGAAGGCTTTGAAACTGTTCTGTTTATTGTTGCCAAATTTGAACAAGGTTTGATTCCAGCCTTGGGAGCAATTAGCGGTATAGTTGTTGCTGTTCTTATTGGCGTAGGGTTATTTAAGTGGGGAGTTAAAATTAATATTCGTCTGTTTTTTCAGGTGATGGGCATATTATTACTTTTCATCGTAGCTGGTTTGGTTGTCTCAGCTATGGGACATTTTGACGCAACCGTTGCCACCCTTTCTAAGATGGATCGCAAATCAGCAAGTTTGTGTTTCTATTACGAAAGATTTGCCAAAGAAGCATCGTGTATTTTAGGGCCGATGGTTTGGAATACTACCAAAATATTGCCCCAAGACAAGTTTCCTGGGCTGCTTCTTAATGCTTTGTTTGGTTATACAGATAGGCTTTATCGGGTGCAAGCGATCGCTTACGTTCTATTTTTAGTCAGCATCGGCGGCATTTATTTGAACAGTTTAAAAGGTCGCCCCAAGGTAGCAGCAGCGAAGCATGAATCAGTGCAAAACACAATCAGTTCCGGGCAGGAATAAACTGTTGGTTTTTTGTTCGCCGCTTGCGTCAACCTATAGGTGTTTTTGTGAAAGGGTCGATTTTTGTGGCTGAAACGCTTATCCCGTTTGAATTTGAGTCGGATGACACCATTCAAGGGGTTGCCGCAAACGCTGCCATTTACGCTGTGGCTTGCTTTGAAGCGATTTATAAAAACGCCATCTTGACAACCCGATTCCTGAAACGGTACATTGACTCTAGGTTGACGCAAACGAACCTTGAAAACTACATATATCAATGCTTCCAGAACCCGGCAGCCGGAAAACTCTTAAATCCCTATCAGGGATTGAAACTTAGATACCTAACCAAGACAACTTAGAATCTATAGCGCCGGAAAACTCTTAAATCCCTATCAGGGATTGAAACAGGAATTAAGTCTTCTATTTTGGCTTGGATAATGCCGGAAAACTCTTAAATCCCTATCAGGGATTGAAACAAACCCACAGGCAGCACCCAACTTGACCCTGTGAGCCGGAAAACTCTTAAATCCCTATCAGGGATTGAAACCGGTTGCGGCTCTGTCTCTCCTGATCGGCAATGCCGGAAAACTCTTAAATCCCTATCAGGGATTGAAACATAAACCAACCTTTGCTTTAATGTTCCAAGTTGAGCCGGAAAACTCTTAAATCCCTATCAGGGATTGAAACCTGGGGAATTAGAATAAATAAGGAATCTTAAAAGCCGGAAAACTCTTAAATCCCTATCAGGGATTGAAACCTTTGGTAGCCCAACCCTTGTCAGTACGCGCTCGCCCGCCGGAAAACTCTTAAATCCCTATCAGGGATTGAAACAGATTGGATTGACCCAGGTAGAGGGCAAACCCCAAAGCCGGAAAACTCTTAAATCCCTATCAGGGATTGAAACGCAACTGTTGGCCCTGCCAATCCTGGTTGACGCTGGAGCCGGAAAACTCTTAAATCCCTATCAGGGATTGAAACATTTTTGCACCACGCAGAGAACACAGCCGTAAGCGCCGGAAAACTCTTAAATCCCTATCAGGGATTGAAACGGATGCAATCTTTACGACTTTCCCGACGTGCAAGGCCGGAAAACTCTTAAATCCCTATCAGGGATTGAAACTCCCTAGAGTCCGGACACCCAGAATACTACTAGGGCCGGAAAACTCTTAAATCCCTATCAGGGATTGAAACTTTCTCACGAGTGACTTCGATAGCTTTAAGCCAGGCCGGAAAACTCTTAAATCCCTATCAGGGATTGAAACAGGATCATTTTAGAAATGGGATCGTTTCCGAAAATCTGCCGGAAAACTCTTAAATCCCTATCAGGGATTGAAACATGCTTGAACCGATGCGGTACAGGCGATCGCTAGCCGGAAAACTCTTAAATCCCTATCAGGGATTGAAACCTCGACAATACCGCAAGTTGGACTTATACACTCGCGCCGGAAAACTCTTAAATCCCTATCAGGGATTGAAACTTCGTATTGCCCCGGACGATGCTTTTTTTCTGGGGCCGGAAAACTCTTAAATCCCTATCAGGGATTGAAACAACTTGTAAGAATGTCTACTTGTCCAAGTCGGAAAACTCTTTTTGCCGACCTAGCGATGGAAACAATAGGGGAAGCTCATCCCGTAGCGTCTAGAATTAACCATCGGAAATTTGGGTAATCAGTGCCAGCATCTTCTCAAATGCCCAATTTGGCGGTAAGTTGACATTGCGGGGGATGGGATGAGACTTTGGCATGAATGCAAATCAAGATTTAATCAGAGCAGCTAAAAAGGGCGACATCAAGCGGATACAAGCATTACTCCACCAAGGCGCTGATGTTAATACTACCGATAGAGAAGGCACCACTGCTTTAATGTTTGCCGCCCAAAACGGCAACACCGAAATCGTGCGGATGTTGCTAGACAAAGGCGCTAATATCAACCTTGCCAGAAAACAGTATGGTCTGACAACCTTGATGTTAGCAGCGGCGGCAAATCAGGTTGACGTGGTGCAAGCTTTGGTGGCTAGGGGCGCTGACGCGAACGCCAAAAACGAAGATGGAAGTACGGCGCTGATGGTAGCGGCGTTCAAGGGTCATGCTTCCGTGGTGCAAATTTTGCTAGATGCGGGTGCGGAAGTAAATGTTAAAGATAAAGTTGAGGATACTGCTTTAATCTTGGCTGTCCAAGAAGGTTATGCAGCCATTGTGCAAGCTTTGCTAGATGCTGGTGCTGAGGTGAATGCAAGTAGAAATGATGGTGTCTCTCCCTTGTTCCTCGCTGCTGGCTTGGGTCACGCAGACACGGTAAGAATTTTATTAGAACGAGGGGCGGATGCGAATTGTAGCAGAAATGACGGCAGAACTGCCTTAATGCAAGCTGCGGAATTTGGTCGTAAAGATATCGCCCAGCTGTTGTTAGGGAATGGTGCTGATGTCAATGCACAAAACCAAGACGGTGAGACAGCTTTAATCTTGGCAATAGATGAAGGTGACGCTGAAGTAGTGCAGGTAATGCTTTGTGCTGGTGCGGATGTGAATGCTAAAAATCCGGATGGTTCAACAGCGTTGATGGCGGCGGCGGCGGTTGGCGATAGGGACATCGTATCAGCTTTACTCGAAAAAGGCGCTGAAATCAACGCCCAAGATATAGATGGTGAAACAGCTTTAAACTTTGCGGTTGTCGAAGGTTATGACGAAGTTGTGGAGATTTTACTCAATCGGGGGGCTGATGTCCAAACGCGAAATAAGTTAGGGGATACGGCTTTATTAGTGGCGGCGTTGCATGGAAGAAACGCGATCGCATCCTCATTATTACAAAAAAAGGCTGATTTCAATGTCCGAAATTTTGGCGAAACTCCTTTAACGCTGGCAGCATTTCACGGACACAGCGAAACTGTCAAGGTGCTGCTGGATGCTGGTGCCAAGCCGAATACACGCCCCAATGACGGAAAAACAGCGCTGATGAAGGCAGCTATGGCAGGACATACGGGGGTGATGCAACAGCTGCTTTCCTTGGGTGCAGATATCAATCTTCAGGATGATGTCGGTGCGACTGCTTTGATGTGGGCAGTACAGCGTCATCATGTTCAAGTTGTAAAAGTCTTGCTTGATGCTGGTGCAGATGTGAATTTAAAAAATAAAGGCGGCTACACAGCTTTGATGATGGCACAAATGAATCGATTTCGGGATATAGTGCGATCGCTTAAAGCCGCAGGCGCTGTGGATTAAAACAAAAATAGAGTGCTAGGTATTGCCTAACACTCTAACTGAACTCTAAAAATTTGCGATCGCTTAATCAGTGCTGAAAGCTACTGATTATCGTCTTACTTGCGCTTTTTGCCGTAGCGCAGTAATGCCAAACCACTCAGCACGATTGCACCCATTGTACTTGGCTCAGGCACTGGTTCCGGAGTTGGGGATGGGGATGGGGATGGGGTTCCCTGACCCGTTCCGCTGCCACCTATAGAACCAGTAATACTTTGGTAGCGAACCCCGAAGTTACTTAGGGTAAAGGTATTAACGCTGCCGCTGAACGCCAGAATAGGAGAAAAAGTACCAGAATTACCAGTAGTAACACCGCCATTTGATCCGCCTTGACAGGTATTACCATTGGTGAAACATACATCAATATCACCGAATCCATTAGGAAATTGGCCGCTTCTGTCGTTAGTAAAAAGTCCAGATACGCGGGTGTTTTCAGAACCACTAGGCTGTCCGACTCCCAGTAGGGGCAGGTTAACATCAAAACCCAAGGCAGAAGTTCTAGAAGTGATGCCACCACTAGATGTATTTTTTAGCAATATATCAAAAGCAGCTTCGGTATTGCTTCCAACCTTTTTGAATCCTAGAAAGGTAAAGACCGCTTCAGATGAGAGACCAGAAACATTATTTTCGTTTATGCTGCCATCGAAGAAAACGTTAAAAGATTGATTAATATCATTACTATCAATTGTTACGCTATCCCCGCTAAAGGTAAACGCTGAAGCCGGGAGAGCTACGGCTAAAGAATAAGCTCCAACTAAAGACAGTGCAGATAGTAAATGTTTTTTGTGCAAGTTAAATATTGTCATCTCTTTTCCTTTGTTTCAGTGCAATCTCTTACTTATGGAACTTTATAGCAATGAAATTAGTCTGTCTATACTTTATTAGTGATTTCATCGTATCTTTACGTAATTCTTTCAGATTACTAACTTCTCATAAACTAATAGCTCTAAGTTTTTATAAGGTTCATTGTAAGTTTATGTAAATCTTGGTATTTATGAAATTTCCGTAAAAACAACACGGGTTTTGATGATTTGCTTATGAGAAAGGGTGAAAAAGTTCTGATAAAAAAACTTTTTTACGTAGATTTACGTATGATTTCATTAAGCCATGAAGAGCTAATGTAGTTTTTACTTAAAAAAATATAGTCAAAAACTAGGAAAGTCCCGGCAAAGACCTTTCAGGCTACGTGGATTTACATAAACTGTTAACAGTTACAGCAAAAAACAGTGAGCCAGAAGCAAGCTAAGCTAACTTTTGAGCCTCGCGGATGGTATCGAACCGCTAATGCACAAGCTATAGCAATCCTCAGCAGAGTTGTGATCCAGCCCTTCAGATACCCGACTTCGTAAGAGTTGTCGAGTATCTCGTCTTCACGAATCATTTAGGAATGCTATAGATACAGGTAGAAAATAATTAGCAAGCTAAGATTTAATGAAAGTAAGCTATAAAACTGGCAATCAGCTAAGCCTTAGGCGTTATCCAGGCTTTGTTCCGGTTGTCTGATACACTATTTTTTTCCAAGGCGGTTTTATGAATTTATCTAAAGATCCTTCCCAGTCGTCTGTCCCTTGGTTCTGGATTGGGATGGCTGGGGTATTTTTGCTGTCAGCGTTTTTGAGGTTCTGGGGGTTAAGCCGATTTAACACCCTAGTGTTTGACGAAGTTTACTTTGCTAAGTATGGGAATAACTACTTAACCAATACGCCATTCTTTGACGTTCACCCGCCCTTGGGTAAATACTTAATCGCCGTTGGTATCTGGCTGAGTCGCCTGATTCCCTTTGGAAACGATGCACGTAACGAGTTGACGGGTTCTCTGCTTTCTCCTTGGAGTTACCGTTGGCTAAACGCCTTTACAGGTTCTTTAATTCCGTTGGTAGTGGGAGCGATCGCTTATCAGTTGAGTCACCGCCGCAGTTATGCTTTGATTGCAGCCCTGTTTATGGCAGCCGATGGTCTGTTCTTGGTAGAGTCCCGCTATGCTTTGATAAATGTCTACCTGATTATCTTTGGGCTGCTGGGGCAATTATTGTTCCTGATGGCGTTGAATAGCCGTGTTGGACGACGCGCGATTTGGTTGGCTTTATCTGGTATCTGCTTCGGTGCTTGCGTTTCTGTCAAGTGGAATGGTCTGGGATTTCTACTTGGTATCTATCTAGTTTGGATATCTGCTTGGATAATTAGATGGATAGAAAAGAATAAATATAAAAAATTAAGTATTAAAGAGGAAAATTCTGCACCTAACACAAGCGAGGAAATACCCCTACAAGAGTTAGAAAATTTAACTTTCATCCAAAAGCTAACGGAGATTGATTTTAGGCATATGCTTTTTGAGTTGGGTGCTATTCCCGTTGTGGTTTACCGCCTAGCTTGGATTCCCCACATACAACTAAATCCAGAACGCGGATTCTGGGAAATGCAAAAGCAAATTCTGGGCTATCATCAACGGGTTGGAGGAGATGTAAGTATACATCCTTACTGTTCTGCCTGGTACACTTGGCCCTGGATGATGCGCCCGGTCGGCTATTTTTTTGAAAAAGTTGGTAAGACTCCAGAACCAGTTTCCTCTTTAATTTCTCCTTTCCCGCCTAGTCCCCCAAAGGTGGTTTACTTTGATGTACACGCGATGGGGAATCCGGCTTTATGGTGGCTTTCAACGGTTGCGATCGCGATATTACTATTGATACTATCCCAGCGAATCATCAGGGCAACTACAAATCATAACCTTTCTTTAGTTCAATCAACAGAGTTTGGTGTTGCCCTATTTTTGATTTTGAATTATGTTGCCAACTTGCTGCCTTGGGTAAAAGTGACTCGCTGCGCTTTTCTGTATCATTACATGGGTGCTGCTATTTTTGCATTTTTAGCGATCGCGTGGATAGTCGATAGCTACCTGCAAAGTTATAATCTCTGGCTTCGGGCTGTAGGAGTCACTATTATATTTGCGATTTTGCTAGCTTTTGTGTACTGGATGCCACTATATTTGGGACTCCCCTTGTCTCCGGAAAGCTTTGGAAGCCGTATGTGGTTCCGTTCTTGGATTTAATCCCTAGGGTGGGCATTATCCACCCTACTTATCTATTTATCTGGATTATGAAGTCATTACTGAAAATTTACCAATCTCATAAAAAAGCTCTTTTAGTTCTCTTTGCAACCTGGGGACTTTACTTCTTTCTTGTATTTATTCGGATGATTGCATATAAACCATCCGGTTTATATGTGGGTCACAAAAACGTCTGGGGAGACTGGGCGCTACACATTGGCATGGTTTCAATTTTTGCTTACAAAGACCCCCAATATTGGTTTGCTTATCACCCCGTATATGCTGGAGGGAAATTAACTTATCCATTCCTGGTTAATTTTATTTCGGGAATGCTAGTAAGAGTAGGATTCTCGATGGATATGGCATTTATTATTCCATCGTTGATTTATGTTTTCTTTTTGTTGACTGGTATGTATGCACTATTTTATATAGTGTTGAAATCTAAAAAGCAAACTCTTGTTGCCATATCTATCTTCTTTCTTTCAGCCGGATTGGGTTTTATCAACTTCTTAAGAGATTTTTCCAACAATCCCAGCCTAAAGATGCTTCTGTATCCAGAACAGGAATACAGTAATGCGATTCCTTATGAAGTATATTCCGGAAATTTTGTTGTCGGGATGCTGATACCGCAACGAGCATTTTTGCTGGGAATGGCACTATCGCTTTGGATAATGACTGGTTTAGTTTATATTCTTTTAAATAGAAAGCAAGCTATAGGTAATAGAAGAATTTTACTTGCATTAGGAACATTAGCAGGATTATTGCCAATTATTCATATCCATAGCTTTATAGTCATTATTGTTGTTACAGGCTCTTTATGCCTTATCTCCTATGAAAGATGGAAAGAATTGTTGTTTTATGGTGTTCCCGCTGCAATTATCTCAATTTCTCTCTATTTGATGTTTATCTCTGGAGGCATTGAGAATCCGCAATTTTTTCAATGGTTGCCAGGATGGACATCTACAGGTGGATTAATTGGTTGGTTAAAAATGTGGATACAGTTATGGGGAATAATGTTACCCATAGCCGTATTCGGATTTTTCTTGCTGAGAAAGCAGCCTCTAATTATTAAAACCTTCTTTTTTAGCTTTTTCTTATTATTTATACTTGCCAACTTCTTCTTATTCCAGCCCATGAGATTTGATAATACTAAAATATTTATGTGGGCATATTTAGGTTTTGCCGGCTTAGCCGCTGTTACTCTTTCCTGGGGGTGGAGAAGAGGTGGTAGAACTTTTAGCCGATTTGATGTCGTGTTGATGGCAATTGTACTCACCTTTACAGGTTCGCTGGAACTCATACGCCTTCAGAGAATTGACCGCAATCAAGTTCAGCTGGCTAACGCTGAGGATATTAAGCTAGGAGTAGAAATTCGAGAAAAAACTGATCCTTTAGCTATATTTCTGACTTCAACAGACCATAATCATCCAGTAATGATGTGGGGTGCAAGATCAATCCTAATGGGCTACCCTGGATGGGTATTCACCTATGGTTTTTTGTATCAGCAAAGAGAAAAGGATATAGCAGTTATGTTTAAAGGAGGTGTAGAGACAGAGAAATTATTAAAGCAATATAAAATAAGTTATGTAGCTATTGGCCCTAGCGAGTTAAAAAATCTTCAGGCCAATGAATCTTACTACGCACAAAATTATCCCGTTGCCATTCAGAATCAAAACTATCGGATTTATGATGTGAGGAAATTAGGGTTAAATTCAAACGGCGAACAACAGCTAAATGCTAGGGGCAAAGATTGGAGGGGAAATTATTGAAAATTTTTGTTCCAGGTCGCTTGTGTTTGTTTGGCGAACACAGCGATTGGGCGGGTGGCTATCGCCGGGTCAATCCTAATCTAGAAAAAGGCTACACGCTGCTGGTTGGTACAAATCAGGGACTTTATGCCGAAGTTAAGGCGAATCCAACCCAGCTGATTTTACACGCTTCTCTGAGTAACGGCAGCCGTAAAACGTTGAATCTGCCGATGGAAACAGAGGTTTTACTTGCGGAAGCTCAAAAGGGCGGTTTTTGGAGTTATGCTGCTGGTGTTGCTTACCAACTTCTCAGTCACTACCAAGTTAAAGGGCTGGAAATCGACAATTATCTGACAGATTTGCCGATTCAAAAAGGGCTATCGTCGAGTGCGGCAATTTGTGTCCTGGTGGCGCGGGCCTTCAATCGCGCGTATGACTTAAAGATGACGGTTCGGGAAGAGATGGAGTTTGCCTATCTCGGTGAAATTACCACGCCTTCGGGATGTGGACGGATGGATCAGGCTTGTGCTTACGGAAATCAACCAATCCTGATGGTCTTTGATGGCGATCGCGCTGATGTCATTGAGCTTAAAATACGAAAGAATCTGTTTTTTGTAATTGTGGATCTTGGTGCTGGCAAAAATACGCAGGAAATACTGCGTCAGCTAAATCAGTGTTATCCCTTAGCCACCAATGCAGTGCAACAAAATGTACAGAAATATCTTGGTTCAATCAGTTCTCAAATTACTCTACAAGCAGTAGACGCGCTACAAAAAGGAGATGCTGAAGAAATTGGTACTTTGATGGAAATTGCCCAAACCCAATTTGACAAACATTTAATTCCCGCCTGTCCTTCCCAGTTAACCGCTCCTATCTTACATCAAATTCTCAATTATGAGCCACTTAAACCCTATATTTTAGGGGGAAAAGGTGTTGGTTCGCAAGGGGATGGCACAGTACAATTTATTGTTAAAGACGAAGAAAGCCAGCAACAAGTCATAGAAATAATTAAACGGGATTTTCCTCAAATGCAAGCTTTAAGTTTAACAGTTCATTCGGATAAAAAAATTCGCAAAGCCGTGATTCCGGCTGGTGGTTTCGGCACTCGTTTGTTTCCAGCTACCAAAGCGGTGAAAAAAGAACTTTTTCCAATTATTGATAAAGATGGTCGTGCTAAGCCTGTAATTATGGCGATTGTTGAAGAAGCAATTAGCGGCGGTATAGAAGAAGTTGGGATAGTTGTGCAACCAAGCGATCGCGCAGTTTTTGAAGATTTCTTTAAGGCACCACTCGCACCAGAACTTTACAAGAAGCTATCACCCCAAAATCAGGAATACAGCCAGTATCTCCAAGATTTAGGGAGCCGAATTACGATTTTAAATCAAGACAAACCGGAAGGCTACGGTTATGCTGTATTCTGTACCAAAGAATGGGTAAAAGATGAGCCATTTCTGCTGATGCTGGGCGATCATGTTTACTCATCGGACACGGGAACATCGTGTGCAGGTCAAATTTTAGATATCTACGAACAAGCCAATCAAAGCGTTGTTAGTTTGACTACGCTTCCCGCAGAAAGCCTTTATAAATCTGGCTGTGTTACAGGAAATTGGCAGGAGTTAAACTCAATTCTTTCTGTGACTCAACTCTCCGAAAAACCGACAATTGAGTATGCACTCCAGCGTCTTCGTGTAGAGGGAATGGCAGAAGATCAGTTCTTATGTATATTTGGTTTGTATGTACTAACACCGAAAATTTTTGACTTTCTGGAAGAAAACATCAACAACAACACCCGCGACGAAAAAGGTGAATTTCAACTAACATCCTGTCTCGACAAATTGTGTAAAGAGGAGGGAATGACAGGATATGTTGTCAAAGGTAAGTGTTATGACACTGGATTACCGGATCCCTATCGGCAGACGATGATTGATTTTAGAAATGTATAGTAGATAAGGATTTATACTTTTATCACCCTTTTAGGCTTTCCAATGAAAAAGCGCCTGGGAGTCTTGCCGTGTTTCGACCCCAAGCGCTTTTTCTTTTAAACTTGCTCCTCACACAAGAAGAGCATATCCCTGTTCAGTTCAAGAATAAGTCTGGAGAGTGACACTTTAGAAAGTGGACGCTGTTAACATTTCTGTCCAATGAAAAAGCGCCTGGGAGTCTTGCCGTGTTTCGACCCCAGGCGCTTTTTCCTTTAAGCTCGCTCCTCACACAAGAGAAGCATATCCCTGTTCAATCCAACCAAGGGGTATGCCAAGTGACACTTTGATAACTGACACTCTTAATGCAAGAAATGACGCACACCAGTGAATACCATCACCAAACCCAATTCATCCGCTGCTTGAATCGAATCTTGATCGCGCATACTGCCACCCGGCTGAACAATCGCCACAATTCCCGCCCCTGCTGCTGTTCGCACCGAATCATCAAACGGAAAGAAACCATCGCTGGCAAGGGTGGCACCTTGAGATTTTTCCCCAGCTTGTTCAAGGGCAATTTTAACTGAGCCGACGCGATTCATTTGTCCGGCACCAACTCCTAAGGTAGCGCGATCGCCTGTTACTACAATTGCATTAGACTTGACGTGCTTGCAAATCTTCCAGGCAAATAGCAATTCTTCGAGTTGATCTGGAGTCGGTTGCTTTTGGGTGACAACTTGCCACTCGGTGGAGGTTTCCACAACATCATCGGCAGCTTGCACCAGAAAACCACCAGCGATCGCTTTCACTGTATTTTCCGGGCCAGCACCTATATCTGGTAAAATCAAAACCCGCACCTTAGACTTAGCTGCCAGAATTTCCTGCGCCTCTGGGGTATAACCCGGTGCTACAACACATTCTAAAAATGTTTTCGTCAGCGCTGTTGCTGTCGGTTCATCAATCGACTTGTTTAGGGCTACAATCCCACCAAAAGCCGAAACTGCATCCGCATTGAAAGCCTTTTCATAAGCCTCAGACAGGCTATCTCCCACAGCCACACCGCAGGGATTCGTGTGCTTGAGAATCGCCGCCGCTGGCTTATCTGTAAATTCAGCAATAATTCGCCGCGCTGCTTCTAAATCAACTAAATTGTTGTAACTCAGTTCCTTTCCCTGGAGTTTTGTGGCCGCCGCCCATCCAGAGGCAACTTTTCCAGTTTGATACCACGCTGCCGCTTGATGGGGATTTTCGCCGTAGCGTAGAGATTGCAGCTGGTTTCCAGAAAGGGTAAAGCTTGTTTCTTCGCTTTCTTCCTCCTGTTTGCTGGCAAAGAGGTGGATGTAGGATGCGATCGCGCGATCGTAGTCCGCAGTGTGGGAAAATGCCTCGCAAGCACAAGCTTGCCGAAACTCTAAAGATGCCTCTTTACCATACTCTTTTAATTCTTTCAAGTAAGCATCGTACTGACCTGGATTACACAACACCGTTAGATGCTGGAAGTTTTTTGCAGATGCCCTTAACATAGCAGGGCCACCGATGTCAATCTGCTCAATCGCCTCCGGCAAAGTTACACCCGGTTTAGCAATAGTCTGCTCAAAAGGATATAGATTCACCACCACTAAATCAATCGGACGAATTTGGTGATTTTCCAAATCTGCCACATCTTGCGGCAAATCCCGACGCGCTAAGATACCGCCATGAATCCGGGGATGCAGCGTTTTGACTCGTCCCCCCAAAATCTCCGGAAACCCCGTGTAATCAGAAACTTTTGTTACTTTTAGCCCAGCATCTTTTAGGGCTTTGGCTGTTCCACCACTGCTGATGATATCAAACTCAAATTCCACTAGCTGACGGGCGAAATCGATTAGCCCGGTTTTATCAGATACACTCAGCAGCGCTAAACGTGGCATCACGGTAAAACTTTCCCTTTGTCCAACATCATTAAGGATAAATGCGATCGCTCTCCTTCTGCACAAAAAGACGAACCCTGCCCTCACGGCATGGGCAGGGTTCATTTAGTAGTCTTTAATACTGGAAGCCTTTTATAACAAAAGGTTTCCAGGCTACTGTTGCTCTTTTACAGAATTACCCATTGAAGAGGTTCTGGAGGATTTCTACGTTAGAAATCAACAGGTAGGCGAATGCCGCGCCACCAATTCCACCAATCAGAAAACCACTGCCATACTCATTCCAACCTTCCTGTGTTTTCAGGGCAGCGTCGGGAGCAGGTGTTGTAATCGTTTGTGTGGGTTCGGGAGGATTACTAGAGGCATACAGAGATAGGGAAATTGTCAAAATGACAATCAAGCCCACCGTTGACATCAAACCAGCCAAGTTCGCCACATCGGTGTCCCGCAGTGGGCCCAGCTTAGCAAACGGGCCAATCAGCCAATAACCATGAGCCATGCCAACTTCTAGTCCCCGGCGGAAGGGTGACAGACCTTTGCGATAGGCTGGCAAGTTATTGATGAAAGCTTTCGTGAAACCGGAAGCATTAATCGGTGTTGCTAAATTGCCATTTTGCGGGTCGCCAGCGATGTGAACAACTTCCCGATTTCTGATATCGCTGGGACGATTTTTTGATTCACTAATTGCTTGTACCATAATTTTCTTCACCTTTAGTGAGGGTAATTTCATTCTATTAGTCATTAGTCATTAAAAGCAGCTAATAACTAATGACTAATGACTAAAAAGCTTACGGCATTGGATGGAAAAGCAGGTCTGGGAAATAGTAGATAAAGAAAGCCAAAAGAGCCGCTTGAACGGATATCCAAACAATACCTAGAACCGGGGCTAGGGAAAGATACTTGATGAAATATTGCAACTGCATGAATTATTCTCCAAAACAAGTCAAAGATTTCAATGAAACCTAGCGAATTGAGACAGGAATCTCATCTTCTTTGGCAGTCAATTTACCTGTGAGTAATTCGTTGACTGCTGCCAAAGGCCAAGTGAAGCCGGAGAGCATCAAGCTTACTGCCCGTGGAACATCAATGATGATTTCTCTCATCTCTGGTGAAGCTTCTTTTTTCACCGATTGGATGTAAGAGCGACCAACCCAACCAATCCAACCTGCGATATATAGAAACAGAATGCCAGGAATGATAAAATCACCAGCACGATTTAGGCGACCATCTACAATCAAGTGGGGTAAACCCTCTGGGCCGCAGTATGCCTGAGCATAACGCTCAAAGCGCTTACGTCCGGAATCTGGGTCGAAGTTAGTGTTACGGGCGTTTTCAGCACGTTGCTGGAACGCTGGGGACTCGCTACAAGGCACCAGTCCAGCCACTTCATCAGCAGATGCACTTGGGGCAAAGTTAGCCCAAATACAAATGGCAAAAATCAAAGCTAACAATCGTCTCATAGGATTGTTTCCTTTTGTTACAACTTGACAATGTTTGTGTACAAAACAGGGCGCTTGTTTGTACGAAAGCAATCATGTATCGATATATTAAAGTACCAGTGAATGGCGACCGTATTAGCGATTGAAACAAGTTGTGACGAAACAGCGGTAGCGTTTGTTAAAAATCGTCATATTTAAGTAGCAGTAAATGACAACAGTATTAGCGATTGAAACAAGTTGTGACGAAACAGCAGTAGCGATTGTTAAAAATCGTGAAGTTTGCAGTAGCGTCGTTTCCTCCCAAATCTCTGTCCATCAGCAGTATGGCGGCGTTGTACCGGAAGTAGCTTCGCGTCAGCACGTCGAAACTATTAACTTTTGTGTAGAACAAGCTCTCCAAGATGCTCAAGTTGAATGGGGGGCAATTGATGGAATTGCAGCAACCGCAGCACCGGGTTTGGTGGGAGCGTTGTTAGTAGGTTTGACTACTGCTAAAACTCTTGCTATCGTCCACCAGAAACCTTTTGTCGGCATCCATCATTTGGAGGGTCATATTTATGCTTCGTATCTAAGCGACCCAGCTTTACAAGCGCCTTTTTTGTGTCTGTTGGTTTCTGGCGGACACACTAGCTTGATTTATGTCAAAGATTGTGGTGTGTACGAAACGCTGGGGGAAACCCGCGATGATGCTGCGGGGGAAGCTTTTGATAAGGTGGCGCGATTGTTAAATCTTGGTTATCCTGGGGGGCCAGTAATTGACCGACTGGCGCGAGAGGGAAATCCCCAAGCTTATCCTTTACCGGAGGGAAATGTGGGGTTGCCTGGTGGCGGCTATCATCCCTACGATTCTAGTTTTAGTGGCTTAAAGACGGCGGTGTTGCGGCTGGTGCAAAAGTTGCAGCAGCAGGGTGGATTGCTGCCAGTGAAAGATATTGCTGCGAGTTTCCAAGAGAGTGTATCGCGAAGTTTGACTAAAAGAGCGATCGCTTGCGCTATTGACTACGGTCTTGAAACTATCGTTATCGGTGGCGGTGTCGCTGCTAACAGCGGACTAAGAAGCCATCTCGCTGCCGCTGCTGCCACTCGCAACCTGCGGGTACTATTCCCGGATCTCAAGTTTTGCACCGACAATGCGGCAATGATTGGCTGTGCCGCCGCTGAACACCTTAAGCGGGGTCATACCTCCCGGTTGACTTTGGGTGTTCAGTCCCGCCTTGCTATGACTGATGTCATGCAGCTTTACTAGGGGATGGGGAATTGGGAATTGGGATTGGTAACTCTCCCAGTCTCCAGCTCCCAGCCCCTAGTCGCCAGTCCCTTCATCTAATAATGTTTTGTATATCCCAAAACGGAGACTAGCAGGGAACTTTGCTCAACGCGATCTCCCGATTTCTTTCGGACAGCTGTTGCAGATTTAGCTGATTATCCTCATCTATGAGGTTTTCTTTCTGTAAAAGCTCATAAATAGTTAAACATAGTAGCATTTCCACCTGACTAACCTGTTCGCTAAGCCAGTGATGAGTAGCAGCATTGTCCGGAAAGTGGTCGATACATTCCTTGGTGTAGCGGCGAAATTCTCTCACCTGGTTCAAAATTTGTACCAAATAGCTAGGACACTCACAGGCGATCACATCCGCTGCCTCACAAATAGCCAGTAGCTGTTCGTCAGGAAACTCTGGTGAGATTTGGATTGTCTGGCTGCGATCGCTCATAATGCTTAAATCTTTGTAAACTTTTCTAGTTTAACAATTTTAGCTTGATAAAATATAAAGCTGACTTAATTTATGGGTTATTTATCTTAAGTCTGAAAGCTAAACAAAGCAAAAAGCCCAAAATTCTTGATGAAAGTATAAGAGCCAGTCTTATCCCAAGGATAGGATTAGCGATCGCTATACCTACCCTATCTTTGGGATGGTTTATTCTTTCTACGAAGAATGAGCCGCCACAATATTGCGAATTTGGGTAGCAACTGTCTCTGGTTGCTCCACCATCGACAAATGTCCGCAATCAGGAATTTCCATAACGTTATAACCGCAAGCCTGAAACAGCGGATGAAAGCTTGCCAGATGACGCACATACTGGGGTTCCATCACCGTATCCTTAGCACCAGCAATGAAATAAACAGGCTGCAATAGGCGCGAAACCACTTGCGGTAAGCGGTTCACTTCTGCTTCCGTCGTCGAATCCAGCAAAGTTAAGAGCGCCGCTTCCTGGTCAGCCGTGAGGAAATCAATCAACCGCTGCCGTCCCCAAACCCTAGCAATCGGACGTGCCACCTGCGCCCGCGTAAAGGGCAAATCAATCCCCGGCACATAGCACAGCCAACGCGGGCGAACTTTCAACAACTGCTGACCAGCAGCCCGAAACTGATCAAATGCTTCCTTGAGATAAATCCCACCGCCAGCATTGATGCAGACAACGCCCTTGACACGATCGGGATGCTGATCTGCTGTCCAAAGGGCAATGCTACCGCCTAACGAATGACCAATCAGCCAAGCATTAGAAATATTCAGCTTTTGTAACAAAATGCCCAAATCACGGCCATAGGCAGCTGGAGTGTACTGCCAAAGGCTTAAACTGACAGATTCTTGATTTTCCCCAGTTTTAGACAAAAGCGATCGCGTCTCGGCAAGATTGTCCCTATTTCTATTTTTGATTGCTTCCTGCCTATGTTCTTTTGGCGGAGGTTGCGAACCCCCAAACCCCCGTAAATCATAAGATAGACACTGATAATCTGGCGAGAGTCGGTCAATTAACGGTTGCCAATACCGACGGCTTAAGAGCCAGCCGTGAATGAAGACCAAGACAGGGGTAGATGTTGCAGTGGGAGCCGTCAAATCGTAGGTGTGCCGAACTCCCAGGATTTCTATAGTTGCCATATGTTGATCCTATCCTGAAGTTCCGCCTTCCTTAGTCAACAGGTCAGTTGCTAATGGCTTGTCAAACGCCATTTACCTATTAGCTGTCAGCTTATTAAAATCTGCGCCCCAGCAATCGCTGTCGCACACTTTCAGCAATTTTCTGCCCCAAATACTCCGGGATTATGCTTTCATTAGGCCCCAACAAGTAGAGAATCAAGCGGGTTCGCCCCCGCCAGACTAGCAAGTTAGCATTGACCACCAGTAAATCCTCTTGCCAGATAGCGTACATCACCTTATAAAACAAACCAGGCTGGTTGTCTGCCTCAATTAACAGCGCTGGCAGATGGAATACAGGATCTACATAAAATTCCGTTTCCACCTGTTCTAAACCAGCGTCCAGGTTAAATTCTACGGCCAGCATCTCTTCTACTTCAAAACGCCCAGCCAAAGCCTCCCGAATGGCGCGGCAGACATTTTCTGAAGTTTTGTCTGTCAGTGCTTTGCTACCACGAGACACCACAAGTTTGATAAAAACCAGCATGGGCGGGGATATCTGACCGTACAGACTGAGACTGTGGATGGTCAGCCCATAGGCAGCCAGAACCCCAAAAATATCACTTAGTAGAAAAGATTGGTTGCGGTAAGCAAAATGCAAGGCACTTTTATTACCTTCAGGTTTCAGCTCAATTACAGCTCTCCTAGTTTTGTAGAGCCGATAGGCGAGTCTAAGATTTTGTAGCTGGATCTCACTGCTGACAAACTGCTCGTAAAACTGAGGAAACGCCCGATTAAAGCGCTTCAGGAGTTCCATTGTCGATGATTTTAAACCCGCTGCCATAGATGGGGGTCAAGACTCGCTTGCCAGATTAAAAGCATTTTGGGACATAGAGCCAAGTCCCTTTCACCAAAGAACCTTCTCTTCTGGTTAATCTCTCACAAATCCTAAAAAAATTACCTACGCGATACCCGCTTCCGGTAAAGTTTCCTAAGTTGGTGCCAATAGCCGTTACGGGTTTTGTTCTAAAACTCCTCAAGGTGAAGTAACTAAACAGTAGTATCATTAGAAGCTGCCCGTACATAATTTTCTTTTTTAAGCCTACTACTTAAGTCATGAGGAACTGGTGCCTTCTGCCCTTCCAACAACAGAGGTAGGTTAGGATTTAGAGAAAAGCTGCGGAGTGTGAACCCTCAAGACCCCAGTCTAACTAAAGTCTTGCCTGATTGCGCTGTACTTGCTCCAACACCGCAAGCGATATGGATAAGCAACGCTTGTAGTGAGTTAAAAGACAGGGCAATTGTGTTATCATCTATTTCGTGATGTTTGGCTCAGATTCGCAACAATAAGAGGTATCTCAGATACTGAAACTATCTCACTATCAAAAAGTGTACGCGATTCTGGCAATATCAATTGATTTATTAGATTGCTTCATTACTCTCATTCGTACATGGGCATTAATACCTGTGAAGATGGGGTGATTGGCGCTAGAAGTTAAGCTTCTTTCAGCTTTAACTGGGATCAGTAAATCAGCAAGTCTCATCTGTAAGGTGGGAATTCTACCGCTCGGTAGGAACAGGAAAATATAAATACCTTAGCCACACCTGCATGGGTTTTTGGAAAAGCTTGTTTAGCGGTTCTGACAGCAGCACCGCGTCGAAGATGACGCCTGGTGAAGGTTATGCTATGGAAGGTGCAGGCGATCGCACAGGCAATGGTTCTCGCATCTTTTTTAGCACTGAGCGCGACATTGACCTGTATGAACTGGAAGAACTCTGCGATGCGGTTGGCTGGTCGCGGCGACCGTTACGCAAGGTAAAGAAAGCTATTGAACACAGTTTCCTCGTAGTTTCAATGTGGGACGTGCGGGGAACTCAGCGACGGCTAGTTGGCTTTGCCCGTGCCACTTCTGACCATGCCTTCAATGCCACTATCTGGGATGTGGTAGTTCACCCAGATTTCCAAGGCAAAGGGCTGGGTAAGGCATTAATGAAGTACGCTATCAAGAAACTTCGCAGCGAAGATATAAGTAACATTACTCTGTTCGCTGATCCTCAAGTTGTGGATTTTTACCGGGGAATAAATTTTATTGCAGACCCGGAAGGGATTAAAGGAATGTTTTGGTATCCAGATTAATTTGAAAATGGGTGAGCTAAAAGTCAGCAAGTACGCTATAATAAGCAAAGGTCGCTGGCGCAGTATGAGTACATAAACTAATGTACAAAATATTCAAAATGTGATCGCTCAATTTGAACGGGATGTAGCGCAGCTTGGTAGCGCGCCTGCTTTGGGAGCAGGATGCCGCAGGTTCAAATCCTGTCATCCCGATTAAAATAAAAACCTCAAAATCCTTGATTAGTCTAGGTTTTGGGGTTTTTATTTTAGGAGAGCCGGGTCAAAGCATTGGTGGCGTTCTCTTAGGATGAGTATTCTGTTAATCGTTCTGTTAGCAAACTTGAAAAAAGGTCAACAAATGCTGAAGAATGAGTAGCCAAGCAAACTCAAGTGAGAAAAGCACGGCAGTTGGCTGCATAGTAGTTGATAGCACAACTGAAAAAAGGGCTAGACGCTGCCTAATGCCCTTCTCGATAGCCTGTAAATTGGGTATCAAAAAGGAGCTATTAGCTAGTAACTCATTCATTACCTTACAGGGATTACAAGCGCTAGAACACCTCAAGCCTGCGAACATTTAAACTTACCAACCCTTCTTAAATCCGGTCATCACAATTTTTGGTAGTAAAAATAATTAGCGCCTCAAGGCAACCGAAATCGGAGAGCTTTCTTATAATTTTGGTGTGTGGATTTCTCAGGATATGAGCAGGTATGTAACAATCAGATGCTGCCGTGGGAAAAAAGCGGATAACCTAGCGAAGTAGGGGCTGGAACCGAGGCGAAGCTTAAATAGTCATTGTAAGGTGACAATTCGCCGTTATGACAGAGTACCACTACTTAGGGAATCCTATTTTCCAGTAGAACGCATTGAGGATGAGAATATTAGCGATCGCTAATATTCTATTGACATTAGGTGTCAGGAAGTAGTATATGGGGGATTAAAATATTGAAAAATGGCAGTCGCCACAAAACAGCAGAACAGATACAGTTTAGTTAGAAACAAAATTTGACCCGGATGAACGGGGACGGCTTAAAAGAGGAAACATTTCGCCTGGTCTGGACTCTATTTGGTAAGACGAGGTATCCAAAGGAAAAATTTGAGGGAATTCTGATGAAATCATTAGTTCGTTTGGGCGCAACACTGGGTCTAGTTGGCGGTATCCTCCTGGGAGGACTACCTGCAATGGAAAATCTGCGGGCGATCGCATTGCCAGAAGATCAGGTCGTAAAAAAGTTAGCTGAAGTACCCGTATTTACGCTCACCAATGCTCAAGGTGACTTCGTGGTTCGCTCGATAAAGAACGAAAACCAGACTGTTTCACAGGTGGGCTTTTTTGTCAGCAAGCAAGATGCTCAAAAATTTCTGGACGACCGGCTGAAAAAGGAGAATCCTCAGCTGGCAAACACAATGAAGGTGGTTGCCGTGTCCTTGGGAGACTTTTACACGATGGCTCAAGCCAGTAAAAAGAAGCCAGATGGTACAGTTTTTACTCTAGTTCCCGCGCAGCAGCAGGTTGAATTGGCAAGAACGCTGCTGACTCAGAGCGGTCAACAAGGGCAGCAATTTAATGGTATTCCCCTCTTTGTACCCAAGTTTAAAAAAGATAATAACTATCTGACTATTCCACTGGGCAATGAGCGGTTTATTCCTTTCTACTTTGACAAACAGCAAGCCGTCGCGCTCATAGACCGCTTTAAGCAAGCTGTCCCTGCCGAGGCCGCTAACACTGAGATTCAGGTAGTGGATTTGCAAAGTGTTATTCAAACTTTGCTAACCAGCAATGATCCTGGTCTAAGCAAAATTGTCTTGTATCCATCCCAGGAGTCAATACAATTTATCCGCACCCTGCAACCCGCAGCTGGGCAGAATCAAGCTCAGCCAGCAAGACCTCAACAACCCAGACGTTGAGATATGAATGATCCGCAGTCGCCAACAGTTTCAGGTGGGGAACTCTTGTCTTGGCGCAACTGGGCAAGAGATGAGGCTAAGTCTGCTGATGTTGACCCAACTGAAGTAGACTGGCTGCTTTTAGAAGTTGCCGATGTAAATCGGTTGGCGCTGCGGTTAGATTCTTTCCAAGGCAGAACCCAGATAAAGGTAAAGCTGCCGTTGTCAGTCTTAACCCAGATGTGGCAACGGCGAATTTGCGATCGCTTGCCGATACAGTACATCGCTGGTGTTACACCTTGGCGTAATTTTTCTTTGGCGGTAACTCCGGCGGTATTGATTCCTCGACCGGAGACAGAATATCTGATTGATTTGGCAGTTACTGCTGCTGAAAAAGGCCAAGTTACGCAAAGTTTAAAGCAAGGACACTGGGCAGATTTGGGAACAGGTAGTGGCGCGATCGCTCTCGGTTTAGCAGATGCCTTAACACAGGCAACAATTCACGCCGTCGATTTTAGCCCGGAGGCTCTTGCGATCGCCCAATACAATGCCCTTAATCTGGGTTTTGCCACTCGGATTCATTTTTATCAAGGTTCCTGGTGGGAGCCTTTACACGCCCTCAAAGGCAAATTTAGCGGCATGGTTTCCAACCCGCCCTACATTCCTAGTAGTTTGGTGCCTTCTCTACAACCGGAAGTGGCGAAGCACGAACCCCATCTCGCCCTAGATGGGGGCAAGGATGGGCTTGATTGCATCCGCTATCTGGTAGAGAAAGCACCTGACTATCTGCATCCGGGCGGTATTTGGCTAATTGAAATGATGGCGGGACAAGCCGATGCTGTTGTTCAAATGTTGCAAGAACAAGGGCGTTACTACGACATTTCAATTCATGCCGATTTCGCTGGAATTGAACGTTTTGCTCTTGCTTATATTAAAAATGAGGAAATTTCTTGAAATGCCTATTTTTATATGGTATATTTAACTTTATACTAAGCTTTTAAATGATTTTCTTCATAATGAAAATCTAGGAATTTTTCAAAAAAGCGGACAGATTTCCATTATTTAAATATACCATAAAAGGGCTATAGCGAAAAATAAAAAGTTAATAATAGTAAGTTAATTTTAAAACAGAGAATCAAGATAAATTCAATCCAAAATCGAATGGCACAAGTTTCAATTGATGCCCTGATAAAAGGCGCTCTTTCTGGGTGTTTGGTGAGCTTTCCCACAGATACAGTACCAGCATTGGCAGTACAGCCGGAACACTCAGAGTTAATTTTTGCGGCAAAACAGCGGAGTGGAGATAAACCGTTGATTTTGATGGGAGCAACGCCAGCAGATTTATGGACTTTTGTAACTGGAAGTGGGGCGGAATGGGAGATTTGGCAACAGGTTGCTTTGCAATATTGGCCGGGAGCGATAACGTTAGTATTGCCAGCCTCAGAGTGCGTCCCAAGAACCATGAACCCGGCTGATCCCAGCACAATAGGAGTGAGAGTGCCAAATTGCGCGATCGCTCGTAAAATTCTGGCACAAACTGGCCCCTTAGCAACTACTAGCGCCAATCGTTCTGGGGAGCCACCCCTCGAAACAATAACCGAAATCGAAGCGCAGTTTCCCGATGTTTTAACTCTGCTACCCTCAGAATTAGAAACTGAAAAATTGGCGCTTGGCGTTCCTTCCACCGTTGCCAAATGGACAGACAACAAATGGGAAATTTTGCGGCAAGGAGCAGTTAAATTGGAAGGAACTGGGAACTAAAGACCCTTGATTAGAAATATTTTCTGATGATTAATTTCTAATTCCCCGTACAGGGTAACTTTTCCCCAATCCTCAAAATCTAAAAACCGATATATTTTTATGCCCCAAGACGCTAACTCAAACTTGGAAGCCATTTTAGAGGAACTCAAGCAAACCCAACTTGCTTGTAACATGGCAACAGAAATGGGCCAGTTTAAGGCAGGTTTTTTGGCGCGGACTTCTCATGAATTGCGATCGCCCTTGAACAGTTTAATCGGTCTACATCAGCTAATTTTGTCAGATTTGTGTGACTCTCCAGAGGAAGAACGAGAGTTTATAGCCCAAGCTCAAGCCTCTGCACTTAAACTGGTAAAACTTTTAGACGAAATTATTGCCGTTGCCAAAACCCAACATGGCACCAATCGGCTAGAAATTCAGCCCGTACAGATAGCTAATGTTTTTGAGCAAGTCTATAACTTTACGTACCTGCAAGCAGCTAATCGCAGCATTCCCTTGGAAGTATCGCCCCCCGATCCAGAAATTTACGTTTTGGCAGATCCGCGACGGTTACAGCAAGTGGTGCTGAATTTAGTTGATAGCGCGATCGCTCGTATGGACGGAGGTAGCATTCGAGTTTCCGCTTCTCCCTCACCAGCATCTGATCACCTCCACATCTGGATTGACGTTCAAGGAGAGGGAACCTCCCACCCTTGGAGCGAGCCTGTGGATTTGCTTAATACGGAGAAAAAGACAGAAGAACAGGTAAAAAATCCAGACAAGCAGCCTGTAAAAGAGCCACTGCTATCAGCAGGGATGAATCTGTTAATCAATCAAACTTTGCTGGAAGTCATGCAGGGACGACTAGAAGTGGTGGCGGGACAACCAGCCGACACCCCTGCTACTTCAGCACCAGCCAATACAACCAGGCTTCAGCTTTCGATTCCTCTGGTGACACCAGAAACTACCTAACTTGGACAGGCATAGGCTCAGCTACCGGCTGGTTATTATACAGCACCATCGTTGTACTGGGATTGCTATATTCAAATCCAATACGGGAGTAAAAGCCTTGTTGATAGGTAGTCAACAAGTAAACGCGCTCTACTCGGCTCAGGCGGGGATGGCTGATAAGTGTTTCCACTAACTTGCGTCCGAGTCCTGCACCTTGGTAGTCCGGGTGAATGATCACATCCCAGATAGTGGCACGGTAGACACCATCGGAAGTGGCTCTGGCGAATCCGATTAAGCGATCGCCATCCCAAACGCTGATCGCCGGCTCACTGTTAGCGATCGCCACTTCTAAATCCTCAATTTTTCGACTCTGCGCCCAGAAGGCTGCTATTTGAAACAACTCCAGCAGTTGTTTGAAGTCGATCTTTGATTTATTGTCACAAAACTGGATATGACGGCAATCCATCGTCATCAGTAACCTAGATTTTCGTACTGGGTCATTTTACTAACCAGACAGCAGCCGATTGGTGTCCAACATCACGGAAATTAAATTGATGTTCAGCTAATAGCTTTATCTATTGCCTAAATTACAACCAACGAGCAGCATCTTTGGCGTGATAGGTGAGAATCAAATCGGCACCAGACCGCTTAAAGCCAGTCAAAGTTTCCATTACCACTCGCTGTTCGTCAATCCAGCCATTCAAAGCAGCAGCTTTAACCATCGCGTATTCGCCAGAGACATTGTAGGCGGCTACTGGTAAATTTGTTGCTTCCTTCACCCGCCAGATAATATCCATATAAGCTAGAGCGGGTTTAACCATCAGCATATCTGCACCTTCAGCGATATCAAGTTCAATTTCTTTAATCGCTTCGCGGGCATTACCTGGGTCCATTTGGTAGGTTCTGCGATCGCCAAACTGAGGAGCAGAGTCAGCAGCATCTCGGAAAGGGCCATAGTAAGCTGAAGCATACTTCGCAGCATAGGAAAGAATCGGTATATCTTCATACCCCGCCGCATCCAATCCTTCCCGAATCGCCTGCACAAAACCGTCCATCATCCCGGAAGGCGCAATAATATCAGCACCAGCCTTAGCTTGAGAAACCGCTGTTTTCTTTAGCAACTCCAGCGTCGGGTCATTCAAAACGCGACCAGACAAGTCGCCAACTTGTAAATAACCGCAATGACCGTGACTCGTGTACTCGCACAGGCAAGTATCGGCAATCACAACCAAATCCGGCACCGCTTCTTTCACCGCCGTTGCTGCTTTTTGCACAATTCCGCAATCGTGCCAAGCGCCAGTCGCGTCTGTATCCTTATCTTCAGGAATGCCAAATAGAATAATGCCTGGGATGCCGAGGTCATAAACTTCTTTCGCCTCTTCCACAATTTTGTCTACCGATAGTTGATAGACTCCGGGCATAGATTTCACTTCTTTAGCGATTCCCTGTCCTGGCACCGCAAACAGAGGATAGATTAAATCGCTTGTAGTAAGAACAGTCTCGCGCACCATCCGGCGTAGTTGGGGTGAAGTGCGAAGGCGGCGAGGGCGATGTATAGGGAACATGGTGTTTGGTGTAGTTGTTAATTGTTAAAACTGTTTTTTGCTGGTTTAAAAAGTTTATCGTTTTGTTTCCTGTAGCAACTCTATTATTTCGTAAAGTTCTGTGACATCTAGTTACCAGGCTGAGCCTGATAGCGAAGGAGGGTCGGTGGCAAAGTCTCCTTTTTGACATTTTGCCCAGTAGGAAATCGAGGTACCTCCTACTTTTGCCACATATTCTTTGAA
Organism: Trichocoleus sp. FACHB-40; assembly: GCF_014695915.1. Classification (GTDB taxonomy): domain Bacteria; phylum Cyanobacteriota; class Cyanobacteriia; order Cyanobacteriales; family FACHB-T130; genus Funiculus; species Funiculus sociatus. Next base: position 75,498 of record NZ_JACJPF010000043.1, read on the forward strand.
ATAAAAAGGCACCCCGCAGGGTGCCTCTAGATTACCTACAAAACAATTAGGCTTGTGCGGTTGCCAATTCTTCCTCAGCAGGTGCCTCAGCTGCCGCTGGCACTGGGTAAACGCTTACCTTCTTGCGGTATCTTTCCTTTCTTTCAAAGGTGACAACGCCATCGACTAGAGCAAACAAAGTATAGTCTTTGCCGACGCCGACGTTTTGGCCAGCGTGAAATGTAGTTCCCCGCTGACGCACCAAAATATTACCAGCCCTGACAACTTGACCGCCGAAGCGTTTTACGCCTAGACGTTGGGCATTAGAGTCACGACCGTTGCGCGTACTACCTGTACCTTTCTTGTGAGCCATAGTTTCCTCAATTTTTCTTATCTATTTACTATTGTGCTGTAGTTTTATTGCTCAGTTGCCAGAGTTTCCACAGCTTCTTGAGCTTCATCTAGGGATGTGGTCAGAGTTTCCACTGGCGCAGACTCTTCAGCATCTGGGTTTTGCTCAACCAGCTCTCCCACAGCTTCTTGAGCTTCTTCTATCGCATGAGCTATGACTTCTACTGGCGCAGATTCCTCAGCAACAGAATCCTCTACCGCCGGGGTTTCGGGGAGTTCTGATGGGTATGGCGCAGTATCTGGATCTTCCAGCACTGGCGTTTGGGCTGATTCTTGCTGTGAGAATAGCACTGAGCCATTCATGCTGATGGAGTTAATCATCAGCTGGGTAATTTCCTGACGATGCCCTTTCTTCCTGCGGGTTTTCTTTTTGGGCTTCATCTTGTAGACGATGACTTTCTTGCCTCGGCGGTGTCTCATCACCGTTCCTTCTACAGTCGCGCCTTCGATGAAAGGTTGACCGATGGTGACATCGCCGTCGTTCTGAACGAACAACACCTTATCGATGGTGATATCCGTGTCTGGCTCGACGTGAAGCAGTTCGACATCGTAAAAGCGGCCTGGTTCGACTCTCAGCTGTTTGCCGCCAGTCTCAATAATTGCGTAACTCATGGGATAGTCCTTGGGGTTGCCGTACAGGTAGCTGGCTCATGTTTAGTAAATGACACCCGCACCGTGAAGGGTGGGGCTACACAAACTAAGCCTGACGAGAGCAGGCTATGTCAGTGATGCCAGCTTTTGGAATGTCTCAACCTGATCCGAGCAGGAATAGACAGACAATCTACTATTATCGTTGATTTTTCGGGTTTTTGTCAAGAACGCGATCGCGTCCTATCCCAGTAAATCGGCTTGTTATATTTGTTGGTTGAACCGCACAGAGCGCAAAGGAAATAGGGGTAATGGTAACGCAGCTCAAAAAGGTCTGGAAAGTTTTGAATACTGACATCCGGGAATTCTGGCATCCAGCAGAAGTAGTGGCATCTGGGGCAGATGTTTCTAAGGCAATTGTGGATTGTTCGTTGCCTTTAGGAGTGCTTGCTTTACCTTTAGCTGCGATCGCGCCCCAAGTTTCGGCTGGGCTATTTGTTGTCGGCACAACAGCACGAATAATTAAATTTTATCACGAAAAGACTAAGGATCAACTAACGCTAGAAGACGGTGTGGCTTTTGCATCTCAACTAGCTTATTTAGAAAGTTTTCAAGCTATTTTATCGTCTCCAGAAAATCAGGCTTTATTAAAACGAATTGGTCAAACTCCAGTTTCAGAAACAGTCAAAAAGCAAATTGAAAACTTGGGTGAATTTCAAATCAATGAGCAGCAGTCCAGAAAAGTTATCAGTTGTTTCCATGAATCAGAATTAGCCCCAGTATTTAATGAAATGTTATTAGCCAGATTGGTACAAGCTGGGCTAACTGTTGCGGAAGCTGAAATTTTAACAGAGCGGGTTTCTCGAAATACTCACCGTTACCTGAATCAAGCATTAGCTGAAGCGGGAGATGCAGTCAAGCATCTGGCACAAATATACCGGGATGGGTGGCGGAAGGATATCGAGAAATACGACAATATCGATGAATATCTTCAGGAGATTGCTAAAAAAGCTGACGATAAAGTATTCGTTGAAAACTTCACAATCAGAGATATTTATGTATCGCTAAAGGCAAAGCCAGTTGATAAAAATGGCGATGTAGATGAGAATGCAGAAGGTTTTTATTTAGAGACTTGGGCGAAGGAGGTTCTTAACCATTCCCGGAAACAGGATAAAGTGATGTTTATCCAAGGAGGGCCAGGACGAGGGAAAAGTGTTTTTTGCCGAATGTTCGCCGAATTGGTGCGACAGCACTTGCATCCAATTTGGACACCCGTATTAATTCGATTGCGAGATATCCCGAAATTACAGCCGAGTTTTCGAGAGACTTTGCGAGAAGCTGTAAATGCAGATTTCGCGGAAAGTGATGATGGCTGGCTGACAGATAGAAATACCCGATTTTTGTTTTTGCTCGATGGCTTTGATGAATTGGTGATGGAGGGAAGAAGCAGCGGCGGATTGGAAGAATTCTTGAAGCAAGTTGGGCAATTTCAACGAGATTGCCAACAGAGCAAAGACATGGGACATTGGGTTTTGATTACTGGTAGAGCCTTAGCTTTGCACAACATAGAACGGCAAATGCCACACAATCTGGAGCGAGTAGAAATCCAGCCGATGGATGACAAACTCCAGCAGCAGTGGTTTAGCAAATGGTCAGCCCAAATTGGCACAAATAAAACTTTAGTATTTCAGCAGTTTTTACAAGATAAACGCTGTCCATATCGAGTTCGGGAATTAGCAAGAGAACCACTCTTGCTCTATATGTTGGCAGCCATGCACCGGGATGGCAAATTAACGGTAGAAATGTTTGAGAGTGCTAGCAGTATCGGTGCAAAAATCCTGATTTATCAAACATCTTTGAAATGGGTGCTAACAGAACAGCGTAAAGAATGGCTAAACCGCCAGTTGACAGCAATGGAAACAGCAGGTTTAGAGCGCATCCTAGCAGAAGCCGCTCTTTGTGTAGTGCAGTCTGGAGGGGAATGTGCAGGACTAGGAATGGTAGAAGAACGCATCAAAGATAATGACGTTGCCGCTGGGTTAATTCGACAAGCACGAGAGAGATTAGGAGATGATGCGCTGAAGAATGCTTTGGCTGCTTTTTATCTTCAGCCAGGGACGGGCGACAAGAGTGGTTCAGTGGAATTTGCCCACAAGAGTTTTAGCGAGTTTTTGTTTGCCCAGCGGTTAAAAGAAAGTTTGGAAGAATGGACAGATCCGGGTAGAAAAGGTGAGGAATTTCTCGTCAAGAATGCTCAGATAGCATGGGAAATATACGATTTACTTGGATATGGCGGGCTAAGGCAAGAGATTGTTGAATACCTGATGGCGTTGCTAACTGCGAGTGATGAATTTCGCGCAATGCAGCTGTTCAAACGATTGGATAATTTTTATGTGCGTTGGTGCGATGGGGAATTTATTGATGCACTGCAAGATAACTATCCCCAGAAAAAGATGAGCCAGTTGCAAGGACAAAATATTCAAATTGGTGTGCGACAGGTGGACATCTATGCAGGGTTGAATGTGATGATTTTACTATTGGAGTTAAATCGATATGCTCAATCAAGAGATGACCTAGAGAATATTGCTTTTTATCCCTGCGGTCAAGAAGGCACTGATAGTTTTGATAGCGATCAACTGCTTCGCATTATCGGTTATAGCTCTTGTATAGGAGTTAGCGGCTTTTTAAAGACAGTTGGAGGATTTCTCAGCGGTGCAGACCTCAGCCGCGTAGACCTCAGCCGCGCAGACCTCAGCCGCGCAGACCTCAGCGACACAATCCTCTGGGGCGCAATCCTCAGCTACGCAATCCTCAGCGGTGCAGTCCTCAGCCGCGCAATCCTCAGCTACGCAATCCTCAGCCGCGCAATCCTCAGCGATGCAGTCCTCAGCGGTGCAGACCTTAGCCGCGCAAACCTCAGCAGCGCAATCCTCAGCGATGCAATCCTCAGCGAGGCAATCCTCAGCGAGGCAATCCTCAGCAACGCAGACCTCAGCGACGCAGACCTCAGCAGCGCAGACCTCAGCAGCGCAAACCTCAGCAGCGCAAACCTCAGCTACGCAAACCTCAAAAACATTTTTTGGGATGAGTATACGAAGTGGGAGAATGTTCAGAATTTGGAAACAGCCAAGAATGTGCCAGAAGCTTTAAAGCTACAGCTAGGGTTGGGCTAAAGTTTTCAATCACCCTTATTTTTCGTGGTGGAAAAGCGATGCGATCGCTTACCTCATCTCACAAACGCGATCGCCTAGCGTTCGGGCGAAGCATTTGGGGTATTAATCTATCCTTTTCCAACAAACTAACTCGCCCGAATGCTTCGCCCCTACATCGAGAATGCGATCGCCCTCTCTTCCTCTGCGCCCTCTGCATCTCTGCCGTTTATCAAAACGCGATCCCCGGTAAGAAATGCTGGTAGTGGTAAATATGTAGTGAAAAAAATTCTTACATAGATAGCGACGCATTATAATGATGGATAAAATACCATATAGCTCCAATGTGATTTTCTAACTTTTTAGAAAAAGACAAAGTTTTCCTAACTAATCGAGAAATTCTTTGACGCATCGTATTATTAAATCTCTCAATATGGTTGGTCAGCCCACTGTTTTTACCCACGGCTTTATGCCGTTTGCTTGGAATAACTTTCTCATAAGCCGCCCAATAATCTGTATAACAAACAGCACATTGTCGATAAATTGATGGGAGAGAATTCCATAATCCTCTAGCCCCTTGTTCGCTGCGCTCACCAATATAACAACCGACAATTTCCCTAGTTTTTTTATCCAATGCTAACCAAATCCACTGCTTATTACCTTTATGATTAACGAATGACCAAGCTAGCCTTCGGCAACGCTTCGCGTACATCGCATTCGATATTTAATTTAGATTTATGTTTGCTTGAAACGTTTACCTGTTGAGGAACTGAAGCATATTTAGTATTAACGTAATCTTGAAGCCATTTTTTAGAAACGCTAGTCACCCTGGCAATTCCTGCTAAAGGA
>NZ_JACJPF010000044.1 GCF_014695915.1 Trichocoleus sp. FACHB-40
CTTAATATTTTAAAAAATTATAGCATTTAATATGAGACGAGCTTTAAAAATTGATTTCAATTGAAGATTATGCCAATTGTCAAAGTAACCCCTTGCCGAGGCAAGTGAATAACCACCACAAAGTCTAAAAATGGAATTATTTTTAGTTTATATATTTACCCTTTCACTACATATTTACCACCACCCATAGTATTTGCCTTGGTAGCTGCTATTCTCTGTCTTCAGAAGAATCTATAAGAAATTCTTTAGAGGGACTTATAGCAACAATCAAGTGTATACGTCACTACTTGAAAAACAGCCGATTTGAGTTTCAGTAATTGGCTAACAAGACTTAAAGGGAAACTAAGAGCCAAAGAAAGTATAGTCTTGGCACAGCAAGCATTTCACGCCGAGGTCTGACTAATGAAAAAGACAACTCTGGTTGCTATGCCTCTTTACGTCGATAGATGGTGTCACCGATTCTGTATAGCAAAAGGCAGAGTGCAGAAGGAAAAATATTGACAGGTAAAGGTTTCAGTATTTGGCTTTGTTGTAATCGCCTTGGCGACTGCTGTAACACTTCACTACGATTTACCGCTACGCAAAGAAGAAACCCTCTTTGCGTAGCTAGAGGGTTTCTTCTTTGCGGTGAGAAAAAATTATGCTGGCTTAACGACAACCACACCGTAAGCATCTGCGGAGAGATGCTGTTGAGCAGCTATGCGAAGGTCTTCACCATCAAGGCTTTGAATTCGCGCCGGGTAAGTTAGGGCTGGCTCTAAGTCACCCATTAGAGAATGATAATAACCGTACAAGTTAGCGCGATCGCTTGGCGATTCATTCCCAAAAATAAACCGATTCGCCACTTGTGTCCGGACGCGGGACATCTCAGCTTGGGTTACTAGCTCAGATTGTAAGGTACGGATGTGCTGCGCGATCGCTGCTTCTACCTCTGCCACATTCTCCACAGGTAACTGCGCCCCAATATAAAATACTCCCTGAAGCTGCTGGCTCATATTGCTCACCCCAATATGCGATACCAGGTGTCTATCTTCGCGCAAATCCCTAAACAGTCGCGACATCCGGCCTTGTCCCAAAATCACCGCCAACACATCCAGGGGGTAAGTTTCGGACAGTTGCTTTAATCCTGGCACTCGCCAAACCATCACCAGCCGCGCCTGCTGTACACTTTCGTCAACATACTCGCGCCGCACAATTTCTTTAAAAGCTGCTTCAGGGTTGCTTGTTATTTCTTGTTTGTTGTTTGTTGTTTGACTACCGTGTGTGGAAAATCCCTCTGCCACTATTTCAATTAATTCTTCTACAGGCAAATTGCCCACTACCGCCGCTGTCATCGCCTGGGGTTGATAGTTGCTGGCGTGGAAATCGCGCATCTGCTGCGCCGTCAACTGCTCAATTACCGATGCTGGCCCCAGTACCGGACGGCGGTACGGCAACTGTTCAAATGCCACTTCCATCGCTTGTTGGAAAGTACGGCGACGGGGATTATCTTCCGAACGGCGAATTTCTTCTAAAACTACCAATCGCTCTCTTTCAAAGGCATCATCTGGAATGCTGGGATTCAGTACCACATCCAGCTGCAATGGTGCCAACTGGGCAAAATCTTTAGGGGCAGATGTAATGTAGTAGTGAGTGTAATCTTGGCTGGTAGCTGCGTTTGTCACCGCACCCCGCTGTTCAATCAGTAGCTCAAATTCCCCACTTTTTAGCTGCGGCGTCCCTTTAAAAACCATGTGTTCCAAAAAGTGAGCCATTCCGTTGATGGGATCTGACTCAACACATGAGCCGACGTTTAGCCAAATGTTGAGATTCACAGCCTCAAGAGGCATCTGCTGAGCCACAATGGTTAGACCGTTGGGCAACTTGTGCAGGGTGGGAGCGGGTGCAGGTGCGATTTTGAACAGGGTTGAGGTCATGTGTTGTTCTACTGTTTCTTTTTTATTTTAACCAGTCTGGGGCAGCGTCCCCGTGCCAACTATCTCAGCTTTTGAGATAGCGATCGCTTCTGCAAGGCAAGCATATTTCTCTTCTGATTCAATTCGTCAAGCTACTCAAAATAAATAATTATTATTTTATCTTTCAAAAAATTTTAAATAAATTTGCCACTTATTGTATTTTTCCCTACTTTAAAAATATGAAATTTCCTATCTTTAAACTACTTTTTTTAATGCCCCGTTTTTAAAGTAACCAAAAACTTTAACGTTTTTCTCAACCTCTAGACAGATACTCTTGCTAGTTAGTTAGATTGAAACTAGAATTTATCCTAACAGGAGTAAGTTTTACTGATGCTGAGTGTACTTTATCTAAGTACAAATACTTTCATTGCCGCGTGTTATTATACAATTGCATTCTTAATATTTCAGGGTCTTATACGAAGGCAGCATCTACTCAGCAATCCTCTTTTACTGGCAACTATCGCAGTTTTCTTCAGCGGCGCTCTTGGACATTCAGCCCACGTCGCCCTAGCTGTAGGCGGACATGAAAGCGCCTCAACCATTTTTGCAATTCAAGCAAGCATCGACCTAATAACTGTTCTAGCCGCTGGAACCTTAATTGCTCTGAGGCGTTACTACTCCATATTCAGCGAGGAGCAAGGGGTCTTCGCCGATACCCAAGACCAGCTAGAGCAGGCGAATGCTGATCTTTTCAAAGTAAACGCCAACTTGGAATCTTTGGTAGCAAAGCGCACCGAAGAGCTATTGCAGACCAATCAAAAATTAGAAAGTGAAATTAGAGAGCGCAAGCAGGCAGAAGAAGAAACGCGGCATCTCCAAAATTTCCTTAATTCTGTAGTAGAAAACCTGCCAATTGGGGTTTTTATCAAAGAAGCTAATGACCTGCGTTTTCTCTACTGCAACAAAGCCAGCGAAGAAATAACTGGCTATTTGAAAGAAGATGTAATCGGCAAAAATGACTACGACTTATTTGCAGAAGAACAAGCTGATTTGTTAACAGCTCACGAGCGCAGAGTGCTGGGAAAACAAAAACTTTTGGATATTTCCGAACAACAAATTCAGACCAAACATAGAGGTTTAAGAATATTTCTCACTAGGAAAATACCGCTTCTCGACGAATCAGGAAGACCGCGATATTTACTAGGCATTTCCGAAGATATTACGGAGCGCAAGCAAGCTATTGAGGCGTTGCGGCAATCGGAAGCTGCACAAAAGCAATTAATTGCTTTTCTACGACAACAAACGACTGAGTTAGAAACAGCAGTGCAAAAGCTGCAAAACACTCAATCCCAACTGGTTCAAAGTGAAAAAATGTCTAGTTTGGGGCAATTAGTTGCAGGTGTTGCTCACGAAATTAATAATCCAGTCAGCTTCATTTACGGCAATTTGACTTATGCAGATCAATATACTCAAGATTTGCTGCACTTGCTACACCTATACCAGCATTATTATCCTCAGCCAGTAGCAGAAATCCAAGTTCAAGAGGAAAGTATTGACCTAGATTTCGTGCAAGAAGACTTATCTAAAATGCTGTCGTCGATGAAACTGGGAGCAGACCGCATTCGCCAAATTGTCCTTAGCTTGCAGAACTTCTCTCGCAGCGATCAAGCGGAAAGTAAGCAACTTAATATTCACGAAGGGCTAGATAGTACGCTGCTGATTTTACAGCATCGACTGAAAGCGAAGCTGGGAAATCCGGGAATTGAGCTGATTAAAGAGTACGGAGATTTGCCCCTCGTGCAGTGTTATGGTGGGGAGATAAATCAGGTATTTATGAATATCATCGCCAATGCAATTGATGCTCTGGAGGAGTACAGCTATCAGAATTTAGCTATTAGGACTATAGAAAATTTGCAGCCAAGTTTTGTACATGGATACCAAAAACCTCCAATTTTTAGCACTGAACCCCCAATTTCTATTAAGATTCGCACTGAGGTTTTAGCAAATGACGGCAACCCTCGTGTACTGATTCGGATTCGAGACAACGGCCCAGGTATCCCCCCAGAAGTGAAGCCTAAGCTGTTTGACCCCTTCTTTACTACTAAACCTGTTGGCAAAGGGGCAGGATTGGGCTTATCTATCAGCTATCAAATTGTGGTTGAGAAGCACGGCGGAGTCCTGAAGTGTTTCTCGGAAGTAGGAGAAGGAACCGAGTTCTGGATTGAAATCCCGATTAACCAGAGTAAAGATAGGTAGCTTCGCTAGCAGGAAAACTAAACTTAATGTAATTTACTATTAAGTTTAGCTGGGTTGGCGGGATGCGATCGCTAATAACTTATACCATTTCACTTTTGTAAGGCTACACAACAGCTTATAAAGTTTGGGTAAAGAGAAGGTTATGGAAATTACCCAGGTTTGCTCATATCATTAAGTAGTATGAAGAAATGTAAAAGATAATGTTATGGCAAGCGATCGCATTGTCGTTATCGGTGCGGGAATTGGTGGTTTGACAGCTGCGGCGTTACTTGCTCGTCGAGGCTACCAAGTATTAGTTTTGGATCAAGCGCTGGTGCCTGGGGGATGTGCTTCCACATTTAAACGCAAAGGATTTACCTTTGATGTGGGAGCTACGCAAGTTGCTGGACTGGAACCGGGGGGAATTCATCACCGGATTTTTAATGAGTTAGAAATTGAACTACCAGCGGCGACACCTTGCGATCCAGCTTGTGCAGTGTATCTACCGGGGGAAACCTCACCGATTAATGTGTGGCGAAACCCCGATAAGTGGAAACTTGAGCGAACCCGGCAGTTTCCGGGAAGCGAACCATTTTGGCAACTGTTGGCAACTCTTTTTAAAGCAAGTTGGGCGTTTCAATCTCGCGATCCGGTACTACCGCCGCGAAATTTGTGGGATTTGTGGCAACTGGCAAGAGCAGTTCGTCCGGGTACTTTGATTACTCTGCCTTACACTTTTTTGACGGTGGGGGATGCGCTGCGGCTATACGGGCTGGGCGATAATCAACGTTTGAGGACGTTTCTGGATTTGCAGCTAAAGCTTTATTCCCAGGTGGATGCTCAAAGTACAGCTTTGTTATACGCAGCAACAGCTTTGAGTGTTTCCCAGGAACCGCAGGGATTATTTCATCTAAAGGGTAGTATGCAGGTTTTGAGCGATCGCTTAGTCTCCTGTTTAGAGCGAGACGGTGGCAAACTGTTGATGCGCCACACAGTAGAACGCATCCACACCACAAATGGTAAAGCTACTGCTGTCGTCATTCGCAATCAAAAAACCCAGGAAGTTTGGACAGAACCCGCTGACCACGTTGTAGCAAATGTCACTGTGCAAAATCTGATGCAGCTGTTGGACACACAAACGCAACAAGCATTTTCCCAATCCAAAATCCAAAATCCGATCGATTCGTCCAAAATCCAAAATCGATATCGTCGTCGAGTAGATAAACTTCCCCCCTCATCGGGAGCGTTTGTGGTGTATCTCGGTGTAGATGAGAGCGCTATTCCCCTAGGATGTCCGCCTCACTTGCAGTTTCTTTATGACTATGATGGCCCGATTGGGGAGAATAACTCTTTATTTGTTTCAGTTAGCCACCCATTCGATGGTCGCGCACCAGAGGGGAAAGCCACTATCATCGCGTCTTCCTTCGTTGATACCCGAAATTGGTGGGAATGCGAGGATTATGAAGAACTGAAGCGAAAGTATACTGAGGATGCGATCGCACACCTTGGGCAATTCTTCCACCTGAAACCGGAAACTATTGTGCATCAAGAAGCCGCTACACCTCGCACCTTTGCCAATTTCACAGCTCGCGATCGCGGTATTGTTGGCGGTATTGGTCAAAGAGTTTCCACCTTCGGCCCCTTTGGCTTTGCCAATCGTACACCTGTCAATCATTTGTGGCTAGTGGGCGACTCCACCCATCCCGGCGAAGGTACAGCAGGCGTTAGTTATTCAGCCCTTACTGTAGTAAGGCAAATCGAAAATACCAAAAACTGATCAGCCTCTGAGAGTCACTCTGAACCCAGCTTGCGCGATCGCATATAAAGCAAGCATTTCAGTTTGTTAAAACAAACTTGAGTTTTCAGCCCGTAGACGCGAAGCGGCTTCTCGAAGAGTACTTTAGTTCAGGGCTGATTGCAACAAGTCTATTCTTGCTTCTCAGGTCGTCACAAGGTTAACTTTGACACAATGTAGATAAAAACTCAAAAAAATATGCGTAGATTGAGAAGGCAAGTACGCTCTGTACAGGCTGCGCTAACGCCACAATTAAACCGTCAGCTAAAAGCCGAAAAAGCTAAACTACTGCATTACTACAATACTGAACTAGAAAAACAGGTACAGGAACGCACAGTAGAACAGAGGGCAGTTATCACTTCTTTAAACGCTGCACTCTTGCAACTTCAACAACAACTTCAACAGGCGCAAACTGAACTCGATGAGTATCAGCGAGCATCTGATGCTCTGCGTGAAAGCGAGCCAAGGTTCCGTTCTCTGATTCAGACTGCTGGAAGCGTAATTATTTGCCTGTCACTCAGCTATCAAATTGTCGAGTGGAATCTTCAAGCCGAATGTATTTATGGCTGGAAAAGGGAAGAAGTTCTAGGGAAAAACTATTTTGAGTTATTCTTACCTAAACCAGTTCGGGCTACCTTCATTGCCAATATAAATAACGTACTAGCAGGAGAACTATCCCAAGATTTTGAGAATGTAATTTTGAGCCGTGATGGACGTAAGCATATATTAAATTGGAACATTACCCGTTTAATGAATACCGAAGGCGTACCTTCTGGAGTTATTGTAATTGGGCAAGAGATTCCGGCTTGCAAAGCTGCTGAAAGAAAAATATATTTTCAATCGCGTCTACTAGATGCAGTTGGACAAGCAGTTATTGCAACTAATTTAGATGGCACAATTATCTATTGGAACCGATATGCAGAAACATTATACGGCTGGTTAGCAGCGGAAGTATTAGGACAAAATATTATCAACATTACTCCGGCGCAGGTCTCAAAAGAGCAAGCATTTGAGATTATGTCCCGCTTACAGCTTGGTGAGAGTTGGTCAGGAGAATTTCTAATTCAACGTCGAGACGGCTCTTGCTTCCCAGTGATAGTTAATAACGCGCCTATTCACGATGCAGAAGGGAAATTTATCGGCATTCTTGGTATTTCCGCAGAGATTACTGAGCGTAAGTTGGCTGAGGAAGCACTGGCTGCAAGTGAAGCTAAATTCCGTTCTCTGATTCAAAATAGTTCGGATATTATCACGATTCTTGATAGAGATGGAGTCATTCAATATGAAAGCGACTCGATTGAAAAAATTTTAGGATATAAACCAAAAGATTTGATAGGTCAAAATTGTTTTGATTTAATTCATTTAGAAGATGTTAGTAATATAATTAAAATTTTCCATGAGTTCATTGAAAATCCAGGGATGACCTTAACGGTAGAGTACCGTTGGCGACATCAAAACGGATCTTGGTGTGCGCTTGAGTCAACTGCTAGCAACTTGCTGACTAACCCATTTGTAGCAGGCATTGTCGTCAATTCCCGCGATATTACAGAACGCAAAGCTGCTGAAGCTGCACTCAAGCAAGCTAATGAAAATCTAGAAATCCGAGTTGAACAACGTACTACTGCATTAAGAGAAGCTAACAATCAACTGCGGCAAGAAATTATGGAACGTCAGCAGGCGGAGTCAGCACTATGCCGTAGCGAACAGCAACTTTCTGATTTCTTCGAGAATGCTACTGTGAGTTTGCACTGGGTAGGAGCAAATGGGAACATTCTGCGGGTGAATCAAGCTGAACTAAACCTTCTAGGATACACGCGGGAGGAATATTTAGGACACCATATTAGCGAGTTCCACGCCGATCCTGAAGTAATTAATGACATTTTGGAACGGTTAAATAGAAATGAAACGCTGCATAACTATCAAGCTCAACTTCGTTGTAAGGATGGCTCAATTAAGTATGTTCTTATTGACTCAAATGTGTTATGGGAAAACGGCAAATTTATTCATACACGGTGCTTCAGCCGCGATATTACAGAAAACAAGCTATTAGAGGATGCGTTGCGAGAAAGTGAAGAACGGTTTCGCTGTTTGAGTGCTTGTTCACCTGTGGGGATTTTTTTAATAGATATCTACGGTAACTGTACCTATACCAACCCCTGTTATCAAGCTATCTGTGGCTGCACTTTTGAGGAGAGTTTAGCACAAGGATGGTTGCACTTTATTCATCCGGAAGAACGCGATCGCGTTTTCTCCGACTGGTTAGCATATACTCGTGAAGGCAGAGAATACGCACCAGAGTTTCGCCTGCTTGTAGGAGAGGGAATCGTGCGTTGGGTTCACGTTCGCTCATCCCCCATGTTTTCAGATCAAGACGAACTCATCGGTCATGTTGGCACAGTAGAAGATATAAGCGAAAGCCTACGGCAAACTACGCTACGCAAACTTGCCGAAGCAGAACTACACCGCCGCGAACAAGAATTCAAAGCATTAGCTGAAAATTCTCCTGACATCATTGCCCGATTTGACCGTGAATTTCGCCATCTTTACATCAACTCAGCTGTAGAACGGTCAATGGGAATCTCCCCCCAAACAACTATCGGTCAAAAGCCTTCAGAGTTAGAATTACCCCCAGAAACTTCCACTTACTTTCAACAGAGTATTCAACACGTTTTAGACACCAAAGAAGAATGTATTATTGAATGGAATTTCCCGATACAATACGGTTATAAATACTATCAATCTCGTCTCGTTCCTGAATTTAATCGTGATAATTCAGTCGAGTCAGTATTAGCTGTTTCTCGTGACATCACAACTCAAAAACAGACCGAACAAGCGCTGCGTGATGCACTCCAAAGACTGAACTTTCATTTTGAAAATTCGCCCTTAGCAGTCATAGAATGGGATTCAAACTTTCGTGTGTCCCGTTGGTCGCCGGAAGCCGAAAAAGTTTTCGGCTGGCATAGCGACGAAGTTCTAGGATTAAGTCCGAATAAATGGCAGTTTATCTTTGCCTCTGATATAAAAGCTGTTAATAGCACGATGGCGCGCTTAATCGACAGCAGCGAACAACGTAATGTATCGCGAAATCGCAATTACACCAAGGATGGCTCAGTTGTTTATTGCGAATGGTACAATTCAGCGCTATTAGATGAATCAGGCAAATTAGTATCACTGCTGTCCCTAGTTCTCGATGTGACTGAGCGCAAAAAGATGGAAGAAGCTTTGCGCGAGAGTGAACAACGCTTCCGGACTATGGCTGATACTGTACCTGCAATGATTTGGGTGGCAGAGGTTAACGGTGTTAGTACATTTTTTAACAAAGCTTGGCTAGATTTTACTGGACGCAGCCTCGAACAAGAATTAAACAACGGTTGGATGGAAAGCATACATCCTGATGATTTATATAGTTTTATAGACACCTATTATTCAGCCTTCCATGACCGCCAACAAGTGCAGGCGGAATACCGCCTCAGGCGTGCTGATGGTAATTATCGTTGGGTTATCGATATGGGTATCCCACGCAATACACCCGATGGTAGCTTTGCTGGTTACATCGGCTCGTGCATAGACATAACCGAGCGCAAACGGGCAGAAGAAGAAATTCTTAATGCTTTGAACAAAGAAAAAGAACTCAGCGAACTTAAATCTCGCTTTGTCTCCATAACTTCTCACGAGTTCCGCACACCTTTGAGCGTGATTTTGTCTTCCGCCGAACTACTTGAATATTACGGCGAACAATGGAGTCCAGAGGAAAGAATACAACAACTACATTTGATTCAATCTTCTGTGCAGCACATGAACCAGTTGTTAAATGATGTGCTAACGATAGGTAAGGCAGAAGCAGGTAGACTAGAGTTTAATCCGGCACTGCTTGAGCTAGTAGAGTTCTGCCGCGCCTTAGTCGCCGAGATCCAACTTATAGATGCTGGACACACAATTGTCTTTGTCAGCCAATACCCTGTCCTCAGAGCTTGCATAGATAAAAAACTGTTGCGGCAAATCCTGAGCAATTTGCTCTCGAATGCTATTAGGTATTCACCCCAGGGCAGAGCTATTCGTTTTGAACTCGCTTACCATAATGGAGAGGCTACTTTTCAAATTCAAGACGAAGGCTGCGGCATTCCGGTAGAAGATCAAGGCAGATTGTTTGAGCCTTTCCATCGGGCAACCAATGTTACTAATATTACTGGTACGGGTTTAGGGTTAACAATTGTTAAAAGGTGTGTAGATTTACATCAGGGTAGGATTATGTTAGCCAGTCAAGTTGGAGTTGGCACAACTTTTAGAGTCTGTCTTCCGGTGCATAACCAAATGAGGAGTTAGACCTGTGAAGAAGATTCTGGTGATTGAAGACGAGCCAGCAGTTAGAAACAACCTGCGCCTTCTGTTGAAGGCTGAAGGGTTTGAGTTTATCGGCGCAGAAAACGGTGATGTGGGCGTGAAATTTGCCACCATTCACAAACCCGATTTGATTATCTGCGACATTATGATGCCAGATTTTGATGGTTACGCTGTGCTAAATACATTGCGCCAAGATAAGACTACGGCAATGATTCCCTTCATTTTTCTCACAGCTAAAGCGGATAGAGCAGACTTGCGCCAAGGGATGCAGTTGGGGGCTGATGATTATCTGACTAAGCCATTTACCAGGGCGGAATTGTTAGAAGCGATCGCTATTCGTCTGAAAAAACAAGAAGCCGTTACCAATCTGCAAAATAAAATCCAAGAACTCCAAGAGTTAAATGTTAAGAAAGATGATTTGCTGGCTACAGTCTCCCACGAACTGCGTGCGCCTCTGGCAAATATGAAGATGATGATCCAAATGTTAGAAGTTATCCCTAATGAAGAACGAAAACAGCACTACAGGAAGCTATTAGAAGCCGAATGTGTCCGAGAGATGGATATGGTTAATAATATCTTGGATTGGCAAAGATTAGAATCTGAAATACAGGAAACATCTTTAGAAACTTTAATATTACAATATTGGTTATCTAATATAATCGAGCCTTTTCAATTACGTATAGAACAGCGTCAGCAAATCCTCAAAGTTAATCTTCCTCCCCACCTTCCCCCAATTACCTCAGACCGCGCGTGTCTGGAACAGATATTGAGAGAACTGGTTAATAATGCGTGTAAATATACGCCAAAATATGGAGAAATTTCCATCAGCGTCGAGTTGAATGATTCTGCTAGAGAAAGCAACTCAACGACAACAGTTATTTTTAAGATTGCTAATCAAGCCGAAATAGCGGCGGCGTATTTACCTAAAATATTCGATAAATTTTATCGGGTTCCTGATGCTGATTTTTGGAAACAAGGTGGAAGCGGATTAGGTTTGGCTCTGGTGCATCAGTTAGTGGAAAAACTAGAAGGAACTATTCAGGGAAAAAGCTCCGATGGTTGGACTACATTTACTGTGCAGATACCTACTACAATCAGCCCGTAATAGGATGGGAATTGGGAATTGGGAATTGGGAAGAATCTTACCTAGTCCCCAGTCCCCAGCCCCCAGTCCCTAATTCGACGTTGTTTCGAGGGGAGTTGGAGGCTCTATGCTTTTTTTCCAAGCCTCAATTGAAGCTTGAGCATCAGAGTAGGCGGATGTACCGCTGGGGATATTTTGCGCGATCGCGATCGCTCTTCGCAAGTCGTTCCTAGACTGATCCTGCGCCATCGATAAAAGTTGGTAACTCCAGCGATTAATGGCTTCTCTAGCTTGGGAACCGACTCGCGCCGAGTTACGCACCTCTTGGGCTGTTTGCACGGCTTGGGCGATCGCATCCGGTGTCCCTGGACTCGCTAACTGATAAGCTGATTGCAAAATCTCAGTAGATCGCAGTTCCCGACGCCAGCCTTTAATTTTTTCCTGAGCTTCACCGTAAAGCGCCCTTCCCGCTTTAACTTGTCCAGCGGAGTTAATAGCGCCAGGAAGATTGCCAGAAACCGCCAAAGCTCTTGCTTGGTCGAGGTAAGGCTGATCCTCTATCCGTTGGATTCGGTTAGTCCAGCGGCCGATTTGCCTTTGAGCCTCTTGATACAACGCCCGTCCTGGCTGAATCTGCTCCGCTGTAGCAATAGCGCCGGATAAATCGCCTGCATCAGCCAAGGCTTTCGCTTGATCCATGTAAGGCTGGTCTTGCTGACGCTCAATTCTTTCAGTCCACTGGCGGATTTTGCCCCTAGCCTCGCTATATAGGGCGCGTCCTTGGCGAATTTGACTAGCTTGGTTAATGGCTTCAGAGAGGGAACCAGCATCGCCATAATTCGCGTATTGTTCGGCGCTGTCGAGATAGGGACGGTCTTCTATAGTTTCAATTTGACTTGTCCAGTTACTAATTTGCGCTCTTGCTTGCGAGTAACGGGGATTAGTGCTGGGAATCAGCTGCGCTTCCGCAATCGCTGCTGATAAATCGCCTACAGTTCCACCTTTTGCCAGTTCTCCCGCCCGTTCTAGATGCGCCACATCTTCAATTTCTCGCTGCCAACGAGTTATTAATTCCTGGGCTTTATCGTATAGTGGTCGCCCTAAATCTAGCTTTTGGGCAAGCGCGATCGCTTCTTCCAAATCTGTTACAGTTCCTTGTGCGGCGCGAGACTGAGCATTAGCCAAATCGTTTAAATCTTGAGCCTCTACTTGTAGATTGAGACTTTCGGGAATTTTATTCGTAATTAAAATTACGGTTTGCCAGTCTTTTCTATCTAGCGCCTCTTGAGCCATATCAATTAATTTCCGCCCAAAGTCCGTCACCGCGCCTTGAGCTTCCTTATATGCCAAACTGTTTGCAGGAATTGCCTGTGCTAGTTTGATCGCCTCCAAGAGATTATTTAATCCCCCGCTTCTTGCCAGCTGGAACGCTTTATCTAACTTGGCGCTTTCTTCCCGCGCCGCCTGAATCAAATTAACCAGTTCATCGTACTTGGTAGTAGCCCAGTAGTTATTTCCTAAATAAACCAGTTGCACTGCTTCCCGAAAAGCCTGAGTCCAGTTAGACTCGCGCACTTCATCAGTGGCTTTTTGATAATATCCTTCTGCCTTTGACCAAATAGACTGCCAGCGAGTTACGCGCTCATCTACTAACTTGTAAGCAGGAACGCCAGTGGGAATTTTCCTCGCCACTGCGATCGCTTCCTCCAATTTTCCCGCTTGGAAAGATTCCTCGCCTAATTTCAAGATATCCAGTGACCACTCTTCCAAATTGCGGTCAATTTCTGGACGCAGGGGGTGATCTTTTGGCAGAGAATTCACCAACGCGATCGCTGAAAGCAAATTGTCCGCCGTCTGCTTAGAAGCCGCTATCTGAGCGCAGGTTAGTCGTAGCGAAGCACTAGCAGTAGGCCAAAAAATCGCTGGGCAATTAGGCAAAGCTGGCAGCTTAAACAACAGCGCCACCGCCATAAATCCCATCCCACCAGAGAGCAGGACGACCAACGCCCCCCAAAACGCCCAGCTTGTCGGCAAGCGCAAACCCCTCTTTTTCTTATTAGGTTTCTGGGGTTCTTCTGTCGGTGACTGGGGCTGTAAAGATGGATTAGGCTCAAGCCCTTGTAGAGAACTATTAACCGCCGAACGGCTAGGACGACTATCTTGTGGAGATGAGCGTTTAGGAGCGGGTGCCTTTGGGGAGACGCGATCGCTCGGACTCCCAGAGGCAGGCGATTTCTTATCTCCTGACCAACCGCGATTGGAAGACTTGCCTAAACGCCCGCGCTCTGGAATTTCCGGATTTCTGGTCATAGCTTACTCACACCACAATACGCTTCGCCTCGGACGAATGCTTTTCTAGCACATACAGTAGTTGCAATGCTACTCCTATAAGCTAGAAAAAGCTACCTCTATCCGGAGTTGTTTTCTAATTGCTAATTGTTCATTTAGCCATCTTCACCTTAGCCATTTACAGCTAAACAGACCCTGCTCGTAAATCTTCAATCAGTGCCGCTAATTCGTCACTACTCGCTTGGTAAACTTCTCCGCAAAAATGACAAGTAGCTTCTGCTCCATCATCTTTTTCAATCATGTCTTGCAGTTCTGCTTCACCCAGCATCTTTAATGCACCCAAAACCCGACGCATGGAGCAACCACAGTGAAAACGTACCATTTGGACTTCTGGTAATATTACCAGACCCATGTCTCCCAGTAGCTGTTCAAAAATTTCCGGCAGCGTCTTACCAGCCTGTAACAAAGGGGTAAACCCCGCCAGCGATTGCATTCGAGATTCTAAAGTTTGCACCAGTTGCTCGTCTCGCTCCGCCTTGGGCATGATTTGCAACAGTAACCCGCCAGACGCGGTTACTTTGCCAGCCTCCAGAAATACACCCACCACTAGCGCCGAGGGTGTCTGTTCGGATGTCACCAGGTAATGAGCGACATCATCCCCAATTTCGCCCGAAACCAGCTCAACGGTACTGGAATAGGGGTAGCCGTATCCAACATCGCGCACCACATACAGGTATCCTTCCCGACCTATAGCACCGCCTACATCGAGTTTCCCTTTGGCATTCGGAGGCAGTTCCACAGTTGGGTTTTCCACATAACCCCGCACCGTTCCGTCTAATCCCGCGTCTACAAGCAGCCCACCTAGCGGCCCACTGCCCTTGACGCGGATGTTGACCCTTGACCCCTCACGCTTCATGCTAGAGGCAAGTAATAGTCCCGATGACATAGCGCGTCCCAGCGCCGCACTCGCTACGTAGGATAGGTTGTGCCGCTGTTTAGCTTCTTGTGCAAGGCGTGTTGTGATGACACCAACGGCGCGAATTCCACCCTCTGCCGCTGTAGCCCGAATTAACTGATCAGCCATGAAAAAACCTTACATTTCTTAACAGACTCTATTTTTATTGTAAGCATGGCGGCACGAGTGATGGCGCATCTCTTGTTTCTTATCACTTGAATCGCCCCTGGAACTGCTTTTTAGAAATAAACACTAAACGATTTTTATAATAAAAAAATAACTATAATTGTACAAAATAAATAAAAATATTTATAAAATAGGCTAAAAAAAACATATCAAATTAGCTGTATTCAATACAATTAGTTAGGATAGGTAGATAGAAATTTTTGTACCAGTAACAACTAACAACAAAAAACTCCTTATGCTAGGAACCTTTCAACAAAGCCATCTCAGAATTGAAGTAAATTCCCCAGCAACAGCCATCGGCGACAGCCTGCTGCGTACAAACCTGTTGCGCCAGTGGCTATGGTCGCAGCGCTTTCCCGCTGGACTACCGGAACAACTGCATGAGGGATTAACCTACACGAGTTGGGCGGGACTCGTAGCGATAGAACACAAGGTGGAAATAGCCCAACCCCACTGTCT
Organism: Trichocoleus sp. FACHB-40; assembly: GCF_014695915.1. GTDB lineage: Bacteria > Cyanobacteriota > Cyanobacteriia > Cyanobacteriales > FACHB-T130 > Funiculus > Funiculus sociatus. Next base: position 15,240 of record NZ_JACJPF010000044.1, read on the forward strand.
GCGACTGATTCTGAGTCAAGGAATTGACGGTTATCACGAGTGGTACTGGGGAGAAAATTGGGTGCAGTCGCGTCTGGAAGGGATATCTCTGCTACCGCTGAATGTAGGGCAGACCCTAAGTTTGCTTCAGCTGAAGCAATTTCTGGCATCCCAATCTAAAAAGTAACATTCTCATTCCCAGTTTCGGGCTGGAAATGCAAGTTGTGAGGCTATGCCTCAGGCAATATTATAGGAGGGAGAGCCTCCTTTTTTCGTTCCAAGTCAGAGATTGGGAATTAGGGGATTGAGGAATCTAACCTATAGCAATCCTATTTAAGTTGTGAAAAAGTATTCGCCCTGGTGTAGGAACACGGCACTGCCGTGTCCCTACAGAAGTTCACGAATCATTTAGGATTGCTATACAACTACAACTATTCTTAAGTGAACTAATTTGATAAGAAAAAGGCCGTTTTCTTATTGAAAACGGCCTTTTATTCTAGCGGAGACAAACTTAATTTTGTATTACTAGGGATTGGTCAGGAGGCGATTGAGAAGACGTTACCCCAGTCCCCAGTTTACTGCTTCACCAGTTGTTGCCGCTCCATATCTGTTACTTCCTTGAGTCCAACTGTTTCTAAGAGCAACAGAAAATCATTGCGGATAAATTGATCGTTGGGGTTAGCAGTACGGGCTGCTGAAATTGCTGCTAGAGTGTCATACCATAAACTAGCACCAGCATAGATTGCTGCCTTGTCAAAGTCTGAATTAGCCGCTGCGAGTTGTTCCAATAGAGCAGGTGATGCTTGTACGCGCTTAATCCTTGCCTGAGCTATAGGATTAACAGAGGGTCGATCGGGATTGCAAAGCAGTGTTACTGTCCAGCGGTATTGCCGTCCCGGAACCAGTTCTGGCAGGTCTTTGGGCATTTGGAGCTGATTAATTCCAGCCTTGGGTTTATCTATCTGTTGCTGAATGATTGGTTTGGGTACTCCTGGTTCCACCAGTGTAAAGTTGATCGGTACTCCAGGGTCAGCTGACAGATACCAGAAAAAGGTGGGATGACTTGATGCAGTCAATCCGGTGTGATTTTTCGGAACTAGCAAAGTTAGAGATACAGAGGCAGCTTCACCGCATGAGCCGCGGGAGCCAGTGCCTCTGGTGCCGCTGGGAGCGTCGAGATCGTCGGGTGGCTGATAGCGCACTTGGGTGCCAGTGCCTTTGGTGTCTTTCGGCGCACCTATGTCACCAGGCTCAAACCTAGAATCAGCTTGAGCTTTCAGCACAACATCTGCGTAAGCCATCGAGTTAAACCCTAGATCGCTAGATACACGATTGAATATCGAATTGAGGGGAGTATCGATTAAGCCGAAGAACTGGATCAAAAGAATTGATGCAGTTCCGGTTACTGTAGTAGCGAATTGACGGGAAGTAGCCATAAATATACACAGATGTTGTGATGCCCGTAGTTTTTTTTACTACACGTTGGCGATCGCATTTTCCATATTTCTGACTTTTTCCCGGATTCCTTCGGGTCTTTGGCTGGAAACGAGAATAATCTCACTCAAGCAAAACCTGATATATAGCAATGCTATTTGAGTTGTGAGCCAGCCCTTCAGATACCGGACTTCGAGAGAGAAGTCGGGTATCTCGCCTTCACGAATCATTTAGGACTGCTATCCCTGCCTTGGCAGTGTAAACAATGCTAAATTTTTAACGCATAACTAATGATTTAGGATTAATCAGCTTTTTTCGGCTGAGTGTCTGGATGGCAAATTAAATCCTTAGCACTGGCAGGTTCCAGCTTTTGAGCAGCTGTAGCGACGAGAATGCGTCCATCTGCCGTAGCGGTCATTGCTTGGGCTTCAACAACGCGATCGCCTAGTTTCCAATTTTGGGAATTGGGAATTGGGAATTGGGAATTGGGAATTGCCTCTTGTTCACCTTGTTCCTCTTGTCCCTCCTCAAGGGGTTGGACATCTACGAGACGGTAGCGATCGCTTTGTGCATCATAAGGAGTCGGCTGTAAACCACCCGTACCCGTGACTGTGAAACTTCCCCGTTCCACATTGCGCCGCGCCAGACAACTACCAGCCACCACTTGATCGGGACTAACAAAATTAGCTGCTAACGGCGAAATCGAATTTTGTAAAAAGGTGAAATCTGGCACATCGACTACACCATTGGTGCCAAATCTAGAGGAAGCTGAAATATCAACGCGACCGTTATTACGAAATATCCTGGCATCAACAAAGTCTTTGCGAACCGGAGCATATTTGTCATAGATAAAAGCAGGGATATCTCTACCCGTGATGTTTCCTCCTGGGCCATTTTCAGCAGCCGCCAGAAGGTCGCTATCTTCCAGAGCAATGAATTGTGAAGATTCTGGGTTAGTTCCCACGAGAACGACATCGCCGCCGCCACCGTCGCCATTAAAAACGCTGGTGCTAATCAGGCTACTATTACGCAGGCTGATATCTTTAGCAGAAATCACGATATTACCACCGCCAGTTTGCAAAGACTCGGCTGTAATGCTGCCGCCGTCCATCGTTATGTCTTGGCTCATCGTCATAATAATGTCCCCGGCGCTGCCTGTTGCTGCACTGCTGACACTAACTCCAGCGCCATCAGTTATCGAAAGCGACCGAGAATTAATAATAATCCCGCCGCCTTTGCCGCTGCTTCCCTGGCTTGCCGTACTAGCAATGCCAGTTTGTAATGATGTCGGTGGTGCATTATTACCTTTAAGAGAAATAGAATCTTCAACTACCAAAAGTATAACGCCAGCGTTACCTTGTCCTTGAGTTTCAGTTGTTAATCCACCACCATTAGTAGCAGAAAAAGACTTACTAACCATAATGATACCGCCGCCCGATCCTGTTGCTTCTTGTGCTACACCACTTAATATCCCGATGCCATTTTCTATAGAAACCGAATCTTTTGCTAACACAAATACAGCGCCAGCATTTCCTATTCCTCCAGTGCTGGTATTAATTTGAGCGCCGTTTTTTATGGTAAGCGTTCCAGTTTCGATACCAATAGAAGCAATGAGATCCCCACCTGTGGCTAATGAATCGCCAAAAATATTCCCAGCCAGAGTATCAAGATTTCCCACAGCTCCGGGTTGTATAGTGCTAAGAATTGCAGTACCATTACCTTCTAAAGAAACCGAGTCTGTAGCTTCTAAAAATATCAATCCTGCATTTCCTAAACCATTTTCCCGCACCAAAGTTTGCAGTTGAGCGCCGTCTTGTAGGGAAATTGAAGGAGAGTTAATAACAATACCACCAGCATTGCCGATTCCTGTGGATTCCACAGTGCTGAAAATACCACTTCCATCGCCTGTAAGAGAGACATTGTTTGTAGCTTGTAAAGATATTACTCCGGCATTTCCAATACCACCTCCACGCACTAGAGTTTGTAATTGAGCGCCATCTTTTACTGAAATTGAAGGAGCGGTGATAATAATACCGCCAGCCTTGCCTACTCCTTGAGATTCCACAGTGCTGAGAATTTTACTTTCGCCTGTGATTGAAACGTTTTCTGTAGCCGCAATTAATACTAAACCAGCATTTTCTGGTTCATAGATACTGGTAGCTAGTTCCGCTTTATTTTCTATAGAAACTGTTTTGCCTCTAATGAAAATACCGCCAGCATCAAATTTGTTACCGATTGCAGCACTTGTATTAATCCTTGAGCCATTGGTAATTAATACATCTGCATTTTGGACTCCTTGGGCATCAGCTTGAGCAAAATCTACAAAGGGAACGCTGCCAAAAAACTTTAACCCTAGTTCTCCTGCTCCTGCTAATCCCGTTAACTCGATAATACCGCTTAGGGAAGTTAATACACCGCCATCAAGTGTTACATTGCCGCCTAAAAGCAAGATACTATTACCATCATTTACTCGCAACCCGTTCAGCGAGCCGGGATTTATCGGATTTGCATCTGGAGTTACGGAGCGATTGATGATATTTCCGGCGGCAATTTGATTAAATAGCAGGGCAGAAGGAGCTACATTTAGTATTTGTGATGGTAGTGGTTGAGCGCGATCGCTACTGAAAACATCGCCATTAGCTAACCGGAGAGCATTGGCAGTTGTTGCTACAAAGGAACCACCAATATTGAGCGAAGAATTTTCCCCAAAGATGATGCCGTTGGGATTGATTAGAAATAAGTTAGCTGTACCGTTTGCTCTGAGCAAACCATCAATATTTGAGATAGATGTACCTGTGACGCGATTGATAATGTTCTGAACATCAAAGGCATTGTTGAAATAAGCGCTACCGCCGTTGGGTACAGAAAATTCTGAAAAACTGTGAAATAAGTTGCTTCCAGTTCTGAGTCCTCCATTAATCGTAAAGTTGTTGCCAGGTGTAACTGTAGTAGGAACACTGCCATCAGAAGAGATTTGAGCAATGGCAGGAATGGGGAGAGAAAGGCACAAGGCTAAAGGGAAAAGGGAAAAAGCAAGAAATGGGTAATTTTTCATTTGGGAGGTAATTGGTAATTGTCTTCTTTCTCAGTCCGCAGCTTAGGAACGAGGATTTTTACAGCCAGTTTCCGATGAGGATAAAAGGCGACCAAAGAGCAGGATGGTTGTAGTCGAAATTGGCGATCATTTTAAGTTGAGCTTTTTGAAGTGCTTCTACTTTGGTAATTCCTGGTTGGCTTAGTTGCGTATAAAATTCTTCAATTAGCGGAACTGTAGCTTCGTCGTTGATAAACCACAGAGTAGCAAGTGCGCTTTCCACTCCGGCGCGAACTGCTACGCCAGCAATTCCCAAGGCGGAACGATTGTCACCAGCGGCGGTTTGACAAGCACTCAAGGTTAGGAGTTTGACTGCTGGTTTACCAGGACGCGATCGCAATAAGTTATCAATTTGCTCGATACTAATTTGCTCGTCATACCCTAATAAAAAGGTGTTCTCGGCATCTACTCCAAATTTGCCGTGTGTCGCCATGTGAACGACCGGGTAGCTATCTTGCTGGAGTTGGGTTTGCAAGTTTTCCAGGGTGAAGGCGTTGTCTACTAGGGGAGTACCGCCAAGAATTTGTTTGACGGCTTTCACCTCGGCTTCAACATTCATTAGCGGCGCAAATGGCGGTTTTTCGACAGTTAAGCCCATAATTAAAGCTTTCAGCTTGCGCCTGTCTTGGGATTGACTGTTAGTAAGGTTGATGCTGGGTGTGGTAGCGATCGCATATTTCTGAATTAAAAATTCTTTGCCATCATGCAGCGCTGACATCGGTATCTGTCGCATTACCCCATCATTAATGAAGACTAAGGTACGCAATTTGGAGGCAGCTAAATCTGCCTCCATTGGGCGAATCAGTAAGTTGTAAACTTTTTGGGCTTGGGGGAGATATTCTTCGCTTCCCCGATTTTCTAACAAGTTGCGTAACAGCTCGATTTCTTTTTCTAGTTGCTGTTTGCCAATTTCTACCTTATAGCTGCTCATTGTCCCATTGGGACGTTGAAAAATCATTTCGGTGCGGTCGTCCAAAATGACTGAGTAAATTGCCGCTGCATTGGTGTCAGAAATAGCTCCATTTATCTGGCTATTATTTAGTGCTACTTGCACGCAATCATCGCCAAAGAAATTTTGCAATTCTGCTAACTTCAGGGATTCTAAGGTGCCGATAACAGTTTTGAGAGAATTGTCTTTTTGTAGGGGGTAAGCATTGCGGCTATTATTTTGAGCTACAAGCTTTGAATCTTCTGCTACAATGCTTCGCCCGTAAAGTTGATTCTCAGTTGCTAACAATAACTCCATCAGTCCTCGGTAAACTGGCTCCACGTCGTCGCGGAAGTTAAATTGCAACTCTTTGTTAGCTACAACGATGTCGCCGCGAATACTTTGGAGAGTAGCGATCGCGCCCTTAAAAGATGCGATCGCTTGACTTTGTTTATTGATGGCTTTATAAATCCGCCCCGCCTGCCATTGCCAACGATACAAACTATCCGCAGCATTCACTTTTTGTGCAGCTAATTGAGCTTCACCTGTCAACAAGAGCGCTTTTTCATATCCCCTAGAAACTTCGTACAAATTCCCTAAGCTACCAAGAGCAAAAGATTCGGCGCGACTATCGCCAATATTTTTAGCAATGGTGAGGGCTTTTTCTAATATCCAAACTGGAAATTCTGAAATACGATTCGCCGCTTCTTCTGTGGAATTTTGACGCTTTAAACTGTCGGCAATATTAATTAAGGCGTATGCTTTATCTCGCGAATCTGGCGCTTGTTCTATTAAGGCGAGTGCAGAGTTGCGGTTATTGGCAATTTCTGCCAAATTGGGCGAAGGCGATCGCTCTAACAGGCGGTTCAAATTCAGCAAAGCTTGTATAGCCGATCCGCTTCCCCCTACTTCTACACTTTCTTGAAAAGAGGACTGAGCAGCGTCTACATCATTTTCTGCCAGTTTTGTCAACTCTTTGAACTGCGGATCTCCTTCTAGACGAGCCAAAGTTGCCTGGTAGCGATATCGCTCAGCTCGACTCAGATAAACATTGCCACGATTATTTAGAGCAGTGCTTTGGAGATTATTAGATTGCAGTTCGCGGGAAATTTTCAGGCTAGCGTCGTGAGCTGCTAATGCTTGCTCGTAGTCGCCTAATGCCCAGTAAGCATTTCCCAAAGCTCCTTGGGCTGCGGCTTGCGTGGACTTGTCGGAAATTTTAATAGCAAGCTGTAAAAGTGCGATCGCTTTTCGATACTGTCCTAAATCGCTGTAAGCTTGCGCTTGTTCTGTCAACAATTTCGCTATTTGGCGATCCGACTTGCCATCTTTTGCGTAAATTTGAATCGCTTGCTCCCAGGAAGCGATCGCTCGATCTATTTTGCCAGTCTGGCGATAAGCTACTGCCAGGTTAGTGTGAATAACAGCCCGATCTTTGGCTTGTTTAGTTTGCGCGAGTGCTTCTTGCCAAAGCGCGATCGCTTCTGTAAAATTTCCTACTTGATAGCGTTCAATCCCCTGTTGCACCAGCGCCACAGAGGAAGTAGAAGCGATAACGCTTGTCTGGTGAGTTGTTACCCAATACTTTTCGGTTAACTTCTCCCCTACAAGGAGAGGTTCCGGCAATTTCTCCCCCTTCCCTGATAGGGAAGGGGGTTGGGGGGTTAAGTCTGCCTGATCCGCAACAGGTTGAGTGGCTACCAACACCTCTGCTGACTTGATCGGCAAAGCGTTGAGCGCAAAACAAAGAATAAACCCCGACAAAAATAAAAGACTGAAGCGATGCCAACGCTTGCATATTATGTATAGTTCAGTCATGTATCATTAGGTAGATTATCGTTATTTTAGTGGAGATACTTTCAATTGTCTGTATCTCCACTGAACTATTTGAGTAGTTTTACGGAATCTTACCGAACCAAACCGTAGATTTACGGATGTAAAACCATGAGTTATAAGGATTTGGTGATTCGTACAACTTTCTACACCTCAACTCAATAGTTTTACTGAATCATTGACGAACCGTAGATTTACTGATGGAAGCCATGAATTCTAAGCTGTTTGCGATCAATACAGGGTTGTTATGTCTCAGCTGGAGTTTCCTGGCTCTTACGCGCTCGCCAGCTTGGGCCAGAAATCCAGAAAATACGCTGATGCAACAGGATACAGCAGCTTGCAGTCGGATGAAGTCCAGCCTATGTGGAGAGATACCCGACTTCTCCAAAAAGTCGGGTATCTGTGTACCTTACTCACCCGAAAAGGCCTGTAGTACCATCGCCGCCTCACCGTCTAGCCTTGACCATTACCGAAATTTTTCCAAAGGTGAAATAGTCGGCTCAGACAGCCAGCAATTAAAATTGCACAGCTCAAATTCAGTCCGTTTTAACGGAGGGCTATTAGACGAGGAATTGATTCCCCAAGGGGACAGCAAAGAAGCAGAAAATTCAGAGTGTAGCAAATCTGACGAGCAGGATTGCACAGTTGCACAATTACCACAGACACCGCCTCAAATCCCGCCCGGAACTGTGGAACCCCCAGGCTCTAATCTGGAACCTTTGCCCACACCCCAGGAGACACCAACACCGGAACCTTTGCTCCAAACACCAGAGCCAGAACCAACTGAAACTCCACCGGGTGAAGGAGTGAGAGTCAAAATCAAGAGCATTAAGGTTTTGGGGAGTACCGTCTTTTCGCCAGAAAAATTACAGGAAATTGTACAACCCTTTATCGGTAATGAAGCAACTTTTGAACAACTGTTAGAGATTCGCACTGCGATTACAAATTTATACACTCGCGATCGCTACACTACCTCCGGCGCATTTTTGCCGCCCCAAGATGTAACCAGTGGTGAGATTACAATTCAGGTAATAGAAGGAGCGATAGAAAAAGTTGAAATTCAGGGGTTAAATAGGCTCAGAGAAAATTATGTGCGATCGCGCATCGAACGTGCCTCCCGACGTCCAGTTAATCTGCAACGTCTGGAAGAAGCGTTACAATTATTACAACTGAATCCGCTGCTAAGTTCAGTACAAGCCGAACTGACAGCCGGAACTGCTCCCGGACTAAGTATATTAACGCTCTCGCTGAAGGAAACGCCGCCCATCACCACCGCGTTCCTGTTGGAAAATCGAGAGTCTCCCAGCGTTGGGGAAATCAGAGGAACAGTTGCCGCCAGTCACAATAATTTACTGGGATATGGCGATCGCTTCGCCGTCGAATATGGACTAACTGAAGGTATCCGAAGTTACAGCTTAAGCTACGATATTCCCGTAAATTCCCTTGATGGCACCCTCAGCCTGCGCTATGGGAACAACAGCAGCAAGATTATAGAGGAACCCTTTGCGCCGCTAAATATTGAAGGTGAAGCGCAAACTGTATCACTCTCGTTCCGTCAACCAATTATCCGCACACCTAGTACAGAATTTGCAGTTGCAGTATCAGCTGATTGGCGACAAAGCCAGACTTATATATTAGGTGAGATACCCTTTTCTTTTTCGGAAGGGCCAGAAAATGGCTTGTCCACAGTCACCGCTTTGCGTTTTAGTCAAGAGTGGACAAATCGCTCATCTAACAGAGTTTTTGCAGCGCGATCGCAATTTAGCGTAGGCGTGAACGCTTTAAACGCCACCATCAACGAAGCCGCAGCTGATGGGCAATTTTTCAGTTGGGTAGGACAATTTCAGTACGTTCAGGCTCTCGGACGCAACGTCGTTTTAATCGCCCGTACAGGTATCCAGCTTTCCAACGACACGCTACTTTCCCTAGAACAATTTAGTATCGGTGGCGTTGATACAGTGCGCGGCTACCGACAAAATCAAAGAGTTGCAGATAATGGCTTTCTTGGATCGGTAGAAGTGCGCTTTCCCCTCATCCGCGAACCTGATGGAATTGGAATTATCCAAATAGCTCCATTTTTTGATATCGGAACCGTTTGGAATAACAATAGTGAAATCGCAACTCCCCAAACTCTTTCTAGCGTTGGTTTAGGATTGCGCTGGGAACTTTCCCCATATTTTTTAGCCCGTTTAGATTGGGGAATTCCCCTCACCTCTATCGACAATCAAGGCGGCTCCCTGCAAGACAGTGGACTCCATTTCTCCTTCCGTCTGCAACCGTTTTAAAGAGATTTTGACTTGTACTCAGCTATTAGCGGGTTTACGGTTTAACCAGAATTTAATTCAAAGTTTGTTCAGAGAGGAAGTTATGCGTGAATCCGTAATCTACCAAGATATTATCCAAAAGGGACGGGAAGAAGGAAAGCAGGAAGAGGCGCTAAAGATGGTTATGCGATCGCTTACCCGCCTGTGCGGTACACTTGACTCCAATCTGTAAAGACGCATTGAGGCGCTATCCGTTACTCAACTGGAAGATTTGAATGAGGCGTTGTTAGATTTCGCCGATGCTACCGATTTAGAGGACTGGTTACAGGAATATCAAGGAAGGTAAGGCTTCTGGTAGAGGATGCGATCGCGCTTTACCTTACTCATTCTCATTACGGTGAATTTTGGCGCATAATTTTGCGCGATCGCGCTTGTGTTTTCCTCAATTTTCAGCGATTGAGTGTCGATGGCAATGGGATAGGTTTTGTCACTGAGTATCAGCTCAGAGGAAATGTCTATGGCTTAGTTTTCTAGGATAGACACTATAGGAAATTCAATAACTGTTATATCTTCTTCTGCTTCTGTACGTGTACTGTAAACTCGACCGTGCCAAGCCCGATGAAAGTCTGGGTAATTCATCTTTATGGCACAATACCAAATATCTTCGTAGTAATTTTTTTCTACATAATTTTCCTTTTCCATATAGTGTTTTAGAAGAGCAACTATACATAACCAAGTATCCATGTTTTTTAGATTTAGTACAATTCCTTGACTGGCTAATCTTTCCTGCTTACAGTCAAAAAATGAATAAAGGATGCTTGAGTCAAGTTGCTTCAATTTCTCCAAAGATTGCTGCCATAATTGCCGTTCTTTCTCTAGGTCTGATATTCCGTTTATTAGTTCGCAAAGAACCTTAATAGCTTGCTGTTTGTACTGCTGAGTTCTCCCTAAAGTAGAGGCGGCTTGCAAACGTTCCCAAGGCTCCTGACTAGGGTTGATAAACTTCTTGAGAACCCTAATTGCATCTGGATTTTCTGGGTCAGTTCCTAGCAAGTTACAAGCAGCTAGTAGAGGAATATTTACTATAATATCGCCCCGCTCGCTGTTTAGCATCTCAGTCAGCGTCTTGATAGCCTTCGGGTGGCGGGGAGAGATTTGTCCTAAGGTAGAGGCAGCATTAAGACGTAAACCTTGATTGCGATCGATTAAATCCGTCAAGAAGTCAATCGCCTCCGGGCTACCGCAGTCAAGTTCTCCTAAGAAATTAGCAGCTTCTAGACAAACCCAGTCAGGTAAGTCGGTATTCCATAACTGCTGCTTTAGAAAGTTAACAGCTTCTCGTTTATCTGGGTTAATTTTTCCTAAAAAAAATGCTGCTTCTAGTGGGAGTTCTTTATCGTCGATGTTAGTATTCATCAACTTAGTCAGGGCAGCAATAACTTTTGAGTTACCAGTGCCGATTTGCATTAAGCTGTTAAAGACTTTCCAACGAGCATCATCATCCAAAAAATCGCTGTCTAGCGCCTTAATCAAAACATTGATAACTCTTGTACGATCGGTTTCTAGTAAAGTCGCCCAAATTGCTGGATTAACAACCCTATCAACTCCTGTAGGCGAGTCGTGTTCTGTGGCATACTCGACAAGCCTTGCCACAATCCAATCAGCACCGATACAGTCTCTAAATTCTGCAATGCCAGCAGCGGCTAGAAAAAGCGCTAGATACCAGTAGAAGTCCCAGCACCCATCCTCAAACTCAATCAATGCCCGGATAAAATCCTCCTTTTGCTGCTTTGGTACTTCTTCCTCTGGTCGCCCTAACCACAGCAAAATTATCTCTTTCCACTGTGGCTCAAAAATACGGTAAGAGTTTCGTGCTGGTTTGGGGTTGTTATTGTCGTGTTCGCGGGGTAAAAAATAATCCCAATCATCAATCACACAAGCTGCAAAATATTCCTGAAACGTGGGATGGAAGAAGGCATATACTTTTTCATCGGTTTCTGCATCCTTGTAGACAAAATTCAGCCAATGCAACTTTTCAGTTGCTAACTTAAACAAGTCTTCCCCCATGACATCGAGCGCAAAACTCTCTCGTATTCCAAACCGGGATTTTTCTTTATCAATTGCTTTCCGTGCCAGCAGCCCCAGCGCTGTGTTTAACTCCTTACGCTTTATCGCATTTGTGGAAAATTGTTCTTGTTTCCAATCATAGAAAGCTCGCGTAAATTGCTCGTAAAGCGCGGCTTTAGTTTCTGGTAAATCGCCTTGGCGGAAATACCAGCTTTGACACAGCAACGACAGCCGCAGGGGGTTTTTGACTAAATCTCGGATACGCTGATGTCTGTCTTCATCTAGCTTTTCCCGTAACGGTTCCCCTAGTTCTGGTTTGTCAGTTTGGGAGAACCACTCACAGATAAACTGTCTCACTTGATCTGGTTTATTGCTTTCCCCATAGCTAAAGTCCAAGGTGCGATAAGTATCAAAACCCGGTAAAGCATTAACACTTGCATCCCAGACATTTTGCCGACAAGTCACCACAGTTCGCGCATCAGCAACCCAGCCTGTAAGGTGTTCTTCTCTAATTTTGCGTAAAGCTTCGACGGGTGAGGATGCTGGCATTTCGTCCACTCCATCCAACAGCAGCAACACTTGACCGCTTTTGAACAGATTTTCTAGTTCTTTCTGCTGTTCTGTGACATCTGAAGTTTTAAGCGCGTCTTTTAGCCACTTCTGACGCAGGTATTCTTCTAAACTTTTATCTCTCAAACTACCCAGAGAAACCCAAATTGGGAAACCTGGTGTTTTTGGAGAGAATGCGATCGCTTCTAGCAGAGTAGTTTTCCCGGCTCCCGGTTCGCCAATGATGGCGATGCGTCTCCCTTGGCTCTTTTTGCTTTGTCCCTGCGTAATAACTTGCTCTAGAAACTCGTGATGCTCATAAGTTTGGGTGATTTCTTCCTCATGTAGCTGGAAAAAACCCGATCCTTGCTCTGGTGAAACAGAGAAATCGTCGCTACGTCTGGGTTGGTGTTTGCGCTCGACTAATCCCAGCTCTACATAAAATGCTTTAGAAACTACCTCGGTAGCTTGTCGTCTGATGTTTAGTTTCTGAGACTCCAGCATATCGCGGCAAATTTGTGTCCAGTCATGAGACGCGATCGCGCTACCAGTCTCAGAATCTTTGTGTTGCTGTTGTTCTAAATACACTTTTTCCAGGCAAGCTTGCACTCTCTTAACCTTGCCTTTGTACTCGGAGTTTATTTCAGGAAAACTCTGTGAAAGCTTATCGAATATCTCCTTCATGCGCTTGTTATAGGTCTGAAGAGCTTTCTCAGGTTCACCTCCTATAACTTCATCTGCAATATCCTGATTTTTCTTATCGATGTTCTGCCGAGCAAATCTGACCAGTAAAACTGCTTCCTGCGGCACAGTCAGCTCATGGTCAGAGGCTATCACTTTTAGAAAATTATCCCAGCCATCCCATAATTTCATAACGCGATCGCAGTCTCGACAGGTTCTCAGCTTCTTGATTACGAACTTAACCTATTACTCAGCCAATCTCAACTAGAAGAATTCTTCTACTTTACTAGAAGTTATTAGGGACTAGGAATTAGCAAAAGTTCCTCTTAGCATGAATTTAATGCTAAATCCAGCACTCCAAACTAAGTTAAAGAGGCAAATTTATGGACTGCTTTCAGTATGTAATCCCTGGCTTAGAGCAATTCTTCCCAACGGAAATAGAACGGAATAACTCAAATTCAACTGACGAAAAACTAGAAAGTCAGACTGACATCAAGAACCATTCGGAGTTTCAAAATCTAGAGCCTGAGCCTGAATCTTTTTCCTAATCTGCGTCTAATATACCCTGTGAATAGAATTCACGATTGTAAAAACGTAGGGACGGGTTTGAAACCATCGGTGTCAATTTAAGCCCCGGCGAATGAATTCGCGGCTACAAAAACCAAGTCCGCCTGCCTTGGCTAACGGATCGAGATTCTTATAACCCGCGCAGGCGGGTTTTGTTTGTATAGCTGCGGTTTCAACCGCCAAGCTAACGTTAAGTTGACACCAATGGTTTGAAACCCGCCCCTACCATGCTAAGAGTAATCAACAATTCTAAAACCTGCGTAGGCAGGTTTTGTCTGTGTAGCCGCGACTTTAGTCGCCAGGGCTTCTTTTTTAACTCTTATCCCGGCTTTACCACTAGCACAGAACATGGAGCATCTGTAACAACTTGGCTACTAACAGAACCTTCTAAAATTCGCTTTAACCCAGTTAAACCACGACTGCCAATCACAATCAAATCAACCTGATAGATATTAGCAAGGCGAATAATTTCTTCAGCGGGATCGCCAGTGACAATTTCTAGCTCGCTGTCGCAATTTAGGTCAACCTGATAAGATTGCAGCTGCTTTTCAATCTGCCGATAGGGTAAATCCTCAGAACACGTCTGCGGACGGTCAACGGCAATTTCCACCTCAGACTCAGACGAAGGAATGACATGAGAGAGGATGATTTTGGTCGCTGGCTGTATTTGCAGTTCTTTCAAAGACTCAATCACTCGCTCCGAAAGTTCTGAACCATCCAAAGCCACCAGAATAGTTTTTAGCACCCAAAAATCTCCTTACTCATCAGTCGGCTTCTCTGTTCGCAGTCGCACCGAGTCAGCGTGGGAAGGCAGACCCTCAGCTTGAGCGAGAATCTGAATAGCGTTGCTAACCTTCTGGAGCGCTGTAGGAGAGTATTGTATCAGGCTGGAGTGTTTCATAAAGGTTTCTACTCCCAGCGCTGAGGCGTATCGGGCGGCGCCAGAGGTGGGCAAGGTGTGATTAGGCCCTGCCAAATAATCTCCCACGGCTTCCGGCGTTGAGTTACCCAGGAATATAGCACCAGCGTGGCGAATTTTTTCGAGTATTTCCCAAGGTTCTTGCACCTCAAGCTCTAGGTGTTCCGGGGCGAACTCATTGGAAAGTTCTGCGGCAACATTCAAAGAGTCAACTACAACAATTAAGCCGTAGTGCGCGATCGCTTTCTCTGTCAGTAGCCGTCGCGGATGATTCTCCAGCTGTCGCTCTACCTCTAACTGTACTTTCTTCGCCAACCCTGCATCCGTTGTCACCAGAATTGCCGCTGCCATCGGGTCGTGTTCTGCCTGTGCCAACATATCAGCCGCTACGTATACCGGGTTGGCAGCACCATCGGCAATCACCAGCACCTCCGAAGGGCCAGCCAGGGAGTCAATCCCCACTGTGCCATACACGAGTTTTTTCGCCAAGGTGACATATATATTACCGGGGCCTGTAATGACATCTACCTTTGGGATAGTTTCAGTCCCATAGGCCAAAGCCGCGATCGCTTGTGCGCCCCCTACCCGATAAATTTCCTGTACTCCTGCTTCCTGAGCAGCCACCAGCACCGCCGCGTTAATGGTTTTCCCTTGCCCTGGTGGTGTCACCATCACAATTCGAGGGACACCAGCCACCTTGGCTGGAATGGCGTTCATCAACACCGTACTGGGATAGCTTGCCCTACCGCCAGGAACGTAAAGTCCGGCTTTGTCTACAGGCGTGTAGCGCTTCCCTAGGACTATTTCATCCTCCCCGAATTGCACCCAAGATTTCGGGATGCGCTGTCGGTGGAACGCTTCTATCTGTTGACGTGCCAGCCCAATCGCGTCTAGTAACTCCTTGGACACCTGCTGATAGGCAGCATCCAGTTCTGAGCCACTGACTCGCAATTGTTCAGCCGTAAAACTTTGCCCGTCAAATTCAGCCGTGTAGTGCAGCAGGGCTTTGTCGCCTTGCCGTTTCACAGCCTGTAAGACTTCCCGAACAGTTGCCTCTTTGTGGACAATCTGATCGTCGTGTGTGCGATCGCAAATACGCCGCAGTTCAGTTTTTGCCTCAGCTACCTGAGTAATGATTCGCAGCATGGAGTCGGAATCACCATCTAGGAATTACCCGCACGAGTTCAGGTCAAACATCATTCTCATCAGTTCAGACGATCCAGCGATTCGCCTTTACTCGTTTCTATAGCTTAACTGGATTTTTCCAGGGATCGCTATACTATTTAGAGAGATGCTATATTAATCTATCTAGTTATCTTTCTTACCTGTACTAAAATTTCCCTCAAGACTGTGGCCAATACTAAGTCAGCTCTCAAGCGAGTCCAAATAGCCGAACGCAACCGTGTGCGTAATAAGACCTACAAATCAGCTGTGAAGACGCTGATGAAGAATTACATGAGTGCCGTTCAAACCTACGCAGCCAATCCGTCTCCGGAATTACTGCAAGAGGTTGAGAGTCGGATGTCAGCGGCTTACAGCAAAATTGACAAAGCGGTAAAGCGGGGAGTGTTGCATACCAACAATGGCTCTCGGAAAAAATCCCGTCTTGCCAAAGCTCTCAAACGGACACTTCCCCAAACCGCAACGGGAACAACATCAGATTCAGCGACGACTGAGGATACGGCTGATTCTTAGCTCTCAAGAGCTTGTTGTCAGTTGTCATTAGTCCTTAGTTCATAACACAGGCATCCCGCTTGTGTCCTTAGCCTTAACCAATGGCTAACGACTAACGATCAATAACTAATGACTCAACGTATGCAGTTGATCGACAGCCACGTTCATATAAACTTTGATGTTTTCCAGTCGGATCTGGAGGCATTACAAGAGCGCTGGCGGGAAGCGGGGGTGGTTCGGCTGGTGCATTCGTGCGTCGAGCCTGCTGAGTTTGCTAGTATTCAAATGCTAGCGAACCGCTTTCCCGAACTACACTTCGCTGTGGGGTTACATCCCCTAGATGCCGAAAAGTGGACATCAGAGACTGCCGAAGGAATTCGGTCGCTGGCGATTTCTGACAGCAGAGTTGTAGCCATTGGCGAAACTGGGCTAGATTTTTACAAAGCCCAAGATTGGGCGCAGCAAAAAATGGTATTTGAGGCGCAGCTATTGTTGGCCCATCAACTAGATTTGCCTGTAATTATCCACTGCCGCGATGCCGCCGTCGCGATGCGAGAACTATTGCAAGATTTCTGGAAAGACATTGCTCCGGTGCGGGGTGTTATGCACTGCTGGGGAGGCACACCAGAAGAATCGCAATGGTTTTTGGATCTGGGCTTTTATATAAGCCTCAGCGGAATCGTGACATTTAAAAATGCCACACAGATTCAGGAATCGGCGAAAATTATCCCAAGCGATCGCCTCCTGATTGAAACCGACTGCCCCTTCCTCGCACCAGTTCCCAAGCGTGGCAAGCGCAACGAGCCTGCCTATGTTCGCTATGTGGCAGAATGTCTAGCCTCGCTTCGGGGTGTCTCTCTAGAGACTATAGCAGCGCAAACCACCGAAAATGCTTGTAAATTGTTTCGCCTTCCTGATGAGTCAGGACTCACGTAAAGGACACACATCACAGGAAAATTGAGAATTTCCGGTTGCCTGTTCCTGTTAACTTAGAATTATTAACCTAGTTAGCAGTAAAATGTCAACCAAAAAACTAAATCTGCGTCATAATATTTAATAGACCGGCTATGACCAAAATTCTTTCAGTAAAAGTGCGATCGCATCCTCAGCGTAATGAAGACACTTCAACCGCAAGCCCTACACCGTCCTTATATCAGGTAAATAAGCACTAAATATTTTCTTTGAGCTTTCCTTTAAGACATTCCTGAGACGTTGCGGTACTGCCAACAGCGGTAGTTAACGTCTCAGGATATTATTGCGAATCGCTCGTCCTTGTGTTAGAGAGAGATTCCATACCCCGTCATATTTGGCAGGATGCAGCATGAAGCCAGAAAAAAGAAGGCTCCCGCCAAAAACAAGAAGTTCCTGTATGGAAGCTTTTCTCATCCGCCCATACAACCTACGCTCTGTATGGGCAAAAAGCCATAGCCCTGTTCTCCAAGATTGCTGAGGCCCGAATTGTTAGAGAGAGGAAACGCATGAATAGTCAGACCGAAACCACCGCCGCTTATATGTTGCCAGACCTGGTTGAAATCCAAAGAGCCAGCTTCCGCTGGTTTTTGGAAGAAGGTCTGATTGAAGAACTCGACTCCTTTAGTCCTATCACCGACTATACAGGCAAACTAGAGCTGCATTTCTTGGGCAAAAACTACAAACTCAAGCGGCCCAAGTACGATGTGGACGAGGCGAAGCGGCGGGATGCCAGCTACGCAGTGCAGATGTACGTCCCCACCAGGCTGATTAATAAAGAAGATGGAACCATCAAGGAACAAGATGTTTTCATCGGCGATTTGCCTTTGATGACAGACCGAGGCACCTTTATTATCAACGGTGCTGAGCGAGTTATTGTTAACCAGATTGTCCGCTCTCCCGGAGTTTATTACAAATCCGAGACAGACAAAAACGGTCGCCGCACCTACTCAGCTTCCTTGATTCCCAACCGGGGGGCGTGGCTGAAATTTGAGACAGATAAAAATGACCTGGTGTGGGTGCGAATTGACAAAACCCGCAAACTCTCAGCGCAGGTATTGCTGAAGTCGCTGGGACTTTCTGACTCGGAAATTTTCGATGCCTTGCGCCACCCGGAATATTTCCAGAAAACGATTGAGAAAGAAGGGCAATTCTCCGAAGAAGAAGCTCTAATGGAACTTTATCGCAAGCTGCGTCCGGGGGAACCACCCACCGTGTCCGGGGGACAGCAGTTATTGGAGTCGCGCTTTTTTGACCCGAAGCGGTATGACTTGGGTCGAGTGGGACGCTATAAGCTGAATAAGAAGTTGCGCCTGTCTGTCCCAGATACGATGCGGGTGCTTACTGCCACGGATATTTTGGCAGCAGTAGACTATTTGATAAATCTGGAATTTGACATCGGTCAGACGGATGATATTGACCACTTGGGAAATCGGCGGGTGCGCTCGGTGGGCGAACTGTTGCAGAACCAGGTACGGGTGGGCTTAAACCGTTTAGAGCGGATTATCCGGGAGCGGATGACGGTAAGCGATGCGGCTACCTTGACTCCGGCATCTTTGGTGAACCCGAAGCCTTTAGTGGCGGCTATTAAGGAATTTTTTGGGTCGTCGCAGTTGTCGCAGTTTATGGATCAGACGAATCCATTGGCGGAGCTGACCCACAAGCGGAGACTGTCGGCGCTAGGCCCTGGGGGACTGACGCGGGAACGGGCTGGTTTTGCGGTGCGAGATATTCACCCCAGTCACTACGGACGGATTTGCCCGATTGAAACACCAGAAGGCCCGAATGCCGGACTGATTGGTTCTTTGGCGACTCATGCGCGGGTGAATGCCTATGGGTTTATTGAGACACCCTTCTGGAAGTGTGATAAGGGGCGGGTGATGAAGGAAATTGCCCCCCAGTACATGACGGCGGATGAGGAGGATGATTTGCGAGTGGCACCGGGGGATATTCCGGTGAACGAGCAGGAGATGATTCAGGGCGAATTGGTGCCAGTGCGCTATCGTCAGGAATTCACCACCACAACGCCGGATCAGGTGGACTATGTGGCAGTGTCTCCGGTGCAGATTATTTCTGTAGCGACTTCGTTGATTCCGTTTTTGGAACACGATGATGCGAACCGGGCTTTGATGGGCTCGAACATGCAGCGGCAGGCGGTGCCATTGTTGCAACCAGAGCGTCCTTTAGTGGGGACTGGTTTGGAGGCGCAGGCGGCTCGGGACTCTGGGATGGTGATCGTGTGTCGCGATGAGGGGGAAGTTACTTATGTGGATGCGACGAAGATCAAGGTAAGGGCGCTGGATGGAAACTCCGAACCGACTGGGCCGGAGACTCTGTATGAGTTACAGAAGTATCAGCGTTCTAACCAGGATACGTGTCTGAATCAGCGACCCCTGGTGTATGAAGGCGATCACGTAGTTGCCGGACAGGTGATGGCAGACGGAAGCGCTACTGAGGGCGGAGAACTCGCTCTGGGGCAGAACATCTTGGTGGCTTATATGCCTTGGGAAGGGTATAACTACGAAGATGCTATCTTGATTAGCGAACGTCTAGTTTATGACGATGTGTATACTTCTATACACATTGAGAAGTACGAGATAGAAGCGCGGCAAACCAAGCTGGGACCGGAGGAGATTACGCGGGAGATTCCCAACGTCGGCGAAGATTCGCTGCGGCAACTTGACGAAACGGGGATTATCCGGATTGGTGCCTGGGTGGAAGCAGGGGATATTCTGGTAGGGAAAGTGACACCCAAGGGGGAATCTGACCAGCCGCCGGAAGAGAAGCTGCTGCGGGCAATCTTCGGAGAAAAGGCGCGGGACGTGCGGGACAATTCGCTGCGGGTGCCGAACGGAGAGAAAGGCCGCGTGGTGGACGTGCGAGTTTTCACCAGAGAGCAAGGTGACGAACTGCCGCCTGGGGCGAACATGGTGGTGCGTGTCTATGTGGCGCAGAAGCGGAAGATTCAGGTAGGCGACAAGATGGCGGGACGGCACGGGAATAAAGGAATTATTTCCCGCATCCTACCAGGGGAAGATATGCCTTACCTGCCGGATGGAACGCCTGTGGACATCGTGCTGAACCCCTTGGGAGTACCGAGCCGGATGAACGTGGGGCAGGTGTTTGAGTGCTTGCTGGGATGGGCTGGCGAGAACCTGGGAGTGCGCTTCAAGGTGACGCCCTTTGACGAGATGCACGGAGCAGAGAAGAGCCGGGAGTCGGTACACGGGAAGCTGGAGGAAGGGAAGAAGAAGACGGGGAAAGATTGGCTGTTTACTAACGACTTAAATGCCGGGAAGATTCAGGTATTTGATGGGCGGACTGGAGAGCCATTCGACCGTCCGATAACGGTGGGCAAAGCTTATATGTTGAAGCTAGTTCACTTGGTGGACGACAAGATCCACGCTCGTTCCACAGGGCCGTACTCGTTGGTGACGCAGCAACCCTTGGGAGGGAAGGCGCAACAAGGAGGACAGCGATTTGGTGAGATGGAAGTATGGGCGCTGGAGGCATTTGGCGCAGCTTACATCTTGCAGGAGTTGCTGACGGTGAAATCTGACGATATGCAGGGGCGGAATGAGGCGCTGAATGCGATCGTTAAGGGTAAGGCAATACCGCGACCAGGAACGCCCGAATCTTTCAAAGTGCTGATGCGAGAGCTGCAATCTCTGTGTTTAGATATCGCCGTCCACAAAGTAGAGACCACGGAAGACGGAACCACGGGCCACGTTGAGGTGGACTTGATGGCGGATGTGTCGAATCGGCGGACACCAACGCGACCGACTTATGAATCTCTGACCCGCGAAGAGCTAGAAGAAGACGAAGTGTAAAGAAGGTAAAAGGTAAAAGGTAAAAAAAGAAAAAATATTTCCTTTTTCTTGATTTTTTGCCTTTTGCCTTTTAACTTTTACCTTTTCTTTTTTGCCTTTTAACTTTTTACTTTTGACTTCTTTAGTATGAGAAATCAGCTAGAACAGCGGTTTGATTACGTAAAAATTGCTCTGGCATCGCCAAAGCGAATTCAGGAATGGGGACAAAGAACTCTACCTAATGGTCAAGCCGTAGGTGAAGTTACGAAACCCGAAACAATAAATTACCGGACGCTCAAACCAGAGATGGATGGTCTCTTCTGCGAGCGCATCTTTGGCCCAGCAAAAGATTGGGAGTGTCACTGCGGCAAATACAAGCGGGTGCGTCACAGAGGGATTGTCTGCGAACGCTGCGGTGTGGAAGTCACGGAATCGCGAGTGCGCCGTCATCGCATGGGCTATATAAAACTAGCCGCTCCCGTGGCACACGTCTGGTATCTCAAAGGTATTCCCAGCTATATGTCAATTCTGCTGGATATGCCTCTGCGGGATGTGGAGCAGATTGTCTATTTCAATGCCTATGTGGTGCTTAGCCCCGGCAATGCGGATAATCTGACTTACAAGCAGTTGCTCACAGAAGACCAATGGCTGGAAATTGAGGAGCAGCTGTATAGCGAAGATTCTACCTTGCAAGGTGTGGAGGTGGGAATCGGAGCAGAAGCGCTGCAACGTCTCTTGCAGGACATTAACTTAGAAGCAGAGGCGGAGTCCCAAAGAAAGGAAATTGAGCAAGCCAAAGGTCAAAAGCGGGCAAAGCTGATTAAGCGCCTGCGGGTGATTGACAACTTCATCGCTACGGGATCAAAACCAGAGTGGATGGTGTTGACAATGATTCCGGTGATTCCGCCAGATTTGCGCCCAATGGTGCAGCTGGATGGAGGCAGGTTTGCTACTTCTGACTTGAATGACCTGTATCGGCGGGTGATTAACCGCAACAATCGTCTAGCCCGATTGCAGGAAATTTTGGCACCAGAAATTATTGTCCGCAACGAAAAGCGGATGTTGCAAGAAGCGGTAGATGCTCTGATTGACAATGGTCGTCGGGGACGCACGGTGGTAGGAGCGAATAACCGACCCCTGAAGTCTCTATCGGACATTATTGAGGGTAAGCAAGGACGCTTCCGCCAAAACTTGTTGGGTAAGCGGGTAGATTACTCCGGACGTTCCGTGATTGTGGTGGGGCCAAAGCTGAAAATTCACCAGTGCGGTTTGCCACGAGAAATGGCGATTGAGCTGTTCCAACCGTTTGTGATTCATCGACTGATTCGCGGCGGCTTGGTGAATAATATCAAGGCAGCTAAAAAGCTGATTCAGCGATCCGACGCTGCTATATGGGATGTGCTGGAAGACGTGATTGCGGGACACCCGGTGTTACTGAACCGCGCACCAACGCTTCACCGTCTGGGAATTCAAGCTTTTGAGCCGATTCTAGTAGAGGGTCGAGCTATTCAACTGCACCCGTTAGTATGTCCGGCGTTTAATGCGGACTTTGACGGCGACCAAATGGCGGTTCACGTGCCGCTTTCTCTGGAAGCTCAGGCAGAGGCGCGGTTACTGATGCTGGCATCTAATAACATTCTCTCACCAGCGACTGGACGACCGATTGTTACGCCGAGTCAGGACATGGTGTTGGGCTGCTATTACCTGACGGCGGAAAACCCGGCAGCAACCAAGGGGGCGGGATGTTACTTTGCCAGCTTGAATGATGCCCTCTTAGCCTATGAGCAGTCGGCGGTGGATTTACACGCCTACATCTGGGTACGCTTTGACGGTGTGGTAGAAAATGATAAACCGGATTTGGAGCCGGAAAAGGTGGAAACCTTGGCTGATGGCACGGTGTGGAAAACCTACAAGTTCCGCCGCCTTCGTGAAGATAAGCAAGGGAATGTTTTGACTCAATACATTCGGACTACGCCTGGGCGAATTATCTACAACAAGACGGTTCAAGAAGCCTTAGCAGGCTAAGTAGATTTTGGATTTTGGATTGGGGTTGCTCACCAGGAAGTAAGAAATTGTAAGGGAAACTGAGTAACTTTTTAATCCAAAATCCGAAGTCTTTGCACTGGCTTAATCATCAGAGGCGGAGAAACTCCAACCTCTGCAAAATCCATAAACTAAAATCCAAAAATGGCAGAGCAACCTGAAATCAAAAATATTTTTCACAACCGAATGGTTGATAAAGGGCAGCTGAAGAAGCTGGTTGCCTGGGCCTTTACCCACTATGGGTCAGCCCGGACATCACAAATGGCCGATAGGCTGAAAGATTTAGGCTTCCATTACGCGACCAAAGCGGGTGTTTCTATCAGCGTGGATGACTTGCAGGTGCCGGATTCCAAGCGGGATCTGCTGGAAGCGGCTGAGACGGAAATTCGCGCTACAGAGGCCCGCTATGCGCGAGGAGAAATTACGGAAGTAGAGCGTTTCCAAAAGGTAATTGATACCTGGAACAGCACCTCTGAGTCACTAAAAGATGAGGTGGTTCGCAACTTCCGGAAGAAAGACCCTTTGAACTCCGTGTATATGATGGCGTTTTCTGGGGCGCGGGGAAATATTTCCCAGGTGCGCCAGTTGGTGGGGATGCGTGGTTTGATGGCAGACCCCCAAGGGGAAATTATTGACTTGCCGATTAAGACCAATTTCCGGGAAGGTCTGACGGTGACGGAATACATCATCTCTTCTTATGGAGCGCGGAAGGGATTGGTGGATACTGCTTTGCGGACGGCGGATTCGGGATATCTGACCCGACGCTTGGTGGATGTGTCCCAGGATGTGATTGTGCGGGAAGTGGACTGCGGCACCCCAAGAGGGGTGAAGGTTACGGCAATGACTTCTGGCGATCGCGTCTTGATTCCACTGGGCGACCGTCTTTTGGGCCGAGTTTTGGCAGAGGATGTGATTCACCCCACCACTGGAGAAGTGGTGATGACTAGAAATCAGCCGTTGTCAGAAGAATTGGCACAAGCAGTGGCTGCATCTGGGGTAGAAGAAGTGATCGTGCGATCGCCTCTGACTTGCGAAGCTGCGAGATCCGTCTGTCAGTCTTGTTACGGATGGAGTTTGGCCCACGGACACCCGGTCGATTTGGGAGAAGCCGTCGGGATTATTGCCGCCCAGAGTATCGGGGAACCGGGAACCCAGCTGACGATGCGGACGTTCCACACCGGAGGAGTATTCACCGGAGAGGTTGCCAGACAAGTGAGAGCGCCCTTTGATGGGAAGGTGCGTTTCAGCCGGGGGATGCGGACGCGCCCCTTAAGAACTCGGCACGGGGAAGATGCTCTGTTGGTGGAATCTAACAATGGGGCATTGGTATTGGAACCTGCTTCCGGAGGGGAAGCAACGACAATTCCTCTGACTCAGGCTTCAACCCTATACTGCAATACTGGAGACACAGTAACCGAGGGAGTGCTATTGGCAGAGGTAGCAATTGTTGCCCCGACCAAGGCACACACTGAAAAAGCTGCCAAGGACGTAACAACCGACTTGGCGGGAGAAGTGAAATTTGAAGGATTGCTGCCAGAAGAGAAAACCGACCGTCAAGGGAACACCACCCGAATTGCAGCGCGGGGTGGTTTGTTGTGGATTCTCTCAGGGGAAGTTTACAACTTGCCGCCTGGGGCAGAAGCAGTAGTCCAGAATGGTACGATGGTGGATCACCAAGACGTGCTAGCAGAAACCAAATTGGTGAGTGAGCATGGAGGAGTGGTGCGCCTGAAGGCGGAGACTGGCAGTTCTAGGGGTCGAGAGATTGAAATCATCACGGCTTCTGTACTGCTAGACCAAGCGCGGGTGCGGTCAGAAACGACCGCTGGGCGAGACCACTACACGATTTACACTGGCGAGTCGCAACGCTTTCAGTTGAAGGCGGCACCAGGGACGAAGGTGCAGAATCACGCGGTGGTTGCGGAGTTGATAGACGACCGCTATCGCACCACCACCGGGGGAATTATTAAATACGCCGGGGTGGAAGTTGCCAAAAAAGCAAAAGCCAAGCTGGGGTATGAAGTCATCAAAGGCGGGACGCTGCTGTGGATACCGGAAGAGTCCCACGAGGTGAATAAGGATATTTCCTTGTTACAGGTTGAGGACGCTCAATATGTAGAAGTCGGGACTGAGGTCGTTAAAGATATCTTCTGTCAGACTTCGGGTCTGGTGGAAGTGACGCAAAAAAATGATATTCTGCGGGAGATTGTGATTAAGCCTGGGGATCTGCATCTGGTGGACGACCCAGAGGCAGTGATGGGGAAAGACGCAACTCTGTTTTATCCGGGACAGGAAATAGTTCCTGGGCTGGTGACAAACGAACTGCGGTACGTTGAATTTGTGGAGACTCCAGAGGGCCCAGCATTGTTGCTGCGTCCGGTGGTGGAGTTCCAAGTACCCGATGAACCAAGCGTACCTTCCCAAGCATCGCTTTCCAGCAAAGGACGATATACCATTGAGCTGCGCGCGGTGCAGCGGCTGCCATATAAAGATGGGGAGCGGGTGAAGTCAAAAGAAGCGCTGGAACTGTTGCGGACGCAGTTGGTGCTGGAAATTGGCGCTGGAGGCGAGCAAGATAGCTCAGCGGAAGGGGCGGGTTTGAAACCTGCGTCTATAGCGGGGCTGGAACTGCTGGCAGCGGATATTGAGTTGTTGCCAATCGACAGGACTGATGACTCCGGCGGGAGTTCTGAGCCAGAAGATTCAACTCAAAGCTTAAGCCGAGAAACTCAAAACTATTCCGAGTATCGGTTGCAACTGCTGGTGTCTGAGACGCTGGTGATCCGGCGGGATACGGTGGCAGATCCTTTGAGCGGCAGCACGCACACCCGGATTATGGTGACGGATGGGCAGCAAATAGAGCCGGGGGCGGTTGTGGCGCGAACTGAGATTCAGTGCAAAGACGCGGGAGAAGTGCGCGGGATTCGTCCTGGGGATGCTTCGATTCGTCGGGTGCTGCTGATTCGGGATAGCGATCGCGTAACGATTGAAACATCAGGAGCGAAGCCTACCGTAAAGCCGGGAACGCTATTGGTGTCGGGGACTCCGCTTGCGCCGGGACTGCCAACACCGGAATCCGGTCAAGTGCTTTCAGTAACCGAGAATTCAGTAACTTTGCGTTTGGCGCGTCCTTACCGAGTGTCTTCGGGAGCTGTGCTGCACATTGACGATGGCGATTTGGTGCAGCGGGGGGATAACCTGGTGCTGCTGGTGTTTGAACGAGCCAAGACTGGGGATATCATCCAGGGTTTGCCCAGGATTGAGGAACTGCTAGAAGCTCGGAAACCGAAGGAGGCGTGTATTTTAACACGCCGATCCGGGACGACGCAGGTGGTTTATGGCTCGCAGCAGGAAGCTGAGGAAATTAAGGTAATCGAGGCGGATGGGGTAGTAGCTGACTACCCGCTAGGCCCTGGTCAGAACGTGATTATCGGTGACGGTATGAGCGTGGAGACAGCGGAAGCGCTGACGGATGGCCCTGCGAACCCGCACGAGATTCTGGAGATTTTCTTTGACCATTATCGCGAGACGATGGGCATCTATGAAGCAGCGCTAGGGGCATTGCAGAAAGTCCAGACCTTCCTGGTGAACGAGGTGCAGTCGGTGTATCAATCGCAGGGGATTGATATTTCTGACAAGCATATTGAGGTGATAGTACGGCAGATGACCTCCAAGGTGCGGGTGGATGATGGTGGGGACACGATCATGCTGCCTGGGGAACTGGTGGAGTTGCGGCAGATAGAGCAAGTCAACGAAGCGATCGCCATCACCGGAGGAGCGCCAGCACAATACACGCCAATGTTGCTGGGGATTACCAAAGCTAGTTTGAACACAGACAGCTTTATCTCTGCGGCATCTTTCCAAGAGACGACGCGGGTGCTGACCGAGGCGGCGATCGAAGGTAAATCTGACTGGTTGCGCGGTCTCAAGGAGAACGTGATCATCGGACGACTGATTCCAGCCGGAACCGGGTTCAACGCCTTTGAGGAAGCAAACAACGAGACGGTTGACTTTACTGGGGCATTTGCAGGCGGACTCGATGTTGAGGAAGACGCACTGGATGTGGTGCTGGATGACCGCACAGCACGCGCTTACAATCCCGGAATGGGATTTGAGGAACGACCCACTTACGGAATGGGAAGCGATCGCACTTCCTTCCCCCCGGTTCTAGATGATGACGAACTCGTTGATGATGATGACGATGGCGACTTTGAGGATGACGAGGACTAAAGAAAGGGGCTAGGGACTACGGACTGGCATAAGTCTTGCCCAGTCTCCAGTACAGTACCCCGCAAAGGAAAGGGCGCACAATTAGCTTGTGCGCCCTTTCTTTTTACTTACCGAAGAGCTTGCCTTTTCTAAGATTGTTCTTGCAGTTCGCCAGTGCGGATGCCGATAGACGTAGTCTCTCTGCCGCGTTGCACTTTCATCTCTAGCATCTGACCGATGCGACTACTATCTACGATGCGCTGTAACTCGGCGGCGGTTTCCACTGCTTGTCCGTCAATCTGGACAATTACATCCCCCCGACGCATTCCAGATGCTGCTGCTGGAGTATTTGGCAGAACTCGCACCACTAAAATGCCATTGATTTCCGGCACCTCAAAGGGAGCATTTGGGTCGCTGTTATTTTCAGATGCTACTTCTGGTGTTAGGGTTGCCATCTGGATACCCAGATAGGGATGGGGAACTTTTTCCCCGCGTGCTAGTGCGCTGGAGATTACTTTAGCCTTATTGATGGGAATCGCAAAGCCAATACCCATCGCATCGGCGCGAATTGCCGTGTTGATGCCAATAACTTCGCCTTGCTGATTTAATAATGGCCCGCCGGAGTTGCCGGGATTAATCGCTGCATCAGTTTGAATGAAGTCTATCCGTTTGTCGGGAATACCGACTTGGGCGCTGGAGCGTTTGAGGGTGCTGATAATTCCCAAGGTAACGGTATTATCCAATCCTAGAGGATTGCCGACTGCGATCGCCCAGTCTCCTACTTGCACCTCGTTAGAATCTCCTAGTGGTGCCACTGGCAAATCGCTGCTGTCATTAATCTTAATTACTGCCAAATCTGTCACCGGATCTGCACCTTGTACTTTTCCTTCCAAGGTACGTCCATCCTTGAGTCTCACAGTCACCTTATCGGCTCGATTCACTACATGGGAATTTGTTAGGATAATTCCGCTCTTGTCAATAATGAAACCAGAGCCTTGACCGCGCAGACGCTCTTGCATAGGGCCTCTTGGCAATTCTTCGCCAAAAAAACGCCGGAAGAAGGGATCGTCAAATAATGGATCCGGGTTGCGGTTGACTGTACGCTCGGTATCAATCCTTACTACAGCTTTACCCACCCGATTCACCGCTGCGGTAACAAAACTGCCAGCAGCTGTTTCGGGAATTCTGGAGATAGTGCTTTGTGCCAGTAGCTCCGGGGCCTCTTGATATGATGAAAATTTCTTAGGAGCAACCCCGGCTTGAGATGGCAGGACGCGATAAACGCCAGCTGTCAGAATGGCTCCTAGAAGGATGGAAAATACATAGGTAGCGATTTGACGTGGAAATTGAGAAAATGGAAACTGCATAGCATCAATTTTTAGCTTCGTGATGGTCTAGGCGGCAACAATAAATAGCCCTACAGCTATTTTTACAGTGGAATTGGCTTTCCTCAGACGCGATCGCTGATGCGGTTTTCCCTACATCCCAAATTTCTTTAAACTACCAGAGGTACTGACCCTCAGATAGGTTAGATTATGTTATACAGATGCCTTATGGACGACTCTACATGATTGGATCGAACCCTAAACTTGACCAAAACTTTCCCATTCAGGATCATCCGCATCCGCATACTCATGAGGATCAAGAGTCGCCCCATCATCACGTTCACAGCGAAGAATCACTGCGACGAGTAATTAACCGCCTATCTCGGATTGAAGGACATATCCGGGGCATTAAGACGATGGTACAGGAAAGCCGCCCCTGTCCTGATGTCCTCGTGCAGGTTGCTGCCGTGCGGGGTGCTTTGGATCGGGTGGCGCGGATGATTTTGGATGAGCATTTAACTGAGTGTATCGGTCGTGCTGCCAAAGAAGGCAATATTGAAGTTGAAATCGAAGAGTTAAAGGCTGCTTTAGATAGATTTCTGCCTTAATTTAAGAAATCAATCTCGACTCAGGGTGATGGCTGCATTGCGTTTTTCTCTATATCTACTTGACAAAGAACCCTGTTCGCAGGGTTTTTTTGTATCAAGGATGCTATAGCGGTTCGTAGTTGAGTGGAATACAAACCTAACGATTTTACGCGGTTTCCTACAAGGGGAGAGGTCATGGGTCAAATTCAGAAGCGATCGCGCTAAAACTAAAAAAGTATCATAGCGGCAAGCAAATGACTTATGAGCATAGCTATTAAACCTAAACTGACCTTAGAAGAGTTTCTAAAACTTCCAGAAACTAAGCCTGCATCAGAATTTATCAATGAAGAAATTATTCAGAAGCCGATGCCTCAAGGTGAACACAGCCTACTTCAAGGTAAACTCTGCGAAGTAATTAATCGAGTCGCTAAAAGCCAGAAAATTGCTTATGCTTTCCCAGAATTGCGCTGCACTTTTGGCGGTGATGTAATCGTCCCTGATATTGCTGTATTTCGATGGGAAAGAATCCCCATTGAACCATCAGGGAGAATTGCTAATCACTTTGAAATTCATCCTGATTGGGTGATTGAGATTCTTTCCCCAAACCAAAGACAAACTAAAGTGTTTAGTAAGTTGTTGCATTGTTCGCAACACGGCACCGAGTTAGGTTGGTTAATAGACCCAGAAGAGGCTTCTATTATAGTAATGTTTCCCGGTCAGCGAGTGGAACTATTTACAGGTGCTAATCAGTTGCCAATTCTTACTGGAGTCGAGTTGAAACTAACACATGAACAAGTTTTTGGTTGGTTGACTTTTATTTAAGTTCAGGTGAAAGTGCGCGAAATCTCCTTCATTGCACGCTTCGCCTACTTTGCTGCCTCCGGGAGAATGCGATCGCATTCGTAAAGCCACTTGTTATATATCAAATAGGCTTTCTTAAAGTATTTATATAAAATGAATTTTGACAATTATCAATTTCATTATTCTTTCAGTGGTAGCAAAGATAAGCCACTGATTCTTTTTTTGCATGGATTTTTGGGAGATAGCAATGAATTCAATCAAGTTATATCCTTATTGTCTGACCAATTTTGTTGTCTCGCCGTTGACCTTCCAGGTCATGGAAAAACTAGAATAATCGCTGGAGATGATTGCTACAGAATGGCAAACACTGCCCACGCATTAATCAAACTACTAGATAGTTTAAACATTCAAAAATGTTTTTTAGTAGGTTATTCGATGGGTGGACGTTTAGCTTTGTATCTAGCTCTTAATTTTCCTAAATATTTTCATAAAGTAGTTTTAGAATCGGCATCTCCAGGCTTGAAGACTGAACACCAACAATGGGAAAGAAGTCAACGGGATTTTGAAATAGCCCATCAATTAGAAACAACTAATTTTACATCTTTTCTATCAAACTGGTATAATCAACCGCTTTTTGCTTCTCTTAAAAAACACCCAGAATTTGAGCGTCTCGTAGAGTATCGTTTACAAAATAATCCAATAGAGTTGGCTAAGTCATTGCGTAATTTAAGTAGTGGATGTCAGCCTTCTTTGTGGGAGAACTTAAAAGAAAATAAAACGCTTCTGCTTTTGCTGGTTGGGGAATATGATGAGAAATTTATTAATATTAATTCGGAAATGGCTAGTTTGTGTGAATCAGCGAAGTTGAACATCATTAAAACTTGTGGACATAATGTTCATTTTGAAAATCTGAATGACTTCGTTAAAAATGTTAGACTGTTTTTAAGTTAAGAATCATTGTAATTTTGGTGTTATTACCTCAACGTATGGCAATGGGTACCAAAAAATCGTAAGTTTATGGGAATTAAATTATGGAAACCACAGGAATTCATCACGTCGCCATCATTTGCTCTGACTATAAAAAATCAAAACAATTTTATGTAGAAGTTTTAGGATTTTCCGTTATAAAAGAAACATTCAGAGAAGAAAGAAATTCTTATAAATTAGATTTAAGAGTTGGTAGCAGCGCTCAAATAGAATTATTTTCGTTTCCTAATCCGCCTCAAAGAGTGAGTCGCCCAGAAGCTTGCGGATTGAGGCATTTAGCTTTTGTAGTTGAAAATATAGATAAATCAGTTTGCTATTTAAAATCTAAAGATATACAAGTAGAAGATATTAGAATCGATGAAATTACTGGCAAGCGGTTTACTTTCTTTAGCGATCCAGATGGATTACCTTTAGAGATTTACGAGAACTAGAAAAACTGCCTCAAATCAGAATATTTTGAGAAAGGTGCGTTAAGAATAACGTAACGCACCCTAAGAGGATGTCCTAGAAGTGTCAAAAGTTAGCTTGATCCCCTCAGCCCCCGCGCTAACGCGCCGCTGCGCTAGAGAAAAGGGGGGAGAATTAAGTCTTAGTCCCCCTTAAAAAGAGGGATGCAAGGGGGATCTCGACCGTCTAAGCGTCTCGATTATGACTTTTCAGACATCCTCTAAGAAATCTGGTTTCTTTTTTGGCTTATGCCTTTTTTCACCCAGAGGCTTTTAGTTCCTCTTTCAGCATTTGCTGATAAATCCTCGGCAACTTGCTACTCATGGAATTGTTTTCTATCCCATACCCTAAACTTGTCCAAGTGCCAGAAAGCCGCCGCAAAACCTGATTTATCTTACCTTGCCGCAGTAACTCAGAAATGTTAACACCCCAAGCACCTGCGTCGCTCAACCAAGCATAAACCACCGCATCCTGAAATTCCGCCTCAAAGCTATAAGACTGCCAAAACATAAACTCAAACGGATGTGGATGATAGCGCTTAGCCTTCTCAAACCAAGTCGTGTTGATCATCTGATAGCGTCCCGCCGCAGTTGAGCAATTTCCCATATTTGGGCCATTAACAATTGTGACGCACTGCTGAGGGTGATTGCTGAGGTCGCGGACGCGATCGCCACCGTAGATCACTGAGTAAGGATGAGCCACATTTGCTTCGCTGGCAGAAATTGTCCGCATCAAAGCGCGAATATAAGGATCGCCTCCCTGCATCACCAGAGGCTGTGTCCCGTCTGCCCCTCCAGATGGGTCTAATACTAGGCGCGATAGCGGTTTTTCGCAAGCCCTTATGTAAAAGAGCAAGCATAGCAATCCAATGATGCCAGCGATCGCCGCGGTTCTCTGCTTTTTAGGTGACGTCTCAATCATGCTACCTCAGCAAAAAGTTGCTCCCAGCTTTTTGGAGAAGCTTCCGGCTTAGCAATGACTTCCACAATTTTGTTTTGAGCCGCTGGTTGAAATAGTGCTTCCACACACGTCTGCGCCACTTTCTGACGGGGAATGCTGCCACTCAAAGACAGGGTATCTGCGTTATACATTACCACCGAGTCTGAGCTGTCTTCATTCTTCAGACCCCCTGGACGCACAATTGTGTAAGTCAAACCGCTTTTCTGAATATACTCCTCAGCTTGCTTCTTCCAGACGAGAATCAGCCAGAAAAGGTTCAGCGGATGGAAAAATTGAGAAGCACCAATTGAAGAAACCAGTACAAATTGCTCAATTCCCTTAGCTTTGGCTGCATCTACTAAATTTTTTGTGCCTTCGTAGTCTACCTTGTACGGTGCAGTCGGGTCAAAACCTGGTGCGGCACCAGTAGCACATAACACTACCGTACTATCACCCAAAGCAACACTGAGAGTTTCTGGCTTCAACACATCCCCAACTACTAATTCCGCCGCATCTGGGAGAATTCCCCTAGCTTTTTCCCTGTTCCGTACTAACGCCCGAACAGGTATATTTCGCTTCACCAGTTCTTGTACAATCCGGCGACCAGTTTCTCCCGTTGCCCCTGCTACAAATGCTTTCATCCCTTTCTCCGTATATTACACGTGTCCACTTTTGAATTCGCAAGCTATGCTTATTGGACAGAGAAAATTTTTATTTTGCAGTAAAGTCCAACTTTTCAATTGTATGAACTATGAGGCGTTGTCGTCTTTTAGAAAAAAAATGCAATTTATGGAAACAATTGGACTCTTTGGGGGAATCCTTTATATAGGGAAACGGCAACCATCGCAGGAGAGCAGGTGATGCAGTCACAATTTGTTGATAGTCAAGCGATTGAGATTCAGTCAGCAATGTGCAATCTAGAACCAAGTTTCATGGAGTTAGACAATTTAGTTGTAGAAGCCGACAGTACGATTGAGCCAACGCGGTTTCACACTCGCTTTGAAGACAGCATGGAACTGTATACCGATGCTCACACAGTAGCTAAGTATCTGGATACTCACCAAGGTTGGTTCTGTCGCTGTGCCCACCCGATGGCAGCCCAACCCCTGGGAGAAAACGGCTATTCGCTAGTAATAGGGCGTTTTGGAGCTTTTGGCTATGAGGTAGAGCCAAAAATCGGCTTAGAACTGCTACCCCACGATCGCGGCGTTTATCGTATCCAAACGATACCGATTCCAGATTACGTGGCTCCGGGCTATGAGGTTGACTATAAAGCGGTGATGGAATTGGTGGAAGTACCGACAGATGGGTTAACCATCACCCGCGTTCAGTGGCAGCTGGATTTAACAGTTTACCTGCGGTTTCCCAAGTTTATTTACAAGTTGCCCAAGTCTGCGATCCAGAATACAGGCGATCGCTTACTCGCGCAAATCGTCCGCCAAGTTTCCCGCCGTCTCACCCACAAAGTGCAGGAAGACTTTCACACCACTCTCGGCTTACCCTTACCGAAAAAAGCGAGAAAAAAGGGCTAATGGCTAATGGCTAATAGGTCTTGAACTAGCTATTAGCCATTAGCTAGGTTACATCTTGCTAATAATCCTTTGCAAAATTTCCACACCACTGAAAGCTTGCCAGGCAAACAGCGCCAAGAGAGCAGAATTCAACACAATGTGAGTGTAACGCGCCCAATCGTGACCCTTTTGCATATAGGGAGACAGGGAAGCTGAAACCGCAATCATACCTGTCATGCCTAACCCAGCTAGAAGGTGAGGCCCAAAAAACAGTTTTTCATTGTTGATGTAAGTAGCGCCCATACCGATAAGCGTACCGATTACCATCAACCCTAAAAGCACTGAACCTACCTGGTAGTGCCGGACATTATATCTGCCTTTAATCAGCTCTTTCTTGGCTTCCCCTTCAGCATATCTAGTTTTTCGGAGTTTAACGCCTAAATAGAGGGCATAGACGGATACACCTAGCAGCACCCACATTAAAGCTGGGTGAATGAAATTAAGCCAGGGTTTAATCGAGACGGGGATCTCCAAGCTCATAAGATTCGGATTATTAAGGAACTTTATAAAAATTAGCATAATCCCCATCTGTCCTTGGGTAGTGGCCATTACTTATACAGCGCTTTTCGGGCGAGTGAGGTAAGGTACACAGATACCCGACTTCTCCAAGAAGTCGGGTATCTCTCCAGATAGCCTGTACTTCATTCGACTGGAAGCCGCTGTAAAAACGATTATCTCGTTCCTAGTCAGAGATTATGAACGAGATAATTGCTTGGTTATTTAAGTTTTATCTGTTCCTTTTTGCTTTGTGAAGGACTTGGGTGTTCCTTGCTTCGAAAAGCCTTGCGAGATTTCTTTTTAAAACTAAATCGCGGCAATTTCACAGATGGGAACTGGTGCAGCAGCACGTAGAAGCAGGGAATAATAAACAACGTTAGCAGTGTCGCCAGAGATAGACCGGAAAACACCACAACGCCTAGCGGTTGCAGAAATTCTGAGCCTTCCCCGATTCCCAGCGCCAAAGGAAACAAGCCGAGAACCGTGGTGATGGTGGTCATCATAATCGCTCTCAGGCGCATGGGAGCCGCTTTTAAAATCGCCGCTTGTCGGTCGATGCCTTCTTGTTCGTGAATCTGGTTAGCCAACTCCACCATGATGATGGCGTTGTTTACCACAATCCCCACCAGCAGCACCGCACCGACTAGCACCGTAGCACCG
Source organism: Trichocoleus sp. FACHB-40 (assembly GCF_014695915.1). Taxonomy (GTDB): domain Bacteria; phylum Cyanobacteriota; class Cyanobacteriia; order Cyanobacteriales; family FACHB-T130; genus Funiculus; species Funiculus sociatus. The sequence continues at coordinate 50,074 of NZ_JACJPF010000044.1, forward strand.
ATAGGGGTTTGGGTGATATAAAGCCCCAGAATTCCGCCCGCTAAAGCCAGCGGTACCGTGAGCATAATCACCAAGGGGTCAATTAAGGAGTTGTATTGTACCGCCATAACGACGAAAACCAAGAAAGCAGCTAAACCTCCTAAAATTGTCAAGGAGTTTTGCAACTGCTGATTCGTTTCCGCTGTCGAACTGGGTATCACGCTCACACCTTCAGGTAATCGCAAATTCCCCAGTACCTCGTCTACCTCTGTCAGGGCGTCGCTGAGGTTAGCTCCTTCGCTCAGACTACCCGCAATGATAAAAACCTGTCGTTGGTTAATCCGCTGAACTTCACCGGGGGCTTGACCTTCGGAAATGGTCGCGACATCACCCAACCGAACTAAGCTGTTGTTATTGACAAATAAGGGAATTTGTGCAAGCTGAGAAGCGCGTTCTACAGATTCTTCATTGAATTGTACGCGCACATCTACTAAGCGATCGCCTCTTTGCAACTGAGTCGGGACTGACCCCTCGATTGCCGTCTGGATCGTTTGCCCAATGTCTTGCGTCGTCAAACCCAACTCTTCTGCACGCTCCCAATCTGGTCGAATCTGCACTTCTGGTTGTCGAGAGTCAGCATCAGGTCGGAAAGTTGCACTTTTTACCTGCTCATCCAAGGCTTGCAGCGCTTGCCGCCCCGCTTGTTGCAACCGCTGCTCATCGTTTCCCTGGAGGATGATATCCACATCCGCCCCCCGCACTGGCGAGTTACTGAGGATAATCCCTCGTACCTGACCGGGATTCAATCGCAGACGAATCCCCGCCAAATTAAGTTTGTTAAACTCCTGATTGACTTTTTCGACAAACTTCTCGACATCTGTACCTTGCTTGAGAGTAATCGAGCTGGAAGCTCGGAGGGGATTGGCATTGGTGGTACTGCCGAACAGAGAACCTCCGGCTGTGCTAAATACATAGTCGCTTTCTGGCTGTTTAACCAGGATTTCGTCCACCAGTTTCATCACTTTTTGGTTAGTTTCCACGCTAGTTCCAGGAGGAAACTGGGCAAACAAATTTGCTTGACCTGTATTAATCCGAGGCAGAATTTCTTGAGGAATTTGACCGACCATCCACAAACTACTGCCGCCGAAAAGCAGAATTATCGCGGCGATTACTAACAACCGATAACGCACTACTCCAGTCAGAAAGCGGGTATAGCTGCCAGTCGCTGCCTCAAATCGGCGGTTAAATTCCCGCAAAGGCCAAAACTTACCTACGCCACTCGACCACTGGATTGCCAACAACCGGGAACTGAGTGCTGGCACCACTGTCAGCGCCACCAATAGGGAGGCAGCTACAGAAAAACTAATGGTAAGAATTAATTCATTAAATAGCAGGGAGAAAAAGCCACCAATCAGCAAAAACGGCAGCACAGACACCAAGTTAGTAGTCGTAGAGGCAATTAGCGCCGATTCCACCTCGCGACCACTGCGTTCTGCTTGATCGATTACTTGCTGGCTATTCATGCGGGCTTTGCTATCCTGACCCGGAATCATGCCAGCACCTTCGGCAATTGTCTCCATCATCACGATAGAGTTGTCTACGACAATCCCCACACCCAGCGCCAAACCACCTAAGCTGAAAATGTTGATGGAAAGTCCAAATAGCTGCATTAAGATAATCGCCGCGATAGTCGCTAGAGGAATGGCGATGATAATAATTAAAGTTTGACGGGCGCTACCTAGAAATAGCATCACCGCCACCGCTGCCAACCCTGCACCCAGCAATCCGGAACTGGTCACGTTGGAGATGGAGTTGCTGATAAATTTCGACTCATCCAGCGTTGCTAACAGTTTCATGTCTTCGGGAATTACCCCAGCTTGGCGCAGTTCTTCGATCCGTTTTTTAACTGCATCCACAACCTCGATAGTATTAGCATCCGGTTGCTTTTGGATGCTGAGTTTTACCGCTGGTTGCCCATTCAGATAGACAAATACCCGCTGGTCTTCTGTCCCATCAATGACTTCGGCAAAATCTCTTAGATAAACGCGAGATTGCGGTAAAAGCGCGGGGGTTTGCGCTCCTACTGCGCTGGGGGTTGGGGAACCAACTTCAAAGGAGAGATTGCTAATTTCTTGGGCATTCTGAAAGCGTCCGACGGTACGGGTAAGCGGTTCGGAGTCAGCGCCTTGCAGACGACCGCCAGAGATATCCTGGTTGCGATCGCCCAAAGCATTTAACACGTCTACCAAACTCACCCCTAGCGCCTGTAAGCGATTCAGGTCAATTTGCACCCGCACTTGTTCTTCCACACCACCCGCAATATCGACGGCGGCGACACCATTGACTACACCGAGTTCGCGGGATAATTCTTCATCGGCAAATACTCGTAAATCTGCATCCCCCAAGGAAGCAGATTGCAGCGCCACTTCGTAAACGGGCAGCTGGGAGGGGTCAACTTTAAATAAGCGGGCATCTTCGATGGTACTGGGGAGCCTGCTGCGACCCCGGTTAAAGGCAGCAGTGGCATCGTTTAGCGCTTGGTCAATGTTGCCACCCGGTTCAAAGTACAAGTCTAAACTTACCTGCCCTTCGCGGGTTTGGGAGTAAACTTGCACCACTCCTTGTGTGGCGCTCAAAGTTTCTTCTAGCGGCTTAGTGATTTCGTCAACTGCTACCTCTGGAGAGATTCCAGGGGCTTCTAGCCGCACCCCAATCCGGGGATAGGTGATAGACGGCAACAAATCAACTTGCAGTTGGGAGAGAAAGAAGACTCCTAGCACCAACGTAGTGATGGTGAGCATGAGTGTGCCGATGTGACGGCGGATGGCGATCGCGCTTAAGCTAAATCCAGACATGGTAATTGCTAATTGCTAATTGGTGAATCCCGATTGCCCATTACTGAGTTTCAGAAAGAACACTTAAGCGCACTGGCTCACCATCTTTTAGCGGCTTACCACTACGGCTTACGAATCTCTCTCCTGGTTTTAAACCAGAGAGAATTTCGACTTTTCCATTTGCGCGATCGCCTACTGTCACCGATCGAGCCTGCACTGTTGGCTGTTTCCCGTTTCTGTCCAAAACAAATACTGTCGCTTGGCTAGATTTAGGATTTTCGATTTGGGATGTTGAATTGCGTGCCTGCTCAGGAGCGGTTGCGGCACCACCGCTTCTAGCCTCTCTGCTCCCCTGACCCTCTGTGGGTGAGCTTGCCCCGCCCCTACCGCCGGGTCTCTCTTGCAAGGCAGTTTGTGGCACCAATACCCGTTCGGAGGCAGTTGACGAAAAGCTCACCCGTGCAAGTAGTCCGCTGCTAATCTCGCCTTTAGGGTTGGCAATTGTGACTTCCACTGGGATTTGACGAGCCGCTACATTCGCTGCGGGAGAAATGCGAACTACTTCTCCAAGAAACTCTCTGTTTGCAAAAGCGTCTAGCTGTACTCGTACCGATTGCCCAATCCGAATTTTTGACAGTTCTAATTCTGAAACTGGCACCACCACTGTGACGCGACTGAAATCTCCAATTTTCAAGATTTCACTACCTGGGTTCGCCAAATCGCCTGGTTCTATCCCTTTGGAAACGACAACGCCGCTAATTGGGGAAGTTAATACTGAATAGGATTGGCGTTCGCGACTTTGAGCCAGTACAGATTGTTGCGCCTTAACTCTGCCTTGAGCCGCTACGACTGCTTGCTGTTCTGTACTCACCTGTGCCTGAGCAGAGAGCAAAGCTTGTTGAGCCGTTTGAGCCTCTGTTTGGGCTAATTCTGCTTGTTGCTGAGCGATCGCGCCTTGCCGCGCCAATCCAGCCAGTCGAGCCGCGTCCCTCTGTGCTTGCTGCAATTGAGCTTTTGCCTGTTCTACCTGTGTCCGTGCATTGCCTACCTGAGTTCGGGCGCGTGCCACTTCCGATTGAAGAGTTGCAAGTTCGGCTTGCGCCTGATTGACGTTGGTTAACAATATTGTGTCATCCAACTGGGCAACAATTTGACCCTGCGCCACTGTATCTCCCACGTCCGCTTTGAGAGATAGCAGTCGTCCTTCCACTTGGGGTTGTACCGAGACTTCCCGAACCGGGCGAGTGGTGCCGATAAACTTTATCTCTTCTTGGAGAGTGTCGGTACGAGCGATCGCTACATCCACTGGGGTTATCCCTCCGGCTCCTCCCCGTTGTTGCTGTTGTGGAGCTTGAGCATCCGCTTGCTGCTGCGGTAAAATACCACAACTTGACAAGTAAGGCAATAATAAAAAGGCGAAAGGCAAAAGAAATATTCTTTGACTTTTGCTTTTTCCTTCTTGCTGTGTCTTTTGATTTTTAGTAGATAATTCAGCAGACATAAAATTAAATGGCACGGTGAGGTTCCAATCAGGAGACTATCGGGCTGACCGCCCGACGGGGCGATAAACTAGAAATAGGGTGGCTGTGTATTTAGACTGAAGATACTTTACAAAGGTTTACTTGTAATCATAAATTGCAAATCGAATTTCTTTAGTCAGCCATAAGTCACGGATATTATTCATCTGCTTCTGTTTTCGAGCAGAAAATCTACCTTAAGGTACATGACATCTGCTATTGTTTCTTTTAAGAGTTTGATAAATTTAAAAATTGCTTTACCAAGTTTTACAAATTAACAAATTATTTCCACGCCTGATTCTAGCGATCGCTGGAATCGTAGTAGTAGCGTCTGCAAACAAACCAGTTCAGGCGCGACCAGCTGAAATATTTACTCCCCATCTACAAGAAATTCAAAGCAATTTGCCGCTGGGGTTGGTAATGCGCTTACCATCTCAAATTCAACTTAGTGGCTTTCCAGATATAGATTTTTCTAAGTTAATTGTCCGCGTCTTTCCCTCGGAAACTCCAGCAGGTTTAACAGTTAGCCTGTTTACCTGTATCAGTGGCCCCCAACCCTGCTTACTCGGCAGTTTTTCGGTAGCGAGGAATACTTCGCCCAATGCTATCCGAGATTTAGAAAAACATAAAGCTACAGGCGATCGCATCACCTTAAAGCCCAATATTAAAGGATATCTATTGGAAGGCTCAAAGCAAAAACCCGCCTATGAATTTTCCTCTGTGATGTGGCAGCAGGACAACCTGATTTATCGAGTGAGTCTTCCGCAAGCAGAACGGTTAAGTATGCTGTTCATGGCATATTCAATGGCTAATGAAGCGCCACTACGTCGCGTTGTTTCTCCTCCAATTATTGGAAGATAAGAAAAGTCTGGATATTGCGGATAGCAAAACGAGAAATATAGCGGTTCTCACTTGTAGGCGTTATAGCCACCTTGGTAGGGACATGGCAATGCCCATTAGTGTTAACTTAAGCCCTGGCGAATGGAATTCGCGGCTACAAAAACGAAGTCCGCCTGCGCGGACTAACGGAAAATTAAGACTTTTGAAACCCGCGCACCATCCGGGTTTTGTTTGTATAGCTGCGGTTTCAACCGCCAAGCTTAAATTGACACCGATGGGCCATGCCATGTCCCTACAGATGTATCGCGCCCAATCCTTGAATTGCTATACTCCCTGATTAATCAACAATAATTGTGCGTAAACGATTAATCTGGTCATCCGTAATCCCAATTTTATGTAAGTATGCGATCGCGCCACCATACTTTTCTTGCAAGTAATTTAAAGTGTCCACCATTGTTTCATGCTCACATTCAAATATGTGCGCGTAGCCATTGCGTCTTGCTACTTCCAGGTCTTTTTCAAACAACGGGGCCAGGTAAGATTCACTTAAGGCATAATCTTGGGCGATTGTCTCTGCTGGCACGTTAGCTATACTTAGCAAGAACGCAATGATCAGACCAGTCCGATCTTTCCCAGCTGAGCAATGCACTACCATAGGAAACGAACTGGTTGTTATTGTCTCAAAAATGACTTTCATTTGTTTCTGACAGGAATCCAGCAGTAAAGAATACTGTTCTAGCAGTGTTTTCGCTTGCATCAGAGCAGATACAACTTCATTACCAAATAGTGGCAGGTTTAGATAAGTTACTACTTTTGATTTTGAGAAGACATTGGGAGCATTGTTCACTTCAAACACACGACGCAAATCAACAATTGTTTGCACACCGTAATCTATAAGTGCTTGCTGGCTTTCTGGAGTGAGACGATGCAGACTATCTGCCCGTAAAACTTGTCGCCAGCGCGTATGGCAACCATCTAAAGTAGCATAACCGCCGATGTCGCGGATGTTGTAGCTACCTTGCAGTGGCAAGTGACGTTGTGCAGGTTCCTGTGGAATTAAAGACATGAGGCAAAAGATGATTACTGAGGAGCAGTAGATGTAGAGGGCGTTGCAGCAGGGGTTTCCACGCCGAGGTCGAGTTGATAATCAACGGGTTCAGAGTTTTCAGAAATTACTACAAATTCGTAGTAGCCTGATTGAGGAAGTTTTCCCGACCAAGTTGTTTGTGTCGAGTCTTCCAGCAGTGGGGGAACGGCGGTGGTTGGAGGATAAAGGGAAAGGCGGAGTTTTGGATTATTTGTGAAAGTGAGTGCCAGCAATTGATCTTTGTTAAAGTTGGCGATGAAGGCCTTGCCTTCTCTGGGTTTGAGGGTGCCTCTGACTCGTTTCCCAACCGCGCCAGGATCGAAGCGAATGGTTTCTAAAGCGTCTCCAGCCTGCAATGCCTTGACTTTCTCGGCAACTATCGCGTGCCATACTTGACCAATCGGTTGTGCGAGAAAATCTTTACCGCGCTGCTCTGGGAATAGCTGGAAAAATACTACATCAGCTAGGTCGTAGAGGGCGCGGCTGGAAAGACGCAGCTGGTTGACTTGCTCCTTAAAGCGATCGCGATCTTCCTGCTGGTAGCTTCCCAAGCGCTGGCGCGACGCACCGCTCAAGTTCGCCTGCTCCAACTTATCGAGCAACTGGGCGGCTGTTTGATCCCAACTCAGGCGCAATTGCTCAAATTCTGAACCATTGCCGAGAATTTTCCCCCGTTGTTCTGGGTTTTGTGTCCAGAAAGTTTCATTTACCCAGTTTACGTAGAAATTGTAGTCAACACCCAAACTAATGCGGCGATCGCGCAGCTGTTGCTTGCGATCGCGTTCCGCCGCCGAATACTGCGGCGAAGGATTTTCCTGATCGGTTGGCGCAGTGGAATTATCTGAGGAGTTAGAGTCAGATCCTTTGTCCTCGGAACCAGTCATCGACTGTATCCACAAATTTCCAGCCCACCAGCCGAGTCCAGTAGCACCAGTAATCACCAGCGCCACCAGCAAAATTTTACCTAATATGCCGACAAATGGGGATTGGCGTTTGGGGATTGTAGGTTGGGGTTTCGCAGTAAGCGGCTCCCCTTTCTGTTGATGGGAGGGTTGAGCGTGAAGGTTGGCGATTGGCGGTTGATGGGGGCGGTATGAGGGAGGAGAAACAGCCTGTGTGGGTTCTATCGGTGGTGGCGCTGGGGGCTGAGTAGGAGGCAAATCAGTAGAAGGTATATTGACAGAGAGAGCTTGGAGAACTTCTCTGGCAGATTGGTAGCGATCGCTTATCCTCCGAGACAGCATTTTATCCAGGACATCTCCCAGCATCGGACTAAGATTAATTTCCCGCCGCCAGTTCCACTTCAGCGTCTCGCTATCAATTATCTCGTGGGGTTGTTTGAGCGTAAGCAAAACTAACAAACTTGCTGCCAAAGCGTACAAATCGCTGTTGGGAAAAACCAATCCCTTGTCCATCTGCTCGTCAGGAGCGTATCCCCGCTTTCCTAAGCGAGTAGCGATCAAAGGCGGGGAATTGCCACTTCCCAAAGTAAACTGCGATTCCACCGTTGCTGCAACTTCCTTCACGCCGCCAAAGTCAATCAGCACCGGAAGCTGATCGGAACTCCGCAAAATCATGTTTTCTGGAGAAATATCGCGGTGAATCACCCCCAGCGAGTGGATATACTCCAACACTGGCAGAATGTGCAGTAGAATTTGGCGTACTTCCCCTTCACTAAACCGTAACCCCTGAGATTTTCGAGCATCGAGCAACGAACGGTAGGTTTGACCCTCCACATAGTCCTGTACTAAAAACAGATATCCTTTGCTTTGCTGGTTCACCCGAAACATTTCTCGAAAGTTGGGGATTTGCGAATGTCGCAGCTTGTAGAGTACGCCCGCCTCTCGCTCAAATAGTTCCTCAGCTTTCTGCAAAGCATAAGCGCCTTGAACCTTGGGAGCAAATTCCTTTAAAACACAAGGTTCATTGAATCGGTTCAAGTCTTCCGCCAGATAAGTGCGTCCAAAGCCACCATGCCCCAGTTCGCGCACAATGCGATAGCGATCGCCTAAAATCATCCCGGTCACAATATTATTGCTGACGAACTCCGGCAGCGGTTCGCCACAATGCTGACAAAAGCGGCAATCGGTGGGATTCTCGTGTCCTTTGGTGCAATACAGGGGCATCATTAACCTGGGGCGATTCTGTGGAAGATTCAAGTTAGGTATAACAAATTGACCGAGAATATACCAACTGCTCCGTCTTTAAAAATAATTCTTTGTATTCTTCAAATCTACTTTCCCCTGCCTCAGTGGGAATACTAAATTCGAGGCATATCGTGGCGTTAGATATTAAAAATGAAATTTTTTGCATTGCCCAAATCGGCGGTACGGTTGACAGCCGTGGTGTTTGTTGCTGTCATCTACTATAGTGCTGCTAAACTTGGGCTTTTACTGGTTTCCCTCCCTGGAAACGTAACACCAGTTTGGCCTCCGGCAGGTATCGCCTTGGCAGCTATCCTACGGCTGGGTTATGGCGTTTGAGCCTGGTATCTGGCTGGAGGAGTTCCTTGCCGTCAGCACTTCGATCGACAGATCGCCAGCCGTGGTGTTTGCAGTTGCTAGTGGCTGTGCCGTGGGAGATGCCTTGACACCGGTGTTGGGTGCTTTTTTAATACACCGATTTATCGGGTACAGCAATCTGCTAAATCGGGTGAGTAGCGTTTTTAACTTTGTATTAATTGGAGGGATGCTGATCTGGTTAGTAGCTGCCAGCTTCGGCACCACCAGTATGTGTCTGGGTGGCATTGCACCTTGGAGTGCTTATAAAGCGATTTGGTGGACTTGGTGGCTTGGGAATGTAGGTGGCGTTCTCGTCTTCACACCAGTGCTGCTAATTTGGAGCCAACCAATTTCAAATTTTAGATTGCCGATTTTGGATTGGGCGTTGCTAAAAACAGGTAAAACCCGCAAGCAATTTAAAAATCGAAAATTTAAAATCCAAAATCTAAAATTCGTTGAGGCTGTACTTTTGGGAGCGCTGGTGATGTTCGTTAGCTATATCACCTTTAGGCATGGGTATTCCATCGAATATATGCTGATTCCCCTACTCGTATGGGCGGCGTTTCGGTTTGGTCAACGCGGCGCAACGCTGTCAATCCTCATGGTGTCCGGAATGGCAATTTTGGGTACGGTCAAAGGTTTGGGTCCGTTTGTCCGCGAGTCGCGCAACGAATCACTTTTATTATTGGATTCGTTTATCGGTGCCGTTGCCGTCACGACTCTGGTTTTGGCAGCAGCGATCGCAGAACGCGAACAGGCGCAGAACGCAATGCTACAATCAGAAACCAATTTGCGAGAAAAAGCTGCTCAGCTCGAATTTACCTTACGAGATTTACAACAAACTCCAGCTAAACTAATTCAAACCGAAAAAATGTCCTCTCTGGGGCAGCTGGTCGCCGGAGTTGCCCACGAAATCAACAACCCTGTTAACTTCATCTACGGCAATCTCACCTACGCAGATCAATACACCCAAGATTTGCTCAATCTCCTCTCCCTCTACCAGCAGCACTATCCTCAACCCGTTGCAGCAATTCAAGATAAACAAGAAGTTATTGATCTTGATTTCTTGATGACAGACCTACCTAAACTGCTTTCTTCAATGAAGGTGGGAGCTAATCGAATTCAACAGATTGTCCTGTCTTTACGCAACTTCTCCCGCGTAGATGAATCAGGAATGAAGTCGGTTGACATTCACGATGGGCTAGATAGCACTCTGCTAATCTTACAAAATCGATTCAAAGCCCGATCTGGGCATCCTGGTATTCAGGTGATCAAACAGTATGATTCCCTGCCATTAGTGGAGTGTTACGCAGGACAACTAAACCAAGTATTTATGAATATTCTTGCCAATGCTATTGATGCTTTGGAACTGGAAACTGGGAACATGGGACTAAGGGACGAGTGCACCTGTTCACCTCCTAATCCCCAATCCTCAATTTCCCATTCCCCAGTCACCACTCAAGAGTCCCCAATCCCTACAATTTCGATTTCTACCAAAGTTCGAGACGACAATCTAGCAGTTATTAAAATTGCAGACAATGGTTCAGGTATGACTGAAAATGTGAAAAAACAACTATTTGACCCGTTTTTTACTACGAAGCCAATAGGCAAAGGCACTGGTTTAGGTTTAGCTATTAGCTATCAGATTGTTGTAGAAAAACACCAAGGTAATTTAAAGTGTATTTCAGAAGTTGGACAGGAAAGACAATTTATTATTGAAATTCCGATTGTACATAAAAATTAAAATTTTGTGGCTTAGGCAAACGGTTTCGGCGCGTGGCTATGATCGCTTAGCGTCTGGTTGATTACAGTGATACAAAATCATTCTAATGTGTTTTCGATCACACTGGGAATTAAAGTATTGCCTTAAACAGATAGAGGGGGCAATTCTTATATTAGTAAAATATATAGGTCTGACAAGCAATGCAAATCAATACATCTAGCCAAAAATTGATTAACGAAGCTGCCCTGAAGCAACTAGAAGAAGCTCTACTGATGAGCGAGCAAAGATTCCATGCTACCTTTGAGCAAACTGTTGTTGGCATTGCCCATATAGCATTAGATGGAGGGTGGCTGCGAGTTAACAAAAAATTTTGTAAGATTTTAGGCTATAGCCATGAGGAATTGCTAACTTTATCGCTTACAGATATTACCCACCCGGACGATATTGATATTAATCTTTCATCTATAAGTCAGCTATTGACAGGCAAAATTCAGACGTTCTCAATTGAGAAGCGCTACATCCACAAAAGCGGTTTTTGTGTCTGGATTAATTTATCTCAGTCTCTTGTGCTTAAACCTTCTGGGGAACCAGACTATTTTATAGCAACTATCGAAGACATCTCGCGGCGCAAAGCTGCCCAGGAAGCGCTAGAGAAAGCAAATGAACAATTAGAACTCAGAGTAGAAGAACGTACAGCGGAACTGAAAAATACTATAAGTTTATTAAGCAACGCTTACGCCCAACTTAAAAGACAAATTAGCACTTCCTCTGAAAAGCAACATCAACAAATCATTCTTGATGCCATGCCAGCGATGATTTGGTTCAAAGATAGAGAAAATCGAATTTTAAAAATAAATAAAGCTGCTGCCGCATGGATGGGGATGAACGTGGAAGATATCGAAGGCAGATCTACCTATGATATTTATCCTGCTCAAGCAGCAAAATATCATCAAAACGACCTAGAAGTAATCAATTCTAGAAAGCCTAGACTTGGAATCATTGAAAAAATAAAAACCTACTCAGGAGAAAATATCTGGCTTAATCTAGATAGAGTTCCTTGGCATGATGACGAGGGAAATATTGGGGGTGTCGTAGTTTTTGCCAGAGATATTACAGCGCAGAAACTGGCAGAAGAAGCACTTTTATTGCTGAGAAAGGCCGTAGAATCTTCTAGCGATGCAATTGCTATGACCGATATTAATGGCACTTCCATCTATCACAACCATGCTTTTATAAATTTGTTTGGATACACTGTAGATGAACTAAACAATGCTGGGGGACAGGCGATAGTTTACACCGATTCGTTGGTAGTACAAGAGGTGTTTTCTACAGTGATGAAAGGTGACTCTTGGCGGGGGGAAGTAGAGATTAAAACAAAGAGCGATCGCATTGTACCAATTTCGCTTCGTGCTGATGCCATTAAAGACAAAACTGGCAAGATTATCGGGCTAGTTAGCATTTGTAATGATATCACCAAACGCAAGCACGCAGAGTCCCAATTAAAACAACAAGCGACTCAGTTGGAACAAACCGTGCGGGAACTTCAGCAGACACAATCCCAGCTGATTCAAACCGAAAAATTGTCTAGTTTAGGGCAGCTAGTTGCTGGTGTCGCCCATGAAATCAATAACCCCGTTAGCTTTATTCACGGCAATCTACCCCATGTTTGGGATTACGCCGAAGATTTACTGGGTTTAGTAACGCTTTATCAGCAAGAATACCCCAATCCCACACCAGAAATTTTGGATGAAATAGAAGCCATTGACCTCAATTTTATTAGGTCAGATTTGCCCAAAATGCTATCTTCAATAAAAGTGGGAACGCAACGCATTTGTGAAATTGTGCGTAGCTTGCGAAACTTTTCTCGCCTCGACGAAGCGATGATGAAAGGTGTTGATCTGCACGAAGGTATCGACAGCACTCTGATGATTTTGCATAACCGTCTAAGAGCAAGTCCAGATCATCCAGGTATTCAGGTAATCAAAGAATATGGAAAGTTACCCCTTGTTGAGTGCTACGCCGGGCCACTTAATCAGGTGTTCATGAATCTCATTGGCAATGCAATTGATGCTTTGGAAGAGTTAGTAGCCAGCCGTCAGTTGTCAATTGTAAATGGAAAAATTGCTGACAATCCCCAGATTCGTATTCACACTGAAGTTATAGAAAAAGACAAAGTTTCAATCCGAATTTATGATAATGGCTCAGGAATGCCAGAATCGGTAAGGAAGCGGCTATTTGACCCCTTCTTTACGACAAAAGCAGTAGGCAAAGGTACAGGTTTAGGCTTATCAATTTCGCACTCAATTATTGTACAAAAACACGGCGGAAATTTAAGATGTATTTCTGCACCAGGAGAGGGCACCGAGTTTATCATCGAAATTCCAATTTACCAACCAAATCAGGAACCGCCCCATGTGTTAGATGAAACTGAAATTTAAGTACAAAGGTTCACCAAGAAAATCGCAGTTAGTAGTAGCGCGTAAGGGCTGAAATGCTGGATTGATAAAATTCTCAAAATCCAAATTTCCAAGATTATAGGCTTGCTTTACCCAACAAATTAGGATAGACGCGCTAGTAGATTAGGGTTGAGGTGAGCATTACCCAACACAACATGATCATTTGTTAGGTTTCGCTGTGGCTCAACCCAACTTACTAGCGATCAGCACTATAAGGGGAAGCACTTTCAAAAAAGAGAGGCAACAATGCAGGAAGAACAAAGTCAACGGGCAATTATAGCTTTTCAAGCATTCCTAAATACACCCTTTCAGGAGTTACTTGAAGAGCATTGCAATTCTTCTCCAGAAGCTGCTGCTAGGCAATTATTTCAGGATGTTGCTGCTAGTATACCCGCTTACAAAGCTTTTCTGAAAGAACAGGGTGTCAATCCTTCATCTATTCAAAGTTACCAGGATTTTCAAAAGCTTCCCCTGATTACTAAAGAGAATTACCTGTCGCGTCACTCACTCCCAGACTTGTGCCGGAATGGGCAATTAGAAAGCTGCGACATAATTGCTGTTTCATCAGGTTCTACTGGCAAGCCTACATTTTGTCCTCGCTTTTTGAGTGATGAATTTCAGATTGCTACACGTTTTGAGCAAATTTTTTACGATAGCTTTTATGCTGACACGCGCCGCACCTTAGCTGTAATTTGCTTTGCTTTGGGAACTTGGGTGGGGGGAATGTACACAACAAATTGCTGTCGCTATCTTGCCAGTAAAGGCTACCCCATTACTGTTATTACTCCCGGAAATAACAAAGAAGAAATATTCCGAGTTGTGCAGGAACTTGGTTCAGCATTTGAGCAAGTTGTACTGTTGGGATACCCGCCGTTTATTAAGGATGTTATTGATAGCGGCATTGCACGGGGTGTAGAGTGGCAAAAATATCAAATAAAAATGGTTTTTACTGGAGAAGTTTTTAGTGAAGAATGGCGTAGTCTTGTAGGTGAACGAGTTGGTTCCCGTAATCCCTGCTATGACTCAGCTTCGCTGTATGGAACAGCAGATGCAGGCGTTTTAGGAAACGAAACACCTCTTAGTATTTGCATTCGCAGGTTTTTAGCAAATAATCCAGATGCGTCTCGTACTTTGTTCGGTGAATCGCGCTTACCTACCTTGGTACAGTATGACCCTTTGAGCCGCTTTTTCGAGGTTATTGATAGCACGTTGCTGTTTTCTGGCGATAACGGTATTCCCTTGGTGCGCTATAACATTTTGGATACGGGGGGTTTAATCTCTTATGATGCGATGCTCCAGTTCTTGGCAGAGTGGGGATTCAATCCTGTAGAAATATTGCAGCTACAAGGTGGGAGAGGAATTCATCCTCTACCTTTTGTCTATGTTTTCGGGCGCTCCAATTTTACAGTTTCTTACTTCGGCGCGAATATTTACCCGGAAAATGTGACGGTGGGATTGGAACAGCCAATTATTCGAGAGTGGGTGACAGGTAAATTCGTATTGCAAGTTAAGGAAGATGCAGATAAGAATTGGTTTTTGTCGGTTGTGGTGGAGTTAGCGCCTGGGGTGGAACAAAGTCAACAGAAGCAAGATGCGATCGCATCCTCCATTCTCAAACAGTTACTACGGCTTAACAGCGAATTTGCTAACTACGTCCCCGTAGAATACCAAATGCCGCAAGTTACACTAACTCTAACTGGCGATCCTGAGTATTTTCCCATCGGAGTTAAGCACCGCTACACCCGCAAGTAATTTCACAACTGGGTTCCGAATTCGTGCATAGCATCGATAATCGGTTTCAAACTTTCCCCTAAAGGTGTTAGGGAATATTCCACTTTGGGGGGGATTTGCAGATAAACCTCCCGATGGATAATTCCGTCTTCCTCCATTTCTCTAAGCTGCTGCGTGAGCATCTTTTGGGTGATTCCATCCAATGCTCGTTGCAGTTCACCAAACCGTTTAACTCCTGTCAGTAGTTCTCCCCAAATAAAAAGCTTCCAGCGTCCGCTAATCGCTTTTAAAGCGGTTTCCGCCGGACAAGTCTTTCTCTCGTGACTCTGGCTTTTGGCTTCCATAGTATCTTTTTGGGTACTAGCTTACTTTAAAGTGCATACTTTACATACTATCTTTACTGTTCTTAAAATTTAAGTATCCAAATACATCCAAAAATCGTTAGTCAAGATTTTACGTTTCAATGAGGTTAATTTTATGATTCCTGTCACAGGTTTAAACCATGCAGTCCTTTATGTTCGCGAACTTGAGCGTTCAGTTGAGTTTTATCAATCAGTTTTTGGTTTTGAAGAAGTATCTCGTCTACACGGAATGATGGCTTTTCTGCGAGTAAAAGGCTCAACAAATCATCACGATTTGGGATTAATAGCCTTGGGTTCTAATGCTCCATCTCCACCAAAGGGAACAATTGGACTTTATCATCTAGCGTGGGAAGTAAAGACAATTGAAGATTTAGCAAACTCTGCTCAAATTCTCAAAAATAACGGTTATTTTCGAGGCGCTAGCGATCACGGTGCCAGCAAATCAGTCTATGGTCAAGATCCTGATGGCTTAGAGTTTGAAATTACCTGGCATATCCCCCGCGAAGATTGGGGAAACTTTGAAAATCAGGCAATAGTTGCGCCGCTGAATTTGCAAAGCGAAATCGAGCGTTACGGTATAGAAAAATTAACAAGTAAAAATTGATAATTTCTTGCTCCTAAGTTCAGTCTATTAACGCTTTTAGCGAGGCTTAAGCCTCGCTTTTTTTCAGTTTGTGGAGTGAGGGAGAGCCTCAGAAGAAAAGGTTGTCAGGCTCAGCAGGGAAGCGTAAATTCAGTGTTCTGAATCACCTTCTGGCAGTTCCGCTGAAGTAGCTGGCTTATATAAAATTTCGGACTTTATAATTTTATTTGAATGCGATTTATAGCAATCCTATTTGAGTTGTGAGCCAGCCCTTTAGGTAGCCGACTTCTGTAATAAGTCGGCTATCTTGCCTTCATGAATCATTTAGGACTGCTATAGTTGCATCGCTATTAGTAATTTTTAGCTTATTTCTTCAAGCTAACTCTGAATGGCATTCACTGAGTTAGGCTAATTTGGATTTTCTCTGGTTTGAGAGCGATCGCGCATCCCTAACCTGCTGCATAATTAAAATTACGCCTATCTCTAACCAAACCAGCTATGCAAATTATCCAATGCCTCCACGCAGCTATTCTCGTTTCTGACTTAGAACGAGCAGAACATTTTTATGGCAAGGTACTGAGATTATCTAAAATAGATAGAACGCTTAAATTTCCGGGAGCATGGTATCAAGTCGGCGAGTTTCAAATTCACCTGATTGTCGCTGACTCTATACCATCGGATATGGTAAATTCCCAAAAGTTAGGTCGCAACCGACACTTAGCTTTTTCTGTGGAAAATTTAGATGCTGCTAAAGAGCAGATTATAAATAACAACTGTCCCGTACAAATGAGTGCCTCTGGTAGAGCAGCTTTTTTCACCCAAGATCCAGACGGTAATATAATTGAATTGAGTCAGGTATAAAAATGACAAATAACTACTGAAAAAAATATGGTTCAAACAATCCAAGCCAGTAAAATCACCATCGGATATCTGATAGATAAATTTGACTTGCAACGGGTGACTGATGACAAATTTTTTACCGAATGGTTAGCTGATTTGCCCGAAATATCCGAGATAGAAAAAGAAACTTTAGACCGTATTAAAAGCAATTTTCTTCATTTGATTGAACGCCAGCAAATGATAGAAAGTATCGTCAAAATGGTGGTACTGTCTCCGCTGCTGGAATTGGCAGGTTTTTATCAGCCTCCTTTTGAAATAGACGGAGAAAAAGGAGTAGAAATCTTTGTCGAAGATGAGGATGAAGTTATTAAGGGAGATATTGATGTTCTGATTTTAGGAAACCATTTGTGGATATTCGTCATTGAGTCTAAACGTAGTAGCT
The DNA here is from genome assembly GCF_014695915.1 of Trichocoleus sp. FACHB-40. GTDB lineage: Bacteria > Cyanobacteriota > Cyanobacteriia > Cyanobacteriales > FACHB-T130 > Funiculus > Funiculus sociatus. The sequence goes on from NZ_JACJPF010000044.1 coordinate 66,969, forward strand.
TATCCCTAGACGCAGGGATACCCCAAGCTCTAGCTTATATGTTAGGCAACCCTAACCTGGAAAAACCGTGTTTTGGATTTGTCACAAATGGCAGCCATTTCATTTTTCTGAAGCTGATCAAACAAGATACACCGCAATACGATATGTCCTATGATTTTTCAATCCGGCGAGGAAATGACTTGTATCGTGTTTTTAGTATACTAAAGCACCTTGCCGCCTTAGTGCAATGAATATTATTGCGTATTTGTACAGCGATCCTTTGTTGGAATCAACACCTAATCCGAATGTGTGGGGTTGGGAGGTGGATCGGGTTTATCAAGATTTGGGAGGTCGGGATCAGCTGCAACAGTTGTTAAAAGATTGCCAAGCAGAACCTGCTGAATATCTGCTGATTCGACGCTTAGAAGAATTGGGAGACTCGGTTGATGAAGTATGCGATCGCATCTCCAATCTTGAATCTCTCGGCATCAAACTCATTACCACTGAATCAGTAGGATATAATCAAACACCACTAGAATTATTAAAAGAAATTCAGGAAAGCCAGCGATCGCGCCGCCTCCGTAAAGGACACGCAAAGCGGCGACTCAAAGCTGCGCCGGGGCCGGGAAAAGCTCCTTACGGCTACAAGCGAGGTAAAGACCGTTACATACTTGACCGCAGTGCAGCGCCTGTGGTGAAAGATTTTTTTGAACAATATCTACTCTACGGTTCTCTGCGCGGTGCGGTGCGGTATCTAGAAAAGAAATACGGTAAGAAAATTTCCGTATCTACCGGACAACGCTGGCTCTCTAACCCAGCTTATCGGGGTGACACAGCTTATCAAAATGGTCAGGTTCTATCGGATACTCATGTCCCCATTGTTACCAGGGAAGAAGCGGCACAGATTGACCGACTAATACGCCGTAACCGCCATTTGCCACCTCGCACAGCAAGTGCAAATCGTTCTTTGGCGGGGTTGGTTGTGTGTAGGGAGTGCCAGTTACCGATGACGATAACTCGCGTTACAACTCGTGGCAAACAGGGAGAATATCTCTATTTGCGTCCAACCAAGTGCAACAAACAGCCTAAATGTGGTGCAATTTCCTACGAGCAAGTTTTGCAAGAAACTATTGAGAGAATTTGTCAGGATTTACCTTTTGCAGTAGCGGGGATGAATGTACCAAATATGAATGGAATTAAGAGCGCAATTACAAGTCAAATTGCTACAAAACAAGATATTTTAGCTCAATTGCCTAATTTAACTGCTAATGGCATTTTGGATTCAGAAACAGCAGATATACGCGCCTACAAACTTCGCACAGAAATATCTCAACTACAAGGAAAGTTAGCGAGTTTGCCGCCAGTAAATTTGCAAGCGATCGCGCAAGCAGTTTCCATCCCCCAATTCTGGCTAGACTTATCAGAATCAGAGCGAAGATTTTACTTTCGAGAATTCATTCGTCAAATTGAAATTACCCGACAGGCGGAAGCGTGGCAGCTAAAGCTGGTTTTTATCTTTTAGTAATTAACTCTTAGTTCAGATTGCGTCCGTTAAAGCAGTAAATCTTATATTTTTTAACTAAATAAATAATGGGACGAACCCCCGCTCAATCAGAGATTTCATCCCCAATCCCTTTATTTAATATCCCTAATGGATTTAAAAACAATTAGCACTTTAGCGTCTAGAATTTTGTTGGTCGTATTCGATTCCTCTATTAACTTCTGTAATTGCCTGGTTTGTTAAACGTAGCGCTGCTGCCCGATGACCTCCTTTATCGGTAGAAGCTTTTTCCAAATCTGCTTTAGCTTCTTTCAAAGAAGCTAGTGCAGACCGCATCCGGGGTTGATATTCACGCTGTGCAGTAGCTTGACCAGCCCAAAAGCCTCCACCCAGAGTGGTTCCCAAAACAACAGCTACCAAAGCAGCACGACCAATTGATAGTTTCGCATCCATATACAAACTTCGTAAAGTTGATTTTATTGCCTAGTTTAGACTACATTAAACATGATTTAGTTCTCCGATAGCATTTCCATACATTATTGCTGTATGCCTAACAGAAGTCTTGTCGAGCCGCTTTAAGATAGAAAATGCGGCTCTATTTATAGATTTATGCAAACTTTAATAGTAGATGGAAACTTACTATAGCGTTTCTCAGTTGGGTGCAATATATCGCGGTTCTGACGTTCAGTCCATGTTGGTAGGGACATGGCAATGCTATATCCCTACAGATGTATCGCACCCAACCCTGGAATTGCTATAGGCGATCCTCATCAGATGATTTAAAGAGTTAGATCGCAGGAAGTTGCTTCTGATTGCCGCTAGATAGCACGAGCGTTGTTAAATATGGATCGTCAAACTTTTGCTTGGGGCCGTTCAAAAAACAAGATTATTGGGGCTGACAGATGGGTTGAGTGGCTTTGGGTTTTGGGGTTGCTCCTAGCGGCTATTGTCTTGTTTGGGATTAATTTAGGCGGACTACCTTTGCGAGATTGGGATGAGGGTACAGTTGCTCAGGTTGCGCGTGAAATTTTGCAGGCACCAGCAGGCTCATGGCGATGGCTTTATCCGACGCTATCAGGTACAGAATATCTAAATAAGCCGCCTCTGGTGCATCTGCTGATTGCCGGAGCTTACAAGGTTGGCGGTGTCAATGAGTGGACATCGCGCTTGCCTGGGGCAATGCTAACAGCCTTCTCAGTGCCACTGCTCTATGGAATTGGTCGGGAATTATTTCGGCAACGCATTCCAGCTCTTTTCTCAGCTTTGACTTATCTAACTTTAGTGCCAGTGGTGCGTCATGGGCGACTGGTGATGTTGGATGGGGCGGTGTTGTGCTTTTTGATGTTTATGATGTGGTGCGTGTTGCGAAGTCGTCGAGACTTGCGCTATGCACTGGGTGCCGGAGTGGGGTTTGGGCTGATTTGCCTCACTAAAGGCATTCTGGGATTATTGCTGGGCGCGATCGCATTAATATTTTTGGCTTGGGATACTCCCAGATTGCTCACCTCTCCCTATCTCTGGGGCGGTTTGCTGCTTGGCAGTGCGCCAGTTGCGGCTTGGTATGCTGCCCAGCTGTGGCGCTACCAGCAGATGTTTATCAACATCGGCATTTTCAATCAATCATTGCAGCGGATTTGGATACCAGTTGAGAATCACGCTGGGCCTCCCTGGTACTACTTGCTGGAAATTTTAAAATACGCATGGCCTTGGTTACTCTTCTTTCCCCAAGGGGTTCGTCTCGCCTGGGAAAATCGCACTTCAAGCTGGGCAAAATTAGCATTGGTATGGGGTGGGGTTTATTTAGTTGCCATCTCGGTGATGGGAACCAAACTTCCCTGGTATGTGTTGCCAATTTACCCAGCATTAGCTTTATTCTGTGGTGCAAAACTAGCTGAAGTTTGGTACTGGCCCAGCAGTCAATCTTATCCCCGCTTTTGGACACCTTGTTTAACAGTGATGGGTTTAGTTGCTATTGTTGCGAGTATTTATTTTGCGGTTTTCGCTCCCAAACTAGACTGGCATTTGTCACTGGTGCTGGCATCTGCTGCTATGACTTTACTTGTAGCAGCATTTTTAGTGTCCCGAAAAAATCTGCAATTCATCCCAATTTTGTTTTGGGGAACCTATGTGACGCTGACAATATTTATGACATCCTCTCACTGGGTTTGGGAGTTGGCAGAACAATATCCTGTTAAACCCGTTGCTGCCATAGTTAAGCGCGGCACTCCCATCGGTGAAAAGATTTATACATCTTTTCCCGATGAACGTCCTTCTCTGAATTTTTATAGCGATCGCCAAGTCATCCCCAATACACCCGAACAACTCAAACAACTTTGGAAAACAGCACCTTCACCTTATTTATTAGTTGACCAACCCACCTTTGACAAGCTGAAATTCCAGGGTGTGAAATCGATTAACAAGGCAGAGGGTTGGCTGTTAATTACAAAGAAGCCTAACGACTAAAGTCGTGGCTACACAAAAGAAGCCTGCGAAGGCAGGCTTCTTTAAGCCTGTGAGTATATTTACGCACCTTAAAATAAACCAATTCCCATTTTCAATAAAAACCTTATAGCTTATAGCTTATAGCTGATAACTCGCGGTTAGAATGAGATTTATAAATAAAAATTAAGCTTCTTCTCATTTTTACTCCCAAACCTCCTCAATGACCGCCACTACTTCGTCAGATGTCCTGCTGTCGGAATCATCCGCAGCTGCTTCCCCTGCGTCTCGCGTTACTCACGTTATCAACCACATCCAACCCTCACCGGAAACGGTGGTTCTCCTCCTGGCTGTCTTAATTGGCACAGGCACAGGAATGGGTGTAGTTACATTTCACTACTTAATACATCTGATTCACAGCTTGATGCTGGAGAATTTGATGGGCTTAATCTCCGGCTGGGGTGCGTGGACTCTAGCCTGCGTTCCTACAATTGGCGGATTAATTGTTGGGTTAATGCGGCTTGCTTGGCCTGACTTTGGCCCCAACATTTCCTCACTAATTGCTGCTACACAAGGCGCGAAAGAATTGTTACCCCTGCGACCAGTTACGAAGATGGTCGCAGCTGCTGTTTCCTTGGGTACGGGAGCCTCCTTGGGGCCGGAAGGGCCTAGCGCGGAGATTGGTGCTAATTTTGGGATGCTGTTGGGTCAAGTGCTGCAAGTTTCCAGAGAGAGGCAGCAGTTACTCTTGGGTGCAGGGGCAGCTGCTGGTGTTGCGGCTGGATTTAATGCACCGATTGCTGGGGTATTTTTTGCCTTAGAAGTGGTGCTGGGAACGACTTTCGCCACTTCAGCAGTAAGTGTGGTATTGCTAGCAGCAGTTGTGTCATCTTTGATTGCTCAGATTGGGTTGGGCGGTCAACCAGCTTTCACTCTGCCAGTATATGAAGTCCGCAGTCCCCTAGAATTACCTCTTTATATGGGACTGGGTATATTAGCGAGTTTGGTATCGCTGGGTTACACCCAGTCAATTCAACTGTCGCGGCGTTTCTTTCGCGGGCAAATTGCCGGTTTTGAATGGATGCAAAGGGTGCCGCGATCGCTTTGTCCGGTAATTGGCGGTGCAAGTCTCGGCTTAGTGGCTTTACATCTACCCCAAATTCTCGGCATCGGCTATGAAACAATTGCCGCCATGCTTCAGGATGTTGATTTTTCTTTGGGGTTACTGCTTACCCTGCTGGTCTTTAAGCTAGTGCTGACAGCAATTAGTGCGGGTAGTGGTTTGGTGGGCGGCATCTTTGCCCCGGCGATGTTCCTGGGTGCCTCGGTGGGGGCAGCTTACGGCAAAATTTTGGCAGCAGTGTTAGCGCCTGCATCCGCCCACATTGCCGCACCACCTGCTTATGCAATGGTGGGGATGGCAGCAGTCCTTGCAGGCAGTGTCAGAGCGCCCCTGACATCGATTCTGCTACTGTTTGAGCTAACGCGGGACTACCGGATTGTTTTGCCGCTGATGGCAGCAGTCGGCTTAAGTGTCTGGTTGGTGGATCGACTCAAGCCAGCGCCAACCAAAGGTCAAAACGTCCAGCAGCTGGATATTAATGTGGAAAAAGACCTTTCTCAACAGGAAATCTTAACTTCATTGCCAGTTGCAGAAGCAATGCAAACACCTTGTTTGATGCTGGCTGCTTCTTCTTCAGTTTTAGAGGCAGGTTTAGCTTTAACTAATAGTCGTTCTCGCAGTGCTTTAGTGATTGACGACACCCAGCAGTTAATTGGTATTGTCACTTTACAGGATATTAATCGAGCGATGTCTGTAGCGCGATCGCCTGTAATTTCCTCAGCCCAAACCAGCGTTTTAAGCAGCGCCGCTACCAACTCGACCGACAATTTGGCTTATCAGTCGCTTGCTGATATCTGCACAACCGAAATTCTGTATGCAACTCCTGATGAACCTGTGGCTGATGCCTTAGACCGGATGGCGGCGCGGGGACTCCACCAGTTACCAGTTGTTGACCCGAATAATCCTCATCATGTATTAGGTGTCTTGGAAAAAGATGGAATTGCTTTGGCGTGCAGTGTTGCCGCTACTCGCAAAACATTGCGTCGCTATCTCCCTGTGACACTGCCGAAAGAGTTAAATTTACCGCCGCTCAAGAAAACTGCTTAAGTTAGTTATTAGTTATGAAGTTGCGACTGATCACTAATAACTAGCTTTTGCAGGTCGCTCCCACCGCATCTCCTGCAAAAGCCAATTTACATATTGCCTTAACCGGGTATAGAGACGTTGTATACAACGTCTCTACATTCGTCAGGCGTTTTTACTAATGACTAACGACTCCCTGAATCAGGATGCCTCTTCTAATTCTTCGTCTAAGTCTCCTTCTTCCCGGTCAAGTTGTCGCAGATGAATATGTTTCCGTCCCAGAGATATTTCAAACTCATCCCCAGATTGGAGACCCATCTGTTTAGTATAAGCAGAGCCTATCAGCAAATTACCGTTAGACTGGACGCTAATTCTATAGCTGGCACTGCGGCCTCCTCGTCCATTGCCGTTTTGTTTGCCGTCTAACTCAATCCCTTCCGCATCAATAAGGGCATTCAAGAACTTCATCATATTTACTCGCTCTACGCCGCTTTTTGTAACGGTGTAGTAGCCGCAGGCTCTTGCCTTTTCTTCCTTGCTGAGGTTTTCTAACTCTTTAACTTTCTTGACTAGCGTCTCACCAGTTAGAGTTTCGATTTTTTTCTTTTTATTCATCAACTTGCAACGAGAAGTAAGTAATGGAGGGCGGGGATGGTGTTTTAGCTTGACAGTAGCTAAGAATAAAAAACCTTAGCTTTATATCAGCTCATAAAACTATATCATACAGATATCGCTTTATTAATTCAATATATTTGTATTCTTTAAAGGAGAACTTTTTTTATCAGAGTGTTGAATAAGTATAAATATCTGTACCTTGTGAACAACTCAGGTAAGTCAATGATGGTTGTTCCTTTGAAAGCATCAATGTGAAAAAAGATTAAAGAGTGTAGGATGTAGGGGAACGGGGAATGGGGGACGGGGAATGGGGAATGGCGAGTGTTAATTTCCAAGTCATTATCCCCAATCATTTTTTCCCAATACCCTTTTTACCAGTATGAAGCTGACAACTCGCGGACACTACAGTGTAAAGGCACTGCTGGATTTAAGTTTACAACCAGGGTATAGACCGACTTCAGTAAAAGCGATCGCGCATCGGCAAGACCTCCCCGCACCCTATCTGGAAAAATTGTTGATAGAATTGCGACGAGCTGGTTTAGTCAAGTCAGTTCGAGGCGCTCATGGAGGATATCAACTGTCCCGCGAACCTGCAAAAATTTCCCTCGGACAAATATTAGAAGCAGTAGGCGAAACAATCGAACCGCTACCTCGCCACACCCCAGACGCAGAGCTTGCGGAAGATTGGGTAACATTTACTCTTTGGCACAGATTGCACCAAAAACTTAAAGAAGCGTTGTACAGTATTACATTGGCAGACTTATACTATGACGCTCGTAGCTGGCAAGCAGCCCAAGGGGAAGAAACCAGTTTTGTTGTTTAGTCATTAGTCATTAGTCATTCTTAAATAGATTGAAGACTAGAAACTAGGAACCAATGACTGCTGACCCATCGCTGTTTGTTGTTTTAGCGATCGCTGCCAGTATTGATTACATCATCGGCGATCCTTGGGGATGGCCTCATCCAGTACGAGTCATGGGCTGGATAATTTCTCGCTATACCCAAATAGTCTTCAAAATATGGCAGCATCCCCTCGCACTGCGATGGGCGGGAATTATTCTCGCAGTTGGGCTAAACTTAGGCAGCTACTTTGTAGGGTGGTTAATTGTTCAAGCCGCCAACTCGCTACATCTTTTAATCGGAATTGCTCTAGAGAGTATTTTACTTGCCAGTTGTTTCGCTGGTCGCAGTTTGCGAGCCGCAGCTGAAGATGTATTGCAACCTCTAAATTCAGGCGATATTATCACTGCGCGTTCCAAATTGAGTCAATATGTAGGACGCGATACTGAAAATTTATCAGAATCAGAAATCCTCCGCGCTGTTTTGGAAACCGTAACAGAAAACGCCACCGATGGAGTAATGGCACCACTTTTTTATGCCATTGTCGGAGGATTTTTACCCCATGTGGAAGCTGTTCCCCTTGCCCTTGCCTACAAAGCTGCCAGTACCCTTGATTCTATGGTTGGTTACAAGGAAGCACCCTACACAGATTTGGGCTGGTTTAGTGCCAAATTAGAAGATATTCTTACTTGGTTGCCTTGCCGATTAACTGTAATTACTTTAGCTTTAATATCCCGAAAGCCGGGGTATGTTTGGAGCGTGTGCCAGAGGGATGCTATTAAAGATCCCAGTCCTAATTCTGGTTGGAGTGAGTGCGCCTATGCCGCAGTTTTGGGAGTCCAAGTAGGAGGAACAAACTGGTATCGCGGCGTTGCTAAACACAAACCCCTACTGGGAGATGGGATTAACCCGATTACTTCAGTAGAAATTCATCGAGCATTGCAGCTAACGCGGTATTGCTTTCTGATTTGGCTAGGAATAGCGATCGCTACCTTAATAATACTGTCCGTATAAATCACCAGGCATCATCATTATTTTTATGCGATCGCCCGTTTGGGTGAATCCATCGGGCGATGGTACTTAAGTAGGCAGTAGCATAGATTGGATATAGTTTCAAGCCCTGATATGGATTTAGATCGCCTTCCGGGTTCGTAAACCTAGAATTCCTTCTAGGGAAATGGAGCCTATTCAAAATCCAACTGGGTGTATTTACTTTTTAAGTTCCTGTAAAAATTTTGCACTAAAACTATGGAAACTCTTGCATACCTTCACCTATCCACCGCCTACGAAGATTCTCAATCTCAGGCTCGCGAAGTTAAATTATTCCCAGGACTGAATTGGAAAAACTTCCCTAAAAAAGCAAGTTTTCGCTTGCTATCCCTTGCCCTCACCTTAGCCGTTGTGGGTACAGCGGGTAATGCCCTGGCACTTGGGAGAGGCAATAGCGGCTCTCAAGTAGCCACCCTGCAAAGAAATCTCCAAATCGCAGGCTATTATAATGGCCCAGTCACTGGATATTATGGCGATCTGACTAAGGCAGCTGTGATAAGATTTCAGCGATCCAATAGATTAATAGCAGATGGCATAGCTGGCTCTAGAACTTTAGCCGCACTAGAAGGTCGTGGTGGTGAAAGTCCTATAACTGGTGGTGGTTTTGGTCGCAGCACCTTACGACGTGGAAGCAGCGGTTCTGGTGTAACTACGCTTCAGCAAGTTTTGAGAAGCGGAGGCTACTACAACGGGCCGATTACTGGCTACTTTGGTTCGTTAACAGAATCCTCTGTGAAAAGATTTCAACAAGCCAATGGGCTATATGCTGACGGAGTGGTAGGACAGAGTACCAAATCAGCGCTTGCAGCTGACTAATTCTTTAGCTGTGCGGCGACCGCCGCACAGCTAGTTTTAAGAAAACGAGGCGACCGCTTCTAAACAAATAAGTTTAATAGAACGGCTTTTTCAATTAAACTACAACGATTATGATTCAGATGCCCTACTAAATCCGTAGATTTAATATGTCTTCCGAAGTTGTAGAAATTCTCTCTTGCGACGAAATCCGTCGTACCCTTAACCGCGTAGCCTCTCAGGTGGTGGAAAAGTCACGAGACTTGTCTGAGCTAGTGCTAGTAGGCATTTACACTAAAGGCGTAGCATTAGCCCAGATGTTGGCGCGTCAGATAGAAGCACTCGAACAAGTTGAAGTTCCGGTGGGGGCTTTGGATATTACCTTCTATCGGGATGACTTGGATCAAATTGGCATCCGAACGCCTGCGAAAACTGACATTCCTTTCGATCTATCTGGTAAGACGGTGGTGCTGGTAGATGATGTCATATATAAGGGGCGCACCGTCCGCGCTGCTTTGAATGCGGTTAATGATTATGGTAGACCAGCGGCGATTTGGTTAGCGGTTCTGGTGGATAGGGGACATCGGGAGTTGCCGATTCATCCGGATTTTACTGGGAAGAAACTGCCAACGTCGAAGGAAGAACAGGTTAAGGTTTACTTGCAAGATAGTGATGGACGGGATGCGGTGGAGTTAATAAAGTTTTGAGAGGTGTTTTGGGTGAGCGATCGCGTCGGTGCGACAATCGAGATTGTCGATAAACCTGCCAGTATAGATTTTTGAGCTATGAGAGAAACCCAGACGCGAAAGGCAGACCACCTGCGGATTTGTCTGGATGAAGATGTGCAATTTCATCAGACTAAAAGTGGGTTTGAGGGCTACCGCTTCACCCATTGTTGTTTGCCAGAACTAGACCGCAGTGAAGTTGATATATCAACTACGTTTCTCAGGAAACATCTGGGTGCGCCATTGCTGATTTCTTCAATGACTGGAGGAACCCAACAGGCTAGGACAATTAATTATCGTCTTGCTGAGGTGGCGCAACGCTACAAACTAGCGATGGGGGTGGGTTCCCAGCGGGTGGCGGTGGAGAATCCCCAAGTTGCCGATACTTTTGCGGTGCGATCGCTTGCTCCTGATATTCTCTTATTTGGTAACTTGGGCGCAGTACAACTTAACTATAAATATGGCATTGATGAATGTCTGCGCGTAGTTGACTTGCTCGAAGCCGACGCGCTGATTCTGCATCTCAATCCCCTGCAAGAGTGCATTCAACCCAGAGGCGATACTAATTTTCGGGGTTTGCTTGATAGAATAGCTGATTTGTGCAATAAGCTTTCTGTGCCAGTGATAGCAAAAGAGGTGGGCAATGGAATTTCAGCAGCAATGGCTGTGAAGTTAATCGAGGTCGGTGTGAGCGCCATTGACGTTGCTGGGGCTGGTGGGACATCATGGGCAAAGGTGGAGAGTGAACGAGCGGAAAATGCCCAGCAGCGACGGTTGGGATTAACATTTGCTGATTGGGGGTTGCCAACAGCAGAATGTATTACAAATATTCGAGCAGTTGCCCCCGATATTCCCTTAATTGCCTCCGGAGGATTGCGGACGGGTTTGGAAGTCGCCAAAGCGATCGCGCTGGGAGCAGATTTAGCTGGTCTAGCATGGCCTTTCCTACAAGCAGCCGTTGAATCAGAAGATGCTCTCGACGCTTTAGTTGAGGTGTTGCTCGCTGAAATCACCACTGTATTATTCTGCACTGGTAACGCCACCCTGCCCGATCTGAAACATTCAAATTCTCTACAACCATTACGATGAAATTGGGGATGGGAATTGGGAATTGGGAATTGGGAATTGGGAATTGGTAATCCCACTTTCCCCCAGTCCCCAGTCCCCAATCCCCAGCCCCCCTTCCCCCCTTCCCCCTTCCCCCTTCCCCCTTCCCCAATGCGTAATTTTCTAAAACAAACCTTTGCCAGCACACTCGGAAGCCTATTTGGACTCCTCCTATTTTTTGGTTTGGGGACAACTGGGCTAATATTTTTGTTGGTTGCAGTTGCATCTAGAGATACAGGGCCGCAAGTTGATAATAAATCGGTGCTGGTTATTGACCAGTCTATAAATATTACCGATAGCGAACCGAGTTCCAGCACCTCAGAAGCTCTCAACGAAGCCCTATCAGGTGATAGTCCTGACACACTAACTCTGCGAACAGTTTTGGATTCTATAGAGCAGGCAACCAAGGATAAGCGAATTGTCGGTTTGTATTTAGATGGCAGCGAGTCGTCTAGTTCTGGAACCGGGTTGGCGACGCTCAAGGAAGTGCGTTCGGCGTTGGAAAAATTCCGAGCATCTGGCAAAAAGATTATTGCCTACAACATGGATTTGGGTAAAAAGGAGTATTACTTAAGCTCCGTAGCAGACACCATCGTGCTTAACCCATTGGGGATGATGGAAATGAACGGTCTGCGCTCGGAATCTATGTTCCTGACAGGAGCTTTTCAAAAGTACGGCGTTGGCGTTCAGGTCGTGCGAGTAGGAAAGTTTAAGTCAGCGGTAGAGCCGTATGTGTTAACAAAATTAAGTGCGGAAAATCGACTACAAACTCAAAATTTGCTGGGTGATTTATGGGGAGAATTTCTGACGACGGTGAGCAAAAGCCGTAAATTAAACCCGAAACAGCTACAAGCGATCGCAGATACTCAAGGAGTTTTAGCAGCACCGGAAGCTAAAAAACGCGGCTTTGTCGATCGGGTTGCCTATCTGGATCAGGTGGTCGCAGAGCTGAAAAAGCTAAGTGGCAGTGATAAAGATGATAAATCGTTTCGGCAAATTAGCCTCAGTACCTACGCCAAGGTTGCCAAAAGAGAAGCAAAGGAGCGAGTTTCTGAGAATAAAGTTGCTGTAATTTACGCCGAAGGTGAGATAGTTGATGGGGAAGGCAGTTCTAGACAAGTTGGTGGCGATCGCTTCGCCAGACAATTGCGACGTTTGCGACTCGACAAAGATGTGAAAGCGGTAGTGCTACGGGTGAATAGTCCCGGCGGTAGCGCTTCGGCATCAGAAGTGATTCAGCGGGAAGTGCGGCTTATTCGTCAGGTGAAACCAATTGTCGTCTCTATGGGCGATATGGCGGCATCCGGCGGCTACTGGATTGCTACCTATGCCAACCGAATTTATGCCCAGCCGAATACCATCACAGGTTCGATTGGTGTCTTTGGGTTGCTGCTAAATGTGCAAAAGCTTGCCAATAACAACGGCATCACCTGGGATGTGGTAAAAACCTCCAACCTGGCCGATTCTCAAACCATTTCTCGCCCGAAAACGCCGCAAGAACTGGCGATTTACCAGAAATTTGTGAACCAAATTTACGGTCAGTTTGTTACCAAAGTGGCAGAGTCCCGCAAGATACCAAGAACCAAAGTGGCAGAAATTGCCCAAGGACGGGTTTGGTCAGGTCAAGATGCCAAGCAGTTAGGTTTGGTTGATGATATTGGTGGTGTGGATAAAGCTATTGAGTATGCTGCTAAGCAAGCTAAGTTGGGGAATGATTGGCAACTGGAAGAGTATCCCAAAGCTCGCAGTTTTGAACAAAGGCTTCTCAAGCAGCTTGGTGGTGACGAAAGCACTCAAGCTAAGAAAGCGCCCGATCCGCTGACAGCAGAATTCCTAAAGTTACAAGAGGAGTTGGCGACTTTCAAGGCGATGAACGACCCCAGAGGCATTTATGCCCGCTTGCCCTATAGCCTGCGGATTGATTAAACTTTCTGCTTTCGGCTTGAGTGAATTCTCGTTCCCAGTCTCTGACTGGGAACGCCTATTGATGAGGCGACCGCCTTAGCCTGCTTTCGGCTATTCTTAAGGCGGTCGCCTCCCAGAGATATTTCTTAGGCTGAGCCTAAAAGGGAAAATTTTCCGGAGTACGGAAAAAAGATTCAGAATTGTGGAATTTACTGTAACACTCTGCCTAAGAGTAGAGTAGACTGAACAGTTAGTTCCTTACAAAAATTAAAACATCTATCTATGGTTATAAAAACCAACCGCTTTACCGTGCTGATTGTTTCCTGTAGTGCTGCTGGGGTACTGGTGGGAGGCGTCTCGAACTGGATAGAAAGTCATCAGTGTTTGCAAGCTAAAACACCTACCACAGAGTGCCTATTGCAAGATCCCACTCTTAAAACTATTCAGGGCATGAGTATGGGTTTGATAGCAGGAGCGGGAGCGGCGCTGGGTGCCACTTTCCAACTGAAGCGGCAATAATATTAGGCAATTATACAGCATTTAGCTGTCTTAAAATCTATAGTTGCGATCGCTCACCCAGAAACTAATCGGTACGGCACGCCCAAGGGTATCCACCTTCACTTCCATTACTATAGGTTGTCGTTGTTTGCCCCCACGAGCTTGACTAATATCGTTGTTAATCTCATCCCGCCGATTCTCTGGCATATAGTACGTTTCTAAGCCGTACTCGATAGAGTTTCCTGTGGACTTGCCTTTTAAGGCTATCTGATTATCAGGTAAATACGCAGGGCGATCGCTACTTACTCTCACAGGTTTCCAAGGCTTGGGAGAGCTAGATTTATTGGAAGCAGGCGCTTGTAAAATTACATAGAAGCGAGTCCCTGAAACTAAATATTCTGAAGAAGGCGCAGGCGGCGGCACATTTATCGACTTTCCACCTGCTTGTTGCTTAAGTAACTCTTTCCAGCCCGGAAGACGGCGCAGGGTGTCTAGACTGGAAATGTCATAACTCAAGGTCTGTGAGTATCCGCGTAGGAAGTCGTAAGGATCTACTGGCACAGTCTGTAAAACTATAGATTTACCAGTCATTACAGTATAAAACGGCACCGCAGGAGCTGCGAGAATCACGCTTGTCTGGAACAGCAGGGGAACCCAGAGTCTCCAAGATGGTATGCGTCCAGATAGCGATCGCTGTCCTACAAATGTAGGATTGGTTGATGAGGATTGAGAACTTTGTGTCATGTCGATTTTGGATTATGAATTCAAAGGCATTACATAACAATCACTAGCTTTGGTAAGCATTGCCCACCCTACTACTGACATTTTCAATGTTTAATTGACAGAGTGCGGACATAACGCTCAAACCAAAGCCCGACAGCAATTACAACCACGCCGCATAAAATAAATAGCAGAGACTTTAAGACTAATCCCGTCTCAATTAGCACAAACCAAGTGACAATTCGCAGGGTTACTAACACCATACCACCCCAAAAAGGTTGGCGTTCTCCTTGTGCTAATCCTGCACGCATCAAGCCACCTGCAAACAGAAACAACAGCACGTTAAAAATCAAGGTTGCCAGTTCGGGAATTGGGGTAAAGCTCAGATGCCAGATGGGTATCGCAGCTACTAAACTGATGAAGATTCCAATGGCGATTGTGGTGATCAGACTATCGGAGCGATCGCGTATTCTTCTGGAAAGCCATGCTAGACGCAACCACTCAAAGATGGCTAAGCCGCTTAAAATTAACGCATCCACTAGGGGAAGCCAGTTTAAATTCCTTGGTTGATCTCCAGAGTAGTCTGTGGATAAAATTCTCCAGAAGAAAAATGAGGACAAGATATAAAGCACTACGCCCAAAAATGCCAGCGATAAACTGCGGGCGAGGGGCTGAAATGACCCTGTAGTTGCTAAGGGTTGGGGTTGTCGGTTTGAAGAGTAGAAGTCACCGTAAACCCACAATGAGTCATCATAAGCCCATAATAAAGCTGGTGGCAGGGCGAAGGCGATCGCCAACAGCAAACCTGTTGACCGAAAAGAAAACCATCCCCAGCTCAAAGGTTGTAAATTGGCCAGTAGGGAAGATATGACTGCGATCGCAGCTAATCCAAAAATAACGCGAGAGCGACACCAGTAGGCAAGCGGCAGAAACATCAACCCAGAAATTAGCGGCATATGTTGCCCCATCTGGGATGACCAAGAAAATTCCTCTCCAGCAAGCGTTTCTGACCAGCCTTGTCCTACGTAATCCGCCCAAAAACCCCAGTAACCCAACCCGATAATAATAATCGCGACTACACTCAAAGACGTTAAACGCAGGCTGTAAGCCATTGCCAACACGCCTATTCCCCAGGCGAGCAACAACTCGTAGAACTGACCGCTGATGTGGAACATCTGACCCATCAGCCCCATATTCGCCCCTAAAATCAGCGATCCTAACAGGAGTAAACCATGACCGAGGCGATGTTGCGCCCCCTTGGGTTGTCGCCACAAATAAAAACCCGCCGTATTCACCCCGATAAACAAACTCAACAGTAGCGTCACCTTGCCATTGCGTGGCAACTCCTGCCAGTTCGCTGCTACAAAGGTAATTATCCCCAAACCGATGAGGACACTCCCCAAACCCAGCAAAATCATTACGAAGCGATCGCGTGCGGCAGTATCCAGAGTATTAAACTGATAACGCTCTGATAATTGTTCGTATAGGTCAGTATCAATTAGCCCCTCAGCTTGCCAAAGTTCTGCTTCTTGGCGTAACTGGCGGCGAAACTTATCTGAAACCATAATTTTATCCCAGTTTCGCTCTTATATTTTACTGGCTTCTCTTAAAATAAGTTTTAACCTGCTTACCTCATTGACTTCAAGTAGTTGTGACAGTTTAAATACTGGCAAATAAAAAAGTCTTTGAAAGTTTAAAAAATAGATTGCATACATATGGAAACCCCTTCTAAATTACTGCTTAAACTCAGTCGGCGTTTGTTCGATGATACTTCCGAACAAGAAAAATTTGTAGAGGCATTAATTAATCCTAAATCCTTTCCCCCTTGCATCCTTTGGTGTAAAAAAGAACCTGAAGATTTGCCCTTTGTTGTCGAAACACCGACTTCTTGGCAACCAAGCTTTGTTAACCGCTTAGCCTTGAAAGAAAAACCCGGTAAACATTCACTGCACGAACAAGGATATTATTACTGTCTCGACTTTTCTTCGGTTTTTGCAGCTTCCACTCTCTTAACCATTGGGTCGCCAGTAAATTTAATTTTTGATATGTGCGCTGCACCAGGTGGCAAAAGTGTCTTTGCGTGGAAAGCTTTGCAACCAGAGTTACTGATTTGCAATGAAGTCATAGGTAAACGGCTGGGGATGCTTATTTCCAATTTGAAGCGGTGTAATATTCAATCTTCTGCGGTTATTAACAAAGACTCAGATATCTTGAAAACCACATTTGACCGCACCAGCAACCTTGTGATTGTTGATGCTCCTTGTACTGGACAATCTTTACTTGCCAAAGGGGAGAAAGTACCTGGATGCTTTCACCCAATCGCCATTAATAAATGTGCCAATAGGCAAAAGAGAATCATAGCCAATTCTGCACAAATTGTAGCTCCTCAAGGATATCTTGCTTATATGACTTGTACTTACGCACCTGAAGAAAATGAGCAGGTTTGTGAATGGCTTTTGGAGAAATTTCCTCAATTTAAAGCGATAGAAGTTTCGGGTTTATCAGCCTATCAATCTCATATTACTACTATGCCTTGTTATCGGATGTTGCCTCAAGATGGCTTAGGCGCTGGAGCGTTTACTGCCTTATTTAAGAATACGGAAGAAGGTGAGGCGAAGCAGATTGATTTAGATGTTTTACCTATAATTACTCGTTTATAGGAGGTAGGTTTGGCTGAGGTGACGAAAACCAATTCAACATAAGCGTTTGTTGGGTTTCAGTGTCGTTTAACCCAGCCTAAAATTATTCTTAACTAGGCTTTCGTTTGCGTCTTTTGGGTTAAAAATTTATTGAACCGCAGAGGCGCAGAGAACGCAGAGGAATTTTAAGAAGATTTGGAGGTATTTGGGAGGATTTCTAGTTCTTGATAGCCTGTCTGTTCGTCAAGTGTTCTTAAGAAGGTAAAATTTTCACTTTCGCCTATAACTATTTCGGCGGTTGTGTAAATAATGCAACCGTTATCAAGATGTCCGCCGATGGTTTTTCCTTGTTTATCGGAGATGGCAATATGCAGATGAATGCCAGTAGTTGCTAGGGTGCCATTCAGGGAAAGAATCTCAAACTTATCGTTTAAAACTGTACTATCATTTTGATTTGCAAAGCGAATGGTTGCTAGTTTAAGGCTACCAATTGCAGTTAAAATAAACCCGGCTTTTATCTCTTGCTGTACGGTAAATTCTTTTAAACTTTTTCTTAAGTCTTGGTTTGGTTTCAGTCGGACAGCAAATATTTTCATAAGTTACTTAAGTAGATACACTGGTATCTATTCTTAGATAATGTTTTACTCAGTAATATTACTATACCTACCATTAGATAATATTTTTAGAATAGTGTTAATTTATATTCGCAGGATGAAACCGTGACTGAGTTGCCGCCTCAATGTCAAAATCTGAAAGAACAGGTTGAGTCGATACTACAATTGTTGCATCAGGAGCCGTCGCTGCGATCGCAAGATGTTACACCCGTCCAAACTTCCCTCGGTAAAGCTATTTCTCCGAAGTTTGAAATTGTGTTTGCGGGTGCTTTTAGTGCGGGTAAATCAATGCTAATTAACGCACTGTTGGAACGGGAATTGCTTTACAGTGCAGAGGGACACGCTACAGGTACGGAATGTTATATCGAGTATGCCGAACCCGATAAAGAACGAGTAGTGCTGACATTTCTAAGTGAGGTAGAAATTCGGGAACAGGCGGGTGCGCTGTCTCAGCTGCTGGGATTAGGGACAGCTAGCAATATTAATCAATCTGAAGTAATTCAATTGCTAAACGATGGATGCAAAGCGATTATCGAGATCGAGGGTGGAGAAAGTAAATCAGAAAGAGCAAAACAAGCGAATGCGTTGATGTTGTTGCTAGAGGGATTTGTAGCAAACCGCGATCGCATTAACACTGTTAATAATGCTACATATTCAATGGAGCAGTTTAACTTTTCTAATCTCAAGGAAGCTGCTGGTTATGCTCGTCGTGGCAGCAATAGCGCGGTTTTGAAGCGGATTGAGTATTACTGTTATCATCCTCTGTTGCAGGATGGCAATGTGATTATTGATACGCCTGGAATAGATGCGCCAGTGGAGAAAGACGCACAACTTACCTACGCTAAGATTGAACACCCGGATACTTCAGCGGTGGTGTGCGTTCTCAAACCCGCGTCTGCTGGCGACATGACCAAGGAAGAAACGGAACTGCTGGAGAAAATGCGCTCAAATTCGGGAATACGCGATCGCGTATTCTTTGCCTTCAACCGCATCGATGAAACTTGGTACAATAGCCAGTTAAGGCAACGTTTAGACGAGCTGATTAGCGCTCAGTTTCGGGATACTAGCAGAGTTTACAAAACTAGCGGTTTACTAGGATTTTACGGCAGTCAGATTAAACAGACAAGCGGACGCGATCGCTTTGGTTTAGATTCTGTCTTTGCTGAGAGTGTCAAAGGCTTGGACGGACGAGAAGAAACGCCACAGTTCGTTACATCCTTTAACAACTACTGCGCTAACTCAGGTAAACTACCCTCTAACAAATTTCGGATTTCTGTTAATAGCTACGAAACGCCAAATGAAAATTATGTGCGTATTCTCGCTGAACAAGGAACACCCGTAATTCAGCAGCTAATTCAAGATAGTGGTATTGAAGAATTTCGTGCTGCTATTACAGAGTATCTTACCAAAGAGAAACGTCCTCAACTGTTTAAAAGTTTGGCTGACGATCTCGAAGACGTTTGCATCAGCTTAAAGAAATATTATCAGTCCACGCTGCAAGGATTAGATAGTCAGCCTCGCGAAATTGAGGCGATGAAAGCGCAAGAATTACAACGGTTAAATCAGGAACTACAGCAAGTTGGCGAAGAATTTCTCGAACATATCACAGAAGAACTAAAGCAGATTGTCACAGGCAAATGCGATGCTTTCGAGGCAGATTTTCGCCAGTTGCAATCTCGGATGGTTCGTCGTTTAGATGAGTTGCTGGATACTTTCTCGGTTGCAGATGCTTATCGTCGCGCCATCGGGAGTCATCGCCGCAATTCTACCGCACCTTTGATTGCTGTTTTAGTCGAGGCACTTTATTACCTTGCCAATCAACTTGAAGATATCTTGGTAGAGTCTTCTGAACAAGTAGTTACCAGTTTGTTTAAACGCCTCACAGAGCGAATTCGCAAGTCTGAATATTACCGACAACTCTATCGTTTGTTAGGCAATGATGGCGGAATTGAGCAACAATTGAAAGCCTTAGAGACACAGGTAACGAACGTTCTCAAAGCTGCTGCGAGTGACGAGTGTAATCGCTATGTACGGGAAAGTGCGCGGTTTTACGATGAAGGCACGTTTTCAATTTATCAATTTCGTCAGACATTATTGCAAACTTCTCAAAGTTACGGTTGTGAAAGCATGGTGGAAGCAGAACCAGCAATTCGTCAGCTATTGAAGTTAGATTTCGAGCCAAAAGTTAAAGCTACAATCAGTCGCGATTTTCCTGCAACTGTCAATCAAGCACTTAATACCCATTTGGATCGAATGGCAACGCAGCAACGTAGCGAAATTTTGCAACAATATACTCAAGCTCGTGCTTATTTAGAGCAAACTTTAGAACAAGAAGCTGAGGAAAAAATTGCTAATAATCGCCGTTTGCAAAATGCAATTGAGCAAAAAGTAGCAGTCTATAATTCAGCCGTGACTGGGATTAATAGCTGTTTGCAGGCGATGGGTTTGTACGATCATCAATTACCTGTAATTGGTCAATCTGATGTTATTCCAATTGTTTCTGATTTAGAGGATTCCCATGTTAGTGCGATTGCTAATGGGGTTGTTCATTCAGAAGCATAGTTTATAGCCTTGGCGATTGGAAATCGCGGCTACACAGACGAAACCCGCCTGCGCGGGTTTCAACTCTATTAGTTCGTGTAGGCGAACTTTGTTTATATAGCCGCGAACTCTATTTGCTGGTTCCTGTAAAAATAAATATTTGGAGATTAGCATGGAAAACTGGATAGACGTGATAGATTTCAACGAGGATGATGTTTTTTCATTTCCAGAACTCTTCAAAGTCGGTAAAGTCAGGAAAGCAGTGAATGAAGCATCCCATACTGACTCAGTAGTAGAGGCGCTAATTTATTCATTGTCATTTAAACAAGTATCAATAAATAAGATTGATAACCTTCAACCTCACAATATATTATTTAACAAAGGTATAGATTGTGAAATACTCAGAATAGGTGCTAAAGGCTGGAAAAAAGGAAGACTTAGACTCAAACTCCAAGTTAGTGTAGAGTTTTGTCCTGATGAACCTGATGCTGAAGAAACGGGAGAAATTAGCCAACCAGACTCGCCGCTTGACGATCTCCGTAAGATAATTAACTAAGAAAATTAGGAGGAAAATTCCTAAATAAATCCCCTGGAGTTGCATTCCTCCGGGGGAAAAGGTACGGTTGCTAATGCTATTTAGCGCCGTAGTAAAAGGCAACTTCTTTGTCTTTCAGCGGTGCAAAGTCGGCATCTAAAAGCATTTGATTGAGTTCATCTTGGGAAATATGCTTAGCACCAATGCGAACAATCCTGGAACGCATGGTATTAGATACGCCGCTGCGCTGACGACCAGCTTCCAAACCCATCACTTTTTGATATAATTCAAGTTTGGCTGTGGGAATTGGGGAACCGTCAAAGTCAATTCCTTTAGCGATCGCTACATCAATAGCATTAGCGCCTGTAGTTTCAGTCATCTCAGCCTGGGATCGTGTTTACAGAAGTATTTTATGACTAAAACGCCCAGAATTCGCATCCCCCCACAAGTGAGGAAGTATGTGTTTGAACGCGATCGCTATCAATGTCAAAGCTGCGGCAAAACTACGCTAGAAACCAACCTGACCATCGATCACATCATACCCTTGGCGCGGGGCGGTTCTAACGATATCAGCAATCTACACACCCTCTGTCTTACCTGCAACCAGCGCAAAACAGACAATTTAGATCCTCGGTTCCGGCGTTATTTCGTCTAGACAGAAAAAAACCGCCTCTAGCATGAGTAAGGGCGGTCTTCCTAAGCAATCGGAGGGTAATATAGATTATCCTGGTAATTTTGTATCCTACTGTAACAACTTTTACAGAATACGCCTCAACTTGACTTATCTGCCAGCATAAGCGTTCATGGGTTCTTTGATAAACCGGATGTAGAGATGCCTGAAAGTAGATTTAATCACGCGAGGCATGGCGAAGTCGATAGGCATCATCTTAGTAGGCAGTTTCCAATCCAGCACCTTTAAATCTTCTGGGTGCAGTTGCACAAAGTCAATCGCCTCTAGATTTGAGCAAAGACCTAATCTCATCGAAGCTGCGACTGTGGGAACCTCAAGGGGATTTACATTGAGCATTTCGACAATGGCACGATCTAGAGCAAATACATCACTAGAAGCCGCTAGAATGCCTAAAGGGCGGGGTTCGCCACCGGAAGGGCCGTTTCCTTCGTGACCGATAATTCCATCTAAAATGGTTAAATTGGGATTAATTGCTCTGGCGGTTTCTACCAACATTTCCCCAAAGCGATCGCTATCTTTCCCCGCCTCCATGTGCCACCACGCTTTCATTTTTCCGGGTACGCAACCAAAGAGATTTTTTACACCCATTGTCATTGTTAGTTGACAATGAGATTTTACTTTGGGCAAGTTAATTACTACATCTGCATCGAATGCTTCTTTGCACAATAGCAGATGATTGAATTCTTTGTTAGCTGTTTCGTAACGCTTGCCGTGAAATTCTACAATTGGCAGATTTAATTCTTCCATCAGGGGAAGATAACCATTAGCCTTTGCCACACCCATCGCACTACCAAAAGCGGGACTATCCCCAAAGAAAGGTTTACCGCCAGCTTCTTGCACCAGTTTGGCAACGCAGTGAACGATTTCTCGACGAGTGACGCACTCATTGCCTACACGACCACCTGTGAGTAGATTAGGCTTAAGTAGGACGCGATCGCCTGCCTTTACAAACGCTTCTATCCCTCCTAATGGTGCCAGTAAGCTTTGCACAGATTCCCGCAATAATTGCTGTTCGTAGGAATTAGCCCGAATTAAACTAACAGAAGATTTTCTCATTTTGAATTTTGGATTGAGCTAGCCTGTATAACTTAAAAGAATGTGTAGTGCTGGGTTTCGTTCCAAAGGCCCAGCCTACTCAATTTCTGAATTTTAAATTTTGAATCAATAACTCAAAAATCAAAACTCAAAACTATTTTCGGTTGCCACGAGTTAAAGCAGTCACTCTTTCGGCATTGGAGAAAACATCTTCTCCGTGGAGGTGAGGCATAGAAGGCTTTACTTCAACTTTGATAATATTGGCTGTGTTGATAAAAACTGTTTCTTCAGCTAGATGAAGAATCCACCATGATTTATCTAAAAGACGGCGGACTTCTTGCCGCATTTCCTGCTGAGTTTCTATAGCCTCAGCAGGTTCATAGATAGTGAATGATTCTGTGTTACCGTCGATATAATGAAAGGTTAATTGTGTTGCACCTGATTGACTGTGCATTAAAAATACTCCTGGTTAGATAGTCATTAGTCATTAGTTATTATGGCAGCACTAAGGACTACTGACTAATGACTAAAAACTAATTAATCTTGGCTTCTGGCATGGCGCTCATTTCCTCTAAGTCTAAAACTTTGGCTAGTTCTTCAGAACTCATCAAACCTCGTTCTAGTACAATTTGTCTTAGAGATTTGCCAGTTTCGAGGGATTCTTTGGCAACCGCAGCGGCATTAAGATAGCCGATGTGAGGATTGAGGGCGGTGACGAGGGCGAGACTTCCTTCTGCGTAGGCGAGACAGCGATCGCGATTGGCGGTAATTCCCTCTAAGCATCGTGTAGTGAGTGCTGCTAGAGTATTGCCCAAAATTTCGATACTGTGAATCAGGTTATAAGCAATCAGCGGCATCATCACATTTAACTCTAATTGTCCGGCAGAGGCAGCAAGCGCGATCGCATTGTCATATCCCATCACCTGAAAACACACCATCGTCGTCATCTCTGCCATCACCGGGTTATACTTCCCTGGCATAATCGAAGATCCCGGTTGCACTGGCGGTAACTGAATTTCTTTTAAACCAGTTTTTGGCCCCGAATCCATTAGTCGTAAGTCGTGGGATATCTT
Organism: Trichocoleus sp. FACHB-40; assembly: GCF_014695915.1. Classification (GTDB taxonomy): domain Bacteria; phylum Cyanobacteriota; class Cyanobacteriia; order Cyanobacteriales; family FACHB-T130; genus Funiculus; species Funiculus sociatus. The sequence goes on from NZ_JACJPF010000044.1 coordinate 90,414, forward strand.
GACGCAATCCTGCGCTAGGTTCCGCATCGCACCGGAAACGTTGACAAAAGGTGCCATACTCTGCATTGTCGCCATCAGATGCGGGGCTGGGCGCAAGGGTTGGTCGATTAATCTTGACAATAATTGGGCAACGCGATCGCAATACTGAGGATGGGTATTTAGTCCAGTTCCCGCCGCCGAGCCACCCAAACCGAGTACCATCAAATCTTCAGATGCTCGTTCTATGCGGATCAAGTGGTCTGAGAGAATTTGCGCCCAAGCGCGGAAACTTTCGCCGAGTCGCACTGGAACCGCATCTTGTAGGTGAGTTCTGCCAGATTTGACGATATCCTGAAATTCCTCAGCTTTGTTGTCTAAAGCAGCGATCGCATCCGACAATGCAGGGAAAAGCGTTTTTTCTAAAGCCACCAACGCCCCAATTCTAATCGCTGTAGGAATCACATCGTTAGTAGACTGACCGTAGTTTACGTGGTCGTTGGGGCTGACGCGCTTGTAATTGCCTTTCTCATCGCCCAGCAGTTCTAGCGCCCGATTGCTTAGCACTTCATTGACATTCATATGGTGCGACGTTCCTGCACCCGCCTGATAGACATCCACAACAAACTGATCGCGGAACTTCCCAGCCAGGACTTCATCAGCTGCTTGGACAATTGCCTGACTGATCTCGGCGGGAATGCAGCCAAGTTCCCCATTAGCGATCGCAGTTGCTTTCTTAATCAACACGCAAGCATCGACGTAGGTAGGCAAAGGCTTCAGCCCACTTATCGGAAAATTTTCCATCGCCCGCAGTGTCTGAATGCCATAGTAAGCAGTTTCAGGAATCTGCCGCTCTCCCATTGAATCTTTTTCAATCCGGTAGGTTGAACCTGTTGTTTGAGTCATGTCTGTTGTCTATCCCTCTTTAAGATGAAATCATCCCATGTCTGACCGATTTTGGATTGGGAATTGGGGAATTGGGGAATTGGGGAATTGGGGAATTGGGGAATTGGGGAATTGGGGAAGAGGAAAAAGTCTTACCTAGTCCCTAGTCCCTAGTCCCTAGTCGCCAGCCCCCAACCCCCAATCCAAAAATTTTTATCCGGAATGTTGAGTCATGGTATTGTTTTGGGAATCATAAATATGAGATCATCCTAAAGAAAGATGCCATATTCTATGCAACAGACTATAAAACTCGAAGCTGAATTCTTTTTCCAGCAGGGATTGCGCCAGCTCCAGGCAGAAAAATTTGAGGCAGCAATCTCTAGTTTAGACAACGCCCTGAAGTGTAAGCCGGATTATACCGATGCCTTGTCCCAGAGGGGCTTTGCTCTAGGAAACTTAGGTCGCCACGAAGAAGCGATCGCTTCTTTTGAAAACGCTCTGGCAATTCAGCCAGATGCCTCCTGGGTTTGGTTCAACCGGGGAATTGCTCTAGGAAAATTAGGCCGCTACTACGAAGCATTAAACAGCTTTGACCGAGCCATTGAGTTCAATCCGGACGCTTCCGCCGCTTGGCACAATCGCGGCATTACACTGGTTGACTGGGGTCAGTATGAAAAAGCAGTTGCCAGCTTCGACCGTACCCTGCAACTGCGACCAGATGCTTACTGGGCATGGTACAACCGAGGCAATGCCCTATCCAGCTTAGGAAGATACCTCGACGCGCTCAACAGCTTTGATAGAGCGATTGAGTTTAAGCCAGATTCCGCCAATGCTTGGCACAACCGGGGCATTGCCCTGAGTGACTGGGGCAACTATGAAAAGGCAATTTCCAGCTTCGAGAGAACTATCGAAATTAAACCCGACTACTACAAAGCTTGGTTTAATAAAAGCGTTGCTCTGGGGAAATTAGGGCGCTATGCCGAAGCGATCGCCTGTTGCGATCGCGCTTTAGAACTTAAGCCGGATTATCCCACTGCCTGGTATAACAAAGCTTGTTACAGCGCCAAGGTTAGCCAAATTGAGATAGCGATCGCTTCCTTAGAACAAGCCATAAGTCTATCTCCAGAAAAATACCGCCATCTGGCAAAACACGATTCAGATTTTGACAACATTCGAGCCTCAAAGCCGTTTGAAGCTCTTATACTCGCTGAAAGCGATTAAACCCTTGTTTTATTTATTATTTCCATCTGTGGCACGGTTGAGGCTCCCAGGCTTGACCCTGCCACAGATGGATCTATATCTGGCTTAAATCCCTATTAAGGATCTATTATTTAACTCAGTCAAGCTTCGCATTGCACAATTGCGTAAGTATATACATCTTTTTAACCAGCCCTTGTCTGCTGGGGTTAAAAGTCAAGAGTGCTGATTAAAGCGTTAGGATTTAAGAGTTAGGAGTTCAAGAATAAAGAACTCCTAACTCTTAACTTTAATCCTCACTACTAACTTTTACCTTTCAAATGGCAATAATTCGCATACCCGAATCCTGGGAAATTCCAGAACGAGAAGTAACATCAGAAGCCGCATTTTTTAATCGGCGTCGCTTTCTCAAATCGCTGATAGGTGCCAGCGTGGGAGCTACTATCCTGCCAATTCTCGGCTGCGATGATTCTTCTGAAAACATGGCACTAGAAAAAACATTAAATACAGCAAAATTAAAGGCAAATGTAAATCCTGCTTTTTCCGCAGTTGATCGTCCTGTCACTGACCAATCTCTAGCTGGACAATATAACAACTTTTATGAATTTGGTGGCACAAAATCGATTTGGCCCGCAGCGCAGGCATTGCCAACCGATGACTGGAAAATTGAAGTCAGCGGTTTGGTGAAAAATCCCCGCACCTACGACTTAGACGATATTAAGAAAACATTTCCTCTAGAGGAGCGCATTTACCGCTTTCGCTGCGTGGAAGCGTGGTCAATGGTGATTCCGTGGATTGGATTTGGGATGCGCGAACTTATCGCCGCCGTCGAACCAACCAGCCAAGCCAAATTCGTTCGCTTTACCTCATATTACGACAAAAATATTACCACTGGCCCTAGCTTCCACTTAGGTAAATTACCTTGGCCTTATACTGAAGGTTTGCGCCTTGATGAAATGGCGAACAAATTAGCGTTTTTTGCAGTAGGCGTTTACGATCATATTTTGCCAAAACAGCACGGTGCGCCGCTAAGAGCCGTCTTGCCTTGGAAATATGGTTTTAAAGGCGCAAAATCTATCGCCAAAATCGAATTTCTTGACACTCAACCCGCCACATTTTGGAACACACTAGACTCGCATGAATATGACTTTGAGGCGAATGTAAACCCCACAAAACCTCATCCCCGCTGGTCACAAGCAACCGAAAAATTTGTCAGTAAAGGGCCAAAGCTGACATGGGAAAAACGCCCGACTCTCCCTTACAACGGTTATGGGGAATATGTAGCAAGTTTGTATGTTTGAATTTTGCTTTTTCGTTTCTAGTCTCTGACTAGAAACCCATTATGGGAGGCAGAGTCTCCCATAAAATAATATCAGGTAGAGCCTGATAGTAGGCATTCCCAGTCACAGGCTGGGAACGAGAAAAACTATAAAAGGGAAGTCTTCTCTTTTTAGAAAAGGAGTTTTCGATGTCCACCCTAGGATACCAATTCAAGGGTTGGGTGCGATACATCTGTAAGGACATGGCATTGCCATGTCCCTACCAACGTGGATTGAACGTCAGAACCGTCATATATTCCACCCAACTGAGAAACCCTATACTGTGCTGCTACTTTTTAAGAAGCAAACGATAGAATTTGAGATAAAAGCGTTGTGCGCGTAGGTGCCGCCAAATGACAAACTACATAGAAGAAGCTAAAAATCTTTTTAGTCAAGGATTGGCTTATTTAGAGTCAAAAAACTTTGAAGTTGCGCTTACTTATTTTAACCAAGTAATTCAGCTAGTATCTTACCATGCAGATGCCTGGGCTTGTCGGGCGCTGGCATTGGGACATTTAAAACGTTATCAAGAATCAATTGATAGCTTTGACAGGGCGCTTGAGTTTAATCCAAATGATATTCGTATATGGCTAAACAGAGGTATTGCGCTGGATGAATGGGGGCAGCATGAGAAAGCGATCGCTAACTATGACAGATTACTGGAGATTCAACCAGACAATTACGAAGCTTGGGCAAATAAAGGTAATGCTCTAGCCATGTTGGGGCGAAATCCAGAAGCGATCGCTTGCTATGACAGAGCTACAAAAATCAATCCTAATTATTACAAAGCTCACAGCAATCGCGGCAATGCGCTGGTTAATTTAGGCAAACATCAACGGGCAATTTCAAGTTATAAAAGAGCGTTAAAAATTAATCCTGATGACCCGGAAGTATGGTATAATATGGGCTGCTGTTTTATGGTTTCGGGCGGCGATGAAGATGCGATCGCGGCTTATGACAAAGCCATAGAAATCAAGCCAAACCATACAAGTGCTTGGACTAACAAAGGTACGGTAGTGTCTAAGTTAGGTCGCCAGCAAGAAGCGATCGCCTGCTACGATAAAGCCCTAGAAATAGATCCAAACGAGACTCACACCTGGAACAATCGTGGTTTAGTGCTGCGGAGATTGGGGCGAATAAAGGAAGCGATCGCCTGTTACGACAAATCTGTACAATGCGACCCAAATAATTATGAAGCTTGGGATAATCGCGGTTATGCCCTGACAAAATTGGGTAAGTATAAAGATGCGATGACAAGTATCGATAAATCATTAGAAGTTAATCCCAATCATGCTAACGGAATTTACAACAAAGGTTACTGTTATGCTTTGCAGGGAAAAGTCACATTAGCTGTCGATTATTTGCAACAAGCAATTCAATTAAATCGTGCTAAATATCTACCTGCGGCTAAAACCGATCCTGATTTAGATTGTCTGCGTAAAAATAAGCGATTTCAGCTTTTGATTGGGGAGATTAAGGGATAATACAGGGCTTAGGGATATCAAGCCACAAGAAATAGAATTTTTTCTTTTTATGTGTAGGTTAGCTAAAAGATGCCTAGTCTAATTAAAAATTAAAACGCAAAGCTAAAAAAGAAACAATCCGCATTCTCTAGCTACACTACGTTTGTGGATTGTTGCTTTTTGTCTGTTGTCAGCTATAAGAAAATCCAGGTTATCTAAAACTTTTTATGATGGAAAATTAGATAGGTTATTCGTTTTTCATAAAGATGGTTTAATTAAATTTATCATAATTTATGAAAGGTAGAAAATTAAACCTTTAATGCTAAAAAATAATTTAGGAAATACTGTTGCAGCGATAATAGTGCTGTCTAACTCAGGAAAATGTGTCAAAATAGCAGTCTACAGGATAGCAACAATCGAGACGGGGTGCTGGTCTGAGCTTGGCTCTTCTGCGTCACATTATACAAAACAAGCATACCTCAGCTAATCATGCAAACTCTCCAAAAGACTCACCCTAAACTTCAAGAACTCAGAACCCGCCTCACGGAAATTGACGACATTTACTCAGCTGCTTCGTTACTTTACTGGGATCAAGCTACTTATATGCCTCCTGGTGGCGCAGCTGCAAGGGGTCGTCAAATGGCTACTTTGCAACAGATTGCCCACACTAAGTTTAGCGATGCAACTATAGGGCAACTGTTGTCAGATTTGCTCTCCTACGAGGAGAGTTTGCCCTCTGATTCTGATGAAGCTAGCCTGATTCGCATCACTAGGCGCAACTACGATCGTGCAGTGCGAGTGCCAGCTGATTTTATGGCGAAAATGTCTCTGCATAGAACCGCGTCTTATAACGCTTGGGCGATCGCTCGTAGCGAAAATAACTTTGCCGCCGTGCAGCCTTATCTGGAAAAGACGCTGGAAATATGTCAGGAATATGCTAACTTTTTCCCAGGCTATGACCATATCGCCGATCCGCTGATTGATGGTGCTGATTACGGGATGAAAGCAACGAGTGTGCGATCGCTTTTTTCCCAATTGCGAGAAAAACTGGTTCCTATGGTCGAGGCGATTGTTTCCCAACCTGTAGCGGATGATACTTGCTTACGCCAGAGTTTCTCGGAAGCAGAACAGCTAGATTTTAGCCTCAAGTTAATCGAACAGCTAGGCTTTGACTTTAATCGGGGGCGACAAGATAAGACGCTGCACCCGTTTATGACAAATTTCTCGATTGGAGATGTGCGAATTACTACCCGGATCAGAGAAAACGATCTGAATGAGGGACTGTTTAGCACCATCCACGAGATGGGACACGCACTGTACGAGCAAGGTATCAACCCCAAGTATGAAGGGACACCCCTAGCTGGAGGAACCTCATCCGGTGTGCATGAGAGTCAATCTCGACTGTGGGAAAATCAGGTAGGACGCAGCCGCAACTTCTGGAAGTTCTTCTATCCGCAACTGCAAGAGGTTTTCCCCCATCAACTTGGTGATATTTCCCTAGAGACATTTTACCGGGCAATTAATAAAGTTGCGCGATCGCTTATCCGCACCGATTCTGACGAAGTAACGTATAACTTGCACGTTATGATTCGCTTCGATTTAGAACTGGAACTCTTAGAAGGTAAACTGGCAGTGCGCGACCTTCCCGAAGCTTGGAACCAGCGTTACAAATCCGACCTCGGTGTTGTTCCGAAAAACGACAGCGAAGGCGTAATGCAGGATGTCCACTGGTACACTGGCACAATCGGGGGAATGTTCCAAGGATACACCCTTGGCAACATTATGAGCGCCCAATTTTTTGCAGCCGCACTCAAAGCTAATCCAGAAATTCCCACCCAAATTGAGCAAGGAAATTGCCATACTTTGCACAATTGGCTCAAAGAAAATATCTACCAGCACGGTAGCAAATATACAGCCGCTGAACTGGTTGAGCGCGTAACTGGTAAAGAGTTGAGCATTGAACCATTTATCCAGTATATTCAGCACAAATTTAGCGATTTTTCTTGAGGATTGTAGGTTAGACCCGTGCGATAGCGAAACCCAACAAACCTAATATTAGCGTTGGGTTTCGTTACCTCAATGCAACCTACTTGCTACTACAGTTATCCAGCGTTCGGATAAGGTGAGGGGATTCCGCGTAGGTTAGCTAAGGCGCAGGATTGGGGTGACTTAGTTAGGAGGGTCAAAGCGATTAACTAAGGAGGCTACTGCAATCATTGGCAAGCCCACCAACAGGCAAATTATCCATTGATTTAAGTTCAGTGGTGCTGTATAGAATAAGTTATTCATCAGGCTCCACTGACTGAAGATTATCTGCAAAATGACAGTGCAGATAATACCAATAATAATAGCTGGAGCAGCGCTAATTTGTTGAATTCTCCCACTGATTTTATCAATGATAGAGCTTCCGAGTTTGCTAATGCTTAATAGATAAAAGATTCTACCAGCTACTAAAGCTTGGATTGCCATCGTGCGGGCTAAAGGGAGATTTCCTGTAGTTTGTCGTATCCATTCAAATACGCCAAAAATAACAATCCAGTTAAATGCAGATATTACCAGGATTCGCTGTAATAAACGACGCGAAAGCAAGGGTTCATTGGGGTGGCGCGGGGGTTGTTGCATCACCCGCCCAGATGGAGGCTCAAAAGCTAAGGGAACAGTCATGGTGATGGAATTCACCATATTTAGCCAGAGAACTTGTAAAGATAAAATCGGCAATTCTATAGCTAATAACACGCTGAGCAAAATCGTCATCGATTCCCCACCATTTACTGGAAGAATGAAAGCGATCGCTTTCATTAGATTGCGGTAAACTGTACGACCTTCCTCAACAGCAGCTTCTATCGAGGCAAAGTTATCATCAGTCAAGATCATATCAGCTGCTTCTTTCGCCACCTCAGTACCAGCACCCCCCATTGCAATTCCAATATCTGCTTGTTTGAGTGCGGGTGCATCGTTGACACCATCCCCCGTCATAGCGACAACTTCACCTTTGAATTGTAAGGCTTCAACGAGACGAAGTTTCTGTTCTGGGGCGACACGGGCAAACACCGCTCCATCTTCTACCGCATTTGCCAATTCTTGTTCATTCATTTGGGTGAGTTCTTGTCCGGTGAAAGCCAGAACTTCCCCATCTTTGTTAAATCCCATGCGAGAAGCGATCGCTTGTGCGGTGACTGCATGATCGCCGGTAATCATCTTTACCTGAATACCTGCTTCTTGACAGGCTTGCACGGCTTTTATAGCTTCGCTTCGGGGCGGATCGATCATGCCTTGCAATCCGATGAAAATCAGATTTTTTTCAATATCTGTATGCTCTAAGGAATTCTGATTAACATCGACATTCTTTTTAGCAAAACCCAGCACCCGTAACCCCTCGCTTGCCATTGCATCAACTTCCTGATGCACGGTATTTTTATCAACAGGGGTAAGATTTCCTCGTCCATCCAACATCTGCCCTGAGCGATTAAGAATTGCTTCTACTGAACCTTTAACATAGACAATTTTTGATTTTTGATTTTGACTTTTGGATTGATGAACCTCTCCAGCTTCCTTATGTAAGGTTGCCATGTACTGAAACTCTGACTCAAACGGAATAACATCTAATCTGGGCATTTCCCGTTCTAAATTTTTCTCAGAAAATCCTACTTTGTTAGCAACAGCAATTAATGCTCCCTCAGTTGGATCGCCAATAACACTCCATTGCCCATCCTTTATTTCTAGGCGCGAATCATTGCACAAAATCCCAGCCTTTAAACATTCCTGAAGCACAGGAATATTCTTTAAATTAACTGGCTTTTCATGTAAGAAAATTTCCCCTTCTGGAACATACCCACCACCGCTGACGGTATAATTTTCACCTCCTGTATAAATAGCTTGAACCGTCATTTGATTTTCAGTTAGAGTGCCAGTTTTGTCAGAACAAATGACTGTAGCACCGCCCAAAGTTTCCACCGCAGGTAACTTGCGGACGATCGCATGACGGCGAGCCATGCGGGAAACGCCAATCGCCAGCGTCACTGTCACAACTGCTGGTAATCCTTCAGGAATCGCACTCACAGCCAAGGCTACGGCAGCTTCAAACATTGCCACCCACGAGTTGCCGTACCCCAGCCCTACCACAAACGTTAGTGTAGCTATCCCCAGAATGATGTACAGTAATTTTCGACTGAATTTATCAAATTTACGGGTTAACGGAGTTGTTAGATTCGTTCCTCGATCCATTAACTGGGAAATGCGCCCGGTTTCTGTCGCCTCTCCAATAGCAACAACAATACCGCGTCCGGTGCCAAATGTTACAAAGCTGCCAGCATAAGCCATGTTGGTTCGCTCTGCCAGAGGTGCGTCTTTCTGAATTGGTTGAGTGTCTTTTTCAACAGCAACTGACTCGCCTGTGAGGGCTGATTCATTGATTTGCAAGTTACGTGCTTGTACTAGACGCAAATCGGCTGGCACTTTGTCCCCAGAGGTGAGTAGTACAATATCGCCTGGTACTAATTCAGTAGAAGGAACTTGTACTTTTGATGAGTTGCGGATGATATTTGTGTCTGTTTTTACTGAGGAAGCTAAGGCAGCGATCGCGCTCTCGGCTTTGGATTCCTGAACAAAACCAATGATGGCGTTAATTAGCGTTACGCCCCAGATCACCCAAGCATTTACCCACTCTCCCAAGAATGCTTTAATCGCACCAGCAATTAGCAAAATGTACAGCAGCGGTTGATTAAACTGCAAAAGAAATCGCACCAAAGGGCTTTTTCCGGCTTTACCTTTGAGTTCGTTAGAGCCAAACTGCTCCTGTCTCTTTGCTACTTCAGAAGATGTTAAACCTGTTTCTAAATTACTGTTTAACTCACTACTAATTTCCGGCGCAGGCATATGGTGCCACTGTTGTTCCAGCCGTTTTTCTTTGGCTATTGCTGTCATATTGTTTGCTCCAAGATGCTTGCCCTAGCAGTTTAATTTTTAATTACACTACTAGGGCTTAGTGCCTATTTATGAATATCCCCAGATTTTTACATCTTGGCAAACAAATATGACAACAAAATGACAGCAATGCTGCAAATCCAATCTAAGCAAGTTAGGGTAGAGATTAGTTCAGGTAAGTAGATGGATCTAATTATTTGTGGGCATGGGTTTGTTGGGTGCGGTTCCAATGGCCCAACCTAGAGCAGATATTTAGTTTAATTATGTCTACCTATATAGTTAATTTCTATACAATCAATCAATCTAACCTGAGATGTAAATTTCGCGGTAAGACTTTTGGTAATCTGGCTGTTTGTTGTTGCAAAAAATTAGTCCCAGAGAGATGTATAAACATCTAACTTTGTATAGATGAGAAGTGTTTGTAAGTAAAAACTAATTAGAAAAATTATGGGAAATATTTTGCTCAACCTGGAAAACTGGCGGCGATCGCTTACTGAGTTTTTGACTCCCTCAGTGTTCTCTGGCCCGATCACCGATCCGGTTCCAGTTTTCCTAACCATTATGGCGATTATGCTAGTTGCACCGCTATTATTTGAGCGGATGAAACTACCAGGAATTGTCGGCTTAATCCTCGCCGGAGTGGTTGTAGGGCCGTATGGATTAGGTGTTTTAGAACGAGATAGCACCATCATTTTATTAGGCACCGTCGGATTGCTATTTCTTATGTTTATGGCTGGACTCGAAACCAGCCTGGACGATTTGAAATACAACGCAGATAAAGCAGCCATATTTGGAATAGCAACCTTTGCTTTGCCGATGGTATTGGGTACAGTTGCCATGCTGCTTTTAGGATACAGTTTTTTAGCAGCAATATTGGTTGCTTCTTGTTTTGCTTCCCATACACTTTTGGCATTGCCAGTAGTTACAAAATTGGGAATTATGCGAACTCAGGTTGTGACCGCAACTTTGGGAGGAACTTTAATTACTAATGTCTTAGCGCTTCTGGTTCTAGCCGTTGTTGTTAAAGCTCACCAAGGCAGCCTCAACCTTGGTTTTTGGCTATTTCTGATTCCGGCTTTAAGCATTTATACGTTTGCAACTTTATGGGGAGTTCCTAAAATTGGTCGTTGGTTTTTCCGGCGTTTTGGTAACGATGAAGGGGCAGAATTTACTTTTGTATTAGCAACTTTATTCGTGGTATCTTATGCGGCTGAATTAATTGATATTGAGCCGATTATTGGGGCATTTTTAGCGGGGATTGCGATTACTCAAATCATTCCCCAACTTAGTCCGCTAATGAATCGAATTCAGTTTATTGGCAATACCTTGTTTGTGCCATTTTTTCTGATTTCGGTAGGGATGTTGATTAATCCAGGGATATTAGTTAGCGAACCGCGATCGCTCTTAGTAGCCGCAGTAATGATTTTGGCAGAAATAGTTAGTAAATTTGCCGCAGCTTGGGGATCTGGTAAAATTTTTGGCTTCAAGTTTCCCGGAGTTATGGTAATGTTTGGTCTTTCCGTTGCCCAAGCTGCATCGACTTTAGCAGCGGTTACGGTAGCTTACCAAATTAAATTGGTGGATCAGGTCACTGTTAATGGCATTATTGCCATGATTTTGTTTACCTGTATTGCTTCGCCTTGGGTTACTGCCCGTTGGGGGCGAGATATGAACCCAGAGGTAGCAAGTCCGGCTAGCGGAGGAAAACAGCAGTTAGGCGATCGCATTTTAGTTCCCGTAGCTAACCCCAACACTGAAGATAATCTATTGCAACTTGCTCTGATTTTGACTAAAAATGCTGGGGGAACTTTACTACCGCTTCACATTTTAACTGACAATCTGGGGCCAATTTCAGCTGATGCCAAGGCGCAGCAAATCCAGTTATTAGCGGCAGCAGAAACTATTGCTCATGCTTCTGTAACCTCAGTTGAGCCAATTGGCAGAGTGGATGACTCAGTTGATAAGGGAATTATACGAGCTGCCCAAGAGCGTAATGCTAATTTAATCGTTTGTGGTTGGAAAGGGTATTCTAACTATCGAGATAATTTCTTCGGCGGTGTAATTGATAATGTAGTGCGTCGAGCAACAGTGCCAGTGTTAGTCGCCCGATTTTCTCACCCAATTGAGAATACAAAACGGGTATTTTTAGCATTCACTGAAAGAGAAATATTATCCTCTCAATTTGGGCAAGCGGAGAAGCTGGCACGAACTCTTTCCGTGGAAATAAAGGCATTACTGCAATTGTTACAGGTAACGACAACTTTTGGGCGTTCCTCAAATTCAAATTTAGAAGTAACTGGATTTGGCCCAGAAGTTCCAATTGTGCGAGTGCAGGGAAACTTTGTGGAAAAGGTTTCTCGAATGCTGGAAACGGATGATTTATTAATATTAACTGGTGGGAGCCATCCTGATAGATTTGGTTTGCCAGCCGTAGGAATTGCGCCAGAAGCGATCGCGCGTAGTCGTGGAGATATTTCTATGTTAGTTATCCACTTTCCCCGCCAGCCAATAGGATAACTTTTAAGAAGGAGCATTTTGCCACTTACCGAGAATATCTAATACTCCCAAGGCTGAAAAAATAAATGCGGTAGTTGCAAAATATTATCTACCATGTAATTAAGGAGAATGCTTTCCATAAGCGCGATCGCTTATTTCAACGGTAGTTAACAAAGAGTATGCCTGCCAACAGTTTGAGTGTGAAAATAATTCGTCAGCAACTAGGTTTGATATCCGGCGCGTTCATCGCTTTAATTGTGGCAGGGTGCGAACCTGTCACAGATTTTTTACCGCGCTTACCTGGGCAGGATGTACCCGAAAAACCGCAATTACCCAACAGCGTAGCTCAATCACCTGCCACTGCACGGGATGAAGCGCAAGTCCGTCAGCGTATCAACAAAATTCGTCAGCAAAATGGCTTGAATCAACTTAAAAATAACGAAAAATTAGCACAGGTTGCACGCAACTACAGCCAGCAAATGGCTCGTGAAAACTTCTTCAGCCACGTTAGTCCGGGGGGGAGTACCCTGTCTCAACGGGTGCGTGCTGGGGGAATTTTTTACTGGGTAGTGGGAGAGAATCTGTTTAAGAGTACCAACGCTCCCCAACCAGTGCCGTTAGCAGTGAAAGGCTGGATGGATAGCCCTGGACATCGTGCGAATATTCTGCGTTCAGAATACGCTGAGACTGGTATCGGGGTTTGGCGGGAAGGTAACACTTATTACATTACGCAATTGTTTATGCGATCGCAGTTTTCTCCAGGAGATTTATTTAATTAGTCCTCAAGTACGTTCAAGCAAGTATTGTGCTTTTGGAAAAAAAAATTCACATGAACCGTCAGATTTATGTTGAATAATTCCTAAGACAGTGGAGACCGGGCAATGCCGAACTTACTGTATAGAGGAAGACAGCATTCTCATTAAAGAATAATATGGCTGACACAGTATTGATTACAGGTGCTTCTCAAGGCATCGGCAAAGCAACAACGCTTTTGTTTGCCCGTCAAGGGTATGACATTATACTGGCGGCTCGTCAAATTGACCGTTTAGAAGCTGTCGCTTCTGAGGTGCGATCGCTTGGTCGAGAAGCGATCGCCATTTCCACGGATGTTCGATATCCCGAACAGGTGAACAATTTGGTTGAGAAAGCGATTGCTCATTTTGGTCATATTGATGTGCTGATCAACAATGCAGGTATTTTTACATTAGACCCTGTGGAGGAGTTCCTGCTTAGTGATTGGCAGCAGGTTATAGACACGAATGTTTGGGGCTATATTCACACAATTCATGCACTTTTGCCCCATTTCCTGGAGCGGCATACCGGAACAATTATTAACGTCAGTTCTATCGGTGGGATCGTGCCGATTCCTTACCAAATACCTTACACGACTAGCAAATATGCTATTACTGGGCTGACTAAATCGCTACACGCAGAATTATCACCCAAAGGTATTCAGGTTTGTGGAATTTATCCAAATTTTATCAGCACTCGTCTAACAGAGCGAGCAATCTTTCGCGGTAAAAATGAGGAGACTGCTAGCGCTCGTTATCAACTGGTGGATGAAGCGCTAAATAGTCCCGTGCTAGAGAATCCTGAAGATGTGGCTCAGGCAATTTGGAAGGCACTTAAGCATCAACGGTCTGATGTACTTGTTGGCACAACTAAACTATCGAAAACAGCTTATCAGTTGTTTCCCGGCTTGATGAAGTCGATATTCCGGCGCGTCTTTGGGATGAGAGAACGCCACTTTTGACCAGCCATTGCTGAATGAAGATAAAGGAGTGACAAAAAACATAGGCAAATTTTTCATCGCCTATGTTTTCTGGTGATGCCGCTTTATATTAGCTGAAAGGTTTGCTATTTTGGGGAATAATCAGAGCAACCGATCGCTTTTTCAGTGAGAACAGTAGAAGGGTGTATAGCACACTTTAGATAATGGTTGTTTGAATAAAATTGACATTTCTTACACGGAGCTTGATGTAAGCGCTTTATGTTAACAGCAATTTCATCTCGTGCAGCCATCCCAATTTTTGACAGCATAAAATAAAGAACTGCCCAGCCTACGACAAAGCCAATGGGACTCCAAAATATCAAATCCGGCGGGGAGACCACATCGGGTTGTGTCTCATTGACTCTTTCTTCACTCAATGTTGCTTCATTAAGTGCTGCATATTCTTTTAAAAATTCATTATGATACATATTTTTTACCTCTGGTAAAAAGCACCTAACAAATGATTTATGTCCATTGAGATTTTTCCCACCCTATTCCCAGAAATCGACTTCAAATTGACGATGGGCGGAAGCTTTAGTTACACAAAATTCTTGTGCCTTCCTCAAGATTGACTACTCAGAAGGTCACTATTAGAAGTTTACCCAAATATAATTAGTGCTATCTCTATCGATAGATTGACTTAAAATTCCGAGTTATGCGATTTTCGATTCTAGATGGGGTTTACCTAGAGACGCGATCGCGCTTGTCTATACCCTTTACCCGACATTGGGACTTATTGAAATGGGTTCAAAGTTAAATAATATCATAATTGTGCTGACAAAAATATCACCATTGTTTAAGAGTAGCGATGTCTTCTAAAGAAAGTTCTAAAAGCAGCCCAAGCTGTTGATTAATTGTGTTTAAGCAAGCATTTAAAGCAGCGGCCAATTCGTAGCGACTCAGCACTCGATTACCGAGGTAAGTGTTATCCGGATAACCAGCAATGCCACCCTACCGCTGATTAAAGGATTTTAAAGCTTGAAAAGCCCAATCAGCAGGTTGTAGGTCAGATAAGCTGGGAAACTGAGGTAATTGGGTCGTTAGCGTCCTGTTGCTCGTCAAAGAACGGATTTTCTGGCTCATTCATTGGGCGGCGTAGTTTCATCAACTTAGGGTTGAGCGATCGCGATCGCATCCAGAACTTCAATGACAATAAGCGAAGTAGAGACAGCTAAGGAGACACTTAGAATCGTTCCATTGATGACTGGGAAATTACCAAACGAGACAGACATCTTTCTATTTCTCCTCACAAGGATTGTCCCAGTTTAGGACGACTCTTAACTCTAACTATTGGCATAGTTACTCGGTAACATTCAAAGCGACCGCTCCTCCATTAGCAAGATGCGATCGCCTCTTGAATGCTTTACCGTAAACTCTGATATTACGCTACAGTTGAAAGTAATAAAATTTGAACTTAAGCCTTATTTTTCAACAATAAAGAAAAGACGCATCAGAAAGATACCGTGAAAGCAAGAACAAACCCAGGCGGGTTATTATTGGGGTTCCTACTGGCTATAGTCCTCCCCGGCATAGCACAGCAGCCGGAGCAACAAAGGATAGAACGAGTAAAAGGTTATCTAGCAACGCTGGAACACCTTGAATTTAGCTGTCAGGCATTTTTCCTGGGATGCTTACGGTATTGTTTTCCACAATAAAAAAGGCTAAGTAATTGATGAATACCAAAAGCGAACTATTGAAAGAAGCTTGGGAAAGGCTTGAAAAGTCTATTGTTTATTATGATGGTCGTCCCATTGGCACGATAGCCGCCAACGATACTGAGTCGGAGGCGCTAAATTACGATCAGTGTTTTGTTCGGGATTTTGTCTCCTCAGCGCTGGCTTTTTTGATTGCCGGAAAGCCGGAAATTGTCCGCAATTTTTTGCTTGCAACTTTAGCTTTGCAGAGTCACGAACCGCAAATGGACTCTTTTAAACCTGGCCCCGGATTGATGCCAGCCAGCTTCAAAGTTGAGACAAGAAAAAATGGCGAATATTATTTAACTGCTGATTTTGGGGAAGATGCGATCGCTAGAGTTCCGCCTGTTGATTCCTGCTTGTGGTGGATTCTCTTATTACGTGCTTATGTGAAAGCCACAGGCGATATTTCTTTTGCTCATCAACCTGAATTCCAAGAAGGAATCAGATTGATTTTGGAACTGTGTTTAGTTCATCGATTTGCGATGTACCCAACGATGTTAGTTCCCGATGGAGCTTTTATGATTGACCGCCGTATGGGTGTCTATGAACATCCTTTAGAAATCCAGGTGCTGTTTTATGCAGCTTTACGTGCGGCTGGTGAACTGCTCCTACCAAATGATTGCAATAATTCCTGCATCCATAGTCTCAATCAGCGGTTGCAAACCCTTACTTATCATGTTCGAGAATATTACTGGCTTGACCTCAAGCGCTTAAATGAAATTTATCGATATAAGGGCGATGAGTTCGGTAAAAAAGTAGCAAATAGATTTAATATTTATGCCCAATCTATTCCTGGCTGGTTAACTGAATGGCTACCACAAAGTGGAGGTTATCTAGCAGGTAATCTTGGGCCTGGAAGGATGGATTTTCGTTTTTTTGCTCTGGGGAACCTGATGGCAATTGTCACCTCTCTAGCCAGCGAAAAGGAATCGCAAAGCATTATGAATTTAATCGAGCAACGTTGGGACGATCTGGTAGGATATATGCCAATGAAAATCTGTTTCCCCGCGATTGACGGTGAGGAGTGGCGAATCATCACGGGTTGCGATCCTAAAAATACACCTTGGTCATATCATAATGGTGGTAATTGGCCTGTTTTACTTTGTTTCCTAACTGCGGCGGCTCTGAAAACGGGTAGGATAGAACTTGCCCAGAAAGCCTTTGATATTGCTCAGAATCGCTTAAGCGAGGATCGGTGGCCGGAATACTACGATAGCAAGAATGCTCGATTGATTGGGAAGGAATCGAAGAATTATCAAACGTGGACTATTGCAGGTTTTTTAGTTGCGAATAACCTACTAGAAAACCCTTCTCATTTAGCCTTACTTAGTTTTGATGAATCACTTAAATCATGACAACGAAATTGGCTATAACTAAGCCCAATCAAACTCGGAATCGCTGGCTGGTAAAATTAATCGCCATCATTGCCTTGGTAAACTTCTGCTTTGTCGTATTTGACCTAAGCTATGTATCTTGGCGCGATTTTTATCTTCACCACTGGGCAAGTGTTACCCAGGTTTATGACCCCATCAAAGGTATTGAACCGCACCGAGAAACACAGAACTACCTCAACAAGGTGGATGAACTTGAAACACAAGTTTTGCAAAATGGATTGCAGTCGTCTCCGGTAGAAAACTTATTACAGGAATTGCGTACCCTCAGCAATGAAATGATTGAGGATAATCCGTTTGCGGTGGCGAATAAAAGTGGCATTTTGGAAAAGATTAAAAATCAGATACGCGATCGCGTTCACATAAAGTCCTCCCATAAAGCCTTTGCCTTGTTTTGGAGTCAAGAATATCTATCTCAAGCAGGTTGGCAACAAGAGCTGAATTTTTTCAATACCAAAACTCGTCCCCTAATTCAGACTAACTACTATCGCAATATTGGAACAAATGGCAAATTTATTGATAATTTCTGGCAGATTGACTTGCCGTTTGTTATTGTATTTGCTCTAGACTTTCTGATTCGGACTTTTTCTATCAGTCGCCGTTCTCCTGGGTTAAATTGGTTTAAAGCAATGGTGCGGCGATGGTATGATATTTTCTTCTTGCTTCCCTTTTTGCGGTGGCTACGAGTAATTCCTGTAACACTTCGCCTTCACCAAGCTGATTTATTAAACTTAGAGCTTGTAAGAAGAGAAATTAACCATGATTTGGTTGCTAATTTTGCTGAGGAAATGACTGAAATCGTAGGCATCGGATTAATAGCTCAGATGCAAGAGTCAATTGGGCAGGGTGATGTTGCACGCTGGCTATTGCATCCGGAAACTCGCCGCCCTTATATTCAGGTAAATAATACAGATGAGGTGAAAGCGATCGCTACCCGTCTAGTAAATCTCAGCGTCTATGACGTTCTACCCCAAATCCAGCCTGACATAGAAGCATTAGTGCATCACACTCTTAAAAGTACCCTAAATCAATCCCCAGTTTACCAACAACTTCAGAATATCCCTGGTCTGAATCACCTTCCTACTCAGTTTACTGAGAGATTGGCGAAAGATTTATCTCAGTCAACATACAGTAATCTGAAAAAAGCTCTTGAAGATCCAGTTGTGGGAGAACTATCCAGCCGTCTTCTCAAAAATTTTCGAGATGCTTTAGAGAAGGAGTTACAGAAAAAGCATAACCTTCAAGAAATTCAATCCTTACTTGTAGATATGTTAGAAGAAATCAAAATTAACTACGTTAGAGGAATTGCCGAAGCTGGAGTTGAAAAAATATTAGAAGAAGCAGATCAGCTGCATCAAATTATTCATCATTAGGCGTGTTTAGACACAAACAAAAAAAATTGTGGGTGTATATAGCAATCCTAGCCTCTAGCTAGGAACGAGTATCCTACTAGCTATTTTTGTCTCCCTGTTGGGAAATTCACTCTTAATACAATACTTCTCGGTTAGGAAAAACTGTAGGTTAGGTTGAGCGATCGCTCAACCTAACCTACTTGACTTAGTATTTCACTTGATAACGCACTAGCTTCCTAACATCTTCACGAGATAATTTTAGTTCTTGAGAAATCTTCGTTTCTACCCCGCTTAGGTCTGTCACCGGAAACTCGAATTCCAACTTTTTGAGTGCAGAATCTGTGGTTTTCACCTGTACTCTGGTAAACCCTTCACTCTTTTTAATGTCAGCTTTGATTACTAGCACTGTTACCGAAAGCTGTACCTCTAGTTGTGTATCAGCTTGCAGCTTGTCTACTGTCCCGTAGGGACGACTCAATACCTTGTCTGTCAATATCCCACCCCCAACCCAAAAGGCAATTCCCAACAAGGGTAAAGGCAACCAAAATTCTAGCCCTAAAGAATGCAATTTTTGTAACCAGGGGGGCGAGGACATGGGGAGAAGGGATAGGGGGCGAGAAGTGAAAAAGTAAAAGAAAAAGAATATTCACCGAAAACAGTTTGTTTTCTTGTGTGTTTGCTTAAATTATGACTGGTGGAAGACGTACTGAGGTCATAAATTTCTTTACCCTGAACAACATAGTAGGTGATTCTTTTTCACAGACTTTTCACTAAAACTCTTTATGAAAATCTTATTGGTAGAAGACGACCCGGCACAATTAGAACCGCTACACGCTGCTTTGTTGCAAGCCGGACATATTGTTGATGGTATTGAAGATGGGGAAATTGCCCAATGGCTGCTGTCTCAAAAAGACTATGACTTGTTAATCTTAGACTGGATGTTACCGAAAGTTAGTGGGTTGAGCCTTTGTCGCCAGTATCGACGCTTAGGTAAAACCGCACCTGTACTGATGCTAACTGCCAAAGACACCACGCCAGATAAAGTTACGGGTTTGGATGCTGGTGCCGATGACTATCTAGTTAAACCCACAGATATTGTAGAACTGTTGGCGCGGGTGCGGGCATTGGGAAGGCGCTCGCCACTTTGGCAAGGAGATATCCTTCGCATGGAAGATTTACAGCTGCACTTGAATAGCCTAAAAGTGGAACGAGAACAGACAACTGTCCAATTATCAGCCCGCGAGTTTCAGTTGCTAGAGTACCTGCTACGTCACCCTCATCAAATCTTAACTCGCGACCAGATTGAACAAGCTTTATGGGAGTGGGGTACAGAACCGGAAAGCAACGCTGTAACCACCCTAGTCCGCAGGCTGCGGCAACGCTTGCAGTTAGTTGGTGCAGCCGACTGGATTGAAACAGTATATGGTATGGGCTATCGTATCAATTCTTTTGGAAGTAAAAAATGAAGGGGCTGGGGGCTGGGGACTAGGGACTAGGGGCTGGGGACTAGGTACTAGCGACTAGGGACTAGGTAAGACTTTTTCCCAATCCCCAATCCCCAATCCCCAATCCCCAATCCCCAACCCCCAATCCCCAATCCCCAATCCCCAACCCCCAATCCCCTCATTTTTGATGTTTGGTCGTAGTCGTCGCAATTTGGCTCGTTGGTTCACCCTATCAATGGGGAGTATTTTGGTTGTCTTTGCGGGAGTGGTTTACTATCTGGAAGTTACAGATACGCTCTTAACTCTGGATCAATTACTTTACAAACAAACTAAAGTGATGGCAGCCAGCGTGAATTATGAGCGTCGCGATGGTAAGTGGGAGGTAGATTTAGAAAATGTGCCGCTGTTGGGAAATAACCTACAGCCACAGGATAGTGAACTGGTGTATGCGCGTTGGTACGATGTTAAAGGGCAACTGGTGCAATTTTTTGGCATACCTCCCACAAAGCAGCTGACACTGACAGCTGGATTTGAAACAATCAAAATCGCCAACGACAAGACCCTGGGAATAGCTACTAAACCTGGGCTGCGTCAGGTAACGCTACCCGTTTACGAGAAAGGTGTATTAATTGGTTATCTCCAGGTTGCAACTGGGCTATTGTCCAGTCAAGCTAAGCTGGATAATTTTCGGCTATTTTTAACGCTGGCGGTTCCTGTCACTTTGGGGATAATTAGCCTTGCTGGTTGGTTTTTGGGGGGGCTGGCGATGCGACCGATTCGCCAGACTTACGACCAACTACAACGCTTCACAGCGAATGCTTCTCATGAGTTGCGGACACCTTTGGCGGCGATTTTGACTAATGCACAAGTTGGGTTGCTGTCTGATGATAATTCACAGCAACGTCTTCGGTTAGAGAAGGTTGTTGATGTTACTAAATCAATGAGTTCTCTGGTTAGTAATCTGCTGTTTTTGGCTCGTAATGATGGGTCATTGTCCCCTGAATGCGTGAAAGAGATTAATCTAACTATTTTGCTACAGGATCTAGCAGACAACTATGCAACGCAAGCCGCAGCACAAAATCTCAGTTTCGTTACTAATTTGCTGACTAAAAGTGTGGAGGTGCGAGCCGATGCAGATTTGTTACGTCAGGCGGTGATGAACCTGCTGAGTAATGCTTGTAAATATACTCCGGCTGGTGGTCAAGTTGAATTGCAACTGTTTACGCGATCGCGTCTGGCTATTATTCAAGTTTCCGACACTGGGATTGGAATTTCCCCTGCGGATTTGCCCCATATTTTTGAACGGTTTTATCGGGCGGATAGCGATCGTCGCGCTAAAGGTGGTTTTGGTTTGGGGTTAGCGATCGCTCAACAAATTGTCGCAGCACACAAGGGCAGGATCGATGTCTCCAGCGTAGTCGGGCAAGGGTCAACTTTTCAAATCGAACTGCCGCTCAAATTAAATTCCTAATCCTCTGTCACTTTCTAGTCACATTTGTTTTTAACACTTAAAAATAGCAGGAATTGGAGATTGCCTACCCAATCAGGAACGCGAGGGTGCTGGTTTCTCCAGCAATTTCCCCTCACGTTCCTGATTGGTTAAGGTCTTTTTAAGACAGTTTTGTTTCCGGATTCACTAAAAATATTATGTATTTCAGGCGCACTGCTTCCGTAATCAGTCTGGCAGCTCTAGCTGTTGTTGGTAGTGGTTTTGCAGCTTTAGCTGAAACTAGCGATTTCACCCCACAGACGGATGCGATCGCTACCTCATCCACTGAAAATCTAGAGGCGATCGCACCGCTCAAATCTGACCAAGATCCGAATTTTGTTGAACAAAAAGTTGATTCTGTTGCCACTCAGACAGAATTACCAGAGAATATGCAAGAATTCACTGCATCAGCAGAGTCTAACAAAGCTCAAGTTGACATTGCTCTGAATCCTGAACAAACAGCAATAAAGGCTGATAATGTTGTAAAACCAGAGCAAATTGTAGACAAAACGGTTCTGAATTCGGCATCGGCTCTTAGGGCTGAACCAACAAAGTCTCAAATCCCAGAAGCCACCAATAATAATGAAACGGCTGCTCCTGAAGTCGCTCAACTTAATGTAACACCCGGTAGAGCTACACGCTCTGGGCCTAGTTATATCGGGGTGGCTGGTAACATCGGTTTTGGCGGCGATACTACTTTAAGTGAAGGTGCCTTTGCTGTCATTAGCAAAATTGGAATTACCAGAACTTTGTCTTTGCGTCCCGCTGCTTTGATTGGCGATGATGTAATGTTTTTGATTCCCGTAACTGTCGATTTTCCGACTCAAGGAGTGCAAGAAACTAGATTTAGTATAGCCCCGTATGTTGGCGGCGGTGTGGCAATTTCTACTGGTGACGATAGCACCATTGGCGCACTAATTACTGGTGGTGTAGATGTTCCGCTATCATCACAATTTACCGCGACGGCTGCCGTGAATGTCGGTTTTGTTGATGAAACAGAGGTGGGACTTTTAGTAGGAGTTGGTTACACTTTCTCCGGATTGTAAAGCGAGTTTCATTTGAAAAAACGATCGCTCTTTAAGGATGATAGTGCCATTTATGAGCAGACGTGCGAACTATAGCTCGACAAATCAAGCCTTAGTAATGAGCAATGCAGCTTCCCCCAAGCCAACGCTGGCATTTGTAGACGCGATCGCCTTGATTGTGGGCGTTGTCATCGGTGCAGGAATTTTCGAGACACCAGCCCTTGTTGCTGCCAATGCGGGTAGTGCAGGATTCGCCCTTTTGCTTTGGTTATTGGGCGGCGGAATGTCCTTAGTCGGCGCTTTGTGCTACGCAGAGTTGGCAACGGCGTATCCGCACGCAGGTGGCAATTACTATTATCTGATGCGTGCCTTCGGCAAAAACCTTGCCTTCCTATTTGCTTGGGCGCGGATGACAGTGATTCAAACAGGTTCAATTGCGCTTTTGGCGTTCGTGTTTGGGGATTATGCTTCCCAGTTATTTCGACTAGGCGATTATTCCCCATCACTTTACGCCGCGATCGCAGTTGTCAGTTTGACAGGTTTAAACATCATCGGCGTTCAGCAAGGAAAGTGGGCGCAGAATTTGCTTTCAGTCGCCAAAATCCTCGGCTTACTCTTAGTTATAGTCGTCGGACTCACTTCTGCTGGAAATCCCGTTACTGAGGTTCCTGCTGCATCGACATCCCAAACAAATTGGGGCTTAGCGATGCTTTTTGTGCTGTTGTCTTATGGCGGCTGGAACGAAGCGGCTTATATTTCGGCAGAGTTGCAGAATCTCAGACGAAACATGGTGCGATCGCTACTTTGGAGTATCGGCATCATCGCGGCGATATACTTAGCGATCAACTTCGCTTACATCAGAGGGTTAGGACTGGCGGGAATGGCAAATTCCGAAGCCGTAGCAGCAGATTTGATGCGTAATGCGGTTGGCGAACCCGGTGCTAGGTTTATCAGCTTACTAATTGCTGTTTCTACCTTGGGTGCTATCAACGCCACGATTTTTACAGGTGCGCGTACTAACTACGCACTAGGCAAGGACTTTGGGCTGTTCGCCTTCCTGGGAACCTGGAAAAGTCGCACCAACACCCCGACTAATGCAATGTTAGTGCAGGGCGCGATCGCTTTAGCCTTAGTCTTACTTGGCACCCAGACACGCGAAGGCTTTAAGACAATGGTAGACTACACCGCCCCTGTCTTCTGGTTCTTCTTCCTGCTGACAGGTGTATCTCTGTTAGTTTTACGGGCGCGGGAACCAAGTATAAATCGACCGTTTCACGTCCCTTTCTATCCCGTAACGCCCATACTTTTTTGCCTCATCTGCGCTTATTTACTTTATTCCAGCCTTGCCTATACAGGTATTGGGGCGCTTGTAGGCGTAGCAGTAGTGATAGCAGGCGTACCGATGTTGCTGTGGAATCGGTGGCGGCATTAGAACGGCAAAAATCTATTTACCCCTGTAGAAGAAACATTGAAGTTTCTCCTCCCTTGCTCTATAGCGTCTTTGCGGTTCATCCCTCCTCGAAATACTTCCCCTTTCCCCAAAATGCCAGCAGTTTTTGACATAACTTAAACGGAGAAAAATGCTATGCAACTACAACAAATCACAAGGTTATTAATTGCAAGTGTGAGTATTGTCAGCTTGGGCATTGCAGGTTGTAGCCAACAACGAGAATTCGATGCACAAGCCCAACCCACTGTTCAAGCCCAACCCACTGTTCAAGCCCAAGCACCTGCTCCCAGCCCTCAAACCCAAGAACGTGCCGCAGATGTACCATTTGTACCCACGCCAAATGAAGTTGTAGCCGAAATGCTAAAAGTAGGGAAAGTCAAAGGTGATGATGTACTCTACGATCTCGGCAGTGGCGATGGGAGAATTGTCATTACCGCAGCAAAACAATTCGGCACTCGTGGCACTGGCATAGACATTAATCCAGAGCTGGTTCAGCAAAGTAAAGACAATGCCCAAAAAGCGGGTGTAGCTGACCGCGTGCGATTTTTACAACAAGACCTTTTTCAAACTAATTTGAGCGATGCAACAGTAGTGACGCTCTATCTGCTTCCTGATATCAACGTGAAACTTCGGCCCAAGCTGTTAAAAGAACTCAAACCAGGCACTCGCATTGTTTCTCATGACTTCGACATGGGGGAATGGAAACCTGAGCGTGTGGTACAAGTGCAAGGCCCTGCTCGTCAGCACACAATTTACTACTGGACTGTACCTGAGAATATCCCGGAAAATTTGCGATGAGGCTGTTGCCCGCTTGGGTAACAATTTAACCATGTTTAGAAAGCCCACCATTGCTGAAATTAGCAGGCAATGGTGGGCAAAACAGAATAAGTTTAGATTAGGTGAAACCCAACCCAACATAAGCATGTGTTAGTTTCTTAATTACGCAGATGTCTTAATTTGATAAATTCTCAGCGAAATTCATGCGGCTCAAAAAAGTACGCAAGCGATCGCTTTTTGGCTGAGTCAAAACTGCCCTTGCTGAACCTTGTTCGGCTACACAACCTCGATCCATAAAGAATACTCGATGCGCCACATCGCGGGCAAACTGCATCTCGTGCGTCACCACCACCATCGTCATGCCTTCTTCTGCAAGCTGCTGCATCACCACCAGCACTTCCCCGACCAATTCCGGATCGAGGGCACTAGTTGGTTCATCAAATAGCATAATCTGGGGGTTCATACACAAACTGCGAGCGATCGCTACTCGTTGCTTTTGTCCTCCAGAAAGCTGTTCTGGATAAGCCTTTGCTTTCTCCACCAAACCAACTTTCTCTAAATAAAATCGAGCCTGCTCCTCAATCTGGGAGCCAGATTTACCTAACACCAAACGCGGAGCCAGCATCAAATTTTCCAACACGCTCAAATGAGGAAACAGATTAAATTGCTGAAAAACCATCCCCACCTGTGCCCGTAGTCTCCGCAATTGCTTTTGATTGAGTTTCGGACGCGACAAATCTATCCCATTGACAACTAAACGCCCGTCGTTAATCGTCTCCAGACGGTTGAAGCAGCGCAACAGCGTACTCTTACCACAACCACTTGAGCCGATTATCGCCACCACTTCTCCCCGGTGGATTTCACCGCTAATTCCTTGTAAGACTTTGAGAGAACCAAAGCTTTTCTCAATACCTTCAAAGATAATTGCCGGGGTGGAATCCTCCATGGTTTTTTCTGGTGTAATTGTAATTATTAAATTATATTAGGGTACGGAATTTTTGTAAGATTTAGCAAATCGACTTCGCGTCATTAGTAGAAATTGCACTCCCAGGTAAGGCAAATGCACAAATTCATTCAGTCACGTTGGCGACGCCAAGGTTTAGTTTTTGGCTTGAGTTGTCTGCTGATTTTGGGCATTTTTGTGTTGAGTGCCAGTTTCGCCAAAGCAAAAACCACACTTAAAGTCGCAGTAGAGCCTACATATCCGCCGTTTGAGTTGCTGGGGGAAAACAACGAGCTAGACGGTTTTGATGTAGATTTGTTTAAAGCGATCGCGCAAGCGTCTGATTTCGAGATTGCATTTGTAACGATGCAATTTGACGGGATGATTCCAGCTTTGCAGGCGAAAACCGTCGATGCAGCGATCGCAGCCATGACGATCACCGCCGAACGTCAGAAAGTGGTAGATTTTTCCCGTCCTTATTTCAGATCCGGGTTAGCGATCGCCATCAAAGCTGACAACACAGAAATTACTTCTCTAGAAAGTCTCCAAAACAAGAAGGTAGCTGTACAAATCGGCACCACTGGCGCAGCCCAAGCAGCAAAAATTCCCGGTGCCAAAATTAGCACCTTCGATTCTTCACCCCTAGTGCTTCAAGAATTAATCAACGGCAATGTAGATGCCGCCATTAATGATGCTGCCGTAACTCTCTACGCCATCAAAGAAAACAACCTCAAGTCAATCAAAATTATCAATCAACTGCTTACAGAAGAATACTATGGCATCCCCACCCCTAAAGGTTCTCCCTATTTAGATGACATCAACAAAGGGCTGACAACTATCTTAGGAAATGGCACCTACAATCGCCTTTATCGGAAGTGGTTTAATGCCGAAGCCCCGCCACTTCCAGAAACAATCAACTTTGATAAATCAACAACTCCCCTAAAAGCTACTAACGTCATCTTAAACGCAATGCCCTACTTATTGCAGGGAGTTTTCGTGACGCTATATCTAACAGCATTCTCCGTCTTTTTAGGAATGATTGGCGGTTCACTTTTAGGAATTGCCCGCCTCTCAACCATAGCGCCCCTGCGTTGGGCAACCAGAGCCTATATTGACTTTTTCCGGGGAACGCCTTTGCTGGTGCAGATTTTCATGATTTACTTTGGCATACCTGCCCTCATGCAAAGCTTTGGCATCAATTTCAATTTGGGAAGACTAACAGCATCAGTGATAGCACTGAGTCTCAATAGCAGCGCATATATTGCTGAAATCGTCCGCGCAGGTATCCAGTCTATTGACATCGGGCAATCAGAAGCCGCCCAGTCGCTGGGGTTGGGAAGAGTGGAAACAATGCGCTATGTCATCTTTCCCCAAGCCTTGCGGCGGATGCTGCCCCCCTTGGGCAATGAGTTTATCACCTTACTCAAAGACACTAGCTTAGTAGCGGTGATTGGATTTGAGGAATTATTCCAACAAGGGCGATTAATTGTGGCAAATAACTATCGCGCCTTTGAAATTTACGCTGCCGTTGCTTTAATTTATTTGGCATTAACATTACTTTCCTCACGCACTTTTAGTTTCTTAGAGCGTTCGATGAATCCAGTTAAAGCGGCTAAATAGTTAAGCATAGTTTGGGGTTCCAATCCCCTGATACGGAACGCCCAAAGGGAAGGATTTTATCGCTATTTTGTTACTTTAGATTAGATAAAAACCGCTTTCCCATTGTTTTGCCAAACCAATATTTTTCGGATTTGCTACAAATTGATTGCCGCAATGCGAAAGGCCCTAGAAAAGTGCGATACCTTGGTAGGGACATGGCATGGCCCCCTACCAAGGTTGATCCAACGTCAGAACCGCGATATATTCCACCCAACTGAGAAACGCTAAACTTTAGTAGAAGTGACCCAAAAACGCTAATTTGTTGGCTAAAATAATGCCTATTATAAATAATAAATTTTTATTCGGCGAATTTTAAGAACCCAGCATTTTAGAGGATGTTTTAAAAGTCTTACTGGCTGCATCAATCCGTACAAGATAACCCTAAATCCCCCTGAAAAGAGGGATTTTGAGGCTGTTTCCCCTCCAAAAGGAGGGATTACCGAGTGCGAAATATTACACGCTCCTAGCCTTTACGACGCCCTAGTAAGAGATGGTTGAACAAGGTGAAACTAAACAACACTTATAAATTCGTTGGGTTTCGTAATCACTTAACCATTTCTACGAACTAATCAGGTTTATAAAACGCCAACAGCATCCATTGTTCAAACGCCATGCTCCCGCCTACAACAGGGGTTCCCATTTCCAACGTTAACGTCGGTTTTTTGAGCTTCTAACCGAACCCTATGACCCATCCGTATGCAGAACTCTCTCCCTCACCCTATGCGAACAGTATTAGGACTGGTAGCAAAATTTACACCCTATGATAGGTGTTATAACTATATGGGTGCTGCCTACGTCCTTACTCTCCATCCTCCAGAGGGAGGATGACTACCAATGGGATTATGTAATTTAGTCTTGTAAAACTATTCATCAATTTGGAGTTTTCATGTCAGAGCTGATCCAGGCCGTTCTCGACAGTGATGAAAAAAGTGATATCCGTCAGTTTATCAGCGAGTTACGTCAACAGGAAAAGCGATACTTACTGCGTAACGATATCGTTAATGCGTTTGGGGAATATTGCACTAGGCACCAGAAGCCGGAACATTTTTACCACTCCTCCCATTTGGGAAAACTGATTTATTACACCCAAGAAATTATTCAGGAGGATGGAAACTTTTGCCTGATTGTTCGTCCTACGATTGCTTCTCAAGAAGTGTATCGGCTGTCGGAAGATTTGAGCGTAGACCAGATGACGGTGCAGGAATTGCTGGATGTGCGCGATCGCTTCGTTAACCGCTTCCATCCCAGCGAAGGCGATATCCTCGAACTAGATTTTCAACCGTTTTACGACTACACCCCGACAATCCGCGACCCCAAAAACATTGGGAAGGGGGTGGAGTATCTCAACCGATATTTATCTAGCAAACTCTTCCAAGACCCCAAACAATGGCTGGAGAGTTTGTATGAATTTCTTAGCGTCCACTCCTACAACGGACTGCAACTGCTGATCAACGGGCGGATTAAATCGCAGCAACAACTCTCAGATGGGATCAAGAAAGCGATCGCCTTTGTAAGCGATCGCCCACCCGAGCAACCTTACGAAGAATTCCGCTATGAGTTGCAAGTCCTGGGTTTTGAACCCGGATGGGGTAACACCGCCGGACGTGTACGGGAAACTCTAGAAATCCTCGATGAACTCATCGACTCTCCCGATCACCAAACCCTAGAAGCCTTCGTTTCCCGCATTCCGATGGTCTTTCGGATCGTCTTGGTGTCTGCTCATGGTTGGTTTGGACAAGAAGGAGTTTTGGGGCGTCCCGACACTGGCGGACAAGTAGTTTACGTCCTCGACCAAGCTAAAAGCTTAGAACAGCAACTACAGGAAGATATCACCCTGGCTGGGTTGGATGTCCTGGGTGTAGAAGCAAAAGTAATTATTCTCAGCCGTCTGATTCCTAATAGTGATGGCACCCTGTGTAACCAACGTTTAGAAAAAGTTCACGGCACAGCAAATGCCTGGATTTTGCGGGTACCTTTGCGGGAATTTAATCCCAAGTTGACTAATAACTGGATCTCCCGGTTTGAGTTTTGGCCTTATCTGGAAACCTACGCCGTTGATTCAGAAAAAGAACTGCTGGCAGAATTTCAAGGCAAGCCAGATTTGATAGTTGGCAACTACACTGATGGAAACATAGTTGCATTTTTGTTAGCACGTCGCTTGAAAGTAACTCAGTGTAACATTGCCCACGCACTGGAAAAATCAAAATATCTTTTCAGTAACCTTTACTGGCAAGACTTAGATGAGAAATATCATTTTTCCCTACAGTTTACCGCCGATTTGATTGCGATGAATGCGGCGAATTTTATCATCAGCAGTACCTATCAGGAAATTGTGGGAACGCCAGATAGTGTGGGACAGTATGAGTCTTACAAGTGTTTCACCATGCCAGATTTGTATCATGTGGTGAACGGGATTGAGCTATATAGTCCTAAGTTCAACGTGGTACCGCCTGGGGTAAACGAGAGTTACTATTTTCCATACTCGCGCATGGAAGATCGGGTGATGAGCGATCGCGATCGCTTGGACGAATTGCTCTTCACCCTTGAAGACCCAGAACAAGCCTTTGGTAAACTTGATGACCCCACCAAACGCCCTCTTTTCTCAATAGCGCGTCTCGACCGCATCAAAAACCTCACAGGTTTAGCAGAATGTTTTGGTAAAAGTGAAGCATTGCAAGAACATTGCAATTTAATTTTAGTTGCAGGTAAATTGCGCGTTGAAGATTCCAGCGACAACGAAGAACGCGACGAAATTGAAAAGCTTTACCAAATCATTGAAAAGTACAATTTGCAAGGTAAAATTCGCTGGTTAGCCGTCCGCCTATCGAAAACAGACTCTGGTGAAATTTACCGAGTAATTGCCGATCGTCAAGGTGTCTTTGTTCAACCAGCTTTGTTTGAAGCTTTTGGTTTGACAATTTTGGAAGCAATGATTTCCGGTTTACCAACTTTTGCCACGCAATTTGGTGGGCCGTTGGAAATTATTCAGAATAAGTTTAACGGGTTCTACATTAACCCGACGAACTTAGAAGAAATGGCAGAGTTCATGCTGGAGTTTGTCTCCAAATGCGACCAGAATCCTAACTACTGGTATGAAGTTTCTACGCGGGCTATCGATCGAGTTTATAGCACCTATACGTGGAAAATTCACACCACCAAGCTGCTATCTCTAGCTCGAATCTATGGTTTCTGGAACTTTACCTCTAAGGAAAAACGGGAGGATTTGCTGCGTTATCTTGAGGCATTGTTCTATTTGATTTACAAGCCAAGAGCGCAAAAGTTGTTAGAAGCGCATATGGAACGATAAAAAGCTAGTAGGCTGGCCCCTTGGAACCTTACCCAACCTACTACTACAACGGTTCAAGGGTTGGGTGCAATACCTTAGTAGGGACATGGCATTGCCATGTCCCTACTAAGGTATACCGAACGTCAGAACCGCGATATATTCCACCCAACTGAGAAACGCTGTAATTCTTCAGTTTTGCCTTTTAATTAATTCCCTGCGTCCGCCAAATTTTAATAGTTCTGTCATAACTACCACTGGCAAGAGACTTTCCATCCGGGCTGATAGCTACCGAATAAATCGAGCTTGTATCACCTGAGAGAGTGCTAATTTGTCTCCCTGTTTTCCAGTCCCAAATTCTGATTGTGTTGTCCTGAGAGCCACTAGCCAGTGTATCTCCATCGGGGCTGAAGGCAACAGAATAAATCATGTCTGTATGCCCCCTAACGGTGCGAATTAGCCGACGTCTGGAAAGATCCCAAATTCTGATCGTTTTGTCAAAAGCTCCACTGGCGATGGTCTTTCCATCCGGACTGAAGGCAACAGAATTAATTGTATTTGAATGACCGCTTAGGCTGCCAACTAATTGACCAGTAGCAAGATTCCAAATTTTAATGGTTTTATCTTGAGAGCCACTGGCGAGGGTTTGTCCATCGGGACTAAAAGCAACAGCTTCAACCCAATTTATATGCCCTGTGAGACTGTAAATTTGTTCGCCAGTAGCAACATTCCAAACTTTGATTGTATCGTCTTTACTGCCGCTGGCGATGGTTTGTCCATCGGGGCTGAAGGCAACTCCAAAAACTGAACTAGCATGACCCCTCAAGGTGCGAATTAACTCACCAGTGGCAAGATTCCAAATTTTAATTGTGTTGTCCTGAGAACCACTGGCAATTAATTGACCATTTGGGCTGATAGCGATCGCATAAACAGGTTTCGGATGTCCCCTAAAGGTACGAATTAACTGACCAGTGGAAAAATCCCACATCCTGATTGTGTTGTCGAAACTGCCACTGACTACATTATTCCCATCAGGCGTGATGACGACGGAGTTTACCCAATCAGTATGTCCTCTGAGGGTGCGTTCTAGTTGAGCGTTTCTCCAGTAATCAGCAATTGTTGAAACAGCTGTATCAGTTGGGGCTGCTTGTGTCTTGATGTCACCAAGTTGGATGATAACGCCAGTAGCGATCGCTGTGGCAACCACACCCATAGCACTAATAATCGTTTTTGTTTTTTGAGCAGAGAACATAAAAATTAATTACCGAGTAACGGGAAGAATTGTTAGACATCAATTCTCTGGTCGTTTCCTAATATACATGGGGAAACGCGGTCAGCAAAACTGTACTGGAAAAATTGTGCTGATTTTATGCCCAAAGATAGATACACAAAAAGCCGATTCATAAACAAATAAAAGCGCGATCGCCCTTATAGTTATAGAGCGATCGCTACCTGTAAAAGTTCCATATTCAGTTTTGGGTTGGAGGCGACCGGGAGACTTGGGAGAAACAATTCCGCCAATTCCCCCACTCCCCACCTCCCTAATCCCCTTAGTGAGGCAACTTGCTCAACTCGAACCAGGTGCGAGAACCAACAATTCCGTCAGCTACCAAGTTACGAGAAGTTTGGAAGGTTTTGATAGCATTCTGGGTAATCGGGCCAAAAATACCATCAGAATTCAACTGTAGGACTTTCTGAACAGTTTTGACAGCCTCACCACGGCTTCCCAACTGTAGAACAGGCATATCAACGGGCGCGCCGGAGAACAGACCTTGCCACGTCTTAGCACCAACAATGCCATCCTCTACTAAGAATACGCGGTGCTGGAAAGCTTTAACGGCATTTTCTACTGGCACATCGAAGACTTCATCAAAGGGAGTGGCGTAATATCCCCAGCGTGCTAATAGTTGTTGCAATTCAAGCACTGCGGAACCGCGAGAACCCCTGCGAAGAACTGGTTTTTGGATAGCAGTAGCGGCAGCAGCTTGGGGAGTCATGGCTTCAAACTCTTTTGCAGATTGCATAATTAATGTTCCTTGAGGTGTGTTTCTACTCTTCCAATGTAGTTTTGAAAGCCAAGGTACACCTTCGCCCTGTTAGGTGTATTTAATCTCACCTTAACTACTCACCCATTAGGATGAGGTAAGAACCGTTACCTACAAGTAAGTGATTAATTGAAAATTGGAAATTTCAGTAATTTGTAGTAGTGCGTCCCGGCTAAAATGCTGGCTTAAACAAATGTGAAACTCAGAGGATGTCTGAAAAGTCATAATCGAGACGCTTAGAGGGTGAACCCCCTTGCATCCCCCTTAAAAAGGGAGACTAAGACTTGATTCTCCCCCCTTGAAAAGTAGGGCTGGGGGGGATCAAGCCAACTTTTGACACTTGTGAGACATCCTCTGACATTTCCAGTTTTTCAGCCCCAAGGATGCCCACTAAATTAGATGCTTAAACGCTACTACTACTTTCTGAATCTACAAGTTGCCGAATCTGCATAGGAGTTAACTGCTGCACATTGCTGAAAATTGCCGCAGCACCAGCAGCCTTAAGAGCATCTGCATAGGCATCACTTTGTTCCTGGGTTTTTTGAACGTGTGGCGGCAAAATGCCCACGCCAATCCAACACCGCTGTGATTTAAGCGGTTTACTAGAAGCCGCTTCGCATTTACGTGCTTGTATTACTGTGTACAAATCAGCTACCGTATCCCCCACATAAATAACTGGCGTGTCGGGGTTAACGGAAAATTGCTGTTCCAACTGTTGTACAGCTGCCAACAGCCCTGTAGGATCGGGTTTTCCCGGAGCATCCTCCATCGCAATTAGCAATGGCGACTTCAAGCCCAAGCGTTTGCTCAAAACATAAGTCGCTGAACCACGAGTAGCACCGCTAAAAAAGCCCCAAGGTATTCCTGCTGCTGTCAGTTCCTCTAGATAACTTGGCTGCATGAGTAGCGGTTCATCGCAGATATAACCTGTCCAATTTTCCGGATCTGTCCCTCGATACCGAGACTGGAAAAAGGCAACCAGAGTGTCGTAGTTGAGTTGGAGTTGCGATCGCGTTGCGGTATCGCTCTCTTGCGATTGCTTTGTCTCCTGAGCCTCAAAGTATCGATAAACTAGCTCTTGGGACGCTTCCCAATCATTATTCCAAATTCCTTCCAACTTCAGCTTGTCTATATCCTCTGGAGTCGGTCGATAGGCACCGCCAGTAAAATGCTCCACCGTATCAGCAAGCGCTCTGCGGTAAGATCCCCCGACATCGCGCACTACACCGTCAATATCAAAAACAACTAAACTGGGACTGGATTGTTCCACCACTCTTGCCGCACCTTATAATCTTTTGCTCATGCACTATATCCAGGGTGTAGAATAGTCGTTTGTACAGTATTCAACAAGGCTGGGACTTCCCTGGAGGTGTGATTGTCGAGGTTTATTTTAAAGGTTCTCTGGCTGGAAGAGAACGTTGCATTAGCCGTTGACCAAGTAGTAGGCAAAGGCACCAGCCCTCTAACATCTTACTTTTTCTGGCCTCGGAACGATGCTTGGGAACAGCTAAAAAATGAGCTGGAAGCCAAGCACTGGATTTCTGAGGTTGAGCGCGTCGAGGTTCTAAACAAAGCCACGGAAGTAATTAACTACTGGCAAGAGGAAGGCAAACGCCGTTCTATAGCTGACGCTCAGGCGAAATTTCCGGAAGTTGGCTTCACAGGTAGCGCCTAAGAGTTAGCTAAAGGCGAATTTGCCTCTTGTTTGATACTTTTGTCGGCAGTTGCCGAAGCGCGATAAGTTGAGGAATAGGGCTAATCGGTTCTGCACAAACAGAGTTTATAAAACCTAAGAGGGTAGCAGTTTATTAAAATGCTGACCCTCTAAATTTTTAATTTGCTTGTTGGATGGGAATCTCAATCCAAAACTGAGTACCTTTGCCTGGTAGGGAAGAACACTGGAAGACACCGCCGTGTTTTTCCACCACAATTTGATAGCTGATGGATAGTCCCAAACCTGTTCCCTTACCAACTGGCTTAGTGGTAAAAAAGGGATTGAAGATTTGCGATCGCACTCCTTCTGGCATTCCGGAACCATTATCGGAAATCTGAATGAGTGCGCGATCGCCATTTCGTACTTTGGTACTAATCTGTATCGTAGGGATTGCTGATTGGGCAGACT
Organism: Trichocoleus sp. FACHB-40; assembly: GCF_014695915.1. Taxonomy (GTDB): domain Bacteria; phylum Cyanobacteriota; class Cyanobacteriia; order Cyanobacteriales; family FACHB-T130; genus Funiculus; species Funiculus sociatus. Next base: position 125,122 of record NZ_JACJPF010000044.1, read on the forward strand.
CTTCTGCCAGTCCCACATCAAGAGTCCCCATGTCCAGAGCGTCAATCGCATTGCTGATGACGTTCATAAACACTTGATTGAGCTGACCAGCATAGCACTCAACTAAGGGCAAATCGCCATAAGCTTTCACAACCTCAATACTGGGAACGTTACCCTTCCCCTTAAGTCGATGTTGCAAGATTAACAGCGTACTGTCTAGACCCTCATGGATATCAACTAGCTTCATTTCAGCTTGGTCTAGGCGAGAGAAATTGCGTAGTGACAGCACCAGTTGCCGAATGCGATCCGCCCCAACCTTCATCGAGGAAAGCATTTTGGGTAAATCGTCAGCCAGAAATTCTAAATCAATTTCCTCTTGCAGCTTGAGAATCTCAGAGTCAGGATGGGGATAACGCCGCTGGTAGAGATGCAGCAGATCCAGCAAATCTTGTGCGTACTCACCAACGTGAGCCAGATTCCCATAAATGAAATTGACCGGATTGTTAACTTCGTGAGCTACACCCGCCACCAGCTGTCCCAAACTTGACATTTTTTCTGTCTGAATCAGCTGAGTTTGGGTTTGCTGTAGTTCTTTGATAGTACAAGAAAGTTGTTCTGTCTGCTCTTGGGTTTGAGTTAGGAGTTCAGCTTGCTGTATAGCTATGCCTAGTTGAGCAGCAATCTGGTTGACAAAATCAATAGCGGAGGCATCCCAGTGCCGGGGTTCACGGCATTGATGGATACATAGCAGTCCCCACAGTAAATCCCCTTTCAAGAGCGGCACTACCAAGTTAGCTCGGACTTGGAATTGCTCTAGAAGCTGGATATGACAATCGTTTAAGCCGGCGTTGTAGATGTCATCAACTATCTGAATCCGACCTTGTTGATAGAGGTGAGCATAGTGTTGGGAAAAATGACGATCGTAAACTTTGGTTCCTAAAACAGGCTTAAACTCTGGCAACACGTCTTCTGAAACAAATTCATCATTCTCCGAACCAGAGGCTGAATATAAGCAAAATACTGCTACTCGGTCGGCTTCTAGCAGTTGTCGAACTTCAGTAGTTGTTGCCTTGAAGATTGTCTCCAGGTCAAGGGATTCTCGAATTTTGGTAACAACCGCAAATAATGCTTCCTGTTGTTCGGCAGCTTGCTCTAGTTGTTGGGCTTTTTGGGTGGCAATGTCAGCAGCAGCACGACTTTGTTGGTAGAGTTCGGCTTGTTGAATAGCGATCGCTGCTTGATCCGCCAGCTGTTGCAGTAGCTCTATTTCAGCCTCCTGCCAAATCCTCGTTTTAAAGCACTCATGGGCAATGAGCAGTCCCCACAGGTGATCGCCCATCCTAATCGACACGACTAAGTTAGCTTGAACTTGAATATTCTGTAAAAACTTTATATGACAGGGGTCTAAATCTGACTCTAATACGTTGTTAATAGCCCGAACTCTTCCCTGCTGGTACCGATAGGCGTAGTCCAAAGGAAAGCATTTATCGTCATATATATCTCCCAGAATTGAGGTGGCATTGTCTTTCACATCTTCTACGACCACTTCCCCCTGGTAGCCTTTGGTGAACTGGTAAATCACCACTCGATCTGTGGTTAGCAATTCCCGGACTTCTCGCACGATGCTTTTTAAAATGGTCTGTAAGTCGAGCGTGCTACGAATTTGATCTGTAACCTGCTTCAAGACTTTGGCAAAATCCAACGATTGCTGCAACTGTTGTGTACGCTCCTGTACCTGACACTCCAGGTTGGTATTCAGAGTCTTCACCTGCCTGTACAGTTCATACTGCTCAATTGCCATTGCGAAGTGATGGGCTAAGGCAGCAGCCAGTTCAATGTCTTCTTTTGTCCACTCGCAAGCTTGACCTTTTTTCAGCTCTAGCCAAGCTTCAAACGAGTTCCGGGGTTGCCACTGTCGCTCATCGGAATCAAAACGTCCCGCCCACAAAGTTTCTGTTTCAATTTCATCTCGAAATACGCTTAAGTAACCGAGAAACTCTTGACGATACTCCAGGGGTATAACGATCATGCCTCGAATCTTTGTTGGGCGGAATGCTGCTGCTAGCACTCGCAGGCCCGGTTCTTTATATATATCCCTAATTGCTACCGGGCTATTGCAGACAGGATCTTGTAATTTAAAGTATTGCTGCCATACAAGACTCTCTTCGAGCAGGCAATCTTTCCTGAGTCCTACTAGCATCGGCTGAGCGCCGCAGGTAAACTGTTTACCTCCAAAGCTGGGGTTTTCTGCGGCTATGTAAAGTCTGCCACCGGAACCCTTAAAGGCGGCAACGGTTTCTATGAGAGCTTGTTGTACCTCAATCGATGGTAGTGTATGCAGCAGGGTTGCTACTCGGTTAATCTTGGCTTCGATAATTGCTTGTTCGCGAGCGCGTCTGAGGAGATTTGACTGCGCGATCGCAATTGAAACTTGATCCGCAACTAACTGCACAATTTGCAGTTCCCTTTCGGAAAAAGTACGTGTTTGGGCGTTGTGAGAAACTAATAATCCCCACAGATGCGGCTGTACTTTGTGTGCCTGTACGTCGTACTGTAAAATCGGCACCACTAAGGAAGACTGCACCCCCATTGCTGTGAGATATTCAATATGGCAAGGGTCTACTTCGCGATAGTAAAAACCTTGCGTCTCCAAAGGAATACCAGTTTGGGGACAATCCAGTTGACTTATCCCAATCTTCCCTGTAGCAAGATCCACAATTGAACGCCCTCTGGCTTTGATAAACATTTCGCGGGCGTGGGGAGGAATGTCATCTGCTGGAAAATTCAACCCCAGCAGGGACGGCAGGCGGTTGTTATAAATCGACTCAGCAATAACTTGCCCGCTACCATCAGCATGAAACTGATAAACTTTGACTCTATCGGTTTCTAGAAATGAACGGATCTCGGCAACTGTTGATATTAATATCTCTTGCAATTCTAGAGATTGCCGAATCCGGTTCGTGATTCGATGCAGTAACCCTTCTTGTTCTATTTTTGAGGGCATATTCTGCGTATTATTACTGAGTTCCATTCGCTTTATCCACCACGCTTATTATTTTTTAATTTTTTCTTTTGGTCGTATATGTCTATTTTGTGCCTTAAAAGCGCTTTAGCACATTCGTGAAACTATTGAAATTATCAAAAATTTAAAATTAAACGGAATATTAGTATATTTTAATAAAGCCCTAGTAAGATAGCTACATCTAAAGTAAAATACAATACTTACTCGCGAAGACAGGAAAATTATAGATAAAAATAAATAGTTAGTATTGTTTTAAAGAAAATCTAGATTGCAATATTTATATTTTTAAAAAACCTTTTTTACAAACGTTGCCGAATTTCTTGGCGGACGCTCATCAGAATTTTGCCTAGATAATTTTGACCAGTTTTATCTTTACCGCAACCCCAGTAGTAATCGATTTGGGAATCTTCGACAAGTAAGCGATCGCCTGTAGAAAGCAAAATAGACTGAATATCTAAATGGGTGAGAAACTTAATAAGCACAGCTTCGCGCATAATTTCGGTTTTTAGGCTTTCCCAGTCGGGACGGATGTGGCGAGTGCGATCGCGTCCCAATGTTGCTGCTTGCATTGGTGTCTTGGCGCTAGCAATCTCTAAAATTAAAGCTTCATCCTTGGTGCCAACAAATTTTTGCGCTTGATAGTAATGCTCTACCGTCGCCCAGTCTTGCCCCAGCAGATGAATGCAATGAGGAGAAAAGTTGGAAAAACATCCATATGGATCGTCAACTTTGTAAAAATAAATCGTCATTTGCTAATCGGGGATTGGGGATTGGGGAGAGACAGACAAAGAAAGCAACCCTTTTTGTCCCTCTCTCCCAAGACTATCTTCCAGTTTTTATTACCTTTTATCTCACAGGCTTTTTACTTCTGTCCCATCGCCTTCAATCCTTCATCGATCTTGTCAGCGTCCTGAGTTCTACCTTGCTCTCTGAGTAAATCTCTAGCCTTTTTAATAGCTGCTATTGACTCAGATTTCTTACCTTGTTGATCTAAAGCCAACCCTAAATTAAAGTAAGCTTGTGCTGCTTTAGGCTCAATCTCCGTCGCCTTTTTCAGAGACGCAACTCCCTCAGGTAAATTTCCTTGTTTGACTAAAGCAATCCCCAAAAAGTAGTGTGCATCCGCACTTTTTGGGTCAAGCTCAATTGATTTTTTAAAAGCAGCAGTTGCTTCCTTTAAATTGTTTTGGACACCTAAAGCAACTCCCAAGTCTTTGTGAGTTTTGGCATTATTCGGGTCAATTGCTAGGGATTTTTTGAAAGAATCAGTCGCTTCAGGTATTTTCCCTTGGTTGACTTGAATAAATCCTAAATTATTATAAATTTTTGCATTTTTAGGGTCAACTTCGATGGCTTTTTGAAAAGTGGCAGAAGCCTCATCTAATTTCTTTTCATTGACCTGAATCAATGCCAATTTACTATACAATTCTATTTTTTTTGGATTTGCTTCAATAGCTTTTTTGAAAGCTTCTGTAGCTTCTGGTAACTTATTTTCTTGAACTAAAGCAGTTCCCAATTTATCGTAAGTTTCTGCATCTTTGGGATTAATTTCGACTGCTTTATTGTAGTCAGCGATCGCTTCCGATAATTTGCCTTGCTCAACAAGAGCATTTCCTGAGTCTACATACTTTTTGGCATCAGCCTGTGAGTTGCCACAACCCACCATCAGGAAGCCTACGAATCCGGCTACCGCAATCGAAAGCCCAAACCTGGATAAATTTGCAGTCCTAGAAGACATAACTATCGAGTTTCTAGAGGAAAGCCCCAATATAACACAAGAACAAATTGAAATTATTCATGGTTTATGGCTGATAGTTCCTAGCAAACCATCAGCCATAAAAAATACGACCGCAAAAAAAAATTTAGCCGCCCATACCGGGGATCATACTCTTACTCAGTCGCTTAATGGCACGATCAGCCACTTCTGAGTAACGGCTTTCCCCGCATAGCAGTTGACCCATTTTTTCAGCAGCACCGGGGCGCTTAACACCAACTTTATAAGCGATACCAGGAATTCTGTAGAAAATTCCTGCTAAACGTTGCGCCCACACCATGTCAGATCCCCATTCTTGAGCGATCGCATTGGTGTATCCTTCCAAAGCATTGCGATCGCCTCCCACAGCTTTATCAATTGCTTCTGCTGCCTTCAAACCGCTAAACATCGAGGGACGAATTCCCTCAGCCGTAAACGGATCGACGACACAAGCAGCTTCTCCAGCTAAAACTGCATTTTGGGTATGCAGCTTTTGATCGCCGTCCCACAAGCACAAAGGATGACCGTACTGCTTGCTGGTTTTGACATCAACATTAAACAGCGTGGCATACTCAGCTAGGAGGCTCTTAAAGTCTTGCGGGTCGCTGCCTCGGAAGTTGCCAATCCCGATAGAATAGCCGTCGGCTTTGGGAAAATTCCAGATATAGCCATTTTTGACCATCCCAAATTCAAAATGAGCGATGTGACCGTTTTCTACTTGTGCCTTTGGTTCTGCCTCCAAAGCGCCAGCCAGACGGCGTTTGCGCTCTTTAAAGCCCAGCCACTTAGCCATTGGCCCTTTGGCTCCATCGGCAGCAATTAAATAACGACCTTGTACCGGGCCGTTTGCCGTGTTGACTTGCCAAGCGTCGTTCTTAAACTCAATTCCCGTCACTTCCGTATTGTCTCTAAGTTCTGCGCCCTGTTGCTGCGCCTGCTGGATAAGAAAGTGGTCGAAAACGTCTCGCCGCACCATCCATATTGGTTCTGGCGTATTCAGTTCTGTTTCCACCGGATCTTTCATATTCCATGTGCAGCGAATCGTGTTCACCTTCAGGGAAATGGCGGGGGAGAAGTCAAAATCAAACCACTCGGCAACTGCTGGCGAAACGCCACCTCCACAAGGTTTGTATCGAGGCAGAGATTCTTTTTCTATAACTAAAACTGAGCGTCCCCGCTTCGCTAAGTGATAAGCTGCGGTTCCACCTGCTGGGCCAGCGCCGACAATAATACAGTCAAACATCGTATTAATTTTTGCTCCTGAACGCACTTGAATTTGAGGCTGGAAGGAGAATTTAGATTCTCATAGGTGCATCCCACTTTTGGACACTCTAAAGGGCCGATGCTAGGCAAGCAAATATCGCCTGCACGGTCTTAAGAATTTTAGCCTGCCTACGCAGACTTGGTTGGCTTAGCCCGTAGGAGTATATTGGCACGCAATGGAATTATCATCCTCACTCTTGTACTCACTGGTTTAAAGCTTAGTTGCTTTGGGTGCTAACTGGCTATTTGCGTAATTTCCCTGTTCCAGTAAAAAGCCTACAATCTAATGCTTTCAAGCTTTTTAGCATAGCGATCGCTGTTTGGATATTATATTGTGCTTTTATTTGCCCAATCAATTCCGTGTTTTCAACTACGTAAGCGATTAATTGCTTTTAAACTTGCCGATAGACAACGCGATCGCCATCTTTAATAAATTCATCAATTTCACTGAGTGCAAAATTGCCTATAATTTATAGGATTGGTTCATGAAAGCTTCATAAAATTAAAAACAAGATAAAGCTGTGCATTTACTACTGTGAGGTCAAGACTTATGTGGGAAGTACGCATCCAATACGCCAACGGTAACGAGAAAATTTTACGCGCCTGCACGAACCGAGAAACTGCCCTGCGGTACGTGGATGCGATTTATTCCCAAGGCTACCCCATGCACGTTGCCTACCTTGTCCGTCCGAGCCTAGATGGACAAGTGTTTGTGCCTGCATAAGTTTTAGTCTTTAGTCCTTAGTTTTTTGCTAGAACTTTTGACTAATTAAATTTAGTCTTTAGTCCTTCACTATAACTAATGACTAATGACTAATCACTTTAAACAGTGGTGATATCTTTCTCTTTTTCTGCTAGTAGTTCGTCAACTCTGGCGATGTACTTGTCAGTCAACTTCTGAACGCTTTCTTGCAAATCTCGCGCTTCATCCTTGGGAAGTTCACTATTTTTTTCCTGTTTGCGAATCGAGTCAACGGCATCGCGGCGGATGTTGCGAATAGAGACTTTGCCTTCTTCGGCATACTTTGCTGCTATTTTCACCAATTCTTTGCGGCGATCGCTTGTCAATGGCGGAATATTCAGCCGAATCGTGGAGCCATCGTTGTTTGGCGTTAAGCCTACATCCGACAGCGAAATGGCTTTTTCAATTAAGTTTAGGCTGCTACGGTCAAAAGGTTGAATTGTAATCGTAGTCGCATCCGGCGTACTAATGTTTGCCAAGGATTTGATAGGAGTTGGGGAACCGTAGTATTCCACAATTACTTTGTCGAGGAGACTAGCATTGGCTCGTCCCGTCCGAATGGTATTAAAAGACCGTTGAGTTGATTCAACTGCCTTTTTCATGTTGCTTTCAGCGTCAGATAACTTCACAAAAACCTCCGACAATTGTTCCGACAGATTCTCCCATAACGGCTCGGCGAATATTTCCCGGAACCGATAAATCAAACACCATAATCGGGATATTGTTTTCTTTACATAAGGCGATCGCTGTACTATCCATCACCCGCAGATCGTTAGCTAAAACGTGTCCGTAGGTAATGCTCTGATAGCGATGAGCTTGCGGGTTCAGCTTGGGGTCAGAATCATAAATCCCGTCTACTTTAGTCGCCTTAAAAATTACATTCGCATCAATTTCCGCTGCTCGTAAGGCAGCTGTGGTGTCGGTGGTGAAAAAGGGGTTTCCCGATCCAGCCCCAAAAATCACCACCCGTCCTTTTTCGAGATGGCGAATAGCACGCCGCCGGATGTAAGGTTCTGCGACTTCTTGCATAGCGATCGCGGTTTGCACTCGCGTTGGCACCCCAATTTGCTCTAGAGAGTCCTGCAAGGTCATCGCATTCATCACTGTGGCAATCATGCCAATGTAGTCTGCTGTCGCCCGATCCATCCCCGCCGATGCTGCTTTCACGCCGCGAAAGATATTGCCGCCACCCACGACAATAGCTACCTGAACGCCACTTGCCACGACTTCTGCGACTTGGGTCGCGATTTCCTGAACCACCATCGGATCGATTCCGTAGCCCAGGTTGCCCATCAAAGCTTCACCGGAAAGCTTGAGTAAAATTCGTCGATAAGTTATCCCCATGCAGACACTATTTTCTCACTCCAATTACCTCCACCATAAGATAGCAGTAGCGGAGTAGTTTGGGATATGATTCGGCAAATTTAACTCTTGTTAGCTACTACCACCAATCCGGCAGTGGGGTGTTAATTACGCCACTTTACCGAGCAACCCACGGCATCAGTGGACTCTGGAGTAATTGTATTGCCTTGCAGCAAACAGGCGATCGCATCTCGCAAATAATGCACCCGTACTGCTTCTGGCTCTTGGGGATTATCGTCAATTCCCCCGCGGTAGCGGAGTATACCTGCATTGTCTATCAGGTAAACTTCCGGTGTTTTTGTTGCTCCGAAGCAACGAGCAACATCCTGCGTTGTATCGCGCAGATAGGGGAAATTCAGCTGATCTGCTGCTAAATTTTTCATGTTTTCAAAGCTATCTTCAGGATACTGGAAAGCATCATTAGCATTGATGCCAATCAGCGTAAATCCTCGTTCTTGAAACTCGGCTTGAATCTCTATTAGCCTATCGAGATACAACTGCACGTAAGGACAGTGATTGCACATGAAAACGACACATATAGCCCGATATCTCTCTAAATAACGGGATAAATGGTGTACTTTATCATCGATCCCTGGCAGTTCAAAATCCGGAGCATAACTACCAATGGGAGTGCCAGTTTTTTCCATCACACTCATTTGCACAAGCCTTAATGAATCAACAATTGGAACACAACAGATTAGAAAAGGAATGTAGCTAGTTAGCAGTAGCTTCTAGCCGGTTTGCAATGTTCGCCACCCAAACCGATGACAAACTTACCATCCGCAATCAGCTTAGACACGGTATCAGGGGTGACTTTTAGCATTGCCTCGGATGAAACCGAGCTACCATTGCGTGTGTCCGCGATAGATTCGTAAGTGTAAATTCCAATGTCTCGCCAAGTTTCCGCATCTAGCTCCTCATCGTAGTATTCCACTTGTTGAGAAGCTTCCAGAATGGAATCTGTCCCGTTTTCGCATCCCCGGTGATAGGTTGTTGTCGCCTCGTAGGGGATTGGGAGAATGACCACCTGTGCAGCATCATAGGTTGTTGCTACATCAGGGCCCAGGAATGGCAGAACAGAGGTAGAAGTTTGCACCATATTCATCAACAAAATAAATTGCGTCAACGATTCCCCAATCTAGATACTGACATACTCCCCGCTTTAACTGCATCCACAGCGAAAAAATTGGGGACTAGGGGATCGGGGATTGGGGATTGGGGATTCGAGACAAGACAAAAGAGTAAAAGCCTTGTTCCCTCTACCTTGTTTCCCCTTTGCTTTCTTACACCGCATAATTATCAGTTGTGTCTACACATAGCATCAGAGTTTTTACGGATCTTTTTTATTTATTTGCTAAAAAGTGCGTAAGTACATAGAAGAGTTGAAGAAAGTAAAATAAAGGAAGCCGATAAATCCCGATCGGGGATGGAAATTTAAAGATACGCCTCCCATGACCTTATCTTCCGACCCTAGCGCGATCGCACCCACCACAGCCAAAATCGTCACGAAAACTTGGACTTGGCGGGGCTTTCCCATTTGCTACCAAACCCAAGGAACCCAAGGGTCGCCAGTTGTGCTAGTGCATGGCTTTGGCGCATCTTGGGGACACTGGCGCAAAAACATCCCCGTCCTAGCGCAAACTTGCCGCGTCTATGCTATTGATTTAATTGGCTTTGGCGGTTCAGCTAAACCCACACCAGGAAATCCGATTTCCTACACCTTTGAAACCTGGGGACAGCAACTCGCTGATTTTTGCCGCGAGGTTGTGGGAGGAGAGGCTTATTTAATCGGTAACTCCATCGGCTGTATTGTTGTCATGCAAGCAGCAGTGGATAATCCGGATATTGCCTTAAAAATTGCTTTACTTAACTGTTCCCTGCGACTGCTACACGATCGCAAACGCGCTCAACTGCCCTGGTATCGCAGCTTTGGCGCACCGATAGTTCAACAACTGCTGTCAGTAAAGTGGATTGGCAAACTGTTCTTTAGCCAACTTGCCAAACCGAAAGTAGTGCGTAAGGTTCTCCTGCAAGCCTATAAGCATCCGGAAGCCGTCACAGATGAACTGGTAGATATGCTCATGGCTCCTGCCTTTGATGAGGGTGCTGTGGACGTTTTTGTAGCCTTTACGCGCTATTCCCAAGGGCCACTACCTGAAGATTTACTGCCGCTTTTGCCTTGTCCGGCGATCATGCTCTGGGGAACGGATGACCCTTGGGAGCCTATAGAACTGGGGCGAAAGTTGGCTAATTATCCCAAAGTGGAAAAGTTCATTCCTATAGAAGGTGTCGGGCATTGTCCACAAGATGAAGCGCCAGAGTTGGTTAATCCGATTTTGCTGGATTGGATAATGGGGTCTGGGGAATAGGGACTGGGGATTGGGGACTGGGGGCTGGCTAAGAGTCCTTCCAATTCCCAATTCCCAGTCCCCAATTAATATGAATCCCGACGAGATTGCCTTTGTAACCAGTCTTCACCCAGCTGGATAGTGATATCGGAAACCAAGTTGCCTGTGCTTTCTACGCGCACTTCTCCGAATCCAAGCGATCGCTTGATAGCTTGAGCGCTGTCGCCGTCTCCTTGCTGCGCCACTAGGTGCGTCACCCGCAACGGTTCCGGCCACGGCTCGTCCACATAAACGTTCTGGTAGCCAGCTTCCCGGAGCTTTTCGATCAAGGATTGGACAGCCCTCATATTACCAGTGCTATCTTGAATTGCTACCCGCATATAAGCAGGGTCATTTGCTTCGCCGCCGTCCAAACCCTGATCGAAGTGCTGCGCCATCATCGTCTGAATGCGACGGCGGTTTGGCAACCAGTAACTTACCTCACGCTGTCCGTTCCCACTAAAATCACCAGGAACCATTAACATTTGCACCTGGGAACGTTCTGTCTTCACGCCAAAACCAACTAGCGCCAGCAACTCCTCCACAGTCAAATTGGTGTCAATATGGGACTGAATAACTGAGAGAATTTTTGGCATCCGGGCAAGAGTTGTGGGATTGAGTGCTTGTTCCATCAGCGCCCTCATCACCATTTGCTGTCGCTGAATCCTACCAATATCCCCATACTTGTCATAGCGAAAGCGCAGAAATTGCTGCAACTGATTGCCATTGAGATGTTGTTTTCCCGCCTTCAAGTTGATGTAAAGGTGCTGGGAGTCATCCTGATACTTCATGTCTCTGGGAACGTAAACGGTGACACCACCCAAGGCATCTACCAGTTTTTCTACCCCTTGAACGTTAATTCGGATGTAGCGATCAATTCCGACTCCGCTCAGGAGTTCGCTGGCTGTCTTAGCGCTCAGCGCTGGCCCCCCTTCAACATTAGCAGCATTAATCTTGGTCATGCCGACTCCTTCCACATAGGTGCGGGTATCCCGTGGGATGGAGAGAACAGCTATTTTTTGCGCCTCCGGATTAAACCGCAACAGGAGCATGGTATCCGACAGACCCTCGAAAGAGTTTACTAAGGCGTGGTATCCCAAATTTTGGGTTTCTGGGGGAGGGTTATCCAGGTCTGAAGAGATAACCTTTATTCCCATAACTAAGATATTGACAGGGCGGGTTAGTTCTGGTAATCGCATACTGGTGCGGGAGATGCGATCGCCATCAAATACAGCCGCTTCATCAGGACTCAGTTGACTTTGCAGCAAAGGCGTACTTGAAAGCGACACTGCAAGCATTGCTCCCGCAGTCGCTGACAACATTGCTACCCCACTCAAACCCAACCCCAGCCAAAGCCAGCTCACCTGATTCCCTTTGGGAGCTGGCTTTCTTGGGCTTTGTTGACCGTTTTTTTGCCCCCAAGGGCGGTTTTCAGGAATTTTTCGAGCTGACACTGACTTCCTCACACACGCTAAAAAATTAGCACAAATCTGCCATAAATACAGGGGCGCATAATCGAGCAATCTGGGGGGCGGACATTTAGGTAAAAAAAATACCGTTCCTACGCAAATTGCACTAGAACACTCATAGCAGTTTTTCCACCGATTTGTTGATAAATCAGGCAAAGGTTGGCAAGAGTTTCAAATTTATCCCCTTGAGATACTTAGGCTACCAGAATAACCCGATTCCAAGTAAATAATAAGCAGGCGATCGCTTCTACTTTTTTCATCCCCAATCTCTGGTTGGAAACGAAAAGAGGGACGTGGCTTGATTCCAAAATGAGGCTAAAAGCTATTTAGGATAAGCGTTTGCGAACAACACCCTCAGCGATTTGACTAATACCCGGAAGACGCACCGATTTACGTTGCCATAGACGCACCATCAACCATAAACTGACTAAAAAGTAACCCGATGTCAGCAGGCTATTGATAAATAATAAGCGCAAGGTCAAAAACTCGGAAGTTTGGGCAACTCCAGCACCTACCAAAATGTATGCCATCAGCCAAGCCATAGCCAGCGTCACGGAAAGTCGGCTCACGGTTTGTTGTTGTCGATTACCCTCCCTTCGGTAAAGCGTCCACAGCGCCGGGAAAAAGCCAATCACAGGCATCAAATAAATAAATAGTTGGTAGAGTGGGGTTTCCAGCTCGTCCCTACTGATGTTTTTATTGTCCAACAAGTCAATTTCTTTCATTGCGGTTCCACAATAGACCCCATAAATAGAACGGTTCCAGTTTGATTATCTCTAATGCAAGAGAAGAACGGGCGGTCTACAATCATTCGGAACGGTTCTTCTGGCCTACGCGCCATTGAGGTCACTACGCCTACGGAAGTTACTGCTGCTGCTTCGGTGCCTTCTTCGTTTACTTCTACAAAGGTTTTATGCTTGACTTGGTTAAGCTGGAGTGGGATAGAACTCATTTGAGTAAAATTGGCTTTTGAGTCAAAAGCAGACTCCATACCTAACGCTTTTAGGGACTCTGCTAAGGAAGTTTCGTACTCCATTTTGAAGCGAGGCATTTGAATAAATCCTGGTCGCATTGTGAACTTGTTCATCCATTGCTCCCAGTTTTCAGTGTTGAGTTGTTGATATAAAGCTGTCAGGTTAGACTTTTGTTTTGGCAGGAATATATAAAAACTCAGTCTTTCTTGACCGTAGGGAATACTTATTGCCTGAAACTGGTCTGTTTCATAATATTTATATTTTCCGGTTCGCGACATCATTGGATGTTGCTTTTGAGCGCCATTTGTTAAGTAAAAAGGTTTATTAACTGTATTTGCTTTCTCAAATTCATTTGTCCAGATGCCTTTAAAATAAATAGCATTAATCAAGAAAAGCACTTGGTCTGAGCTTAAACCATTTACAATCTGATTGATTTTGCCGCGAGTATTCTCCTTCACCCAATTATTCATAACAGATGGGGAATCTGGGTTATTAAAATCTAAATTGGTAATTTTTGCTTGATAAAATTGGCGATTTCTCTGGAGAAATTCCGGATTAAAAGAAACTCCTTGTCTTGCCCAAAGGGAGTTCGCGATAGTCAATTGTACTTGAGGGTCTGGATTTTCTAGAATTGCTTTTAAAGCTTCATTGGAGCTGTTTACTTCCTGTAAACTCATTCCTTGGATTTCCAGGGTGTTCGCCATTGCTTGTTGAGTTTTACCGCTGGCACCGTTGTAGGTCATGGCAAGAGCGATCGCTACACTAGAAGGCGAAATAAAAACGTTTTTGCCGCTGTCTTTTTTCAGAATTTGCTTGAACAGCTTGAAACCAAATTTAGTATTAGCAGCAACCAGCTTTTGCTCTACAGAACTATTCTTAGACACCTGTGCCTGCACTTGATTGGGACGAGCGATCGCTATATTAGGACTTTTGAGTGTTGACCATCCAACTAAACCCAAAACGATGATACTTGCAGATGCGATCGCTTTTACTTGATTGAATATTTGCGGATTCATTTTGTTGCTTTGCCATAACATTCTTTATATCTAAAATGACGGGTAAAAAACATAAACGTTCCATCTGTTACAGTTTTAGTAACTGATTGAAAAATTATAGCAATCCTATTTTAGTTGTGAACGGATAGCGGTTCAGATACCCGACTTCTTAAAGAAGTCGGGTATCTCGCATTCACGAATCATTTAGGGCTGCTTTATCACCCGGCGATTTAGACTAAGCGCAATTTGTCCTTTTTATTTTTTCGGCACAGTCCACCAAGCCAAAGCGTAAGGCTGGGTATTTTCATTAACTTTCTGACGATACTGGACGCGGATTTTGTAGCGACCAGTGGCGGGAATTTCCTGAAAAATGTGTTCTACACTGTCAACATCGCTTTGTGAAGACCAGATACTTTTGCTGATGTCATCGTCTTCGACGCGCATCAAGTAAATGTCAAGGTTGTTTAAACCGCGATCGCTAAAACTTTCCCCAACATCATACCGCTGGTTCTTATTTTTATCTTGCAACTCCACCAGGCGATCCCAAGCAAGCGTAACCGAGACAAAACTGCCTTGTTGCAGCGGTTGTTCTAACACATAATCTTGAAACGATGACTCTTCTACAGTCCGGTAATCCCAACCTATCGGCGGGAGTGCAGCATCAGGTTTCCACTGGCCGGGACTAAATTGCTGATAAGCTCGAAAAGCATTCAATTGTCCCGTACCCATTTGGAAATCTAAGGGGATTTTTTTGTCTTTGTAGGCATCAGATTCTAACCAATTGCGGTTATCCTTGGTCAAAATATCGCGGCTCATTCCCAAGCGTAAACCATCGCCATTATCTTTGATTTTCTCCGCCGAGTTCAACAGCACCGCTTTCATCACTTCGTGGCGGCGGGAATCTAAACTCCAGTTAGACTGTTTTGCTCGCAGCTGGCGATCGCCATATTCTTGTAACAAAGCCACAGACGCTGTAACATGGGGAGCGGCAAAACTCGTCCCCGTGACACTATCAACCTTTCCTTCCAGATTCAATAAATCAATATTGCTCCCCGGGGCTGCCAAATTAATCGAACGGCGGGGCCCGACATTAATTTCGCGGTTAATCAAACGCCTGCCAATACCAACGGGTGCAGCACTCAAATTGCCAAAGTCCACTTTAGTAAAAACATCCTGGCGGCGCATTGTGTAAGCAATATTCACACTATTAAAATTGTCAGTGGGAATGGGAATGCCGCCGTTGCCTTGATTACCAGCAATTACATAAATCACGTCATGAACCCGCGAAGACCAGTCAATACATTGTGTTAACAAAGCATTGCCATCCAAAACCGGATCGGTTCGCGAGTCTCGTTCCAAAGATTCGCCAAAACTAAAATTAATCGCTCGGACATCGCCCCCATTTTGCAGTGCTACGTGTTGAGCAGATAAACACTCCTCCGGTTGTCCTGCTTTCTGGGGTGAGCCAACAGCAGAAGAATATAGTCGTGCCTCCGGTGCCACTCCAGGTAAAGCTTTATCCGAGCTAATCATCACACCCGCTACCATTGCCGCATGAGCATCGACATTGCTATCAGCTTTAGCTGGGGTATCGCGATAAAAGACTCGCATTAGGGAGAAAGTTCGCTTCTTGGACGCAGTTTTATCTAACCCAAATTGCCCCGGTCTGCCAATTTCCACCTGACCAATAGCAATCTTTCGGCCCAATAAATTATAAGGAGGGGCGTGCAGCTTGCGGACATCAATGCCAGATTCTCCGAGTGATGAGGTATCTTTAGCCAGTGAGGAAGGTGCGGTAATCAGTGGAATACTGATTCCCCAAACAAGCCATGCCAGTTTTTTGACAATTTGCTGCTGCGTCAAGGAAACTTCTCCAATGAATGTGTGAAGGGTTGATTGATACTTACGCTTCGGTGCAATTTTTTCTTAGCCCCCCATTTTTAGGGGGGTTCTGATGTGGGGGGATATAACATGATGGAACTTAGGTTTTGATCCCCACTGCCCCCGTTTTTTAGGGAGGTTCTGAATCTGCGTTCTAATCTATAAAATTACGCATTGCATTACTTCACAATTTTTTAAGACTTGCGACATCTTTTGTTAAACTTATTACAACCCAAGGACGCAAAAGAGTATAAATAGCCATGAGCCAGAAGCCGATTGTTGTAGCTCCATCAATCCTATCAGCTGATTTCAGCAGGCTGGGAGAGGAAATCCGGGCGGTGGATGCCGCTGGTGCAGATTGGATTCACATTGATGTGATGGATGGTCGCTTTGTCCCCAATATCACCATTGGCCCGCTGATTGTAGAAGCTATTCGTCCTGTTACACAAAAGCCGCTGGATGTCCACCTGATGATCGTGGAACCAGAAAAGTATGTCGCAGATTTTGCTAAAGCAGGGGCTGATCATATCTACGTTCATGCGGAACACAACGCCTCACCGCATCTACACCGGACTCTAGGACAAATTAAGGAACTGGGCAAAAAGGCTGGTGTCGTTCTCAATCCTTCTACTCCTTTGGATTTGATTGAGTATGTGCTGGAGCTTTGCGATCTGGTATTAATTATGAGCGTTAACCCCGGTTTCGGCGGTCAAAGTTTTATCCCAGAGATGGTGCCGAAAATCCGGAAGCTGCGCCAGATGTGCGATGAACGCGGTTTAGATCCCTGGATTGAAGTGGATGGGGGTTTGAAAGGTAACAATACTTGGCAGGTTTTGGAAGCTGGCGCTAATGCAATTGTGGCGGGTTCTGCTGTGTTTAAGGCAAAGGATTACGCTGAAGCAATTGAAGGTATTCGTAATAGTAAGCGTCCGACTCCTGAGTTGGCTAAGGTTTAATTTAATTAATTATTCCTGCACTCTCGAAGGGTGCGGCTACGCGAACGAAGCCTGCCTACGCAGGCTTTTTTTGTTGTTAGATGGAGGAGAATGCGATCGCCTTCTTCTCCTGTATGCCAAAAGGTATCTTGTAAGTTAAGACAGAGATGATGACAATCAATCCCCGCTCATCGTAATTTTAGGTGAAGCTAATGCCACGCAGTGAAGACGAGTTACCGGATTTAAAGGCTGCGGTAGAGAAACTTACAGAACAGATTACTAATCCCCAAAGCTTTGTAGTTTCGTTACAGAGGGACAGTTCCGACATCAAGGAGTTCCACACCAAAATGGCTCATGTAGCTGATGCGCTTGAGAGTCGGCTGGGTGAGATGGAAAAAAATATCATCCGCGAAGTCCGTGACGAAATGGGTGATTGGGCTGATAGGCTTGAGAGTCGGCTGGATAATATGGAAAAAAATATCATCCGCGAGGTCGGGGATCTGCGTACCACAGTAACGGAAGTAAATGACAAACTTGATGAACTAATTGCCAAGTTAGACAAATGGCTGGAGCCTGCCAAGTTAGACAAAGGGCTGGAGCCGCATCAATCTTGGCGATGCGTACAGATGCTCAGTCATTCCAACTGTGTTAATTCCTTCGCCTTTAGCCCAGATGGGCAGCTACTCGCTAGTGGTGGTTACACGACTATCAAACTGTGGCATCCGGGTACAGGCGAAGAAATCCGCACTCTCAGTGGTCATTCCAACTGTGTTAATTCCTTCGCCTTTAGCCCAGATGGGCAGCTACTCGCTAGTGGCAGTGATGACAACACTATCAAACTTTGGCATCCGGGTACGGGTGAAGAAATCCGCACTCTCACTGGTCATTCTGACCCGGTTGCTTGCTTCGCCTTTAGCCCGGATGGGCAGCTACTCGCTAGTGGCAGTAGTGACAAGACTATCAAACTGTGGCATCCGGGTACAGGCGAACAAATCCGCACTCTCCTCACTGGTCATTCCAATTATGTTTCTTCCGTCGCCTTTAGCCCGGACGGGCAGATACTTGCTAGTAGTGGCAGGGGTGACAAGACTATCAAACTGTGGCATCCGGGTACAGGCGAAGAAATCCGCACTCTCACTGGTCATTCTGACTCGGTTGCTTCCGTCGCCTTTAGCCCAGATGGGCAGCTACTCGCTAGTCGCAGTGGGGACGACACTATCAAGATTTGGCATCCGGGTACAGGCGAAGAAATCCGCACTCTCCTCACTCGTTATGCCAACTATGTTGATTCCGTCGCCTTTAGCCCAGATGGGCAGCTACTCGCTAGTGGCAGTGGGGACACTATCAAGATTTGGCATCCGGGTACGGGCGAAGAAATCTGCACTCTCACTGGTCATTCCGACTCGGTTTATTCCGTCGTCTTTAGCCCGGATGGGCAGATACTGGCTAGTGGCAGTGAAGACAACACTATCAAACTTTGGCATTCGGGTACGGGCGAAGAAATATGCACTCTCACTGGTCATTCCGAGCCGGTTTATTCCATCGCCTTTAGCCCGGATGGGCAGCTACTCGCTAGTGGCAGTGGGGACGACACTATCAAGATTTGGCGGTTTTCTTCCTAAAAAAGAGCAATCTAATTTATAGAATCTCAAGGAATTAACAAAGGTGAGTGTTAGGCTACATCCTCATGCTCAGGCAATATTAATTGAGCGTGGTGCAACTGAGGCAGAAGTTATTACCACTGTTGAAGGCGGTACAACATTTCCTGCCCAATTAGAGCGAACAGGGTTTAGGCGTAACTTTCCCTTCAATGCCGAGTGGAGAGGAAAGTTTTATGGTACGAAGAAGGTGGAGGTTATTGCTATTAAAGAAAACTAAGAAGACTGGTTAGTTATCACTGTAATTGTCCACTTCTTTTAAGGACAATATTTTATGAAATTAACTTACGATCGTAGATACAACGTCGCTTACATCTACCGACAAGAAAAAACAGTGCAGGTAGAAACTATACAAAAAAAGGCGATCGCTTTCGGATCGCCTAAGTTTCAACAACCAACGTTTAATTCAGTTTTAGATCGCTTTAGTGCTTGCGATCGCTTAGCCACTTAGCAGCCACAATACCAAAGACGGCCGCAACCATTGGATTGCTCAAAAACTTGACAACCGCAGGCTGATCTGCTAGTACATCTTGGAAGATGTCGGGGTGGCTGTGATAGGTAAAGGAAGCCAGTTTGCTGACATCATCAGCAGTCATGTGCTTGGGGTTATGGGTAGAAAGTCCCAACTGTTGCTCAAGTTGGCGATCGCTTAATCCCCTTTGCTTCAAATGCTTGAAGAATTCCTTGGCTACATCGTCGCGTTCGTTAGGTTTAATTTGCGCGATCGCTTTTTGCAGTTCGGGTTCCATCTGCGCTGGCGGAATGCTGTTTGGATGCAGGGAACGTCCGAACAATTGACGACGCTCATCTCTGGAGGAACGCTGAGCAAAATCATCAAAACTTTGATAATCCTTTGTCGGATCGCTAGGAGCATCTTCAAGAGATTCGCTGTTACCCCCAGCTAAGTCGTTCATGACTTGACGCTTATATTGTTCGCTACTGGTCATTTTTGTTATCTCCTGGTTCAATCACGAAAAAACTTATTAAATTTTGAGTCGAGACGCGGTTTATAGCGTCTATAAGGATGCTTTTTGATGTCCTGTTAGACTATGCGCCTTGATACTGAATCTGCTTTGACTGAACGTCATACTTCGCCGTCAAAATCAGTTTCTTATCAGGTGCATACATCAAAACAGTTAAATCCTGGTTTGGGAAATTCTTGTGGAATCCTTGAACTAAAGACTTGGATAAATCCTTAACTTCATTTGGACGCACTTGCGGCGAAATTACAACCCCTAATTTGTTGTTATCGCGCACGTAAGCATCATTAACCAATCCTTTCGCAGTCTGCACAACCCAATTTCCGAAATCTTGACCTGCTGCTGTGCTACCGCGTTCTAACAGTTGATAACTGCCTTGGCTATTAGCAGCAGATGGTAAAGTTGGTTGCTTAACCTGAGTTGCACCAGCACAAGAGGTGGTAATGGTCAGAACCAATACCAATACTAATGCAGTCAGAAATTTTTTGCTTTGTTGAAATAAATTCATAGGCTTGTCCTCAAAAAAATGGCGTTTTTAAAAGAATTATCGGTTGTTTTCTTGGCGGTAATCCTGTTACAGGGTTTAGATAACCTTGCTGCTACCTAAACCCTGCATCAGTAGGACTTACGCCCGATCTATCAGATCTTTAGCTTTATCTTTGAGGTCTTCACCAGTGTGGCGAACTTCAGCCTCAGCTTGCTTAGCTTTACCTTCGGCTTTATCTTCTGGATCGCCTGTAAGATTGCCTAGTGCTTCTTGGGCTTTCCCTTCAATATTTTTGCCAGTTGCTTTTGCTCTATCTTCTACACTCATTTTCCTTCTCCCTATTTTTTTTACAGCTTTAATTTTGAAGATGCGTTGATTTTTACACCGCTATCTTTTTGCTTATGTATTAAATGTATCTAAAAATTTTTACATAGCCTTCTGTCGCCAGACATACTAGGTGGGGATCAATATTTCTTACTCTTTATATATGCTCAAAGGCTGATTAATTGATATTTCTAAAGATAGATGTCAGCTCACTCGGCGCACAGCAGAGTCCGCATAATGATTCAATTGTAGATATTAAAAACCCGGTTTGCTAAAGAAACCGGGTTTTTAAAGAGGTAACTATTACTTTCTGGTTTAATCCAGATAACCAATAAGAATGTCATCCTCGCTATAGTTTGAAGCGATTGGACGAAGACCAGACATTAAAATGGTTTCAGAAACTTGCAAGCTACTGGAGGTAATTGGACGTCCCATCAAGGAGATGGTTTCAGAAACTTGCAGGTTACTTGACGCAATTGGACGAACTCCCGCCAGATTGACTGTTTCAAGAACTCGCAAATCGCTGGAAGCAATTGGACGAATACCCGCCAGATTAATTGTGTCAGAAATCTGAAAGTTACCTGGAATTGCTAGGTGATTGGAATCTGAGGATTCGGCTGGCGCGGGTAAAGGGATGACTTTCGTCTTGTTGTCTTTATTCAGATTTTGGCTTTCTTGAATTTTAACATTATCGACTTGAACTGTGCTTTCTCCTTTAAGTTTAGGATTGGCAATCTTAGCTTGGGTAGGATTTTTCACTTTAGCAGTGCTGGTAATGCTCATAATTTCACGCCTCTCAATTGTTAAGTGACTGCGCCAATAATGTAGAAAAATTCCGAAGTTTGGATTTATCCTGTTAATCTGAGTGTAATTTAAAAAAACATAGAAAACTATAGATATTTTGATGGTTGTATATAGAAAATATCAATGGTAAAAAAGTATTAAAAAAGGACTGAGGATGAGGAATTGGTGAGGAAGTAAGACCTTTTCCCAATCCCCAGTCTCCAGTCCCTAATCCCCAGTCCCTTCCACTTCCCGGCATCGACTGAGCAAATAGCTACCATAAGAGAGTGGTGTCTAGCGATCGCTAAGACTCCCTTTGCACAAAAAGTGATTTTTTTAACACTGTATGGCGCAATTTTGTCTGGAAGCTCCCTTTAAACCGACAGGCGATCAGCCGCAAGCGATCGCGCAACTGACTCAAGGCGTACAAAGAGGCGATCGCTTCCAAACCCTACTGGGAGCGACGGGAACCGGAAAAACATTCTCAGTAGCAGCGGTTATTGACAAAGTAGCTAAGCCAACGCTAGTTCTGGCGCACAACAAAACCTTAGCCGCACAACTGTGTAATGAGTTGCGGGAATTCTTTCCCCATAACGCGGTGGAGTATTTCGTCAGTTACTACGACTACTATCAGCCAGAAGCGTATATTCCCGTCACCGACACATATATAGAGAAAAGTGCAGCCATCAACGACGAGATTGATATGCTGCGACATTCGGCGACGCGATCGCTTTTTGAACGTCGAGATGTCATCGTCGTTGCTTCCATCAGCTGTATTTACGGTTTGGGGATTCCCTCGGAATACCTGAAAGCGGCGATTCCCCTAAAAATGGGAATGGAAGTCAATCAACGCGAGTTGTTGCGAGACTTAGCCTCAGTGCAATACAGTCGCAACGACATGGAAATCGGACGAGGACGTTTCCGCGTTCGGGGTGATGTCTTGGAGATTGGCCCCGCTTACGAAGACCGAATTATCCGGGTAGAATTTTTCGGGGATGAGATTGATGCGATTCGCTACGTTGACCCGGTGACAGGCGAAATTCTTCAGAGCATGGATGCTTTGAATGTATATCCAGCGCGTCACTTCGTCACCCCAGAAGACAGACTCGAAGCCGCTTGCAACGATATTGAACAAGAACTCAAGGATCGGCTGGAAGAATTAGAAAAAGCAGGGAAATTACTAGAGGCGCAACGACTAGATCAGCGCACTCGCTACGATTTGGAAATGTTGCGGGAAGTAGGATATTGCAACGGCGTTGAGAACTACTCCCGACATTTAGCAGGTCGTCGTGCGGGAGAGCCGCCAGAGTCCTTGATTGATTATTTTCCCAAAGATTGGCTGTTGGTGGTGGATGAATCTCACGTCAGCGTCCCGCAAATCCGGGGGATGTACAATGGCGACCAAGCACGAAAAAAGGTGCTGATTGAGCATGGTTTTCGCCTACCCAGCGCTGCTGATAACCGTCCTCTGAAGTCGGAGGAGTTTTGGGAGAAGGTGAATCAGTGTATTTTTGTTTCTGCGACTCCCGGTAACTGGGAGATCGAACAGTCAGAGGATCGGGTAGTACAACAGGTGATCCGTCCGACTGGCGTACTCGATCCAGAAATTTTTGTGCGTCCAACGGAAGGACAAATTGACGATTTGCTGGGTGAGATTAAAGATCGGATTGACAAGCACGAACGGGTGCTAGTCACCACTTTAACTAAGCGCATGGCGGAGGATTTAACCGAGTATCTGCAAGATCGGGGGATTCGAGTAAGATATTTGCACTCGGAGATTAACTCAATTGAGCGGATCGAAATCTTGCAGGATTTGCGAGAGGGTAAGTTTGATGTGCTGATTGGGGTTAACTTGCTGCGAGAGGGTTTGGATTTGCCAGAAGTCTCTCTGGTGGCGATTTTGGATGCTGATAAAGAGGGTTTCTTACGCGCAGAGCGATCGCTTATTCAAACTATTGGTCGTGCGGCGCGTCACGTCCGGGGTCAAGCTATTCTCTATGCTGATAATTTCACCGATAGCATGATGAAAGCCATTGACGAAACCGATCGGCGGCGGGGAATTCAGAGTGCATACAATCGAATGCACAATATTACACCCCAACCGATTATCAAAAAAGTCAATAACTCAATTCTGGCTTACCTAGATGTCTCGCGGCGGCTGAATTCTCAACAGTTGGAAGAAATCTATGAACAGGCGGACGATTTGCCTTTAGAGAATATTCCAGAGTTGATTACTCAACTGGAAGCACAGATGAAAGATGCGGCGAAAAATTTGCAATTTGAGGAAGCGGCGAAATATCGCGATCGCATCAAGCATCTGCGAGATAAACTGCTAGGTCATTAAAAACGCGATCGCACTTCACTCTTCCCCAAATTGTGCGGGATAAGTTGCAGATGCGATCGCGCTTTTGCTTGATGAATGAAGTGAAAATGCGATCGCATCTCCCTACCGAGACTGTCATCTGAAATTGTGCAACCTTTATAATTTAGTTCACAGACTCAGGCATAACTCGGAAAGCCTATGAACGCCATCACGCTGAATATTCCCCACCTGACATCTGAGGGGTTTGTTGAACTTTGTCAAGCGAATCAAGACTTGCGAATGGAACGCGCAGCTACTGGAGAAGTCATTTTCATGCCCCCAACAACTCCCTGGACAGGCAAGCGGAACGGCGACCTTTATGGCGAACTTTGGCTGTGGAATCGACAGAGGGGCTTGGGTGTAACTTTTGAGTCCTCAACCGGGTTTACCCTGCCTAATGGAGCTGTCAAGTCGCCGGATGCCAGCTGGGTGAGTAACGAGCGGTGGGAAGCTCTGACTGAGGAGGAGCAGCGACAGTTTTCCCACCTTTCCCCTGATTTTGTGGTGGAATTGCGCTCTAATAGTGATTCCCTCAAAAAGCTGCAAGAAAAGATGCAGGAATATATTGACAACGGCGTTCGCTTAGGATGGCTGATTGACCCGAAAACTAAGCAAGTGGAAATTTACCGTCCAGGGCAAGATGTAGAAGTGTTGCAGTCTCCCACAACTGTATCTGGCGAGGACGTACTGCCAGGATTTGAGTTGAATTTGAATAAAGTTTGGTGAAGTGCTTTCGGCGCGCTGGTGAGCCATCCAAATCACGCAATTCAATTCTCTTTAATACTATTTTTTTATGGCATCGTACCCAGCAAATTAGCAAGAATCGCTTTGCGAACCGCAAGCCCGTGGCGTACCTGATCGAATATGCCTACTCGCCTGTCATTATCTACATCACTTGACAACTCAAACCCACGAGGTAAAGGGTGAAGAATCGTTGCTTGGGGTGACAAATCCTTGAGAAATGCCAAGGGAAAGGTAAACCATTGATGATAGCGTTCATATTCTGAAATATCGGCGAAATCCTCTAAGAATGTACCGCCAGTAAAATATAGTACGTCATCATTTAGTGCATCTGACAGACTAAGGCTGTGCTGAAATGTAGCACCGCGATTTTGGGCAATGGATTGATATTCTTGCTTCAGTGCTAACTCACTAGGACAAATCATCAAAATTCTAGGTTGCAATGGTGCTAATAATAAAGCAAGTGAATTAGCACAACGGCTTGTTTGTAAGCAACCAATCAAAGATATTTTTAAATTTTTGAGGTCAGGACAATTCTTCTGGATTACCGAAAAATCTGCTATAGCCTGAGTTGGATGTTCGTTATGACCATTTCCAGCATTGATGACAGGAATTTTTACCAGTTCGTTGATTTGGGTAATTAATTCCGAGTTGGAAGAACGAACCACTAAACAATCGACATAACATTCAGCTGTATGGCAAAAATCACTGAGAGATTCACCCCTTAAGCGGCTATCTCTGTAGCTGTCGGATAAATCAAGAATGTTGGCACCAAGCCACATAGCTGCTGAAGAAAAGGAATTTTTAGTTCGATGACTAGGCTGTTCAAAGATTAAGCCAACAATTCGCTTAGGCTGTAGGTTAAATTGCTGAGGAAGCAAATTATTTTCTAAAATTTTATGTGCAAGGACAACAATTTCTTCTACCTGCTGCATCGGAAGCTGCAAAACGGAGAGAATACTATTTACAGTCGTTTCCACCTGAATGCTCATAGTTTAGTTTTAGGGTTTTAAACAGACACTCTCACCCAGATGATTAGCTGATGCTGCCCGCTTTACTGAGTTTAATGGTGCGATTATCTCGCCATAAGTTGCCATAGA
The DNA here is from genome assembly GCF_014695915.1 of Trichocoleus sp. FACHB-40. Taxonomy (GTDB): domain Bacteria; phylum Cyanobacteriota; class Cyanobacteriia; order Cyanobacteriales; family FACHB-T130; genus Funiculus; species Funiculus sociatus. Next base: position 150,319 of record NZ_JACJPF010000044.1, read on the forward strand.
GGGATTGTGATGAATCGTACTGCGATCGCTTGTGCAGTTCTGGCGATCGCAATCTGGAATTTCCGCCGCCATCAGTCCAGTTATACTCGGTTAAACCTGTCGCGCCCGCAGCACACCCTAAGCTTACCTAACGCCTCTAGGTGAGTAACAAGACTCAGTTTAATCGTGGCATCAATTTCCTTCAACCGCCCAGCCACATTTTGAGGGTCGATTTGCGACCGATGGCGATCGCGATTGATCTTTGAAATTGACAAGTGCTGTCTAAAGATATTTAAGATTTGTTTTAAGTTACTGCGGTTTCCTGGGCGGGGGGCAGCAACTGTCTACAATGTTGGCAATTTGCATTGCTAAATTTTTACTCATCGGGTTGCTACTTTAACCATTATTTTCGGGCATACTTAGAGACATAGAGGAGCATCACCCAGCAGAGGGATGTAATACCTCTGAAGGAAGACCCCTTATATGAGATTTTCTGAAAGAGGATGTTAGTTGATTTTACAGTCGCCATCCCGACCTATAACGGGGAAACCCGCTTACCGGAAGTTCTGGACAGATTGCGATCGCAAACTCATACCCAGAACTTTGTCTGGGAAATTCTGGTTATTGACAATAACAGCACTGACAATACAGCAAAAGTCGTTCAAGACTACCAAGCCAACTGGTCTAAAGTTTATCCTTTGAAGTATTGTTTTGAACCCCGCCAAGGATTAGCTTTTGCCCGCCAACGTGCAATCCAAGAAGCCAAAGGCACATTTGTTGGGTTTTTGGATGACGATAACTTACCGACACCGACATGGGTTTGGGGAGCCTACAATTTTGGGCGCGATCGCCCAAAAGTTGGCGGTTATGGCAGTCGCATTTATGGCGAATTTGAAATTACACCCCCAGAAAACTTTGAGAGAATTGCGCCACTACTGGCAGTAACTGACAGAGGTGCAAATGCTCTGCTATACGAACCACACAAAAAGTTATTGCCGCCTGGGGCTGGATTAGTTGTACGTCGCCAAGCTTGGCTGGAAAATGTTCCCCAGCAGTTTATTCTTCATGGGCGAATTGGAAATAGTATGCTTGCCGGAGAAGATTTGGAAGCGCTGTTACATATTCAACAAGCTGGATGGGAAATTTGGTATAACCCCCAAATGTGTCTTTACCATCGCATACCTCACTGGCGTTTAGAGAAAGAATATCTCATCAAACTATGTCGCGGCATTGGTTTGAGCCGCCACCGAACTCGGATGTTGAGCGTTAAACCTTGGCAAAGACCTCTAGCTTTTTTTGCCTATATGCTTAACGATATCCGTAAAATATTATTCCATTCAATAAAATACAAAATGGCAATAAAAGACGATCTTATAGCAGCTTGTCAGATGGAGCTTCTTACTAATAGTCTAATTAGCCCTTTTTATATTTGGAAAATATCTTTAAATACCTCAAAAATAAACATTGATTAAAATTAGTTGAGATAATTCAATGCTGATTTGGTTAATCTTGTCAATGTAAAAAGCTTTACTTTATCTTCATTTATGAAGTAAGAGTATCGCTTAAACTGGTATTTAGCTGGGCAAACAGTAAAAAACTTACTCTAAAAAAGTAAGCCTTTCGCTCAACAAGCACTGTAGATACAGCCAAACGCATTAGTGTGGCAGATTATCAGGGATCTTCAGGAAAATTGTTTCTAGAACTACCCCTAACATTAATTACCCAACGCCATGAACATTACGACTACAACAATTCCCTTTGTGGATCTTCAGCTTCAACACCAGCCAATTCAAACTCAGATGGAAGAGGCGGTGCGGGGTGTAATCCAGCGGGGAGATTTTATACTAGGTAAGGCTGTAGCTGAGTTTGAGGCGGCGTTTGCGTCAGACAGCGGAGTATCTTATGGTATTGGGGTAGCTTCGGGAACAGATGCGATCGCTCTCGGATTAGAAGCCTGTGGCATTGGTACTGGTGACGAAGTAATCTTACCTACCAACACCTTCATCGCCACCTTGATTGGCGTTATCCGCGCTGGTGCCAAACCGATTTTAGTTGATTGCGACCCCCAAACCGCCTTAATTGACCTCAAAGCCGCAGAAAAAGCCATTACTCCCCAAACCAAGGCAATAATTCCCGTACATCTCTACGGACAAATGGTATCGCCGCGCCAATTGCTAGACTTTGCCGATGCCCATAACCTGATCGTATTTGAAGACGCAGCCCAAGCACACCTAGCTGAAAGAGAAGGTTATCGCGGTGGTTCCGTTGGCAAAGCAGCAGCCTTTAGCTTCTACCCCAGTAAAAACTTAGGCGCATTGGGGGATGGAGGCATGGTTATTACTAACGATGAAGCAGTGGCGCAGAAAATGCGAAGTCTCCGCAACTACGGTTCCTCCCGCAAATATTATCACACCGAACCTGGAACCAATAGCCGACTCGATACCCTACAAGCAGCCGTACTCAACATCAAACTCCCCCATCTTGCCGACTGGAACTCCTCACGCAACCAAGCTGCTGCCAAATACGACACCTTACTTGAACCACTGCGTAGCATGGGAATTTTCCCCATGCAAAACCAAAGCGGCAAAGGTCACATTTATCACCTTTACGTCGTCCGGATTACCGAACCCTGCCTCCTCGACAGGCAAACCATCCAAGACAAACTAGCAGCCATTGGCATTCAAACTGGAATCCACTACCCCATACCCTGCCATCTTCAACCAGCCTTTGAGAATTTGGGTTATCGCATGGGAGACTTCCCCCAAGCCGAAACCCTAGCCCAAGAAATTTTATCCTTACCCATGTATCCCGGCATCAGCGACACCCAAATCGATCAAGTCGTTGATGCCTTGCACAGCCTCTGTGTTTAGAAAAAATCATGAATTTTAACGCAAAAAATGCAAAGGTAGGCAGAGAATAACTTTGCATTTTTTGCGTTAAAAAAAAAGAAAATAACTAACAAAGTAAAATCATGCACATTGAACGAAAAAATCCCATTGCCATCGAACGCTACTTAGTAGAGACAGCCATCGTCGGTCTACTGGTGATATTGTACGCTCCCCTAATCTGGTACTGGTACGATGGCTGGCTGCACAAAAACATCAGCATTGAACATGAATATTACAGCCACGGTCTAATCGGTTTACCTTTCGCCGCCTATATTATCTGGACGCAACGACAGCAGTGGCAACAATTGCCAGACAAAAATAATCTCTTCGGTGCCGCATTGCTGGGATTGGGAGGAGCATTGTATCTCAGTAGGATACCTGACCTGGTAAATTTATCTTTTCCGGCTGTATTAACCGGGCTTTGCCTGTGGCTGAAAGGATTACCAGGCTTGAAACTTCAAAGTTTCCCACTGTTGTTCATCTTTCTAGCAACACCAACCCAAATTCCCTACCTGCTTGCTCCCTATACCTTGCCCTTACAGGAATTTATTGCTGGGACAGCTGGCTTTATTCTGAATCAATTTGGCATGAATGTCACCGTCGAGCAAATTTACTTGTTTGTCGGTGGACGAATTGTGGAAGTTGCGCCTTTTTGTGCTGGTCTGAAGATGTTGTTCACCAGTCTTTATGTAGCTATGTTGTTGCTGTACTGGACTGGTGCATGGATTTCTCGCCGGACGACAATGTTGTTGTTAGTTGGTGCGATCGCCATCAGCGTCAGTGGTAATATCGTCCGCAATACCCTGCTGACTTTCTTTCATGGCACAGGTCAAGACCACGCTTTTGAGTGGCTGCACGAAGGGTGGGGCGGTGACGTTTATTCTGCCTGTATGTTGGGTTTAATCGTGCTTCTACTAAATGCCATCGAAAAATTTATCCCAGATGAACCTCTCAAGGATGAAGCATGAGACTGCCCAAGTTATTGCACCTTCCAGTTTCCCAAGTCGTCTTGCTGTGTTTTCTCATCGTGCTGATTGCAATTGGAGCAGTTCCCAGTTACTTGAGCGGAAATTGGGCTTGGGTAAATCCTCCACAAGTTACCAACTTCAAACAACTCAAAAGCTTACGACAGAATGGGTTAGCGCTTCCCGGATGGCAAACTAAACAACAGCAGGTCGAAACCATTGGCGGCCATAAATGGTCTATTCAGGAACTCCAACGGGATGAAAAGAGTCAGGTAACTTTACTGCTTTTACCTCAAATCAGTCAAAAGGATCAGCCAGAGGTAGAGTGGATGGATGTTAACGGCTTTATGGGAAGGGAGTTTCAGTATAGGAAGCTTTCGCAAACAGATAAAAATTCTAATCGTCGGTTTCAGTTTAGCTGGGATACAGACTCATACCGACAGTTGCCGTTTACTGTAAAATCCACTTCTACGTCGTCAGCAGATGCCAAAGTGGAAGCCCGTTTCTTTCGCGGTTGGACTCAGCAGCAAACCTTCGCTGTTCTACAGTGGTACGCTTGGCCTGGAGGGGGCAACCCTGCGCCCAGTAGTTGGTTCTGGGCGGATCAAATGGCTCAGTTGCAACGCCACCGCTTGCCTTGGACTGCTGTTAGCATCCTGATTCCGATGGAACCTTTGGCTGACTTAGAAACCGCTAAGCCTCTAGCTGAATCACTCGGTCAAACGGTTCAAGCTGCCTTAATGGCAGACGTTTTACATCCAGCTAATCGCTAATGGCAATTGACAATTAGCAATTAGCCATTAGCAATTAAGTACTGGCTACTGATTAATGACTAAAATTCCGTTGCGCCGCTTTACAGCCCTCTCCCTACTCAGTCTCCAAACGAGTGCTTACACGCTGTTGGGTGGTGTCTTCCTATGGACTCGACAGGCATCGGCAACACCTGTGACTGCACACCCTAACGCTCAGGCGCAGCTGCCGCAGGTTCCTGTGGTAGTGCCTCCTGCTCCCGTTGATCCCACGAGTCCGCCGCCACCTGTAGGCTATCCTACCCAGCAACCGCTCTTAGAGGGAACTCCGTCGCCGCAGTTTAGCCGCTACCAGTTAGGGATTGGAGATGTAATTAACGTTGTAGTTCAGCGCCCTCCAGGTGCCTACCGCTTGGGAACAGGAGATGTAGTTAGCCTTTTAGTTCAGCGTTTTCCAGATTTGAATGTTCAAACCGCTATTGATCTAGACGGCAACATAATAGTGCCGCTACTGGGAAGAGTATCGCTCAAAGGTTTAACTGTGCAACAAGCACAAGAAAAAATTCGCTTGGGCTTAAACCGCTTTGTGGTTGATCCGGCTGTGACCCTCTCACTCTCTACGCCTCGTCCGGAATTGAATTTTCAAGCCCAAGTTAATCAACAAGGCGATATTGTAGTGCCGCAAGTGGGAAGGGTGTCAGTACAAGGTCTTACCTTGGAAGAAGCACAAGAAAAAATTCGCTTGGGCTTCAACCGTTTTTATATTGATCCCGATGTCACTTTAACTTTAGCTTCTGCACGTCCAACCCAAGTCACAATTAGCGGCGAGGTGGTGAAACCTGGTTACTACACACTAGGCCCAGGTTCTGTACTGACGGCGGCGTTGCTGACTGCCGGGGGAAGCACTAATCAAGGAGATTTGCGTTCGGTTTTGGTGCGGCGATCGCTCTTTGATGGCTCGATTATTGAGCAAAGGGTTGATTTGTTTACACCACTGGCTAACGGACAGGCTTTACCGAATTTGCGCCTACAGGATGGCGATGCGGTGATTGTACCGAGAATAGAAGTCGGCACCGAGCAAACCTATGACCGCACGCTGGTTTCTCGCTCCACAATATCCCAGCAGCAGATCAACATCCGAGTTTTGAGCTACGCTGGTAGGGGAATTGGGAATATTACCTTGGCTAATGGTAGTAACTTTGTTGATGCTTTAAGCGCACTCGTCCCAAATCCAGACAATGCGAATTTGCGAGAAATCGCCTTGATTCGCTTCGATCAGGAACGCGGCAAAGCTGTCACCCAGAAAATAGACGGGAAAGCAGCTTTAATGGGAGATGTTTCTCAAAATGTCCCCCTCCAGAATAACGATGTTATCGTCGTAGGTCGCAGCCTTTTAGGTAAAATTTCCTATGCTTTAACTACCTATACTGCACCCTTCCGAGATATATTGCAATTTTTCTTGTTTCTAAGGCAATTTGGAGAAGAAACCACTATCCTGTTTGGTCCGGGTGGGAACAATTCGGACTCAGGAAATTAGGTGAAAAATTGCAACTTTATTAAGAAAGGGGAAGGGAAAATGCTTAACTAATAAAGGTAAAGGTACTAAAAATTATTGAGGTTGATTCTTAATTTCTACGTCATAGATTCTATTTCTTAATCCCTATTTCCTAAATAGCTTCTTCTAAAACGATTATGACTCCTCCCATTGTCAAACGTTATTTGATTGCTCTCGATCAACATAAATTGATTGGATTAACTAGCTTTTCGATCATTGTAGCTGCCTCGGCTGTAGTGGGTATGCAGCCACCACCACCCACCCTTTACAGGGCTACAGGGGTTCTAGCATATAACGGGCCGATTGCACCGTTTTCGACGACGACACAAACGATTCAGCAGCAGGGGAAGGAACTGACTGCGGAGATGCTGCTAGCTGAGAATGTTGTCAAAGGGGCAGCAGCGCGAGTGAAGGTCGATCCGAAGCAAATTGCTAAAAATGTAGAGGTGAAGCTACCGAAGGAAGATGGTCCAAACGTAATTCAAGTTGTTTATGTCGATAATGACGAGAAGCGAGCAGCGGAAACTGTAGAAGCGCTGAGGCAGAAAATGGTGGAGCAGAGCCGTGCGATTAATAGCGCACGGTTACTAGAAATTATTAAATCTATAGAGGCGCGGTTGCCGAAGGTTAAGCAGGAACTCCGGGAAGCTGAACAGAAACTAGAGCGGTATGTCCGCGTTGAAGGGCCAGCGATCTTGGCAGCGCAGGATGGCACTACATTAGGGGGGATTACTGGATCTGAAGGGCAGCAACGTCAGATTCAAATGACGTTGGAGGGGGTAGATACCCAAATTCGTAGCATCCAAAACAAGTTGGGGTTAACGCCAGAGCAAGCTTACACGTCTTCTGCCCTGAGCGCCGATCCGATTATTGGCAACTTGCGATCGCAAATTTATCAAACTGAGACGCAGCTAAAAATTCTCCAGGGGGATTTGCGATCAGAACACCCGCAAATAATTCAGCTCAGACAACAGCTACAAGCCTACGAGCAACTGCTATCGTCTAGAGCAGCTGAAGTAATGGGTGGAAACGGTGTGGTAGCACCTCTACCTAGTGCCAGAATTCGCCAAGACAGCAGCCTCGACCCAGCACGGCAACAGCTGGCCAACACTTTGGTAAATTTACAAACTCAGCGCGAAACCCTCACACAGCAACTTTTGGCTAGCCGCAAGACAGAGCAGCAACTGCGTGCTGAGTATGTGAAAATTCCCAATAAGCAGCTGGAGCAAGCGCGGCTACAACAGCAGGTGGCGCTGAAACAAGGTCTATTTGATAAGATGCAGGCGGCTTTAGTAGATGCCAGGGCAGCAGAAGCTGAGACTGTCCCCAGTCTCAGCATTGCCGGCTCGCCAACAGTCCTTGCTGGCGAAGGGGGAAGCCAAGGCTTACCGATGACGATGTTAATAGGAGCCTTGGTGGGTGTGTTGGTCAGCGGGGGCTTGATTTTCCTGCTGGCTATGCTAGATGGTACGTTCTACACGGTCGAGGAAGTGCGCGCAGCCCTGAAAAACCGGGATGTGCCGCTGCTGGGCGAATTGCCTTTTGTGACTATCCTCGATCCGCAGCTGGGCGAAACGCCAATTTTGCTCAAGCAAGATTCTGTTTATCACGAGTATTACGAGCGGTTCCGCAGTAATCTCCGGCGGGCGAGTGAAAAACCAGCCAAGGTGGTGTTGTTGACCAGCACGATCGCTGTTGAAGGTAAAACGGTGAGTGCTTATAATTTGGGAATCGCGTCGGCTTGTGCTGGCAAGCGTACCTTGATTATAGAAACGGATTTGCGATCGCCTTCTAGCTCCAAGTTTCTTAAGGTCTCGCCCGATCCCGCCGCCAGCGCCGAACCTCTCCGTTACTACGCCCAACTAAGCGAGTGCATCCGTCTGGTTCCAGACATTGAGAATCTGTACATCGTACCTACTCCAGGCCCGGTGCGTAACCCTGCGGCTATTCTAGAATCTAGCGAACTTAGACGGCTGATCGAAGATGCGCGGGGTCGTTTTGACATGGTGATTCTCGACTCTCCTCCTCTTACCCGGTGTAATGATGCCCTAATACTAGAACCTTATGTAGATGGCATGGTTCTGGTGACTAGACCAGGATTTACTCAGGAAAGTATCCTAGCAGAGGCCATCGATCAGTTGAGCGAAGACGAACTGCCGCTGTTGGGAGCAATTATCAATGGTGTAGATAAGCCAATTGAGGTTGCAGATGTGATGCCGGAGGAGGACGAAACCGAGATCGAACAAGAAGAAGAATTAGAGTCTCCTACTCCTGCGAGAGAAAAAGTACCACCCCAGGTTATAAAGCGCTAACTAGATAAAAGGCAAAAGGCAACAAAAAAGACTCTTGTTGCCTTTTGCCTTAATGTAAGCGTCGTTAGTAAGAATTTGTTTCTGGATCTGGGGAAAACAATCCCAGCAGTGGCCCTAAGATTGCCCCGAAAACAAAACCCCCAGCGTGCGCCCAGTAAGCAATTCCACCACTTTCCATGCCGATGTTAGTTGGTGCATTTAAGCTGGCAACGCCATATAAAGCTTGCTGCAAAAACCAAAAACCCAGAAAGAAAAGAGCGGGGATGCGAAAAGTGGTTAAGAAAATGCCGAGGGGAACTAAGGTCAGAACTTTTGCTTGAGGAAATCTGAGAACGTAGGCTCCTAGAACGCCTGCGATCGCACCACTCGCCCCCAAGGAAGGAATAGCAGAGTTAGCGGAAAAAAACCACTGACTTAAAGATGCCAAAACGCCGCAAGTAATGTAAAAAATTAAGTATTTAACGTGACCGAGTTTGTCTTCAACGTTGTTACCAAAAATCCACAAAAACAACATATTTCCCGCCAAGTGTAAAAAACCACCGTGCAGGAACTGGGACGTTACAAGCGTCAGCCACTCTGGTATCTGCTGATATCCTACTGTATTAGGACAGGTGCTTGAGAGTTGGCAGGGAACGACGGCGGCGACGCGGAAAAATCCCTCCAGCTGTTGCGGTTCTAAAGTCAGCTCATATAAAAAAACCAAAATATTAGCAGCAATCAGTCCATAAGTAACATATGGAGTGATGCGTGTGGGATTATCATCGCGTAAAGGAACCACAAGCGTTTTTCCTAACTATCCAAAGACTGGAAATAACATAACTTAATTTCTTTGTTGCTGTCTTTTGACCTCTGGATAGATATCTAGGATTAAACTCCATCTCTAGGGATATGGATCGCCGATGAACTCCTAAAAACAAAAGACCCCTCGCACTTTCTAAAGGGGTCTAGTTATGGGGTTACGATGAAAGCCTGGGAAGATTACCAGCCTTTTTCTGCCTTTTCCATAACATAGCTGGCAACGTCCTCAATTTGTTTTTTGTTTAGACGTCCCTTGAAGGCTGGCATAGCATTTTTTCCATTCGTTACTTGGGTTACAATCGCCTCCATTGAGTTCATACTGTACTTATCTAGGGCATCTTTTTTCAAAGTTTTATTAGCCATAATAACGTTGCCGCCGCCCATGTGACAAGCAGAACAGTTGGCGCTGAAGATTTTGGCACCATCTACTGTATCAGCTGCTACTGGACGAGTCAAGGCAATCAACACAAGCGTAACCATCAGTACAACCGATAACAGTTTCCTCAACTTGGTTCTCCTATTTTTTATGGAGCAAGTCAATACAAAAAAGCCTTGCAAAACTATTCTAAGATTCTGCAAGGCTTTTTTGTTACCAAGGAGGAGAAGAAAACTTAAACCTCAGCGGCAATTCTGAATAACAAACGTCACATGGATGGTAAGGCTATCTTACCCGGCAACTGTGATTTTACCAACCATTCCAGCGCCACGGTGAGGTTGGCAATAGTACGTATAAGTACCTGGTGGTGTGTCTGCTGGGAAAGTTGCCTCGTAGGACTCACCAGGAGAGTAGAGTAACTTGGTGTGAGTCAGTTTAGTTGCTAGTGCCTTATCTCCAGTTGGCACTCCCTTGTCATCAAAAACAGCATTGTGGGGAGCAAGTTTATTATTAACAAACTTAACTGTGTCACCGGGCTTAATCGTGATATTAGCCGGATCAAACTTCAGCAGCCCTTGGTCAGTACCCATTTTCACGGTGTAGCTGTCTGCTGATGCAGGAGAAACTGACATCACAAAGCTAGAGATTACTAGCATAATTGTGCAAATTAGTAAACCTATGCTTCGTGAAAATGTCATTTTCAATTTCATCGTTTCCTCCCAAAATTGACAATTTAATTTCTTTATCAATATTTTACCTTTATCTTTGACAAGCTGTCATACTATTTTTTTTTCATAATTTTGCAATAGATGGCTGCATCCTTAAAGGAAGCGGGGGTCAAAAATTATTTGTACCCCATCCCGGTGCCTTCTGCGCTGCCCTAAGTATAAATCCGGCTATATTTTCCACATCCTGACGCGGCATCCAGCTTTCCGGCACTTGACGACACCAAAAGGTTTCTTCGCTGCCGTCATAGGTCATTGGTTCCCGCAGAAAGGCGACTAAACTGTTGATATTGTCGCGGGGTGGAGTGGCACCATGCAAGTCTGCTAGGGACAGAGACACTGTGGGATCTGGTAATGTAGCGCCGCCGACGTGACAATTTAGACAGTGCTGCTCAAACAGTCGCTTACCTGCGGATAAATCTTCAGCGGAGAATTGGCGAGTCTGACCTTGCTCATCTAAGTCTAAGGAGATTGGCTCAGTAACGCGCAGGTACTGCCGAATATAGGTGTCTGCGGCAAACGCTGGTAAGCTGACCGTGAAGACCAAAAGGCAGATACCCAAAATCAAAAATAGACGGCGAAGTGAGAGTAATTGACGCAGCATAATAGGGGCGTGGAGTTGAGAGGCTTTTGAGTTGAGAAGAGTTGGGAGTTGAGAGTTAATTTAAAATTTATAACTCATAACTCCTAACTCTTAACTCAAGACGCGATAAATCGTGTCTTGAACAAATTTTCTCTTAGCGCACGGCTTTACCGCCGCCCCACTGTTCGCCTAAAATTTTCGGCTGGAGGAGGATGTGACCAGCGATCGCATACAGGTCATCTTCCGTGAGATTTCTCATCACTGTGTAAATATCGGAGCTTTCTGTGCTGGGGTGCAGCTCAGAGATCGGTGTTTCTCCATCGTAGGTCGTGGGATGGTGCATATAATCCACCAGAGCGGCAATATTGTCACGTGGTGGGGTTGCACCAGCTAGGTCGTCTGGTGACAGACCGATGTTAAAATCGGTCTTCGTGACACCTCCAGCATGGCACTGAGCGCAGGCATAGTTAAATAAACGTTTGCCTTCTGCAACTTGTTTCAGGCTCAATGTCACCTGTTCCCCTTGACCGTTCAAGGGTATGGTGCGAACGTCTGGGTTCAGTTCTACTGCCATCGCTCGACCGACAAGTAGCACAAAAGTGCAAAATACAGTGGTTATAGCCAGACTTATGTATCGCTTAAGCATGGTTCTCCTTAAAAAGTTTTGCGCGAGTTTTTGTTCCACAACACAAGCTAAGGACTCAACCTTATAAACCGCTCTTAAGAAGGGTGCATAAGTGCCGACCCATCAAAAAGGGCGATTAGAAGCTTTGTCCGTTGTCAAAAAGAAAATCGACAGTAGAGGCTTAGGGTGGTTGGTCGGGATTAATTTTACCCTTCGTCAGCACCCGATCCCCGTTTTTGAGACAGAATCTTAGAAATAATAGCCTTGGCATCCTCCAGAGCTAGACGAGTCTGGGGGGTTTTATAGGCGATTCCCAACTGTTGGCACAGATTACAGACCTCCTCTACTGGGAAGCTGTAGTCTGCGGCGATTTCTGCAATTGACAGGTCTGCAAACCCCATGATGGTGCTTAGATGAGCCGATCTAATATCAATATCATCCCATCTGGCGCGATCGCTTTCCTCTCAAAAGGAAAAACTGGTTCTGTTGAGAATCGCTTCGCTTGCCTAGAAACCCGCTCTCAGTGCTTCTGGTACTGGCATCATCGACGGTACAGGGGAGATAGGTTGGTGCAGGCTAATTAGCTGCGCCAGAGTTTTCTTTAACCCGGTGCGAGGTACAATTGCGTCTACAAAGCCGTGCTGTAGTAAATACTCCGATGTCTGAAAATCATCTGGTAGCTTTTCGCGCAGGGTTTGCTCAATCACTCGGCGCCCTGCAAAGCCGATGGTCGCTTTTGGCTCTGCCAGTATGATGTCTCCCAACATCGCAAAAGAAGCTGTAACGCCGCCTGTGGTGGGGTGGGTGAGAACGGGGATATAGAGCAGTCTGGCTTCTCGATGACGCTCCAATGCGCCAGAGATTTTCGCCATCTGCATCAGACTTAACATTCCTTCTTGCATCCTGGCACCGCCGGAAGCACAGACTATTACTACTGGCTTACTTTCCCAAGTAGCTCGTTCAATTAGGCGGGTGAGTTTTTCCCCTACTACAGAACCCATGCTACCGCCCATAAAGCGAAAGTCCATGACACCAAGGGCGATGGGCAAGCCTTCTAGTTGCCCCATCCCTGTTTGCACGGCATCCAGCAGACCGATTTTTTCTTGCATTTCGCGGATGCGATCGCTATATTGTTTGCGATCGCGGAACTTCAGCGGATCGCTGGGAGACAGATGATCGTCAATTGCCATCCAAGTATTAGCATCAATTAGCTGGCGGATGCGCTCATCGCTGAATACACGGCTGTGATGGTTGCACTCTAGGCAAACCATTTGGTTAGAGCGCAAGTCTTTGGTATAAGCCAGTACACCACAAGCCTCGCACTTCGTCCACAGCCCATCGGCAATTTCTCGCTCTTGTGGTTGTTGACTAATTGGCTCTGATTTTCGTCGATTTGCAAACCAATCGAATAGAGACATGAAGACCGTTAAATCCTTATTAAAAAATTAATTCTCTTGCGCCTTAAGGCTGTTCCTCAACTGGACTTAATATTAGCAGGGCTTCCCACTGATCTTGCGATCGCACTTGTAAGGCAGTAGGACACCCAGCACCAAAATAAGGTGCCACACCGAGGTCGATAATCCGACTGGGGATTTGATGACCGAGCAGCATTTGCTGCATTAATTCGGCTTCCCAGCGGGCGCAGTTGGTTCTCAGAGTAATCCAAGACACTGTTTCATCCCATTTTGCTTTCTTTTGGTGTATGGAATGCTTTAATGATATCCAAAGATTTTACCACCACTGCTCTGTAGTTGCTGGCGATCGCTCCGCAGGTAAGCTTGCAATTCCCTGATCCCTCTCCAAGGGTTCCATCACTGCGGAAGGCGAATCCCCTTGAGAAACTCTGTTCTCGCTTCCAGTCTTGAGGGGATTAAAACACAGCGCACCAGTAAATCTAAATTCAATTGTAATAGAATGCGATCGCGTTCTCCCCAACCCTTCTCTTTACGCATTTAAGGGGGTGTAGAAGGGATGCGATCGCCTCAATGAAAAATAGCAAAACACGTCCTAAACTTTCTTATGTTTAGCTTTTCATGTGTTAGCAATAAATTCATCAACCGTAATTCCTACCAGTCGAATTCAGCTTCTAAGCATGGCGCTAATTCGCGATGATTGGGTACTGATAAAGTTGGTTTTAATTCGTGCCACAATATCATGTGGCTTCCGGTGTGATGATCTAATACATAGCCGAAATTTTCAAAAATCTTGACGGCTTCTCTACCGGAGATATTTGATAAACGTCCCATTTATACTACAACTTCTCCGATAAAGGATTGAGTTTCGTTGGCAACATAAGGCTTGCCATACTTGGCTTGGACGTGAAGGTAGCCTCAGATGGCATCTTTAATATTTTTAATTGCTTCGTCCAATGTTTTACCTTGGCTCAGACAGCCAGGAAGCTCAGGAACCTCTGCAACATAACCTTGATATCCTGGATCAAAAGTGAAAATTACTTGAAATTTCATAATTTTATTTATTGGATTTTTCAGGAATAATATCTTGTTGAATTATTATGCCATCGCGCTTTGTTAATCCATTACATCCACGCATCTGCCTGGGTGACTGGTGAGGGCAATTGCCTCTCCTTTGTTAGGGGCATAGTCCCCCAAACTCCCTGATTTGGAGGACTAGCTTTATGTAAAGTGGCTAAACTCTATCACTCCGGAGGCTCAGGAATCACCAGTCAACCGTTTTCCCTGGCTGGTACAAGCTGTTGGCATCCTCTCCGTGTACATCCTCACAAGCATCATCAAGCACCAGCAGAATTGTATATAGCAAGTGACCCCAATTTTTGCCGTGAATGTGGAATATCCAATCTAGTAGATCATCAGAGCTGTTGCAACGCTCAAGATCAATTTCGTACCATTGTGTGCCGTTGTACTCGATTTGAATGGTTAGGTTACTTTTCTGGAAATAGACGCGATAATTGCCATCCTTAACCCCGTTCTGTAGCCTTTCCTGCCTCTCTGATGCAGTTTTTTCAATCAATTGGTTGAAAGTATATGTCTCAATCTCAGGTTTGTCTTTATCGCTCGTATCGCTCATAGCTTTCTCTTAGGTGGTTTATATTTAATCTTTTGAATTCCAATATTCAGCTTCTGTCATTGCGGCTCATAGCTTTCTCTTAGGTAGTTTGTATTTAATCCACCCCTACCTTGGAACAAGCAAGGCAGGGGCATTACTTTACATCCAGTTTAATGCAGCAATTCCTGAGCGCGTTTTGTTAACGCCTCAGCGGTTAAACCATTAAACGCCATCAACTCACCAGCACTGGCTGTAGTTTCTCCACGCTTCCAGGCGAAGGTGTCGCGCTTGCAGTTACTCCGCAGCATGATCGGTTCCAGCATCCCGGAAGCGCCACCCGTGACACCAACCAGTGCATCGCCATCAAATAGCTTGGCAAATGCAGCATCATCTAAGAAACCGTCATCAGCTTGAGAACAGGTATCCCACAACACATCAGAGGGACGGTACAAACGGCGAGGATTGATAACGGAGACAATTCGCACGCCAATTTGTTCGGTTTCTAGGAAGGCTGCGGCTTCAAAAACAGGCATTAGCGTCATGTCGCCAATTACGGCAAAGACTACCATCTTGTCACCGGGGATTTCGTGCAGCACAATGGCACCATCGCGCAAGGCTTGACGGGTTTGTTCAAAGGTGGTGCGAATTGGTAGCGGCGACTTACTAGCAGTAATGACAACTCCCTTATTCTTAGTTGTTAGCGCCCAGTCATAGCAAACTTGGATGCTGTTAGCGTCGGGGGGAAACAGGGGGAAAACGTTGCCATTCCGCATCATGGCGGCGAAATAAGCTTCAATTTCTGGGCGTTGGTGCGTCCATCCGTTGCGCCCTTGCTCTAATGCTCCGGCGGTGTATAAGGTAATAGTAGAGGGAGTTGGACGGCGCAATTCTGCGATCGCTTGCGTCACGGTTTGCCAAATTGGTACGCCATTGATGGCGAAGGATTCGTAGGAACACCACAGGGTACGTCCTCCCATCAAAGCTATACCAGCAGCTAAGCCTGCACAAGCATCTTCACTCAGGGGTTCGTAAACTTGTCCGCCTGGTGCTTGGTTATACAAGTCGTCAACTGTGGGGTGGATAATTTTCAGCGCTTGGTTGATGTTGGCGATACCAGAAGCTTCGTTACCGTCGGCGTTGGTGACAAGATAGTTTTTGTCTATTTCTCCGACTTTTCCTACTAAACGTCCCATTGCGGTTGTGGAAACTTTAGAATCTCCACCCACGGGATATTCTTCTAAGGGAAGTTCGCCTAAGTCTGGTAAAGGTAATTCAAATTCTGTCACGGCTGTTTTCGCCGCTGGGCCACCGCCGGCGTTGACGCAATTTGTCCTGACTAATTCCCATGCAGCAGGTGACAAAGCGCGCGTTTTCAACGCACTGATAATATGGGGAGCATCCAGGGTATCTTTGGCATAGAGGTTGTGAGATTTTGCCCCTAGTGCGTGGACACCTGCACCTTTTAGCTGTTTGATGATAAATACTGTAAGTTTGCCGCCAAGGGCAGATTTTGCAGCTTTATCCACGCCGACGAGAACAGCTTTGGTAAATTCCAAGCGCTTCTCGAAGGAGAAGGCGGTACTATCGACGTAATCTCCAGGCTGATTTTGATCGTCGTAGTCTTTGGCGTTGACTAAGATAACTTCTTCAAACCCGTTACCGCGCCAGTAGTTAATCATCTGTTCGTTGGATTTGGTGGACACCATGCTATGGTGTTCCTGGCTGTAGCCGTTCCAAACCAACACGGGTAAAAAGTTGGTGACATCTGGATAAGCGGTGTGGAAGTGTCCCATCCCACTCATAATGTATGGTTCGCCTAAACCGCCGTCGCCGAGAGTAAAGGGGAAAAGTTTGTCGCGATGCAGTAAAGCTGCTGCCATTGCGAAGTGTTGCCCTTGTCCGAGGGGGCCTGCGGGGGCTAAAATGCCGGGAATGTAGCCGGAAAGGTGTCCCAGGAGTCCGTGTTTTTCTCGGAAGCGATCGCGCAATTGTTGTACTGTTTCTATCCCCATGTCTTCTAGCGACCGATCGAGAAACATGGCACTATAAAATCCAGGGGCGTGATGTCCAACTTCGGTGATGATATTCTTGTGACCCAGCATCACCAAAGAGGCATAAGCTTCCGCTTGAGAAGCAAAACCTCCAGGGTGTCCTGATGCTTTAGAGGCTGTAACTTGCAGGATAAGGTACCGCAAAGCGTCGGCATAAAGTAAAGTTTGGAATACAGCAGCCGGATCTGTGGTGGATGCGATCGCATCTTTCCCCTCTTCTATTGCTGGCGATTTCCCAAATTTCTCAAATTCTGGCATTTCTTCGCCAAAATATTGAATTCCATCGCAAAAAGCAGGCTTATTAACAATTGCCTCTTGAATTGCTGTCATAATTACAGATACCTTTGCTAAATTAACTGCGCTTGAAGTTCTAAACGCAATGTACTACGCAACACGCGATCGCGTCGCGCACATCGAATCTCTGGGCTTGTTGTGATTTAACTTAAACCAAAAACAACTTTCTTTCGTAAGCTATACGAAGTCTCTGCTTCATTAGTCCCTTAACCTTTGATCCTACAGCCTTATAGGCCTATAAAATCCTCGGCAACTTTTAATTTCAAATATTAAAACCTTGTTAGAAATACAACTTATACTTATTGGTTAATTTTCACTTAGGCTCAAAACAACTGGAGAAATGTTTAATAATAAACAAACAGTTCCGATTATCTATAGTGCGGCTGTAACTCAAAGAATCCGCTATTTTATGCAAAATTGCGATTCCCCGCC
Source organism: Trichocoleus sp. FACHB-40 (assembly GCF_014695915.1). Taxonomy (GTDB): domain Bacteria; phylum Cyanobacteriota; class Cyanobacteriia; order Cyanobacteriales; family FACHB-T130; genus Funiculus; species Funiculus sociatus. The sequence goes on from NZ_JACJPF010000044.1 coordinate 167,675, forward strand.
CACCGCCAGATTCTTTATTCGCTAGTTCGGGTAGAGTCTTGATTCGTTTTTCTAAATCAAATGGCGGCCCTTCATCCCAAATCCGCATCTCTAAACGTTCTGCAAACAGAGTAACTTCGATATCAATAGGCACGTCTGAAGGTTTACCTTTGTGGGCGTGGCGAACAGCGTTAGTAAACCCTTCTGCTAGTGCTAGTTGACACTGCAACCAAACTTTTTTAGGAATAAATGGTTGATTTATACTCTCAAACCCTGACAAAACACTGTCTAAAGCCTTGAGGTCTGTGGTAACTTGTAAACAGATTTTCTTGATTTCGTTCAACTGTTCAAATCCCTTTAAATTAACAACAGTTTAACTGATTGTTTCAAACAAATAGCTTTTATTTGTTTTGAACTTAAATTCATCGCTGAATATTATACTACTACTAATATAATTGAATATATAAGTTTTTATTTTTTCTTTTAAAGCATTGCTTTAAAAGCAGCAACACACCATTTTTCCTAATTAAGTTAAATTTCGATATAACAGTTGCTGTAGCCATAAAGTTTATTGCTTGTGAGCTGCATTTCCCTTTCTCACTATACTAAGGAATACATGACAAGTTGATGTAAAAGGTGGTGGGGGCGTAAGTGTTGTGGTGCGGCAAGCGATCGCGCATTGCGTCAGACAAGCTAAATAGGTTATAACGGCGTACAGCACAGCCTTTCTGTAAACAAACCTTTACTTAGATAGTGCTGTATGTGCTTAGTTCTTACACAAGGTTATTAAACTGGAAACAGAAGGCATTGCTTTGTTGGTATAACTTGTTAGATTTAGTGATGATGTGTCTCTTTCTTACCTGCATGGACATTTTTGAGTCTAATAGTGATGTTAATTATCATAATGCGAGTCAGTCACTTGTGGAAAGCAAAGGAAGACTTTGGTAGCCAATGACTATACTTGTTTATGATTGTCCATGTTTTTGGTTAAGTTTATTAAAACTCAACTGAGTTTCAGGTGTCATCTTTGAAGTTTAATCTGCCTAATGTCCATCTTAATCGACCTTTAGTCTCTCTGTCTCATGGTTCAAGTTTTGATTATTGATGATGACCCTGCGATTCAGCTATTGCTGAAAAGAACACTCAAAAGCGAAGGGTACGATTTGACGGTAGCAAGCGATGGCGAAGCCGGGTTAATTCAAGCCCAAGAGTTAAGCCCCGCTTTGGTAATTTGCGACTGGATCATGCCGCGCATGAACGGACTGGAGGTGTGCCGTCGAATCAAGGCAACGCCAGAACTTTCTACCACCTTCTTTATTTTGCTGACATCGATGGGTTCCGTCGATGATCGCGTTAAAGGGTTGGATGCTGGCGCGGATGATTTCTTGTGCAAACCCATTGAAATGAATGAATTGAAGGCGCGAGTGAGGTCGGGCTTGAGGCTGCACCAACTCAGCCGGGATTTGAAGCAGCAAAAACAGTTGCTGGAAGACGAATTAGCCGAAGCTGCCGAGTATGTGTGTTCCATTTTGCCCTCGCCCCTGTGTGATCCACCTGTAACCATCGACTCGCGGTTTATTCCCTCGCGACAGCTGGGAGGCGATGGATTTGATTACTATTGGCTAGATAAGGATCATTTAGTCATTTATTTGCTGGATGTAGCTGGACATGGATTGCGGGCTGCCTTACCCTCTCTTTCGGTGATGAATCTGCTGAAGAACCAAGTGATGGCTAAGATTAATTACTATCAGCCCAGCGATGTTCTCAAGGGATTAAATGAAACTTTCCAGATGACTCAGCGCAATGATAAATACTTTACCATTTGGTACGGTGTTTATAACCGAATTAAGCGCACCCTAGTTTACTCTAGCGCTGGACATCCACCAGCCGTTTTAATCTCCGCCAAAACTCCCTTTTTTACCCAAGTAAAACGTTTGAAAACCCCAGGCTTGCCAGTTGGGATGTTTCCGGATGCAGAATTTATGGATGATTTCTGCGAAGTGGAAAAATCCAGCACCCTGTACATTTTTAGCGATGGAATTTATGAAATTAACCAGCCAGACGGCAACATTTGGGGGCTTGATGCGTTTGTCCAGGTGCTTACAAGCTGCCGCGACAAGAGCGAGAGTAATTTAGACCGGGTATTGCGTTCCGTTCAAGTTGTAAACCCTAAAGAATATTTCGATGATGATTTGTCTTTGTTGCAAATCAATTTTCCTTAGTCCTTAGTCGTTGGCTAATGGCTAATCGCTAATGGCTCTTTAATTATTAGCAATTAGCAATTAGCAATTAGCAAATCACTATGAAGTAACTTGGTTAGAAAAGTCGTCTCGATTAGGAAAGATTTCAAACACACGATCCATACTGGTGAGTTCAAACAACATTTTTACTTGCTCATTGATAGAGCAAATAAAGAGTTTTCCACCAGAAGCTCGAACAGTTTTGAGCGCTAGAACCAGCGCCCCTAACCCAGAACTATCCATAAAGGTAACATCCTTAAAATCAATTAGCACAATATCGGCTCCATTTTCCACAATATCGCTAATTTCTTGACGAAACTGACCCGCTTTCATACCGTCTAAAATTCCAGAGGGTTGAACAATTTTAACAACAGGACTCATATTCTGTAGCGCGGACCCTTTGAACGACGAGCTAGACCTAGACAGTATAACTGTGAAGGTAGATTTCAGCTAGGCTTTAGCGGGTAAGATTTAAGAAAATCTCTCCAATTAAGGGAGCAAGGCTAGATTTAGTTGCGATCGCTTCTGTCTGAGGACAAGTAAACCGCCAATTCAACCTACCCCGCTTCTACGGAAGTGAAAGATTTCTGCCTGTATAGGGCAGCTTCCCCTAAGCCGTGCTAACGTCTCCTTCCTCTACAAGCTTTGTTGCCTGTAGGACAAGCAATCTCTTTCGAGTGATAGACCCTTTAAACTTCTTAACTTTTTTAGAATCGGGGAATATATATACGGGTTTCGCGAGAATTGTCCATGCAAGAGTACGATGTCGTTATTATTGGTGCTGGTCACAATGGGTTAGTGTGTGCTGCATATCTTCTAAAAGCCGGGTACAGCGTCCTGCTGTTGGAGAAGCGTTCAATTCCCGGTGGCGGCGCGACAACTGAAGAAATTTTACCTGAAGAGGCACCTGGTTTTAAGTTCAATCTCTGCTCAATTGACCACGAGTTCATTCACTTGGGGCCAGTAGTTGAAGAGTTAGAACTTACTAAATATGGCTTGGAATATCTTTATTGCGATCCAGTAGTTTTTTGTCCCCACCCGGACGGCAAATACTTTTTAGGTCACAAGTCAGTAGAAAAAACTTGTGCGGAAATTGCCCGGTATAATGAGCGCGATGCCAAAAAATACGCCGAATACACAGATTACTGGCAACGGCTAATTGGTGCAATGATTCCGATGTTCAATGCACCGCCAAAATCTATCATTGACATCGCTGGCAACTACGACCTAAAAAAAATTAAAGATTTATTCTCAGTGCTAGGTGGCCCGAATAAGACCTTGGATCTAATTCGGAATATGATCACTAGCCCAGAAGATATTCTCAATGAGTGGTTTGATTCGGAATTTCTCAAAGCCCCCCTTGCTAGACTCGCCGCAGAACTTGGCGCACCGCCTTCCCAAAAAACAATTTCTGTGGGAGCGATTATGATGGCAATGCGCCACGATCCCGGTATGGCACGACCCAAGGGCGGTAGCGGCGCACTTGTGGATGCTTTGCTAAAGTTAGTGCATAGTAAGGGCGGGGTGGTGCTGACTGACCAGACCGTTGAGCGCGTTTTAGTGGATGATGGTCGTGCGGTAGGCGTTAGGGTGGCAGGTGGCACCGAATACCGAGCAAAACGTGGGGTAATCTCCAATATTGACGCTAGACGCTTGTTCCTGCGCTTAATGGACGAGGCAGATGTTGATGATGCTGACCCAAATTTGCGCGATCGCTTGGAGCGTAAAATCGTCAACAACAACGAAACTATTCTCAAAATTGACTGCGCTTTATCTGAACCTCTGCGCTTTGAACACCACAACCACCAAGATGAATACCTCATCGGTTCTGTTCTCATCGCTGACTCGGTGCGTCACGTCGAAATGGCCCACAGCCAAGCATCTATCGGCAATATTCCCGATTCTGACCCCTCAATGTATGTCGTTGTACCAACAGTGCGCGATCCGTCGATGGCACCAGAAGGCAAGCATACCTTATGGATTGAGTTTTTCGCCCCCTATCAGATTGCTGGTGCCGAGGGAACAGGTCAAAATGGCACTGGCTGGACTGACGATTTAAAAAACAAAGTCGCCGACCGGGTGCTGGACAAGCTGGCAGAGTATTCCCCAAATCTCAAGCACTCAATCATCGCTCGTGCTGTGGAAAGCCCCGCCGAACTGGGAGATAGACTGGGGGCTTATAAAGGGAACTACTACCACATCGACATGACCCTCGACCAGATGATCTTCTTCCGTCCCTTACCGGAATTAGCTAACTACAAAACTCCCATAGAAGGGCTATTCTTGAGCGGTGCTGGAACCCATCCAGGCGGTTCCGTTTCCGGGATGCCTGGACGCAACTGCGCTCGTGTTTTCCTGCACACGCAGCAGCCATTTACCCAAACTCTGAAGGATGCGGGGAATTCTATCAGATCAACTGTCGAGTCTGTCTTTAAAATCTCCTCTGACACCTAGCCGTAAATTCGTCTCATATCATGTCTGGTTAATTACCCATAATTAAAAGGAACCCCAACCCATAGAGAGCAAGCGGGGGAGGAGAGCCACCGCTTGCTATGGTGGGGTTCTATATTTATGGGCAATCAACCAGATTTGATATCGCTAATACGCAGATTACTTACCAAGGAAAGCTGGCTCATGTATTGGGCGAGTTTATATTAAATAATCTTGTTTTAAGTTATACAGACCGCTACCTTTTGGAGACTGGAGATAGTCCGGCTGAGTTTAACCTTGATAGACCTATCTATAAATAAATCGAGAATGCGATCGCTCCGACGCTTCCATCTCTATCAGGGATAGAAACTATGCACAACAGTTCAGGTATTGGCAAGCTGCATTTTCAGATTTTTTTTTATTATCCCCATGCCCTGGAAGTTTAGATTTCATCCTATAGTTATTCAGGAAGTTTGTGGCATCGTCCACCTCTAGGGGCATACTGAACCAGTAACCTTGCATTTCCTCGCACTGGAGACTTTGCAATAATTCCATTTGCTGATGAGTTTCCACACCTTCAGCCACTACCCGGAGATTCAAACCACGCCCCAATGCAATCACAGCCGAGATAATCGCTGTATCCTCCGGTTGATCACGCAAATCGCGCACAAAAGATTGATCGATTTTGAGCGTATGGAACGGAAATTTCTTTAAATAACCCAGAGAAGAATAGCCTGTCCCAAAATCATCCATACTGATGTGAACTCCCATCGCGTACAGATCGCGCACCCATTCCCGTCCTTTGTCCACATTCTGCATGATAGTGCTTTCTGTAATTTCCAACTCCAGAAAGTGAGGCGAAAGTCCTGTTTCTGCTAACACCTGCCTCACCATTGCTACTAGATTCGGTTGTTGGAACTGTCTAGCTGAGAGGTTAACTGCCACCCTTAGCGGTGAGAAACCTGCTTTTTGCCAAGCTTTATTTTGAGCGCAAGCAGTCCGCAATACCCATTCACCAATGGGTATGATTAATCCGTTTTCTTCAGCCAGGGGAATAAATTTTTTCGGAGAGACGAGTCCTAGAGTCGGGTGATTCCAACGCAAAAGTGCTTCCATCGCGATAATCTCTCCCGTCTTGATATTTACTTGCGGTTGGTAGTAAATAACAAACTCTCCCTGTTTGAGAGCATGGTGCAGCCGATTTTCCAGCGTTAATAATTCACTAGCTTGAGAATTCATTGCTGGGACATAAAATCGGTAGTTATTTCTGCCTTGTTCCTTGGCGCGGTATAAGGAAATATCAGCGTTTCTTAAGAGAGTTTCGGGATCTTCTCCATCTTGGGGATAAAGAGCGATGCCGATGCTGCTGCTCATATGAAGTTGGTGTCCCTCCAAGCTAAAAGCAGGTTTCAAGGCATCTAAAATGCGTTGAGCAATCTTGGCGGCATCTTTTGGATCGTTTATGTGGGGCAGTAGCAGGGTGAATTCATCGCCTCCCCAACGGGCAACAGTGTCATTATCCCGCAGACAGTTTGCCATTCGTTCTGCAAAGAGTTGTAATAAGCGATCGCCCACAGCGTGTCCCAGTGTATCGTTAATGGTCTTAAAGCGATCCATATCGATAAACATGACAGCCAAACTGTATTGGCGATAACGTGCATCTGCTAGTGCCTGAAGAAGTTTTTTATTAAATAGCGTTCGGTTTGGCAAACCTGTGAGGAGGTCATGAAAAGCTTGATATTGGATCATTGCCTCAGCAGCTTTGCGTTCAGTAATGTCTTCTTGGACGCAAACCCAATATTTCTTATCCCCGATTTCTAAGGTGCTGATCCGGGCATAGGTGGTGAACAGAGAGCCGTCCTTCCTGCGGTTAAAAAACTCTCCAAATCCAGAACTTTGAGCCTGTAATTGTTCGACGAAATCGCCATATATTTGAGTATTGTCTTCCGGTGGATGGGCGCTTAAAATCGATACAGGTTTGCCAATCAACTCACCTCGCTCATATCCGAACATTGCTTCAAATGCTGGATTAGTAAAGAAGATAATGCCATTTTCGTCAGAGACGTTGACACCTTCTGCCATGCTCTCAAGCACTAAAGCCTGCGTTTTTAATACTTCCTCTGCCCCCTTGCGCTCAGTGATATCAAAAACGTAACTTCTAATTAGCTCGTTTTCAGCAATGTAGTGTACATATTGTTCAAATACTTCACTACCAATTTGCAGTTCCCTAACAAAAACTTTCCCTTTACTTTTTTGAAGCTTTGCTATTAAATCTCCGATCAGCGGATGCTGTTTTGTAGCCTCTTGAATATCAGGAAATTTTATTAGTGCCGCTGGATTTATATATGTAATTGTCCCTGATAAATTAATTTCTACAATAGGATTGGGTAGTAGTTCCGGAAAAGAAGCTAATCTAACTAGAGCCGATTCACTTAATTTGGCAACCTTGAGATTTGATGCTGATATCGGTTGAAAGAGAGTGCTTGAGCAGGCTGGAAAAGTAGAAAAATCTACTTGTTTGCCATAATTTAGTAATTCTGTCTTTGATAATTTAGGTACTATCCGATAGCTTGCCTTAATAATCCCTCCAAATATGATCATATCCTCATGCTTTAATTCGTGAGCAAAGCAACGTCGCCCATTGACAACTAGCCCATTCGTGCTAAGATTACCTTGTAAGTCTCCGTCTATTATCCAATATAAGTAATCGCCATTTACTGGATTTTTAACTCGGAACAAAGTAGCATGATGGCGAGAAATTAGTCGAGAGTTCAAAACTACTGAGTTACTGCGATCGCGACCTAGTGAATAGGTACTAGCTTCAAAGGAAACTGTACGTCTACCTTTTGGATCTTCAATTACCAAAACATGACAAAATTGTTCCAATTTCCTTATCCTGTTTATTCTACCTAGGCTAATTATTTTTACTAATTAAAAGAATACAGTATTCTTATAACTGTTACCTCCCAAATTATACGGAATTATACTGGGAAGTTTTTAAAGTGAATGTGAATTTCATGTATAAATTATTTAAACTCGGTTCGGGAAATAATTATCCAAGCTGTGCTGATTTAGGTGGTAACTGTCGCTGGTAAGAGTAATAGTTGCGTAACCGTTGTGGCGGCGACAGCAGCATTGCAACTGCTACAAGCTAATGTCGAAGCCTGGGAAATAGGCAGATACAGCCAAGTGCAACCATTGTGCAGTAGATAGCATCCGTTAATGGTTTGACGCATATCAATAGTATATTTTACTTGTTTAAGAAATAATGATTAATTAAGATCATTAATGGGCAACTCTATGGTAAATGTGGTTTGACGATTTTTACTTTCTACTCGCAGGGTACCTCCCAAATGTGCTACTAATTTTTTTACTAGAGCTAGTCCTAATCCAGTTCCGCCTTGCTTCCAGGGATCGGAACTGGGAATGCGATAGAATTTCTCAAAAATCCGATTTAGTTCGCTTTGTGGAATCTCAACTCCAGAATTGATTACGCTCAACTGCATGAGATTTGAGTGGGATATTTCAACAGCTTGGACTGTGAGTGTAATTGTTTCTAATGGGGGGGTGTATTTGCAGGCATTTTCTAGCAATTCGGTCAATATTCTGGCTAGAGTAGTGGGATCGCAGGTGAAGCAGGGCAAATTGGGGGGGATGTTAAGAAGCAAGGTTTGCTGGCGGTTTTCGGATCGTTCTTGAAATGGTTCTACAATTGGCGGTAGCCATTCCTGTAGCTGAATTGATGTTAGTAATAAAGGTTGAGCTTCTGTATAGAGTCGCTGCAAGTCCAAAAGGTCATCAATGAGGCGAATTTCGCGATCGCATTCGTTTTGCAATATTTGAAAGTACCGAGCCACTTTGCTTTGTTCTGCTTTTGGTTTGCTGAGTTCCGCTAAAAATGGCGAGTCTCGATTAAGGGCGATGGAAAGCATTTGAATCGCCATTTTCATGTTGGCGACGGGGGTGCGTAATTCGTGAGAAACGGTGTTGAGAAAGTCATCTTTGAGGCGATTGAGATTTTCTAGAGCCTCGACTTGCGATCGCGCTGCTTGATACAATCTCGCTTGGCGAATAGCGATCGCGCACTGATTCGCCACTTGCTGCACCAGTCGGATTTCTTTTTCGTTAAAGGCTTCTTGGGGCGGCTTGAATAAGCATAAATCACCTAGCACACCTTGGTCATCGAAAATCGGGCAAAGAAGTCTAGCGAACGTACCGCGAATATCGGAGCCGAGTGGACAAAATTGGAAATACAGACCGTGCAGAAGCTGATTATAACCTTCGCGAAACTCTGCCATTTCCACCAAATGCCCCTGAGCGGTAGGCATTCCCAGAGTATACTCATAGCGAATAGTAGAGGTAGCGCGATCGCTGTCATACAAAGCGGTATCGCAGCCTTCTATGTTTAACCCGACGGCTAATTCCCAAACGACTATTTGCAAAATTTGGTTTTCGTCGAGGCTATCGCGTACATCGTCAGTGATGCGTTTAAGCATCGCTTCAAAGTCGAGGGACTGTTGCAGTTGGGCGGTGCGTTCGCGTACTTGGAACTCCAAGTTAGCGTTGAGTTGCTGCACTTGCTGATAAAGTTCTGATTGCTGAATGGCAATTGACACTTGTGTTGCCAATTGCTTGAGCAGATCGATCTCAAACGGTTCCCAGTGACGTTGTGCGGAACATTGATGAGTTGCCAGTACCCCCCAAAACTTATTACCGTGCAGGATGGGAGCTACCAAGGCGGCTTTGACTTGCTGTTGCTGCACATACTCGTTGATAGCTATAGGAAAGCCTTCCTGTTGCATATCATCGATCGCTCTTACCTGTCCCTCGCGATAAACTGCTATCCTTTCTTTAAAAGAGGTTGAGGCAATGTTAACCCCTAAAATAGAGGGCCAGGCCGCATCAACTGATTCAGCCACGACTACGGCTTGTTCATTTCCCTTAATTTGGTATATGACAGAGCGATCGCTCTCCAGAAATTGTCGGATTTCTGCCACCGTAGTATTAAGAACTTCCTCCAAGTTTAGTGACCCTCGGATGCGCTCGGTAATAACCCGAATTACCCATTCTCCTTCAGCCCTTTGCGAGAGGGCTTTTTCCGCCCGCCGACGCTTGGCGATCTCCTGTTTTAGTTTTTCATTGGCTTCCTGAATCTCGGCGGTTCGTTGTTCAACTTGCTTTTCCAAATTATTACGATCGCTCTCCATAGCTGCTTGGTACCGCTTACGCTGTGTAATGTCTTCTAACAGCTTTTCGTTATTCCATCACCTGACCGCTAAAGTTTAGTGCTGCGCTAAACTTAAAGACAACAGGAAAGAACGCCCCCTATCTTTGTCTGAATCTTAACCTCCCATTCCTTGGTTTCTAGGCTTTGGAGTACCTGACTTAAGTTGGTATAAAAGTTTTGCCGAGCCGAACCTGCCACAAAGATAGCTAACGGTTTGCCCACTCAACTTTCCTGGGAAACCTTCAGCAAGCTTGCTGCTGCTTGGGTTGCTTCTATAATAACCCCAATGGGATTTGTCACCAAATACCCGTTTCGGGGGTTATCCTCAAACCAAATCATAATAACGCTCTCCTCTCCACTTCCAGACCATGACGGGTGGCGACTAGGAGTTTTGATGAGCGATCGCGTTTTTCGGCGCTATTTGCCATTCTTCTACAGCTGCCTGCATTCTTGCATACTCAGGTTTTGGAGTCGTCGTAAAGAAGCCTCAATCTGCTGGTCGAACATTTTTTCTTCTACATCTGGGACAATTTCAAAGCGCGAATTTATGCCAAATTTAGATAATCATATTGTTCGCGCACTCTCGAACAATGTACTCAGGTTATTTGGAGATTAAGGGGTTTTAAACAATTTCACACACTATTGTATTTGCTCATAATGTACTATTGTTTGGTATCAGAAGGTTAGGAGAATTATTCTATTAGCACAAATCAGCAGCGCATTGTCTGTATCTCATAGATCAAAATAGTTTTTCCTTATTATCCTGATAATTTTGTAGACTAAGTAGGGCTAGAGGTTAGGTAACGGATACATAGAGATGGAGAGAATAAATTATTCTTCATCCTTTCTGAGGAGGCAAAGTATTCCTTGTAACCGATGAAGAAAAGTATTCTAAACTGATGAACTGAAGTTAGCGTTAATAAAACTTGATTAATGACAGAGCAGGTTTTAATTCTTGGAGGAAGCGGACGGATTGGCAGCAGCGTAGCAGCCGATCTGGTCGCACACACACAGGCGCAAGTTATACTTACTGGCAGACACGAAGCTGCTGGGATGTCGGTCACTCAAGAGCTGGGGTCGAAAGTGAAATTCCTGGGTCTAGATTTGGCAGACGACTCGGTACTCAGGGATGCGATCGCCTGTTGTAATCTGGTAATCCACTGTGCGGGGCCATTTCATTACCGGGATGATAGAGTCCTAAAACTCTGTATAAAAGAGGGTGTCAACTATCTGGATGTCAGCGATCACCCATCCTATACACGCAAAGCCTTAGATTGCCGAGAAGAAGCTGCCGCTGCGGGGGTGACAGCGATTGTTAACACGGGAATTTTCCCCGGTATCTCTAATAGTATGGTGCGCCAGTGCGTCGAGCAGCTAGATGAGACAGACAGGATTCACCTGAGTTATCTCGTATCGGGTTCCGGCGGGAGTGGGGTGACGGTGATGCGAACCACATTTCTAGGGTTGCAAAAACCCTTTGAAGTTTGGATAGATGGTCAATGGCAGGAGATAAAGCCGTATAGCGATCGCGAAGTCATTGAGTTTCCGCCGCCTTACGGTCGCACTGGCGTTTACTGGTTTGATATGCCAGAAGCCTTTACGCTACCGGAAACTTTCCCAGTCAAAACCGTAATCACCAAATTTGGCACAGTTCCCGATTTTTACAATTACCTTACCTGGAGTGTTGCCCACTGGTGGCCTTCCAGCTGGCTAAGAAATCGTTATGTCATCGAGTTTTTAGCCAGAGTCAGTCACCGCATGACCGATGTAAGCGATCGCTTTACCGGAGTTGGCGTAGCCATTCGTTCTGAAGCCACCGGACGTAAAGATGGACAACCAGCCAAGTTTTGCTCAACTTTAGTGCATGAAAACACCGCAGTTGCAGCTGGTTATGGTACTGGCAGCCTTGCCGAATTAGTGCTAACTGGGAAACTTAAAAAACCCGGTGTTTGGGCAGTAGAACAGGCACTCCCCACCGATTTATTTGAACATACCATGCAAAGCCGAGGGCTTAATATTCATCAAGAGTGGTTGCCTCAGAAAAATTAATGTATCCTGCGGCAGAAGGCACAGTTGTAGCTGGACAAGTACGATTCATTTCGTACTAATAGATGACGTTAGTAGTTTTATCTACTCGCGTCTGGTAAAACTTTTGCGAAAAAAAATCAGGAGGTAATTTTCATGCAAAGAATTTTATTAGCTCTCAAGCAAGGATTGCAAAAGCGTATTTTTGTTTTAGGTTTGATGGGTTTAATCAGCTTGTCAGGTATATTTATTTTCGCCGCGCCAAGTTATGCAGTGCTACATTCAAAAGACAAGCTATCACCTCAAGAAAAAATTGATCGCGCCTACGAATATAGCGAAGCCACAGGTATTTTAGAAGAAGAAAAGCAGGCATCAGAAAATGCCAATGAAACCTTTGACTTCAATGAAAAGGCTAACGTCAAGACAGTAACAGGCGCTACAGAAGAAAATTCCGAGCCAAATTTGATAGAAAAAGCGCAAGATTTAATTCAAAAGGTGATAGGAAACGACTAAAAATATCTCTAATTTCTAGTTTCCAGACTTAGGGAAACTAGAAATTAGAGACTCTGCCTCACCGCTTGGCTATCAACAAATGCCTATCGATTAAAGGTAAAACGACCATTTACCTTTTCCCCATTAATATCAGAGAGAATAACAACTTTATACTCCCCAGGTGCTTGCTCAGGTAGCAAAACAGCGTAGTGTTTACCCTCAGCATCGTACTTCATATCTAGCGTTTTTTGACTCCCATTAGGTAACTGAACCTGAGCCGTTACTTTGGCGTTAGGAATTGCTTCGTGAGTGTCACCTTTCTGGAGATACAAATCCAGGTGAGTGCCTTTATCTTCCTTTTCAGGAACAAACTCTAAATGATAGTTTCCCGTCTCCACAACTTTACCTCCTTTGGAGGGTTGTGAGTGGTCGCCTTTGTCAGCCGTTTCTGAGGAAGAAACAGCGGGACTATTATCTGGAGTTGCTGCTTGTTTTCCGTTGCTACAGGAACCCAAAAGAAGTAATCCCATAGCGAAAAAAGCCAAACTTACCTTAAATAATTTCATCTTTACTTTGCGTCCTTGGCGCTTTATATCAAACCTTTTTAGGTATCAAAATTTTCCCAAACTGAGCATACAAAGCAGGTAATACTAACAGCGTTAAAGCTGTAGAAGTAAACAATCCGCCCAACACCACCACCGCTAAAGGTTGCAAAATTTCTTTACCAGCACCGCCGCCAAATACCAGAGGTAACAAGCCTAAAGCCGAGGTAAAAGCCGTCATCAAAATAGCATTTAGCCGCTGCATCGAGCCTTCAATTATGACTTCACGAAAAGGCAAACCATCGGCAAATTTAGCATTGTAATTATCAACTAATAACAACCCGTTGCGAGTGGCGACACCAAACAGGGTGATAAAACCAACCAGAGAAGCCACAGAGATAACACCATCTGTGAGCGCAATTGAAAGCACTCCTCCCACTAATGCTAAGGGTAAATTAATCATAATCATCGCAGTTGAGGGAAAAGATTTAACTGAAAAATATATTAATATCGTAATTATCACGAAAGCTAAAGAGCTAAATAGTAATATGTTTTGGGTAGCTCGTTGTTCTGACTCGAATTGGCCGCCATATTGAATAAAGTAACCAGGAGGTAATTGCACTTGTTGCTTAACTTTGGCGCTAATTTCATCTACTACAGAGCGCAAATCTCTACCGCTGGCGTTGGCGGATACAACAATTAAACGGGAAACATTTTCACGGTTGATAGTATTTGGGCCTGTCCCGTAGTCAATTTTTGCAACTTGAGCGAGGGGAATTTTTTGATTGTTAGGAGTATCGACTAGCAAGTTACTAATAGTATCCAAGTTGCGGCGAGCATCTTCTTTTAACCACACAACAAGGTCAAAGGTTTGTTGCTGCTCTAAGACTTGGGAAACGACTTTTCCATTGAGCGCTGTTTCAATAGTTTCTGACAGTTCGCCCACAGTTAAACCATAACGAGCAGCAGCTGACCTGTCAAACTGAATTTGAATCTGTCTAATTGGCAATTGGGGTTCTAGTTGCAAGTCTACAATACCGGGGACAGTTTTCATGATGTCTTCGACTTGTCTGCCAATTGTGCGGAGTTGCTGCAAGTCGGGGCCAAAAATTTTGAGCGCGATCGCACTCCTGACCCCTGATAGCACTTCATCCATCCGGTGAGAAATAAAACCGCCAATATTGGGCGCAACACCAGGTAATTTAGCAAATTCTTCCCGTAGCTTTTCAATACTTCCCGTGCGGTCTTTTATCCCAGCTTCGCTCAGTTCCACATCCAAATGTCCAAAGTTCACACCTGCTGCATCAGCATCTCCGGGGGCGCGTCCCGATCGTAACTGGATAAAATCAAAGCGGGGATCGTCCTTGAGAGCATCCTGAAGCGCTTCACCAGCACGGTTGGTATTTTCCAGAGAAACACCGGGATAGAGAGTCAGGGTATTGACGAGCGATCGCTCTTGAAACTCCGGCAAAAATACCCGTCCCAACGAAGGCGCGATCGCAATTGCTGCTACAAGAGATGCGATCGCGATCGCAGAAATTAGCTTAGAACTACGCAGAGAAAACATTAAAAAGGGACGATAAAGCCCTTTAAAAAATCTCGCCACCCACGGTTCTTTTTCTGGAAAACTACCGTGAGGCAGTAAGATAGCACATAAAGCTGGAGTAACTGTAAGTGCTGTAACACTAGAAGCCAAAACTGCCACTAAATAAGCAATACCCATCGGTGCAAAAATGCGACCTTCTACACCAGCCAAAGCAAAAATTGGGGAAAATACAACCACAGTAATTAATGTGGCACCAAACAAAGAATCGCGCACCTCCTGACAGCCTTCAAAAACCACATCTAAAGGAGATTTTATATTTAGAATTTGGGATTGGGAATTGGGAAGATTCCTCTGTTCACTTTCCCCAGTCCCCAGTCCCTTGTTCTTATATTCCCGCAGAGAACGGTAGACATTTTCAGCATCCACAATCGCATCATCTACCGCTGAACCAATGGCTACAGCCAAGCCGCCCAAAGTCATCGTATTAAGTCCCAGTCCCAGCCAATTTAACGCCAGTAATCCTAGCAGCAAAGACAAGGGAAGCGCCGTGAGACTAACTACGAGAGTCCGCCAATTCATCAAAAACGGAATCAAAATTAGGGCAACAATAAAGCTACCTTCGACCAAAGCTTCCCTAACATTTTCAATCGAAGCATCGATAAAGTCTTCTTGACGAAAAGTTACCTGCACTTGTACATCTTTGGGTAAGCCAGATTTAACCTCTGCCATTGCCGCTTCTATGGCACGAGTGACAGTCGGAGTATCAACAAGCGGCTGTTTATTAACCATTAAAACTATTGCCTTTTTGCCGTTCAAGCTGGCATCGCCACGCTTCAAGGCAGCACCAATTTTAACATCAGCAACATCTCCTAGCATAATGGGTGTACCATTGCGAGATGTAATTACTGATTGCTGTAAGTCTTCAATAGATTCAATTCGCCCAATGCCTCGGATTAATAATTCTTGGTCTGGATTAGTTAAATAACCACCAGGAGCATTAACATTAGCAGCAGCAGCAGCTTCTTGTACTTCGCGCAAAGAGACATTAAACGCCTTCAGCTTTTCTGAATCAACTAATACTTGATACTGGCGAATATCACCGCCATAAGCCACAACTTGCGAGACACCAGGAACAGCTAAGAGGCGATTGGTCACTTGCCAATCGACAATGCGCCGTAACTCCATCAAGTCGATTTGGGATTGAGGTTTATCCTCGGTAATAGTAAAAGCATATTGGAGTACAGTACCGATAGGGGAACTAATAGGCGAAATTTGGGGTGAATCAACACTTTTTGGTAGCTTTTCTTGAGCTTGCTGCAATCTTTCTGTCACTAACTGCCGGGCTTGATAAATATCAGTTTCCCAATTGAAAATAACTTTCACAACTGAGAGTCCTACCGCTGAAGCAGAGCGTACTGTTGTTACCCCCGGAGTCCCATTAATTGCACTTTCAATAGGTAAAGTAACGAGGGATTCTACTTCCTCTGGTGCCAATCCTGGGGATTCAGTTTGTATTTCTACTTGGGGTGGAGCAAAATTGGGAAAAACATCCACTGGCATTTGCGAAGCCACGCGAAAGATCCATACTGTAATTATCCCGGCGGCGAGGACAACTATCCAGCGTTGTTTAATAGACCATTTGATGATGGCACTGAGCATTTTTGGTTTGTCAGTCGTGAGAATCCCTTTTTAATAATTGACACAGCAAAATGAAATCAGGATGAAATTTTAGCTAAGGAGTAGAAGAGTTATGGGTAAAGTGGCAATTATTGGGGTGATGTTCGTAATCGTCGCAGTAGTAGGGGCGGGAGTGTTAGCCTGGACTGCATGGAAGCAGCACCGACAAGAGGAGCAACGACGCGAACAAGACAAACGTCAGCGATTAGCTCAGCCTGAAGAAGCAAGAAAGCGGGAAAACTTAAATCAGCCGCAGCCGAAGAATCCAGAAACAACCATCCAGTCACCGGAGCTGGGAAGTTTGATTGGTGAGATTGAAGATGGTATGCGCGAGTTGAAAACATCTATCAATGACGTTTTCGCAAAGCCTGCAACTCAACAAAGTAAGCCAATGTTAGCTTCAAAACTAGCTGTTCTCCTAGCATCAGGAAGATGGAAAGAAGCTGACGAAGAAACACTCAGGATTATGCTTCAAGTGGCAGATCGAGAAAAAGAAGGTTGGCTGGATGTAGCAGCCATCAAAAAATTCCCTTGTGAAGACCTTCGCGCTATCGACCAACTTTGGTTAGAATCCTCTGATGGACGCTTTGGGTTTAGTGTACAAAAGCAAATTTGGAAAAGCTTAGGCGGAAATTTCAACGCTGACGATCAAATTTATGAAGCTTTTAGCGATCGCGTAGGATGGCGCGTGAATCAAAACTGGCTACAAGTCGATGACCTTACCTTCAATTCCTCGGCTCCCAATGGACATTTGCCTGCTGTTGCTGTCAGGTTGGGAGGGTTGAGTTGGGGTGTGACGGGGTTTTGGTGGGAAAAGAGACAAGCCTACGTTTTTCTTCTCTCTGACAAAGACTGGTAACTTGTAAAATTCTCTCCATCGTCACTTACACAAATTAAACCTCTAACTGAGCGTTTCCGGATCAATTCCCCTTGCCCGTAGCAACTCTACAAGACGCTCTGCTCGTTCATCTGGCGTTGGGAATCTATTACCTTCCTCGTCATACCAGTAGAGCCATTCTCGCGTACATCTCTCATAAGTTCCAGTCTCGCGTCCAATTCCCAAGGCAATCTCAGGCATCCAGACAGGTTCACCGGATAGACGCTGATATGCCCCATCTACCAAGCGGTACACTTCCAAGGGATCGTGGCGATCGCGCCGAGAATAATCGGGGTTGTAAACGCAATAGTACAACACGCCTAATCGGGCATAATCGGTAATTTTCTCGTCGTATTCTCCCCCGTAGGTTTTGGAAACGACTTCTAAGACCCAAATTGGAACAATGTTATTTTCTTCCCAAACGATGTAACTTGGTCGTAACTTACCATTCTTGAGTCGCGGTACTCCCAAACTCAGGAAACTATCGGGAACTATGGCAATTCTGGGATTTGTCCCAGTTGTATGGTAAATGCCCATATTTACGCCGAAAAACCAGTCGTTACGACTAGCCCACAGCAAATTTAAAATTATCCTCAGCAAGGTGGGGATTAGGATTTGTAATTCATGATCCACTGGAGTGTCGTCAGAATCTGGTAGTTCGTCACTTGAGGGTAGATTTTGTAGCGGATTGTAGTTTACCATAATCGCTCTTTTAGCGCCTCCTGTCTGGATCTTAACTTGCTCAGGCTTTCAGGCTAGAGATAGGCATAATCTACCGTTTTGGGGTTAGTTGCTGGGGATCGGAATCCTGAGTTTTCGGCATTTCCGGAATTGAGAAATCTACCAAACTGACGGCTTTTTTGGTGCGACGACCTAACCAAAAAGCACCAGATGCGATCGCTCCCCCACCAGCTACAGCCCACAGCCAGGGAAGGAAATTTTGGATTATTGACTCTTTTTCTTCACTTTTCCCTTTTTCCGCCTCCCGAATTGCGCCCTGTTGTGGGGAGCGATTGCCTTTTAAAGATTCGGCATAAAGTTGAATTGCGCCTTGGGTGACGATGCGATCGCCATCAAACAAGCCACTCTTAATTTCAACTAAGTCTCCCAAAGTTCTACCCAAAGTAACTTCAGCAGGCTTGAAAGTTGTACCATTTTCCACATAAACCAGCTGTCTGCCATTGGCTTCTACTACAGCTGAAGTTGGCATCACTAACACAGCAGTTGGTGTCTTATCAGTCAAAACTTCTAATTGGGCAAACATTCCCGGTTTCAACTGCCCATCAGCATTATCCAGTTCGGCTTTTACTGGTACAACCCGCGTTTCACCTTCTACAACCGAGCCAATTACGGCAATCTTGCCTGTAAAAGTACGATTCGGCAAACTGGCAACCTTTGCGATCGCTTGTTGCCCAATTTTGACTTTTTCTAAATCTTTTTCGTAGATATTCGCCGTAGCCCAAACCCGACTATTATTGAGAATGGTCATCAACTTTTCCCCCGCCTCTTCCACCGATTGACCAAGAGTGATTTCCCGGTCAGCAACAGTTCCAGAAATCGGTGCAGTCACCGTCACCAATCCTTTATCATTGGCACGAGTTCCTAGTTGTTGCAGTCGAGTTTGATAAGTGGCGTTACTCAGGCGGATACGAGATTTTGCCACTTCTACCGCTGATTTAGCGCGTTTAAGTTGCGCTTCAGCTTCCAGAACTTCCCGGCGGCTAGTGGCTTTGGTAACTGTCGCCAAAGCTTCTGCCAGTTCGGTTTCGTCTTCCAGCACTTGGCGGCGCGGAATTGCTCCCTGTGCTGAGAGTTCCCGATCTCGGTTATACCGTTCCTCCGCCAATGCTAACTGGCTGCGGGCTTGTTTTATCTCCGCTGCGGCTATCTGTAAATATCGCTGATAATTTTGTTCGGCTAACTTTAAATCAGCTTCAGCTTGTTGCAAATCTCCCTCTGCTTCTGCCCGTTTTTCCTGGGAATTAACGCGCAATTCTACTAAGTCAGGTGCGGCGATGACGGCGACAACTTTCCCAGCTTGGACAACGGCACCAGGTTCTACTAAAAGTTCAACAATTTTACCTGGGGTTGGTGAAGTAACTTCTACTTTTTGGCTGGGCAAAGTTTCAATTTGACCTGTAGTTTTAATGCCAAAATCCATCTGCTGCTTCGTGACAGGTTTAACTTCGATTCCCATCCGCTTTAGTGTTTGGGAATCCACCTGAATTCCCTGTTGAGTCCCCGGATTTGCTTCTGTTTCTTGATGAAATTCGTCTCCATGCCCACCATGAGCTAAAACAAATTTTGGCGTTATAAGTAACAACAAAAATAGAAATATTCCGGAAACAGAACGCATTGCCATAAGGTGGAAGCGCATGGCTAGAAATTCCTTATATCACAGCATTTAACAAGTTTCGCAAAAGATAATGAAATCAGGATGAAATCACTACTGCCGACACCCTGTAGGGTACGGTTACACGAGCGAAACCTACCAACGCGGGCTTCGTGGGCAATGGCAAAAGCTTGATATTTAGGCTGAATTGTGCATAGGCAGTTTGACGGTAAAAGTGCTGCCTTTGCCCAATTTGCTCTCAACGTGTATGCTGCCGTTGTGGGCAGTAGCGATCGCTAGCGCAATCGGCAATCCCAAGCCAGAACCGCCACTATTTCGGGAGCGATCGCTATTCACGCGATAGAATCGGTTAAAAATCAGCTTTTGTTGTTGCGCTGTAATGCCGATGCCTGTATCTTTTATGTGAATCAGCGCAGTGCGATCGCTACTTTCTAAAGTAACCATCACCTCTTCCCCGACAGGCGTGTATTGAATAGCGTTAATAACTAAGTTACAAAGCAGACGATACAGCTGTTCCTCGTCACCATTGACATACAAAGGCTCGCCTACATTGCCGTTGTCAGCCATAAGATTAACATCAGATGCGATCGCCAGTGCTGCCAATTCTTCTGTCACATCACTGACTAAATCGTTGAGACAGGTGAGACTAACTTTTATAGGCGAAACCTGCTGATCCATGCGAGATAATAACAACAAATCCTTAACAAGTTCAGATAGGCGGTGATTCTGACGCTCAAGAGTTTTCAGGGTGTCTCTCGCCTCTTTTCCACTTAGTTTATTTATTCTCAATGAAGATTCTACCGTCGCTTGAATTGCAGCTAGAGGTGTCCGCAACTCGTGGGCAGCATCCGCTGTAAATTGTTGAATTTGGCGATAAGATTGGTAAATTGGTTGCATCGCTAGTCCAGCCAACAACCAACTAGAACTGCCGACCAAAATCATTGCCACAGGCAAGCCTAATAATAAGATAAATTTCAAGACAGCAAGTTGATTGTCAAGGTCTTTAAGACTTCGCCCCACCTGAATGTATCCCCAACGATTATCTTGGGTATGCAGAGACAGAGAAATTTGATGGTAGCGAGTACCTTGGCGATCCTTGTGAATTTGCCACAATTCCCGTTTTGATGTTTGATATAATCCCTCTGGCTGAAGTCCTGCGAAAGCAATTAAGCGTCCTGAACGATCCAATAAACGCACGTAGTAATCGCCTTGGTGAATTGCGCCTATTGCGTGACGCTGTGTATTTTCTAATTGGGTAACGCAGCCGTTAAGAGCAAGACAAATATCTGGTAAGAGTTTTTGAGTAATTGGTTCCAAGCGTCCAGGCTGCTTCAAAGTTGGTTCAATGCTATCGTGCAGCGTTCCGGCAACAGATTCTAATTCTCGATCGAGTGCGTTCCAATTAGCATGAGCGATCGCGCGGTAAACAGCAAATCCACACAAACTCAGAATCAAGCCCATGATGCCAACATACCAGCCAGCTAGTCGCCAGCGCGTTAGCTGAAATAGTTTATTTTGATTCACGTTAATAGTTGCTAAGGTCAGGATGGCTAATTGTTTATTAATATTAGCCATTAGTTATTAACTAATGACTAATGACTATTTAAACGATATCCCACACCATAGACAGTTTCGAGGACGCGATCGCATCCATATTCAGCTAATTTACGACGCAGCAGCCGCATCTGAGCCGCCACCACATTACTCATCGGTTCTGCGCCCAATTCCCAAAGCTGATTTAGAAGTTGGTCGCGAGTAAAAATCTGCGTCGGATGCTTCATAAAATACTCTAGCAGTTGAAATTCCTTAATAGTTAGAGGAATAGCTTGCTTATTCTGATAACAAACTGTATGAGTAGTGTAATCTAAAGTCAAACTGCCAACTTGTAGAGCTGGGGCTTGAAGTTGAGGCGATCGCCTTTGCAATGCCCGCAGCCTCGCTAACAGTTCCGCCATGCCAAACGGCTTTATTAAATAATCATCAGCACCAGCATCCAACCCAGCAACTTTATCTTCCATACTATCTTTAGCAGTTAGCATCAAAACTGGTAGAGGATTATTTTGCCGCCGTAGCTTTACACATAACTCGATTCCTGATAAACCTGGCAGTAACCAATCGAAAATAGCCAACGTATATTGCGTCCACTGGCTTTCTAAAAATTCCCAAGCTTGCGTGCCATCCAGAACCCAATCAACTATATACGCTTCCTGGCTTAAGGTTCGTTTAATTGCCGCACCCAAATCAGGCTCATCTTCGACTAAAAGTATCCGCATAAGATGTTTTACTAAGTTGTATAAACGACTGGTGAGGGAGAGAAAAGTCGCTTAATTTTATTCAGCACTCAGCACTTTTCAAAATATTAGTTAAGCACTTAGATAGATGTGGTAAAAACTAATTATTGTTAAAAAATGGTTAGAACACCATTTTGGTTTATCTTTGCAAAACTTAAAATTTTATGACTGATTAAAGGCAAGAGTTTCAAAATCCAAAATGGCATAACCCACCAATTACTGATAGCCAAGCAGAGACATAATATTATGAACACCGGACAAAAAGACCCCATAACTGGCGCTAATTCTTCTGAGTGGGTGGAGAGACTGGCACGTTTGGGCTTTGGAGCTAGAGGGGTGGTTTACGCCACCGTGGGAGTGCTGGCGGCGCAGGCGGCATTTGGTGCAGGCGGTAAAACCACTGATACTAAGGGTGCGCTGCAAAGCATTGTGACGCAGCCGTTTGGGAAATTCTTACTAGCTATAGTAGCTTTCGGCTTGCTTGGTTACGTGCTGTGGCGTTTCGTGGAAGCGATCGCCGATCCAGAAAACAAAGGCACCGATGCCAAAGGTCTTGCACTGCGTTTGGGATACGCTGGGAGCGGCTTGATCTATGCTGGGTTAGCCTGGAGTGCAATTAAGCTTATCCTGGGTTCGGGAGGCGGCGGTAATAGTAATTCTTCGCAAGACTGGACAGCACGCTTATTAGCGCAACCCTTCGGTCAATTTCTAACTGGAATTGTTGGAGCCGCCGTCATCGGCATGGGCTTCTATCAATTTTACAGAGCTTACAAAGCCAAATTCCGCAAAAAGTGGAAAATCAGCGAGATGAGCCAACAAGAGGAGAAATGGGCGACACTCGCTAGCAGATTTGGTATTGCTTCTCGTGGTGTTGTTTTTAGCATTATCGGTCTTTTTCTACTCCAAGCGGCGCGGCAGTCCGATGCCACTCAAGTTGAGGGACTAGGTGGTGCCTTGGCAGCACTAGCACGACAGCCTTTTGGCCCTTGGCTTTTAGGAATTGTTGCCTTCGGTCTAATTGCTTATGGTATTTATAATTTCGTAGAGGCGCGATATCGGCGGATTAAGACTAGGTAAATTAATTTAAACAGCTCGGCAGAGTCGAGTTTATCTCGTTCCCAGGCCGCAGCCCAGGAACGAGATTTTAATGCAGAGGTAATGGCAATAGGCTTTAAGGTGGTTCAATAGATAGTTAAGTGTTTTTCTATAGCAATTCGCGGGTTGAGTGCGATACATCTGTAGGGACATGGCAATGCCATTTCCCGTTAGAACCACGATATATTCCACCTAAGTGAGAAACACTATAAATTCAGATATTTGTAGAAGCTATGCTCAACAAACATGATGAGTTGTTACTAAAGGATCTAAAGCTTCAACCACTTTGGCTGCTCCAGTTATATGTAGTTCTAGGAGTGGTTGCAGCAATTTCTGGATTCGTTATTGAGAGCGGAAATCTCTCAAAAGCTGCTTGTTTAGGAGGTGGTTTCCTGATCGCTTTGGGAGCTGAAAAATTGGTAACGCACCGAATCAGAAAAGCTGCACTTTCTCTGGTTAATAGAAATTAACGCTGTTTTTCATGCTCAGGACTTACGCAGTTAATTAGTGAATGCCTGATTCTGTCGTAGGGGCATTGCCATGCCCCTACAGCGTGTTGACGTGGGTAAGCCTTAATGCTTTTTCTCGCACTTCTCGACCTAAGTGCAATATCTAAGCTGTAAGATTCAAAAGTTATCAAATGGTTTGACGGCAAAATCTCCCAGCGTCACGGTGAAACTCTGCTGATTTCCAGTGGCAACAAAATTAATAATAACTTCAGAAGCTACGGCAACAGCCAACATAACTAAATTCCGCGCTAATGGGTAGTCGCAAACATCATCATTTGCTGGGGAAGGAACGCGATAAATTTCGTTCCAGATAACCTCGGCATAGTCGGAAGCTAAGCCGACGTGTAGGCAAGGAATATTTGCATTGGTGCAATAATCTTTGACAACTTGACGACTGGTGCTGTTGTCAAAAGTATCAATGACAATACCGCTACCAGCAAGCAATTGGGCGACGTTTGCCGATGTTAATTCTTTGGAACGCCCATCGACTGCGACACCCAAGGCGCGATAAATAGTATTAGTGAGAATTTTCGCTTTGTACGCACCAACGTCTGAACGGTAGTAGGGCTGGGTGGAGAGGTTGCGTTCTTCAATGCGATCGCGATCGATTGTCACCAGTTTACCAAAACCCGAACGCGCCAGATTTTCCGTAATATTTGCACCCAGCGCCCCCGCACCGCAAACAGTCACCGGGAAATCGCGCAACTGTGCCATTAATGCGGGTGTTCTGTGGAGTTGTTCGTGAAAGAAAATAGACATATTGGTAATGGCTAATTGCTAATTGCTAATTGCTAATAACTTCAGAAATCCCAGTTATCTCGCGCTTCGATGACACCTACCAGGGATTGCAAGTCAAAATCGCGATCGCGTCCGCTCAAGCAAATGCCAGAACTGATAACTGTAAGATCCTTTTTGTCAATAGCAGAAGTGTGCCACTCACCGTTGCTAGTAGTCCACTCGATCTGCCAATAGTCACCGCGATCGCGAAATTCCCGCAAATCGCCTCCACCCATCCGCAGCGCTTCCTGCAAGCGTCCTTCATCACCGTCCGCCTTACGCCGAGGTCTTTCCACGCGCCGCGCCTGTTTTGTAGTTTGTCGCGTCCGCCGCTGACGTTCGATTGATTGCTGTTGCTGTCTTCGGCGCTGGTATTCTTCCGTCTGCTGCAACGCCAAATCATACACAGTACGCATCTCTGGAGTCATCCCAGCAAAGCGAATATTTTGATCCGTCAAAGAGCGCAGATGTGATCGCAGTTGTTCCCCAACCAGGGGATCGCCACGTCGATCGACTTCATCAAACCACCAGACACCACCATCCCAACGCGCAATTATCGGCTCAAAAACCCCTCCCTCAGTCACCAAATGCACTATCGCTGGCTTAGCGACACCCAAACGCTGCTGCATATCAGATTCATTCACAGGATAAGCCAGCCACGTCTGCCCTTGCAAAACATAAGCCAGACGCAAACGTAGCGGCTTTAGCAACTTGAGATATTCCGCCACCTGCACAAGGCTGGGTTCCTCCACCATTTCGGCAGTTTTTTCATTTACTGGCTGAAAAATGCCCCATCCTTCAAAGTCTTGTGGCTGAGGGGAGAAAGTGTAGATGATGTTTGCAACACGCGATCGCACCTTTCCCCCACGCACACACGGCGCGAAAAACTCAGTATCGCGCAACTGCACTTCCTGTGCAGCTATTTCATTTATCAGTTTGCGGATATCTGCCATAGAGTTAGCCCCTCAAATCAACTCTGAGCTAAAGATAAATAGTGAAATCATATAACTTACTCACCTTCTATTTCCTGGTTTACAAATAGATAAGAAATACCTTCAGGAAGCTCTTCCTCATCAGTTGCTTCTCCTTGCAATAATTGCTGAACATAGGGTGGTGGCTCTTCACGAATTAATTGAATTTCCTCTGGTAACCCTCCGGAGATATGCTGTATGAAACTAGCAGCACGTCCTGGAAGCGAATCTGTGTAACCTGACGACCTTAAAAAACCTTGGCAGCAAACAATACAATGCCAAGGGTAGCTTATTAATGAAAGATTAACTGAAAAATCTTTTTTGTCCTGAGAAAGTATCTTTTTCACAGTATATGCGTCGGCAATAGAACAGCCAAGAAGGTTTCCCTGTTGGGAAAAAGTTCTACAGTTCCATCGAGAAGGAAAATTTTTAATATACCCTGAGTTGTAAAAACAATACATGGGATACAGTCCATGCTTACGTGCATTATCAAGCAGCATATTTACCTGTTCTCCATGTTTGTTTGAGTGAGCAAACGATGAATATGAAAGAGCATTATCGTCCTTCAGCCTCTTCGCTTGAACTCTAATACCAAGCCACTGTGAATTACTGCCTATCCACCATTCCCAATCTGCTCCAGTTATTTTTCCTTCGTCCTGTTGTGAGAATTTTTTGATGTACACCCTTGTTGGATGACGCCGTTTTATCTCCAAAAGATTTAACTCTGTTAAAGTGGTTTCCGAAATTGAAATTCCGGCTATTTCACCAGCAGACATTAGATTCCAAGTTTCAATAGCACGGTTAGCAAAGGTATTACAAATATCAAATTTGAAATTTGAAGTATACAAATTTTGCATACATATTCCTTTTTTTTCAATATGGCTTACACAAATCGGTGAACAAATTCATGAGTTAAATCAACCCTTCCCTTGCGTAGAACGGCGGGATCTAATCTTTCCGTCGTGTTGCAAGTCATCAAAATTACCAACTTTTGCTTAGCCTGAATACCAGATTCATCAATTACACTTTGATACAAAGTTCCATCCAGCAAGCTCAAAATATGCTCAGTTTTATTATTATTCTGAGCAGCATCCAAGGCTCGATTTTTAGCTAAATTGTCAGCTTCATTGATAATGATACAAATTCGCTCCAAATAACTTGGTGGAACAAAATTCTCAACCGCGTCGTGATCCAGAATAAAAATGACATATCCTAGAGGCGCGAGAATTTCCTTAGCTACAGCTTGCGTCCAAGCAGTTTTACCTGTACCAGGATCTCCATTTACTAACACAGCCAACTGATTTTGGTCGAGAATCGCCTGCTGTACTGTATCAGTAAAGCCTTGAATATCCTCTGGAAAAGAACGAATTGGAAACTGACTGTGAATCTGGCCCACGCGGCTTTGGTAGCCACTCAGCATCACCGCCAAATTATAAGTTGCTTTATTAATCAGTGGCGCTAGTTCCTTAGCCATCAGGGTATAGCGTCGCCGTCCCCTGTCTAAGTTTTCGATTTCTAGCCAAGCTTGTTGCTTAGACCAGAAAGCATAAACTGTGTTAATAATGTCGAGGCGTTCCCAATTAACAAACCGATCTACAGGATAATAAAAATGTCTGTCTAGATAATATTGGGTAATCATATCCGGACGATCTACTAAATCCAGGATTTTGAAAATAGTAATCTCCTGTAGTCGGTTCAAAACGTAATCAATGGGAATACTATTTCGGCTTACGAATTGGATGACAGGTGCATCAACCCATAAAACATCTTTATACCGATAATCTGGCGTAGGAGGTTCGGGAGTGATGTAGTTCCAAAACTCATCTACTTCATATCGCGTATTCTCAGAAAAGACGTTTAATATATTTGCCCACCAGGTATATTCGTTGCGTCCCATAGCATCAGCAATATCGCTGGCTAAGTCCAAACCTTTTTGTGTTAGCTCCTTAGAGTCGTTAAACAAAAGATGCCACAGAAACCCCCAGTCAAGCTGTCGGTTTAATGGTCGCCAACCAGCGCCCAATAAACCTTTTGCTTGCGGGTTTTTGGGTGTAGAATTGTCTTCTTGATTTCCAAAATATCCTGATCCCATAGTTTCAGTTATTCTCGCTTTGTGATGTATTTATGGGGAAGCGATCGCTAGTTTTACTAAAACACTTTATTCTATTTATCCAACAGCCTTTAATATCTGTTGCAGATATTCGGGTGAAACGCTATCCACTAGCCAAACCCCATTCTCAGAACAATAAAATTCATATCCTGCTTTGTGCATTGCAGCAGCATCTACCGCAAAAACTACTGGGCGACCATGACGTTTGCCTACAGCTTCTGCTGTCGCAATATCCGGCGATAGATGGACGTGATGCCGTGACATTTTCCGAAGACCATTCTGCATAATTGATTCGACGGATTTGTGTCCTGTACCGTGGTATAGCACATCTGGAGGTACAGCGGGTTCCAATTGCAAATTAATTTCTACACTATGCCCTTGGTTAGCACGAATTAAGGTGCCTGTAGAGTCATAAGAAAAGCGTTTTTTATCATTTTGTGCAACTACCTCATCTAATTCGGCGGGAGTAATCGGAAATCTGTGCTTTTTACACGCTGTTAAAAGTTCATCTACCGAAATCCAGCCTCCAAGCGCAAGTTCAAGACCAATCTCCCCAGGATTGTGCCGCAGAATATAACTGAGATATTTGCTGATTTTAACTTGGCGTGAATTGTTCATTCAATAACTCTTTTCATTTTAACAATGCCAGTTACCTTCTAGGTATCGCTTGACTAAACCTGCGTGTGATAAAGGACTAGATAAATCATCTAAGTCACAGTTGGTTTCATAATCTAATAACAAAACTGTTTGTTCTGCACTAAGTTGTTTCAGTTCGTCGAGTTGGTTCCCAAGACAATTTTCTAGCACCCATTTATATGAAGGTAGGTAAATAACACGACGTGCGTCTGCATAGGACAAAAGTTTGTCTCCTGTTAAGCCTGCACGATGTCCTAATACTTTTTCATAAATTCTTGTCGTGCGCTTGATACCCTTCATATTAGTTATGCTGAGTTTGCTTTTGTCTACGTTAGCAGACTCAAAAACTTTCAACCCTTGCCAAATCCCTTCTACACTCATGCTGAAGTGTCCCGGCGAAAAAGGAACGGGAATTCCACCATGCGGGTAAAAAGGGCTGAAGCGCAGCCAAGGTTGTGAACCACGCGAGGTAAGGTCAACGATAGCGGCTTCCCCATAGCGTTGACGCAAATCGCGGGAGGTGCGGCGACTTTTTACAAAAAGCGGCATTGTCAAGTGCCTAGGCTTAGAGTGGAAGAGGATGCGACTATTTGTATTATAAGGTACTACAGAAAAACCGGAGAGATTCCCGATGTCTATGGTTACTCTCGTTCCCAATCTCTGACTGGTAACGCAATTTTGGAGGCAAACCCTCCCTTCCAAAGTTGTAGAAAACTTACTTGTGGGGCTTTACTTAACTTCTACCATTCCCAGCCAGAAATTGGGAACGAGAAACGCCGAATCAATCCAAAATCGTAAATCTAAAATCCAATCGATTGACGACTTCTACTTTAAAGACATTCATAAATCACCTGTTGTAATTTTTTCAATACCACAGAATTTGCTTTTGAAACAAAGTTTGGAGTTTTTTGCCCTTTCCCTTAACACGACAAGTGCGTTTTAGCACCGCAAAATCCTCCGGATGCTTTTCCAGCACCTGCTCCCACACGGCAAGGGCTACCTCTTTGTAGGCTGTTTGTAAGTCGCTCATGCTGTATCCTCCATAACATCTTGACCAACACATCTACCGAAGGTTAGATTGAAAAAATGTGTTCTTCTGACCCACCTAAAGATGTGTGCCTTATTGAGTGACGTTGCTAGAGGACTATTTGTTGAGGAGAAATTACAAAATGTTTCATAAGTCGTTCCGTAATGCTATGGTGGCTGTTGCTCTATCGCTACCAGTAGTTTCGCTGACAGCCCATAATGCCTTAGCTGACCAGCGCGACTTCACAGTTATCAACGAAACCAGTAGTCCCATCCGTCACCTGTACGTCTCATATACTGGCGAGGACAAATGGGGTGAAGACATCCTGGGTAAGGATCTTCTAGCCGTTGGCGAGTCTACGTTGATATACTTCACTGGCGATGATAAGGTATGCAGCTATGACATCAAAGCTGTATTCGAGGATGGAGAAGAGGCGGAAGACTATAAGGTGAATCTTTGCGAGACTGAGACTTATAGCTTTACTGAGAATTAAGGAAGTTGCTAGGGTGGTTCTTCCCACCCCAAGCAGCTGCAACGCCAGCAAAGTTCCGCTACTTTTGAGATTGGCTAATGCAACTCAGTACCGTCCTTGCGGAGTAAGTAGCGATCGCAGTTTTGAACAGAGACAAGACGTGATCGCTGTTCTGTACTGATTTTGGGTGAGCGCTCCTGTAGCGAACCAGCATCTCAATTCTTGCTCAGACTGAGAACCGTTTAATCAAGTAAGCATTTTCAGTATTATCACGTACAAGTAGCCGGAAATTCATAGTTTAAAATAGAACGCATATTCTTTAAATTCTTGAGTAATTGAGCCAGAAGGTAAGGGAGCATCCCGGTTTTGCGCTTTTGAGCATCAAACGGATATTGATCCGTTAAGGTAGGCGCACCGAAGCTTAAGCATTTGATTAACATTTTTCATCAACCACTGCGCTCCTGAAATTTTCAACCTTCTATCAATTTGTTTTACTGCCGACTCTACA
>NZ_JACJPF010000045.1 GCF_014695915.1 Trichocoleus sp. FACHB-40
TTCGCACTCAATCTGTATCGTAGCTATGGTTTCCAAAACATGGCTCAAGCACAACGTCTCGCTGGCTTTAGTCTTAACATACTTAAAGACCTATTTAGAATGAAATAACCCTGGTACTGATGGTTGCCAAACCTTTTCGCCCGGATCTCAAAATGTACTCAAGCGGAGTATTTGTTACCAAAACTCAAGATAAATCTTTTACGGTTGCTGGGGTTTGTGAAACTATTAAATCCGTTGCCATACCTGGTATGCCGAAGTATTCCAACAAGGGAAAGTCGCCAATTGAATGTCCTGCTGGTTATCAGCTTGTGAAGTAGTGAATCCTGAAAAGGAAGTAACTTGGCGGCAGTGAGTTAAGCTAACGCTACGCTTTGTATGTCAATACAATCGATACTGGTAAAATCCTTTTAATCTCTCGGCTGTTACCTGCATGAGTAAGACTTTCTTCAAGCATTGCTACCTTCAAGTTGGTTTGCAAATCCTGCTTTTACTTGGGTTACTTAGTAGTATCGCCACCAGTGTAAATGCTCAAGATCCAAACCAAACCGACAGGACGAGAGAAAATCCTTCAACTAGGAACCAAACGGACAGTACGCGAGAAGGTGAAGCTAAACAGTATATTGCCGCAGTGAACCGCGCTCAACAAGCTTACTATATCCAAAATGGCAAATTTGCCACATCGATGCAGCAGCTAGGGCTGGGACTTCAACGCCAGACGCAGAATTATCGCTACAGGATAGTCCTCCAACGTCAGAATAGTGCTTCTACCTCTGCAAGCGAACAGCCGAGTCTGTATGGTCAGCCAAGCGATCGCGTCGAGAGTGTGATGATGATTGCCGTTGCTAGGCGCGGTGGACTTAAAAGCTATACAGGTGGAGTGTTTGCCACGATCTCTGTGCGTGCAACCAGTACCAGGGCTGTTGTTTGCGAAACCGATAAACCCTCAGCTTCGCCTCCGATACCGCAAGATGGTAGAAATCAATCCGGGCAAATTACCTGTCCTGCTGGTTCCCGTTTATTAAGAGGTTGAAGGCTACATGAGTGATAATTCTGCATCGGTTGATACGCCCAGCTTAGTTTCACCATCCGTTTATCCCAGCTTTTTTGGGGATGGTACACCTTTAAAATTGGGAGTGATGGCATCTGGGAATGGTAGTAACTTTGAGGCGGTAGCAGAAGCGATCGCGCAACAGCAACTCAATGCCCAAATTCAAGTTTTGATTTACAATAATCCCGGTGCAAAGGCAGCAGCAAGAGCCGAAAAGTGCGGCGTTCCGGCTGTTTTGCTGAATCACCGAGACTTTAATAGCCGCGAAGAGTTGGATCAAAAAATTGTTGAAACTTTACAGCAGTATCAGGTGGAATGGGTGATAATGGCGGGTTGGATGCGAGTCGTCACGCAAGTTTTAGTTGATGCTTTCCCCGACCGAATTATTAATATTCATCCCAGTTTGTTACCTAGTTTCAAGGGGATTAACGCAGTAGAGCAAGCCTTGAATACCGGGGTGAAAATTACTGGCTGTACGGTTCATCTAGTAAGTGTGGAAGTTGATAGCGGTAAGATTTTGCTACAAGCAGCTGTGCCAATTTTGCCGGAGGACACGCTAGAAACGCTACACGCCAGGATTCAAGTTCAGGAACACAAGATATTGCCGCAAGCGATCGCTATATGTCAGCGATCGCATTTTCTCGGTACTGGCGAAGAGGTCGCCTCCCAATGCTAGTTCCCAGTCCTAGCCTGGAAACTAGCAGGTTGCGGTTGCAGCCATGACCGAAGCGAATCAAACCGAAAACTTCACAACTTTTTATAGTCCAGCTTCCAAAGGCAACTAGAAATCACATTCGTAGTGATGTGAGCCACAATTGGCACTAGCAAATTACCAGTTGCTAAGGCACTATATCCCAACAGCAACCCCACCGTTGTTGCCCAAACTGCATAAGACCATTGCTGAGGGCTGCTGAGGTGTAATATTCCAAAACAGAAACTCGATCCTACCAACCCAACAACGTTTAACCCCACTGCTGGCAGCATCACACCCCGAAACAACAATTCTTCACTCAAACCGGGTAACAGCCCCAGCCAAATCAAATCAAGCCACAATAAAGGTTTTAGCACCAATTCTAGGTAGTAATCTGCGCTGCGCTGGTAAGCAGGCCAAAGGCGATAGACTATGCTACTAGCACCACTAATTCCCAGCCCCAAGCCCACCCCTAGAAGTAAAGCTTTTACTGTCAGGCTCAGGGGTAGGAGGGAGATGGAACCAAATTGCAAGCACAGCTTGGAGATTAGCAGCAACACAACAGCTGTCGCCCCCATTGCAATTAGAATTTGGGTGCGCGTCAGGGGTTCGATTTCGGGATTCTCAGGAAGCTGTTTTGTCGCCATTTTGATTTTTGATTTTTGATTTTTAGGCTGGGGATTGCCTACTTACTGAATTTCCATTATCGACGAGAGCGCCATTCTCAGGGCAGATGGACTAATGCCTGCTCGATGAGCTACCAAGACACCCAACGCCTCTAAATATGAGTTTACCCGTAATGCTTTAATTCCCAGCTGTTCTGGAGGAACTTGCATTTGGGTTTTATTTTCTTGGACGGCAATAATTTGTGCTTTCGACTGGCTGAAGCTGAGGATAGCACTGCCGCCGCAAGCAGTTGCAGGTACGACGACGGCATCAACTTGTTCTGCCCACATATCTTTAGTTTGACTTAAAGCTGTTTTTGTGGTGATAAATTGAGGTGCGCGGCTAAGTCCCACCAAAACGCAGGGTAAGAAGGTATAGCCTAATTCTTCCGCAGCTGAGCGGGGAGACAGGTGCGGAGCGGGGGGAGATGGCAACAACGCCGGGGCGTGAGCGCAAGGAATTTGAAAAGTCCGCACGAGGAGATGACTAATTACGGCTTCAGCACCAGCCACGGGGTCTACTCCCCGCCCGTGCCGATAATTTTCTAGGGCTTCGCTTTCGATGTCATCGGGGAAACGGGCAACGGCTGCGATCGCTTCGGCTCTCCCCTTGGTAATCAGCACTTCAGCCGCTCGTAACAAACTATCTGGATTTCCAATTGTCCCCCAACTGGCTCCAGAAGCGGCTCTTTGCAGTTCCACCTCTAGCGGTGCATCAGTTACCACATAGTCGGTGAGATTCAATCCCAGTGTGGCTCTGGTGGCATCCGCTGCCTGAATGTGCCGCAGCCGCAGTTCTGGTTCAATGGCTCGATCGAGGATTAAACCCACCCGGTTTTGATGCACTGGTCGCAGCCCCCAGCAGGATGACGCGAATTTGTCAAGTCCGTAACCTTCAACATAGAAAGCGTTGGGCAAATTCCAGTAAAGCTGAGCGCCGTTGAGGACGTTGGGGTGAGTGATCAGGGTGTCAGATATTTGAGCGATCGCTCTGGCGACTGGCAGAGCATCCCCCGCATAACCGCCAATTGATGCCCCCACCCCAGTCGGGACAATCAATACAACCGTGTATTGACGCTGATTCATTTTAAATTTGTCTAACGAGTAAACTCGCCTTGAGCAAACAAAGCCTGTCTAAGCAGGGTTTGCAGCATTGACATCAGATTCCACTGTGACAATTGCTTCAACGTGGGCTTTTTGTTTCTCAACATCTACACTGGTGACAGCCCAGCGTAGAGGTTCACCTCGTTTTTGCAACTCGGCCTCAATTGCCTGATTTAGTTGCACAGGCGATTCTTGGAGATCAATTTCAGCTGTAATAAAGTGTGTTGTCATCTTAGATCCCTTCTAAAAACTTTATCTTGTGGTGTGAAATAACCCCTTTTTAAGGGGGCAGGGTGGTTTCATTTATTAAAAGAAAATTCAGTAACGTTGATTTTGGTCGGCTGTAGGGGCTTATTAATTGCCATGCCCCTACAAAATGTCGCAATTTTCGATATTTTCTAAGGGTTGAATGAAACCACCCTGCTTAAAGAGGGCGCTGGGGGTAATGCCCACCCCTGTTGCCCAATGTGTCGGCGTTAGCCGCCCTACTTCTGAAACTGCCCAAATTGCAGTTCATAAAGCTCGTCTTCTTTCTCAGTTTCAATCTTCAGATTTGAGCGCGGATAAGCGATACACAGCAACGCATAACCCTGTGCCTGAAGTTCCGGACTAACGCCCATGCCATCAGTCTGATCCACCTTTCCTTCTACGATTTTAGCTGCACAGGTAGTGCAAACTCCCGCATTGCAGGAACTCGGCAAGTCTATCCCAGCTGCATAGGCAGCTTGGAGGATAGCTTTATCCTCTGGCACTTCTATAGTCTGGCTGGTGCCTTGGTGTTGAATTTCGACGGTGTAAGTTTTAGACATCGTACAAGTCTTAAGCTTGAGACTCCGACTTCTTAATTATCCAGATTTTATATTCTATAAGTTAATCATCCCAGTTGCTGTGAAAAACAGGACAGAGGAAAATTTATTGCTTTTGATGCCTACGAGACGCTGGCAGAAGCTTATGTAGCACTCATTCAGCCAAGTAGCGATCGCACACATTGAATCTTGGATTGTGCTTGACAATTGGCACTTAATGCGCCTCTACGAATTCCACGGCTGTTGAAGATGCGATCGCACCCTGACTCTAACTGATGCGCGGCTCGAAAACTACTGGTACTGAATTACCTGCTCAATAAACTTCTGCCAATTATCATTAGGAATCCAAATCTGGTGTAAGTCTCTCTTCGCATCTTCGTCACTTATGCCTTCATGAATCAGGCGATAAAGATACATAAAGGCTGATACTCTCATGTTGGCAGCACAATGGACAAAAATATTTTTATCGGCATTGGCTTCCATAACACTGAAAAAACGCCTGACATCATCAATGGTGGGATTTTCCCAAACTACAGGGATATGTATATATTCCATACCCTGAGTTTCAACTACTTCTTTCTCATCAGGCAAAGCATTTAATGATTCTGGTAATGCTAGATTGACAACCACTTGATATCCTGACTCGCTGATAGCTGAAAACTGCTCTTTTGTTGGTTGTCCCGCCGTAGCAATGGAGTCGGATAGTTTCAGAAAGTTGTATATGTCTTCCATTGAGTCACCCACAAGATTGATTAGAAAGGCGTTATTTATATATAGTTTCAGAATATTATAGATATTTTGAATTATTTTACCTCCCATATTTTCTTCTACTCATATAGCAGTTTGTGTCGGAGTAGTCTCGCCTACAACAGTCTCTCAGGCTGCTGTCCGCACTGCAACGCTTACGCGCGCGATTTGAATTGCCAGGTATTTTTGGTTTTACCTTATAATAGCGCCCCGGCAGCATTGATGATTTCTAGAATAACCCTTTGCCGCTCAAATAATAAAACCCCAGCTTCGTAAAACTGGGGTTTTAAAAATATGCAAGCCGTCTTTGTCCTAATAAGAGTAGAAAGTACAAGCTCCCACAATAACTGTGAAGACAACAGCTTTTAAAATGTTATTGAAAAGTCGTCCTAGTTCCGGGCTATCTCCTAGCACTGCATCATCCTGACCTGCGGTAAAAAACAGCGACCAAGCTTGATTAGCAGTGATAGGTGCAAAGTTGTTGAAATCAGCATTAAAAACAGTCGGCGCAGACACGGAACGGACATCTAAATTAAAGTCAGTCTTCATAACAAATCTCCTTGGTTTCTTATACTTTTAGGTTTTATTAGTAGCTGATACCAAATGCAGTCAGCACCAGCAGAGAGACAAATACAATAGCGATCGCGCCTTGAAGGGCATAGTTACGCTGCTGGTCTGGTGAGGGAGCTTCTGCAACGTACACAGCAGGCTCGGCTGCATAGTTGTTCAGGATGCCTCTTTCGTCGGTGGTGTATCTCATGGTTGCCTGTCCTTTGTATCTCTATGTTAACTATAGTAACACTTTGTAAAGAAATTGCAACAGAATTGTAACTTTTTGCTATATGCTTTAGTTTGGGCAGCGATAGGGGCTGCTTAACAATGGATAAAATGTAAAAAAAAATGCGCCTGAGCCATCTCAGCCGCCTTCTATCAGAATGGGCAACGATATACTTCTTTTTCTTGTCAGTGTTGGCGTACTCGCCCTTTATCTCGTCTTCTCCGCGCTTACGGAAATGGGTACTAAACTCCCGTGGAAGAAATAGTCAGTTTTGTTGGGTGGGCTTTGGTACCACAACTACCGACGAGTTCCATGTTGTAAGTCTTCTCGTACATCCAGGTTTGCTATATATAGCGTTTCTCAGTTGGGTGGAATATATCGCGGTTCGGACGTTTGGTCCACCAAGGTTAGGGAAATGGCATTGCCATTTCCCTACAGATGTATCGCACCCAACCCTTAAATTGCTATAAAAAAAATGCGTCCGATAAATCTCAGACGCATTCTATTAATTAAACTTGAGGACTAAATCTAACCTTGTAGCGCCTCGGCACCGCCGACGACTTCCAAGATTTCTTGGGTAATGGCTGCCTGACGCGCTTTGTTGTAAGTTAGCGTCAGGGTGCCAATTAGTTCTTTAGCGTTGTCGCTGGCGTTGTTCATTGCAGTCATCCGTGCCGCCAGTTCGCTGGCCGCTGACTCTTGCAATGCGCGTAGCAACTGGTTATTCAGATACAGCGGCAAGAGGGCATCAAGAATCTGCACCGGATCTTGCTCGAAAATCATGTCCCGTGGGAAATCTCGAACTTGGGCAGAGACTTTTTCCCGCGTTACTTCAAAATCGCCGCCTCTACTTGTGAGGCGGAAGATTTCATCATCTCTTGCTTCTAGCCCTTGCGTAGTCAGCGGTAGCAGGGTTTGCACCACTGGACGAGAGCTGATTAAAGAGACAAACTTGGTGTAGACTAATTCAACCCGATCGACTTCCCCGGCTAGGAATAAGGAAAGCAGTTCGTCAGCAATTTGAGAGGCTTCCGCTGCTGTGGGAATCTGTTCGAGACCCGTGTAGGTGCCACCCTCTACAACTGGCTGTTCGCGGCGTTGGAAATACTGGATGGATTTGCGCCCTACCAATATATATTTGTAGTCCAAGCCTTCTGCTTTGAGTTCCTTGGCGCGGTTTTCGGCGCGACGGATGACGTTGGTGTTGTAACCACCGCACAGACCGCGATCGCCTGAAATTACCAATAAGCCAACGGTGCCGACTTCCCGTTGTTTTAGCAAGGGCAGATCCACATCTTCAAACCGCAAACGGTTTTGCAGATTGTAGAGAACCTGCGCCAGACGGTCAGCAAAGGGACGGGTGGCAATTACCTGTTGTTGGGCGCGGCGCACCTTGGCGGCGGCAACTAGGCGCATTGCCTCGGTGATTTTTTTGGTGTTTTTGACCGACTGAATGCGATCGCGAATAAATTTTAGATTTGCCATAGTTTTGTCAGTTGTCAGTTGTCCTTTGCGAATGGCTAATTGCTAATAGCTAATTGCGAATAGCTACTTTTTACAATTAGCCATTCGCGATTAGCTATTAGCTTTGGACAAATTACGCCATCGCCATGAAGGTCTTCTTAGCTTCACCGATCGCTTCTTTGAGAATGCCTTCCGCTTCTTCGTTCAGCTGCTTCTGACTGCGGAGGATTTCCATATACTTCGGCTTGCTGGTTTTCAGATAATCCCGCAGCGATCGCGCAAAAGGAGCAACCTTATCTACTGGAATTTCATCCAAATAGCCATTCAAACCTGCATACACAATTGCGACTTGCTCAGCCACAGATAGGGGCGAGTATTGCGGCTGCTTCAAGAGTTCCCGCAAACGCTGACCCCGTGCCAATTGGTCTTGAGTTGCCTTATCCAAATCGGAGGCAAACTGGGCAAAAGCTTGCAGGTCGTCAAACTGCGCCAACTCCAGTTTCAGCTTACCAGCCACTTTTTTCATCGCCTTGGTTTGAGCCGCTGAACCCACCCGTGACACGGAAATACCTGGGTTCACTGCGGGACGCAAGCCAGAGTTGAATAGGTCGGAGGTCAAGAAAATCTGACCATCGGTAATCGAAATCACATTGGTAGGAATGTACGCGGAAACGTCCCCAGCCTGGGTTTCGATAATTGGCAGCGCGGTCATGCTGCCTTCACCTAGTTCTGTACTCAGCTTCGCCGCACGCTCTAGCAGGCGGGAGTGGAGATAGAACACATCCCCAGGATAAGCTTCCCGTCCGGGTGGACGACGCAGCAGCAGGGACATCTGGCGATAAGCTTGGGCTTGCTTGGAGAGGTCATCATAGATGATCAGCGTCGCCTTGCCCTTGTACATGAAGTATTCTGCCAAACTAGCGCCCGTATAGGGAGCCAGATATTGCAGGGTTGCTGGGTCGTTGGCTTGAGCCGCGACTACGATGGTGTACTCCATTGCGCCTCGTTCCTGAAGCACGTTCACCACTTGGGCGACGGTAGAAGCTTTTTGACCGATGGCGACGTAGACGCAAATCACGTCCTCGTCTTTCTGGTTGAGGATGGTGTCAACCGCGATTGAAGTTTTCCCGGTTTGTCTGTCACCAATGATTAGCTCCCTCTGACCCCGACCAATGGGAATCATCGCGTCAATAGCGGTAATCCCAGTTTGCATTGGTTCATAAACTGAGCGGCGATCAATAATTCCTGGTGCGCCTGATTCAATCAGACGAGATTCGGTGGTCTGAATTTCTCCTTTACCATCAATCGGACGGGCAAGTGCGTCTACCACCCGACCAATCATGGCTTCTCCCACTGGCACCTGAGCAATCTTGCCTGTGGCTTTAACTGAGCTGCCTTCCTGAATCTGGCGACCATCGCTCATCAGCACTGCGCCCACGTTATCTTCTTCCAGGTTCAGGGCGATGCCAACGCTGCCGTCTTCAAATTCCACCAGTTCCCCAGCCATGACCTTATCCAAGCCATAAATCCGGGCAATACCGTCGCCTACTTGCAATACTGTACCAACGTTAGAAACCTGAACTTCTTGGTCGTATTGTTCAATTTGCTGGCGAATAATGTTGCTAATTTCGTCTGGTCTGATGCTGATCATGATTAGTTGTTCTTGTTTAGAGGGTTACAGGTTGCAGGTTTTGGGTTGAATGTTTTGGGTTGCTTTTTAAAGACTTTCAACCTTTTAACTTTCCAACCTTTAAACTCAATTGCTAGGCGGCACGGCCCAGGCGTAGTCCAATGCGACGTAGCTGTCCTCGCAAACTGGTATCAATCACCTGAGAACCTACTTTGATGATCACACCACCAATTAACTCTGGATTGAGTTTGGTAGCGAGTTCAACTTGGTGCGCTCCGCTGATGGCTTTAACTTTTTCACTGATAGCCTGCCGCTGGGCATCGTTCAGTTCTACTGCTGAGGTGACTTCTGCTAGGACAGTCTGGTTTAGCTTTCTCAGAAGCGCTTGGAAGTGTTGCAAAACTCCCTCGATAAAGATGATCCGCCGTCTGTCCACCAGAAGCATCAAAAAGTTGAGGATGGTAGGGTGGAGTCCGTCGCCCGCAATCTGCCGCAATACGGCTTTTTTATTTTCAGCGCTGAGTACGGGATTGCCCAGAAATTCCTGTAAATCTGGGGAGCTGTCTAGTAGGCTCAATAAAGAGCGGACATCTTCGCCAAAGCGATCTACTTGGTTCTGGGATTGAGCCAAGGACATTAGCGCTTCTGCATACGGTTCTGCAATTTCGGCGCTTAACATACTGCCTTTCATTACCGACCTCCTACACTGGCGATGCCACGGTCAATTAATTGTTGTTGAGCTGATTCGTCTAACTGACCTGTCAGTTGCGACTCGACTCTCTGCAACGCCATTGCGGCAACTCGCGATCGCAACTCGGCGATCGCTTTTTCCCTCTCGTTGTTGATATCCCCCAGACTTGTCTGTCTCAAGCGTTCCACGTCCTGAGCTGCCTGAGCTAGAATTTTTTCTCTAGCTGCCTTAGCGGTAACTTCTGCTTCTGCTCGGATTCGCTGTGCCTCGGACTGAGCTTGAGCCAACTTCTGCTGGGCATCGGAGAGGGATGCTGCTGCTTCTTTTTGTTTAGCTTCAGCTTCCCGAATCGCTGTTTCTATTTTGGCACGGCGATCGCTTAGGATGTTTCCTAAGAACTTCCGCCCAAAGTAAAACAGCACCACAAAAATAATTATCAGGTTGATCAGGTTGGTTTCTAAAATCTCGAAATTTAACCCGAAACCCCCTTCCCCCGATTCCTCTGCTAATTCAGAGCCTGCTCTTATAGCCTCTGTAGCCAGTAATAAATAAGTCCCCATGATCCCCATCTATTGAAGTTTGAAGTGTGAAGCTTGAAGTGTGAAGTTTGAAGTGTAAATTTTCATCCTTCATCCTTCATCCTTCATCCTTGCTATTTAACTAACTCTGGTCCCAAGAGTTTCTCCAGAATCTGGCGACTGAGGGCATCTACCTGTTGCTCCAGGCTTTGGAATGCCTCTTGCTTTTGCTGCTCAATTTCCTTAGCCGCTTGTTCTCTTTCTCCGGTCGCTTCAGCTTGAGCTTCTGCAATTTTGCCCGCCCTAATTTTATCTGCTTCAGCTTGAGCTGCGGCAATGGTTTCTTGAGACTGACGGCGAGTTTGAGCCAGTTCTTGTTCGTATTGCTTTGTCAAGCTTTCAGCTTTCGATAGGCGTTCGCGTGCCTCTAGTAGATTCTTGCGGACATAGTTATCGCGCTCGTCAATTGCCTTCGTCAGTGGCTTGTAGAACACGACATTCAACACCGCCACCAGGATTAAAAACTGCACAGCCATCAAGGGTAGGGTGGCATCAAGATCAAATAGACCCCCTTCTTTGGTGGCTGTTTCAACAGCCAGCAGAATTGTCCAGTGTGTCATAATTTTATGACCCCCTTCTCAAACAGGGTCGAGCTTTTAATTTGTTGCGTTCTAGGCGCTACGGGTATAGTTGAACTTACCGCGTAGCGTTAGCTAATTACGTATTGGTTCCGCGCTCAAAACTTTAACTATTTAAGATTTAAATAATTAATGGCTACCATCAAAATCCTCATCTTAAATTGTTAAGAGTTATCTGAGCGCGGCTCGTCAAAATTTACGCGAAGGGGTTGGCAAACAGCAGCACTAGGGCAACGACCAGACCGTAAATGGTGAGCGCTTCCATAAATGCCAACGAGAGCAGCAGAGTACCGCGAATTTTACCTTCAGCTTCTGGCTGACGGGCAATACCTTCTACTGCTTGACCAGCGGCATTACCTTGACCAATACCAGGGCCGATTGCAGCCAAACCAACAGCAAGAGCAGCAGCTAAAACAGAAGCAGCAGAAACTAATGGATCCATGATTTTCCTTACTTTTAAGTACAGAACGATTTGCTACTTTAGATTTAAGATTTTAGATTTCAAACAAAATCCAAAATCCTCAACCCAAACTTTTTCCCAATTGACATCATGACAGGCTATTGGTCGCCTCAGTCGTGATGTTCTCCTCCATGTTCCTCTACAGCTTCCCCAATATAGGATGCTGCCAGTGTCGCAAAAATCAAAGCTTGAATTGCACTGGTAAACAAACCTAAAATCATCGCTGGCAAGGGAACAAACAGGGGAACTAGGAGAACTAACACCGCTACCACCAACTCATCAGCCAGAATGTTTCCAAACAGACGGAAGCTGAGCGAGAGGGGTCTGGTGAAATCTTCCAAAATCTTGAAGGGCAACATGATAGGTGTCGGGTGAACGTAGTTACCGAAGTACCCTAAACCCTTCCTGCTGAACCCTGCATAAAAATACGCTAAAGAACTCAGCAGGGCAAGTGCCACTGTTGTATTAATGTCGCTAGTGGGAGCAGCTAGTTCGCCCTCTGGTAGCTTAATTAGCCTCCAGGGAACGAGCGCTCCCGACCAATTCGACAAAAAGATGAACAAAAAGAGAGTGCCTACAAATGGCACCCAGGGACGATACTCTTTCTCACCAATTTGGCTTTTGGCTAGATCCCGAATAAAATCCAGGGCGTACTCCATCGTATTTTGTATACCGCGGGGAATTCGCTGGATGTTTCGAGTTGCAGCAATCGAGGCAATAATCAGAAGGGCAATTACAAACCAGGAGGTCAGAAAAACCTGCCCATGTACTCTGAAATTGCCCAATTGCCAGTAAAACTGCTTGCCAACTTCCAATGCAGCAAGATGGAAAGTATTCAGGACGCTTAAACCATCTACGATGAACATTTCCGGGATTTCCACTTTCGTTGAGGATTGAGCGATTGAGAGGAGAGCTTCTGCCTGACCTATTGAGATTCTGGCATTAGCGTACTTCTCAGCACGTAGAAGATGAGCGCGGCTTTAAAGGTGAGAAATCCCAAAAAAATGGGCAGAATATGCAGCTGTTGCAATTGCGTTGCCGCTACAATTAGCCCAATAAATAGCGCCAGGCGATTAGATCCCAAACGCTTTTTTTGTCCGCCTAGTCGCTCAACATCCTTAGCCAACATTCTCAAGTAAACCACACCTGTGGATGCCCCAATCAAATAGTTTAGGGCAGTGTTCAGGGAATAAAAAATCCATACACAGATAAATATTATCCCTGTAAAAGCAACCGTAATCACCAACAACTGTTGTTGTAGTTGGTAATACTCTTGCATGGCGTTGTTTGTTTCTGCGGCAGGAGAACCGGGTGCTGGGAACTCCTGCGTCGGCGACGTGGTTGGTTGAGATTCGTTTGACAGGTTCACAACAGCTGAGAAGCGAGTCCTGCTAATAGACCTGTACTACAGGTCACAGCAATTTTGAATATACCATGCAGAGGTAACATTACTTAAAAAAGAATTAAGGCGCTTTCAGCCGGAATAGTATGTTCTATACGAGCGTGTTCCAGCTCAAGGTCTTTTTTTCTCATCTTTGAGGCTAGTTTCGCCTGGTCGTCGCTTCTTGGCCTTTGGACAGAAGCGATCGCCCGCAAGTGGTACGTCGGTCGCCAGAGGTAACCGGCTGTAAACTTTAGTTAACTTAGTTGAGTAGTAGGCTACAGGTAGTTTAACAGGAGGTAGCAATCCGATGAAATCTCGAACTTATTGGCTCTTCGCCATCATCGGCTGCACTGCCCTCATCTGTTCCCCAGCAGTGGCTCAAACGAACCGGATCGACAAATTTTTCAATGGCACTCCCCCCTATAATGGCGAAAGCTTGACAGAACCTCTCAACCAAGTGGAACGGGAAGTCGATAGGCATACGGAGAATCAGCAGTCAGTTGAAAAGGTTGAACCGGGAACCACTTATGACTTTAAGGTGAAAGAGGAAAGTCCTAATCCGGCCGAACGCCAGATAAGAGAAGAAGTACCAGGCTCAGCCAACTAAATATTACCGATGGGAACCCTTATAGCTCTTGGCTGAAGCCTCGATGCTCTATAAACAAAGCCTGCCAGCACTGGCAGGCTTTGTCTGTTCGCCCTTGACTTTAGTCCTTAGGCTTTTTATATATGTATTGGCGATCGCGCTAGTGGCTGATAACTTTTAAGTTGGCGTTAGCAAGATTAACTGCCCACTAAGGAGCGATCGGACTTTATCCAACTCCAGCTTTCCATCGGCCAAAATTTCTTTCATGGTTCGCTGTTGGGTGGAGTTTTCATCGCACGCTTGCAAAAATTGAAATTCCTCCGCTGATAAATTAATAATTTGATAATCGTAGTTAAACAGGCAACGGCTAGGCCATCCATCCATGCACGGGTTTCGCTCTGGTATCGCCTTTAACAGTGCTTCATCCGATGACCAATCTGATGAAGGTAGGGGAGGACGGCTTAAGAAAAACTCGTAGTGAGTGATGACTTCTGGATCTAATAGCTCAATCAAACGATATTTGGCGCGATCGCTCAAATTTTCGCTTCGTTTTATTAACTCCGGGTTTTTGCCTATAAGTCGCTCTAACTGCCAGTTTCTAGGATTGGAAAATCCCAGAAAATCCAACCCGGAAGCATCAATTAGTTCAAAAAGTGTCTCGATGTTGTAGTCAATCTCTTGGGGATGGACATACATATCGGCAAAGCACTCATCCCGCTGATTTTCTAAAGACCAGCGATCGCGTTCTCTCTTGACAAGACGATTATTTTCGGGTAAAGCAGCAAATATTTGACGGCCCAACTGTACGCCATCCCGGTAATCGCCGCGTTGGTCGCCTTGGAGGAGAGCGATCGCTTGTTGCATCAGCTGAATTTCCCATCGCCCCAGCTCAGCATAGACAAAAATGTGCATCAAGCCTCCAGGCGCTAACTTCGCCGCCAGGGACTTAATTCCTCGAATCGGGTCAGGTAAATGATGCAGCACCCCCACACAGTTAATTAGATCGAACTCACCAGGGAGTTGATCGGCATCGTACAGGCTCAAGTGATGAAACTCAACGCGATTTGCCCCTGAACGGCGAGTGCGCTCTTGTGCCACCCCCAGCGCACCTGCACTTAAATCAATTCCCACCACTTGTGCAGTAGGATTGAGATGAACCAGATACTCTGTTCCAACACCAGTGCCACATCCAGCATCCAAAATGCGGATATCCTGTTTTTGGGGTTTTTGACCCGTGCAGAAGCTATAGGCAGCTAGCCAGTTCCAGCGCCAGTTGTAGCCGGGAGGCGGACTATCCAGCAAGGGTTCTGGCGGAAAAGGGTAAGTATCGTAAAGTCGCTGAACAGCGTTGCTGATATCCTGCCTTATTTCCATATCACAAAATGACGCAAAGTAGAGACAATTGGGAAACGTAACAAAGCTTATCTTTTTTCTCAGGAAATGTATCGCAATTTAGTATTATGA
Source organism: Trichocoleus sp. FACHB-40 (assembly GCF_014695915.1). Lineage (GTDB taxonomy): Bacteria > Cyanobacteriota > Cyanobacteriia > Cyanobacteriales > FACHB-T130 > Funiculus > Funiculus sociatus. Next base: position 14,675 of record NZ_JACJPF010000045.1, read on the forward strand.
CACTGTGAATACACGGAGAGAATTCTACACACTTTTTAATAAACCTATCTAGCAAGCCCGAAAAGTTTTAATCTAAAAACTGAGCTGATTAAACCCAGGCAGTGGTTAGATGGGATGCTCTCCAGAAGCCTAGTTTGCCTAAAAATGAAGGCTCTCCGGTTGAAGCCCTTACCCAAGGGTGGATGAAAACACCAGATGTTGAAGGCGGTCGGATAAAGGCTGCATAAGCAGGCAGAAAGCACCTGCGGCAGTAGCCCAAATTCACGCCTTGGCACTTCATAATTCAACAGTGGCACTCTGGTCATGTTTAACGCAGTGACAATTTTTTTATAGGGAGCTTTTGAGATCCAATGAGTGTTAAGGCAAGTGGTGGAAGCTCAGTTGCGCGTCCGCAACTATATCAAACAGTACCAGTTGCAACAATTTCCCAAGCGGAACAGCAAGACCGCTTCTTAGGGCGGGGGGAACTGGATGAGCTGAAAAGCTATTTCAGTTCAGGAAACAAGCGTTTAGAGATTTCCCAAACGCTCACCCAAAACGCCGACCTGATTGTGTCCCGCGCTGCTAACCGCATTTTCGTTGGGGGTTCCCCGATGGCTTTCTTGGAGAAGCCTCGCGAACCAGAACTGGCGATCGCGGGTACAGTTCCGGATGTCAAACAAGGGATGGCGCTGGGAAATGTCACCTATGTGGAAAGCAGCGGCGGCTTTTTGCAAGGTTTGCGGAGTCTCTTTAGCGCCAGCGGCGGCGGCCCCGCACCAGCAGGTTTCCGACCGATAAACGTCGCCCGTTACGGCCCCGGCAATATGCAGAAATCGCTGCGGGACTTATCGTGGTTTTTGCGCTACCTAACTTACGCGATCGTTGCCGGAGACCCTAACATCATCTCCGTCAACACGCGGGGTTTGCGGGAAATCATCGAAAACGCTTGCTCTACCGATGCCACAATTGTCGCCTTGCAGGAAATGCGAGGAGCAGCTTTGGGTTATTTCCGGCGCGATGATGAAGCGTCAGGTATTGTCAACCAATACTTTGAAGTTCTGATTAACGAATTCAAAGCCCCCACTCCCTCAAACAAATTACGGCAGCGTCCTTCTGGCGATCAGCAAGGTCTGCAACTACCCCAAATTTACTTCAACGCAGCCGAGCGGCGTCCGAAATACGCCATGAAGCCCGGTTTGTCCTCCTCGGAAAAACAAGAAATCATCAAAGCTGCCTATCGGCAAGTCTTTGAACGGGACATTACCCGCGCCTACAGCCAAGGCATCTCTGACCTTGAATCCAAGGTGAAAAATGGCGATATCTCCATGAAGGAGTTTATTCGCCGTTTAGGTAAATCTCCTCTGTATCGGAAAAATTTCTTCGAGCCATACATCAACAGTCGCGCTCTAGAACTCGCCTTCCGTCACATTTTGGGACGTGGGCCCTCCAGCCGTGAAGAAGTACAAGAATACTTCTCCATCGTTTCCCAAAAAGGTCTACCAGGTCTGATAGATGCCTTGGTAGATTCTAAAGAATACTCCGACTACTTCGGCGAAGAAACCGTCCCCTACATCCGAGGGTTGGGTCAAGAAGCCCAAGAATGTCGTAACTGGGGGCCGCAGCAAGATTTGTTGAACTACAGTGCGCCTTTCCGTAAGGTACCGCAGTTCATCACCACCTTTGCTGCTTACGATCGCCCGCTACCGGATCAACACCCCTACGGTTCCGGCAACGACCCGCTAGAAATTCAGTTTGGGGCAATCTTCCCGAAAGAAACGAAGAATCCCAACGCCCGTCCGGCTCCCTTTGGTAAAGATACTCGTCGCATCCTGATCCGCCAAGGCCCAGGTATTGACAACCAACTGAGCAACCCAGCAGCTCGTCCGAAAGATCCGGGTTCCCTCGGCCCCAAGGTGTTCAAGCTGGATCAACTTCCAGGCCCTAGCGGCAATGGCGGCGTATCTGCGAAGCGCTATGTGAAGAATTCCAGCGTCAAATACTCGGAAAGCTCCACCCAAGCGTTGATTAAGGCAGCTTACCTGCAAGTCTTTGGGCGGGATGTCTACGAAGGTCAGCGCCTGAAGGTCGCAGAAATCAAGCTGGAAAACGGCGAAACCACCGTGCGGGAGTTTATCCGCGTTCTGGCTAAGTCGGATCTGTTCCGCAAGCTGTACTGGACTTCGCTTTATGTCACCAAGTCAGTTGAGTACATCCATCGGCGGTTGTTGGGTCGTCCCACCTACGGACGGCAAGAAATTAACAAGTATTTCGATATCTGCGCTAAGAAAGGCTTCTACGCCTTAGTTGACGCGATTATCGACAGCCCAGAATACAACGAATCGTTTGGGGAAGATACAGTTCCTTACGAGCGTTATCTGACACCTGCTGGGGTAAGCTTGCGTAGTCTCCGCGTGGGCAGCATTACCGACACCGGACTCAAAGTTGAGAAGGAAGAAACCCCCCGTTTTGTGGAACTGGGTCAAGTTACACAAATGCGGACGGAACCCGATATTCAGTTCCGTATCAACCAAGGTGTTACCAAGAAGCGCGAACAAACCAAGGTCTTCAAGCTGACGGAAACCGAAGATAAGGCGCTGGTGCAAAATGTCATCCGGGCTGCTTATCGCCAGATTTTCGAGCGCGATATTGAACCTTATGTGGTGAAGAACCAATTCAGCGACTTGGAAAGCAAGCTGCGGAATGGTGAAACCAACCTCAAGGAATTCATTGAGGCGTTGGGAGGTTCAGAACTTTACATCAAGGAGTTCTACGCTCCGTACCCGAACACCAAGGTGATTGAGCTGGGGACGAAGCACTTCTTGGGACGTGCGCCGGTAGACCAAGTTGAGATTCGCAAGTACAACCAAATTCTCGCCTCTCAGGGCATCCGGGGCTTTGTAGGCGCGATGGTCAATAGCGTAGAGTATGCCCAGGCATTCGGTGAGGATACGGTGCCTTACAACCGCTTCCCGACCCTGCCTGCGGCAAACTTCCCGAATACTGAGAAGCTGTACAACCAGTTGACCAAGCAGAATAATGACTTGGTGGTTCCCAGCTTTGAGCCAGTGAAGCCACGGATGGATGCGTCGAAGATGCCGCTCACGGGCAAAGCGATCGCTGACATGGCTGCGGCTGCTCGTAAGATGGACATGAGCAAGCCCAAGTTTATCGAGTTGGGTCGTTCCTTTACCAACGGTGACGGGCAATCTGTCGAGGTTGGTGTCGGTACAACGCGGCGCAAACCTGCACGGATTTACCGGATGAACCCAGGCATGAGCCAGGTGGAAACTGTACAAGTTATCAATGCCATCTACTGTCAAGTGATGGACATCTTCAGCGGTCAGGTTCCTGGTGAATTGCGGCGTTCGGAGCTGGATAGCAAACTCCGCAATGGGGATATCTCCGTGCGCGAGTTTGTCAAGACTCTGGCAAGTTCCGAAATCTACCGCCGTCGTTTCTATACGCCTTATCCCAATACCAAGGTGATTGAGTTCCTGTTCCGCCATCTCTTGGGACGCGCACCAGCTACCCAAGGCGAAATCCAGCAGTATAACAAGCTGCTGGCTGATGGCGGCTTGAAGGCGGCTGTAGAAGCAATGGTGGATAGTCCTGAGTACGCTCGTTACTTCGGCGAGGATGTGGTGCCTTACAACCGCTATCCGTCTCTACCTGCTGGTAACTATCTGGGTAGTGTGAAGGCTGCTGCTGACTTGGTGAAACAGTCCTGGTCTGATTTGTCGCCTTCTTATCTCGGTAGTACTTCTACCCGCTAAGAAGACCTGGCGAATATAATTCGCGGCTACACAAACATAGCCCGCGCAGGCGGGCTATAAATTTCCCTCTGATCTGTGAGAAAGGTCAGGGGGTTTTTATTGAACCACAGAGGCGCTGAGGACGCTGAGGACGAGAGAAAGAAGGGAAGCGATCGCTATCTTCAGCAGAAAGTTGAATTGTAATAATTTTGGATTCGCTCATGTTTCTAGTTTAGAGATTGGAATGAGCGCGATCGCTTTCCTAAGTTTATCTCAATCTGCATCTTAGGTAGCGCTAATCTTTACCTTTTTATTTAAGTAGTTTAATCTCAAAATAAAACTTATTTCATCAACCAAAGTTATAGATACTGCGGTGAAATTTGATAAACTTGGAAAAAAAGATACAGAGTCAGTTTGATTGCGAAATAAGCGTAATTTATTTGATTTTTTGAATACTGATTTATGTGCTGAATTGCGTCTAAGCTCAAACTGTTTGCGAACATATTTATGAGCATCACATCTTGTAGGAATAGATTGCCCTAACTTATCTTGTAAATGTTTTTTCACTAAGTTGAAATCTGCGTAGTAAGCCAGATGGATACTACCACGCAACTCTGCTTCCCGATGGGCATAAGTAGTAGCTTCACTGGCGAGTTTCTTGTCTAAATTAAGATAATCTGACCAGTAAAACGTCATCGTGTAACTCTTGAATAGTAATCAATTGCTTCTTAATTTCGTAGGCTAGAGGTCGCAACCAATCTTCATCAAACTGATTGAGCTTGTTAAGTGCATCATGGGGAGCGCGGCCTGTCAAAATTGATAGTACCAGATGCACGTAGTCGATGATTTCTGGGTCGGGGACGACTTGAAGAAATAGCTTTTCATCAGAAAAGTAAGGGCGAATCTTTGCAGATGCTTCCAGTAAAATCGAAATTTAAAACGGATATTTTTCAATAAACTGGAATACTGCTGATGGTTCTTTGAAGGTGTATAGCGTTTCTCAGGTGGGTAGAATATATCGCGGTTCTGAAGTCTGTCCTACGTTGGTGGGGGCATGGTATTGCCATGGGGAGCATCCCGGTTTTGCGCTTTTGAGCATCAAACGGATATTGATCCGTTAAGGTAGGCGCACCGAAGCTTAAGCATTTGATTAACATTTTTCATCAACCACTGCGCTCCTG
>NZ_JACJPF010000046.1 GCF_014695915.1 Trichocoleus sp. FACHB-40
AACTTGTTTGGCATTCAGCTAAAGAATATATAGCTCATAGACTATTTGAGTCAGCAGAACAACTAGAAGAGTTGTTAAATAAATTACTAAATGAAGGAGGACTTATTATTAAATGGGAACGAAAAATTAAAAACAAAGGTAATGCTGTTTATTAAATTTAGCTGCTACGCAGCTTATTAATTATGCCGAGGAAATGCTTGTCCAAACCAGCACTGGCCCCGCACCTTGGACATTAGTAGAAGGCAACTGTCAACGCTTTAGCCGGGTAAAAGTCCTCACCCAAATGGCAGCTACCCTTACAGAAGCACTCGACAGACTGCACATTCAGGCACCAGTAATCCCAGCATTACCCCCGCAAGAACACCTTAACCCAGCAGAACCAAACTTATTAGCCCGCGTCGATCTGAATCTCTGCCTCTCAAAGGATGAGTACAAACAGCAGTTACGCCACGAACAAGTCGAGATGCGTAAACTCCAGATGAAGATTCACAAAGCTCAAGTGCCAGTGTTGGTTCTGTTTGAAGGCTGGGACGCTGCGGGTAAAGGTGGAGCCATCAAACGCTTAACTGATGCCCTAGACCCTCGCAGTTACATTGTTCATCCCTTCGCCGCACCCACAGATGAGGAAAAAGCCCATCACTACCTATGGCGGTTCTGGCGCTGGTTGCCCACAGCCGGGACGATTGGCATTTTTGACCGCAGCTGGTACGGACGAGTGCTAGTGGAGCGTGTCGAAGGCTTTGCTACAGAACGGGAATGGCACAGAGCCTACCAGGAAATCAATGAGTTTGAAGCTCAGCTTACCAGTGCTGGCTACGTTTTGGTTAAGTTCTGGCTGCATCTTAGTCCAGAAGAACAACTCAAACGGTTTTGCGATCGCCAGAATGACTCGTTTAAGCAATATAAACTCACCAATGAAGATTGGCGCAATCGGGAAAAATGGTCTTTGTATGAAGTGGCAGTCAATCAAGCAATTCAGCGCACCAGCACCCCTAACGCTCCCTGGACAATTATTGCCGCGAATGATAAATACTATGCCCGTGTGAAGGTAATTCAGTCGGTGGCAGAGGCGATTAACTCACAGCTGAAACGCAGATAGAAAGGGATTGGGGATTAGGGATTGGGGATTGGGGATTGGGGATTGGGGATTGGGAATTGGGAATTGGAGATTGGGAATTGGGAATTGGGAAATGGGAAAAAGTCTTATTTAGCCCCTAGTCCCTAATCCCCATTCCTCAGTCCCTAGTCCCCAGTCCCCATTCCCCAGTCCCTAGTCCCCAGTCCCCATTACCTATTCCCCCATTCTCCAGTCCCCATTACCTATTACCATTTAGCCATTACCCATTACCTGTTACCTAATACCGCCTATGTTTCTATTACTAACGCGGGTTCTGCTCTGGCTGTTGGTTAGCATAATTGTCTACAATTTGCTGACGAGATGGATTCCCAAGCAATATCTGGCTTGGTTTGGCGGAGTAATTATATTTCTCGTCATCCTGCTGTCGTTTTACAATCCCAACTACAGGGTTGTCTCAGCTGCATGGAATATTCTCTCGTTTCCGCTTAAGCCAGTAGGCGCGGCGATTTTCCTGTTGTTGCTGGGACTGGGAGGGATAAACAAGAATGCTGTATCAAACATCGCCGTAAGGCAATTTAGGGCAGCGTTCTTGATTTTGCTGATTTCCAGTTTGCCAATTTTTGCATATTGGCTGGCGCAGCAAGCGGAACAAGAGGCGATTTTATCAGAGCAACGACGGGCGGCAATTTGTCAAGTCAATTGTCCGGTTGACGTGACACCTGCGGGGGCTGAAACTGCTGGGGCGATTGTGGTGCTAGGGCGGGGAACTACGCAAGCTAACCTGCCGTATCGTACACAAATTCAGCTTACTGATACAGGCGATCGCATTCTCTATGCTGCTCAACTTTACCGGGAACAGCGAAACCGAGGAAATGACCCTCTGATAGTTGTGAGCGCTGGGCCAAGACCTGACCTGGAAGGAGATACAAATACTATTAATGAGGGTAACGATATTGCCACGGTGCTGCGTCGGCTGGATGTGCCGTCAGACCGAATTGTTGTAGAACCCAGAGGTGTTGACCTCCGCACCAGTGCTGAAAGGGTTGAGGAAATTTTAAGACAGCGGGGTATCAGGTCGCGCCGCGTTATCCTTGTGTCCTCCGCGTTAAATATCCGTCGCGCTAATCTGACGTTTTCTAATCTGGGTATCACAATTATTCCCAGACCTACAGATTTTTATACGTTTCAAGGTGGGGCGACACCCGTGCGACGCTTGCAAGTCTCAGATTTTCTTCCCAGTGTGGAAGCGCTGACGATCACAACTCGCATTGTGGAAGAATTTCTCAGTTCAATCTATTACTTCTTGCGCGGCTGGTTGACACCACTCTTGTTATAGAAGCAGCTGTATCAGCAATTACTTTAAAGTAGTCATTAGTCACGCGCTAATGGCTAATGGCTAATGGCTAATGGCAGTAAACAAGATTGCAATTAGCCATTCTTTACGGACAACGGACAACGGACTAACGACTAACATGGCTCACTCACGGCTGCAAAAATTAGGCGCTTATATGCGTCCGCACTGGCGGACGGCTACTCTAGGCATCATCGCCCTGTTCGTTGTCAATGGACTGGGCGTTTATATCCCTTTGCTGATTCGGGATAGTATTGACGAACTTCGCCTAGCGTTTGATTTCGATCAAATCAAGCACTTTGTGGTGCTAATTTTGCTGCTGGCTTCGGTGATGTGGGTGGTGCGAATGGTGTCGCGTATCCTGCTGTTTGGACTGGGGCGACAAGTAGAATTTGACCTGAAGCAAAAGATTTTTCAGCATCTGCTGACTCTGGAACCATCTTATTTTTCCATTAACACTGCTGGAGATTTGATTAGCAGGGCGACAAGTGATGTGGAGAATATCCGGCGGTTGTTGGGGTTTGCAGTTTTGAGTCTAGCAAATACGATTTTTGCTTATGCGCTAACTTTGCCAGTGATGATGTCGATAGATTTGCGGTTGACGCTGGTAGCGATCGCAGTTTACCCGTTTATGCTGATTATTGTGCAGATGTTTAGCGATCGCCTGCGTAACGAACAGCTGGTTTTGCAAGAGGAATTATCCAGCATCAGCGAATTGATTCAGGAAGATATGAGTGGTATCGCCCTGATTAAAATTTATGCCCAAGAAGAAAACGAGCGTCGCGCTTTCGGAAGGCTAAACGACCGTCTTTTGCAAGCAAATCTGCAACTGGCGAAAACGCGAAATACCTTGTTTCCCTTCATTCAAGGTCTAGCTTTTATCAGCATATTGCTCTTGCTGTGGCTGGGATCTAGGTCAATTGTTGCTGGTGCGATTACGATTGGGGACTTTCTGGTACTAATTCTCTATGCTGAGCGATTAGTTTTCCCCACAGCTTTACTAGGATTCACGATTACTGCTTACCAACGGGGTGAAGTTAGTATCGACCGCATTGAGTCAATTTTAATGGCAGAAGCGAAAGTTAAAGATGCTCCCGATGCGATCGCATTGCCACAGGAAGAAGTCAGAGGTCAACTTAAGGCTAGTCACCTCACTTTTACCTATCCGGGAGCCGCAACACCAGCCCTGAATAATATCAACTTTAAAATTGAACCAGGGGAAACTGTGGCGATTGTCGGTTCCATTGGTTCTGGAAAATCGACGCTGGCAAATGCCATACCCCGCCTGTTGGATATCAATAGGGATACTTTGTTTCTGGATCGCTATGATATCACCAAGTTGAAATTAAAAGATTTGCGGGGCGCGATCGCTTATGTCCCCCAAGACAGCTTTCTCTTCAGCGCCACTATCAAAAACAACATTCGCTACGGCAATCCCCTAGCTGAACAGTCAGAAATTGAATATGCTGCCAAGCAAGCACAAATCGATCAAGAAATTATTAACTTCCCCCAACAATATGAAACGATTGTCGGAGAGCGCGGCATCACCCTTTCTGGGGGACAAAGACAGCGGACTGCGCTTGCTCGTGCTTTGTTAATAGATGCGCCAATTCTAATTTTGGATGACGCACTTTCTAGCGTAGATAATCAAACAGCTACCGCCATTTTGAGAAATCTTTCCGAAGGTATCCAGCGCAAAACTGTTATTTTTATCTCCCATCAATTATCTGCTGCTGCCACTGCTAACCGAATTTTTGTAATGGAAAAAGGTGAAATTGTTCAGTCTGGTACTCATACCCAACTTTTGCAAGAAGCTGGACTTTACCGCTCACTTTGGAGCCAGCACGAGCTAAAGGAAGTTCTCAGCTAAGGGCAGCAATTTGCCCGCAGAATAATTTTAGGTTCATCTCGAAGTATGACAACCTGTCTTTTGACATAGCAAGCCGCTCTCCTCAAAAATATGGGCATTATCAGTGCTTTGGCACGCGCCGAGTGAGGAGGAGCAGCTTGAGAAAGTTATTTTCAGTCATAGTTATAGCGGCATTTATTCTCCTTGCCTTCGCTAGTCCTGCTTTCGCAGCAGACGCGGCTAGCGGAGCCAAAATTTTTAGTGCCAATTGTGCCGCCTGTCATCAGGGAGGGCGCAATGTTGTTATTGCTGCCAAAACTCTACCGAAAGAGGCTTTACAGAAGTACAACATGAATTCAATTGAGGCTATTGTCACTCAGGTACAGAATGGCAAAAATGCCATGCCTGCTTTTGAAGGTCGCTTAAACGACAAACAGATAGAAGACGTAGCCGCTTACGTTCTAGAGAAATCGGAAAAAGGCTGGATGTAATATAACAGTCCTTGCAGGAACTGTGAAATATTTCTTTTGTAGCGCAGGCGAGATTCCTGCGAAAAGCTCTCCTGCCTGTCTTACTTAGCATTGCTATTAAAGTTAAAAATCAGGAGTTACTAACTCCTAACTTTTAAAGCTGCCCCAAATTATTTATGGTCTTTTTGTGTGAGGATACATTGTGAAAAAACAGCTATTATTTAATGGATTGTCGATAGCCGGAGCTATAGTATTATCGGTAGCACCGATTCATGCTGAGGTTACGCAAGTAACTGGGGTTAAAATTCAGCCAATATCTAGCGGCATTGAGGTTATTTTAGAAACCAAAAGTGGCACGGTTTCCCAAGTGCTAACCTCCAGCTATGGGGAAACTTTTGTAGCTGATATTATTAATGCAAAATTGCGTTTACGAGATAGCGCTCGCTTTAGCATTTCCAAGCCTACTGACCAAGTTACATTAGTATCCGTTACTCCTCTTGATGCTAACAGTATCCGAGTAGTCGTAACTGGAAATACTGGCGTACCTAAAGGAGAAATAAAGCAGAATAAGGGCAATTTTGTTTTCAGCTTTACCGCTACCCCAGAGACCACCGCTTCAAACGAAGAAACTACTGAAACAGCAAATCAGCCTCCAATTCAAACTGACAAAAATGAGTTACCAGAACGGGTAATAATCAACGATACAGAAGAAAATAATCTTCCTCAGTCTACACCAATATACGAAATTGACGCCGAAGAAATTCAAAACCAAGGCTCAAATAGTGCAGCGGAAATATTGAAAGGACTACCTGGATTCGCCGTCAACGATGCTGGTTATGGCGCAGATATTCACACAGGAACTTACTACCGGGGACACTCCATTAATCAGTCTGTCTTTCTACTGAATGGTAGACCAATTGGCAATAATATTAATACTTATCATGGCACTACTGACCTAAACAGCATTCCGGTAGAGGCAATTGAAAGAGTAGAATTATCCAGCGGCACCAGTACCACCTTGTACGGTTCAGAAGCTTTTGGAGGAGTTGTCAATATCGTCACCAAACAAGGTCAAGAAGTTCCTAGACTCAATGCTACAGTCCAATATGGCTCTTACAATCAATCTAACTATCGCGTCAGCTATGGCGGTTCTGCTGCGAATTTAAGATTCAACCTTGGATATGAAAAATACGAGGCAGATAACCGTTATCCTGTTCCTGAAGGTGCAGCAAATCGTGACGCAGAAGGTCTTTTATTTAATGGAGATCAAAATACTAGCAATTACTTTGGTGGTATCGCACTAGATTTGGATTCTAGAAACACTCTCAGCTTAGACGCTTATGCAATTAGCAGTCGTCGCGGTCTACTTTATTTTGGTTTCCCCTTACAAAGAGACAGGCTCGATCATGATGTCTTAAATGTAGGTTTATCTTGGAGAAGTTTATTAGGAGGAAACAAAGATTCTGTACTCAGGACTACCTTAGGCTACAACCGAGATTACTTCAACACCTATGGCCCAACCCAAAACATATTTTATCGTACTGGCACCTTAGATTCCCAAGCAGTGACAGGGAGAATAGAACATCAGTGGCAAACATCTCCTAGTAACAAACTAATTTGGGGATTAGATGTAAAAAATAGCTATTTAACTGGTGATTCTTTCAGTACAGTCCCTAGTCGAAGCGCTTTGAATGAAACTGAAAATAGAGATAGATTGCATACAGCCATATTTGCTTTAAATACTTGGAATATCACCGATACATTACAAACAGATTTAGGAATACGGCAAAATTTTGATAGTGAATTTGGTAGTTATTCAAACCCCACTGCGGGGGTACGTTGGAATATAACTCCAGCCATTGCTGTACGCGGTAGTTGGGCATCTGTACAGCGCAATCCTGGATTAGATCAATTGTATATTTTCGACACAGTTCATAACTGGTTGCCTAATCCGGATTTGAATCCGGAAACAGGCTCATCTTGGACGGCTGGAGTAGATATTAATTTCTCTAGAAATTTGACAGGACAGTTTACGTATTTCGGTAGTAGTTTAAATGACAGATTGGGAATCATAGCCGGTAGATGGGCTAATATTGGTTTGGTAAACACCAATGGTTTAGAAGCAGCAATTAAATGGCAAATAAATCGTGAGTGGTCAACCTTTGTTAATTACACTTATACAGATGCACGCATAGAGACAGGGGTAGAAAAAGGCTTACAATTAGGCTTGATTCCCTACTCTGTAGGTCAATTAGGTGTAGGTTATAACTCTGGCGGGTGGCAGATTAATCTATATGCGAGTTACTACAGTGGCGCACGTAGAGCCTTCTTTAATAATGCTGGTGAGGATCCAAGAGATTTCTCGCCACCTTACCTGAATTTAGATTTAAGCGGTAGAATTCCAGTTACTAGAAACTTGGGTTTAATAGTTTATCTAGAAAATTTAGCAGATGTGAGTTACGAAAAATCAAATCGAATTTATCAACCTGGTTTAACTTTCCGCATCGGTGTACAGTCTACGTTTTAAGCTTGGGAAAAATTTACTTATGATATAAAATCTTGAAATAGAGGTACTTCAGACAGCAAATTGTTGTAAATTTGAATCAAAGACCTAAAAAACTCTCAATTTTTACACAATTATGGCTCTAAATCGTCGTAAGTTCCTATTTCTGTTAGGTGCCACCACGGGCGCAGTTGCCATAGGAGCCTTCCCATCTGCTTGCTCAGCTCAAAGCACCCAAGAAAGTAATGCAACGCAGGCTCCAGCGTCTCCAACGGCTCAAACAAAAGATACTTTTACCCTGCCGCCTTTACCTTATGACTACAAAGCTCTGGAACCCCACATTGATGCAGCGACGATGCAATTTCACCACGATAAACACCATGCCGCCTATGTGAAAAACCTGAATGAAGCGGTGAATAAATATCCGCAGCTTCAAGGCAAAAGCGCTGAAGAATTAATTAGCAATCTTAACAGCATACCAGAGGATATTCGTACAACAGTTCGCAACAACAGCGGCGGTCATGTGAATCATACAATGTTCTGGGAAATCATGGCACCGAATGCGGGTGGAGCGCCAACCGGAAAAATTGCCGATGCGATTAATCAAACCTTTGGCAGTTTTGATGCTTTCAAAAAGCAATTCAACGAAGCGGGTAGTAAACGCTTTGGCAGTGGTTGGGCTTGGTTAGTGAGGGGCAAAGATGGTAAATTGCAAGTTGTAAGTACGGCGAATCAGGATAGTCCTTTGATGGAAGGAATGTATCCCATTATGGGTAATGATGTTTGGGAACACGCTTATTATTTGAAATATCAAAACAAGCGGGCTGATTATTTAAATGCTTGGTGGAATGTAGTTAATTGGAATGAAGTGAATAAACGCTTTGAGAGAGCTTCGGCTTAATCCCTAGGGTGCGTTAAGCGTTTAACGCACCCTATTGTTAGATAATTCTACTTTTCTTCTATATACATCGGAGGTTCAATTGCAAAGTTGTCAATTTTACCTGCCTCATCAATAACATAGCCACCAGTAGTATCTAAGCCGGTACCTTCTTCTTGCTCGTGGAAAGCCTCAATTTGATGTTTATTGAGTTCGACGTCATTATTAGAAGGAATTATGGCATCCGGGGCATTAACAAATGGGTTTTGTGCCATTTGAACGCCAACATGATTATCTCCCGGCGCACCTCTTCCAGGTTCAGCTTCTTTTGGCTCTTCTGGTAGCACTGGATTTTGTCCGTCGCTCATGGATTTTTGCTCCTACTTTTTTTTAAATTTGAGGGCAGTCTGTAGGCAAAGAATATGTTGCGGCTACAAACTGTTTTTTCGTCAAATTGTGATGTTTCTTTTTATGACAGTAGCCCAGTTAGTATCGAGGTTTACTCTTTCGCGGGTATTAAATTGCTATGTGTCTGGGGAGAAATTTAGTGACTGCTACGGCGACTTTCTTTAAACATCATTCCCTGGATGCCACCCTAATACTGCTGCGACTCCTAAAGCCGCTGCTGCCAAAGCGCCCCACTTGAGCGGCGGATTTTTATCCAGCCAGTCTGTGAAGGTTGGTATCTCTAGGTTGCCAAAATCTCCCTCCACTTTGTCGTGAGCTGGGATAGGTTCGTAGAGATTATCAGGCGCGTCTTCAGACTTTGGCTCGTTGGTTTTCTGAAACTGGAAGCCGACGAGCAGCAAAATTTGATCCACTAATCCGGGCGAGAGACGCTGAAGCACATCTAATATCTTGCCGACATCGCCCACGATGAAGTCACGAGTTGGGTTTTCGGCAGTGTAGAGGATGGCATCGGCGACAATACTAGCATCGTAGTAGGGCGGTATGCCCGTTGGCTTCACGCCTAACTTGGTACGACCGTTGTTGTAGAAAGGCGTGTTGATGACTGATGGCTTGATACTTGTGACGCTGATAGGGTATTTTTCATGTTCCAGCTCAACGCGCAACGCTTCCAGAAAGCCCTCAACACCGTGCTTTGCAGAGGAGTAGGAACTCTGGTATGGTAAAGCTCGCCTGCCCTCCACTGAGGAAATGTGGATCAGCGCTCCTCTTCCCTCGCGTTTCAGGTGAGGTAGTGCAGCCATTGCGCCGTATACTTGCCCCATCAGGCTAACATCGATGACACGCTTAAACTCTTCCGGTGTTGTGTTGTCGAAGGTGGCAAAGACGGCGGTGGCGGGACAATGCACCCAAGTATCGAGTCGCCCATAATGTGAGACGGTATAGTCTGCGATCGCTTTTACCTGCTCAAAATCGCTGACATCGGCAATTACAAATGTTGCGTCACCACCAAAGCTCTTAATCTCTTCCACCAAAGACTTTAGCCCAGACTCACTGCGAGCCGAGACTACCAGTTTTGCGCCCCGTTTAGCAAATTGCAAAGCTGTTTCCCGCCCGATACCGCTGCTCGCCCCAACTACGGCGACAACTTGCTCACTTATTCGCTTCAATTGCATTGCTGCTACTCCTTAAGTTTGCTCATGAAAAACCTTTCACCTCTACAGGTGAATTACATTTTTCTGAAATGTGTACTTTTATTAAGTAAATTAATTCAGCACAAACCCAGCTACATCAGTCTTAAGGTTGACAGGTAGGAATCTATACCAATAGCACTAGGCAATTACTCACTTTTGTAAATACACTGTAAAATCGTGGGGCGAGAAACGATCTTGCGGGGTAATGTAGTCGTTGCGAATCGTCAGGTTGCAGCGAATATCCATTTGCTTGACAAACCGGAAGACTTCACCCGGATCTTCGTAATAACGTTTTTCCATATGGAACTCGGCATATTTAGACCACATATTAAAGGCAATTCCCTTGCTGGCTCTTGAAAAGCACCAGCGAATTGTATCTTGCCAAAATTTTCGGCAATCGTCGCCTCTGTCGGCTGTAAACAAACCGCTCAAAAAAATGTAATCAAAAGTTTCGTTTTCGATGTCTTGCTGCTGGCAAAATCTCGCTTCAGGATAGTTTTGCCGACCAAATTCCAGATATTCATCAACTAGGTCTATTCCCGTGTAGTCCACATTGATGTTCTGCTGCTTTAGATAATTGAGCATCTGACCATAGCCGCAGCCAAAGTCAAGAATTTTTGTATTTGATATATCCGCAATTCCCAGCAATATTTTCAGCCTTAACATCTGCTGGAATTCGTCATCCCAACGAACCCCATGCGCTGAGGCTCCGTGTTGAATGAAAAGGCTACGATAAACTTCCGCAATTTCTTGATTTCTGTCCTTATTGCCCATGAAAACACCTTTTTAGTTAGGGTAATTATGCTGGTATTATTGCATTTCTGGGCGTAATTTAGGCAGTAGGTATAGAAGATTTTCATCAGAATACCCACTGAAACCTAAACAAAAAGTATTTAATTTATATTAAAAAAATAAATTTTGCTGATTTGCTAAAATACTAAACTGCTGGAATATTATCCAAGAATCGGCAAATTTTATTAGAATAATTTTTTATTTAAAATACACTTTAAAGTTTATATTAGCTCAATTTTAATTTATAGCCTAATAACGAATTTACATTAAAAGTATAAGTAATGGTAATACCTTTGGGTATAATCCGAACGATAGATGGCAGTAGAACTCTTAACATCTTAGATTTTGTAATAGTTGTTTACTTAATAAATACTTAAATGCTCCTCTCATCCAAGCCGTTGAAAGATATCTTCTTCTGCCCAGAAGAATCTAACTTTTATGCACACTCGATAGAAACATTAGTTTTAAATAATTGTCTTGGGTCAGAGTCAATTGTTGAATTTGGTTCAGGAGACGGAAGCCCAGTTATTCAAGCATTGCTGAGAACAAACTTTGAGGGAGTCATACACGGATTTGAACTAAATAGGTTGGCTAGTGAAGCGGCGCAAGCAAAAATTGATAAATATAAAGTTAGCCAACACTACAAAATACACAATAAATGCTTGTTTGATGCTTCCCAACCAAAAGCGGAATTTTTAATATCCAATCCGCCCTACTTACCTGCATTAGATAACAACATTTATCAACCTCTGTTACATGGAGGGATTGATGGAATAACTGTAACTAAAAAGCTTTTAGAGCTTGGTTACACAAATGTATTAGTCATGGCTTCTAGTTATTCAAATCCAATAGGTTTGATTAATTATGCCAGATCAATAGATTACTCAGTTTCTAATTTCATTGTTTCTCCCCTAAAGTTTGGCTATTACAGTTCTGAACCAAAGGTAAAAAATTGGATTGCTGAGATGCAAAAAAGTAATCTAGCTTTTTACTCGTCAAATATCTATCTTTTGGCTGGAGTTCTATTTACAAAGCAGCAGAAGAATGCGGTAGATTTATCTACTGAGTTACTTCAGTTATTAACAGCCTTGTGAACTAGCAATTCTTGTAGAGAGAGGTTCTGGCGAGTCTGCGGTTGCTCCGAGACGTTTATATAACGTCTCGGCAGCAGAAAATTTTACAGTTAATAAAGGAACTGCTATATTTTGTAACCAGTAAGTTTATGTTGCAATATGTTGCAATCGGGTTCACTTAGAGTTAAAAATATAAAATTTACGATTTGTTGGGTTGAGGAATATCACTAAGCTAGAACTAAAAACTATGAATTATTTATAACTGATTGGGTTAAGCGGGTTATTAAGTAAGTCTGCGCTAACAATAAAACTATATTAAAGTAAGTAAATACAGAGAATACATCTATTTAATTAGAGTTCAGCACATTAAAAAAGATGAATTAGGAAGGCAAATGTTTGACATGAGTTATAATTTGCCTACGCCGTAATTTATGAAGTAGAAACTAGAGGATAAAGAGAAAACTACCGTACACAAGGTGTTAAATTTTACTTTAATCACCTTATTTAATGTTTCGTTAAATAGCGATAGTTTTTCCCGCCTACCTACTTATCACATTATTAAACACAAAACCCAGTTTCGTTGAGAAACTGGGCATCTACTGCCTTAACCCCTGCACCTTTAACAGGAATCCTCACAGATAGTTTAATTACTCATGCAAACATACCCTCCAGCTACAAATTGCAGAGTAGAGTCCGGAGGACAGTTCTGCTGAGTTATACTCCCCTCAAGCGGATTAGAAGTTGGTTGAACGGGAGTCGGACTTTGGGCAGCAGCGGGAGCAGAATTTTCCAGAAAACTTGCTAGAGGACTACCACCATTACGCCCAACAGCTGGGAGTTCCAACAAAGCAGTCGTTGCTTTCCCAGAACCGTCATTAGTAACAGAGTTTTGATCCCCCGGATGACCGTTAGGAATAAACAACTGTGGATGGTCAAAAGGTGCGCTCTGATTGCGAACTCTCGCATCAGTTAGACCGTTCATGAAAGCCACTAGCGCATCTTTTTCCGATTCGCTCAGCCCCAAGTTTTCGATGTCTGGGTCTAAGTTTTGGATATTAGTTTCGTGGAAATCTCCACCCCGATTGTAAAAATCCACTACCTGCCGCAGAGTCAGTTGCCCACCATTATGGAGGTAAGGAGCAGTAAGTGCCACATTCCGCAGTCCTGGTGTTTTAAAAGCTCCATCGACAGCCACTCTTTCAGTCGCACTAATAGGCGGACTCAGATTGGGATCGTTGAACTTTCCATTCTGCGCCAGTCGCGATTCTGAAAGCGGATTGCCAAACGGATCTTTACCGCCCACGCCTAAATCTTCCTGGGTAGGTCTAACACCAATGTTGTAAAAGCCGTTGTCATAAACAGCAACACCGTTATCGCCCATCACCATACGTTCGAGTCGTTCGTTTCGCACGTTTCTTACAGAAGCGTTGGTGAATTCGGCTCCACCGTGACAATTAACGCACTTAGCTTTACCCTCAAACAGCTGTTTCCCTAGTTTCTGCTGGGAAGTTAAAGCATTGCTATTTCCTTCCATGTATTGGTCGAAAGGCGTATTATCGGAAACTAGAGTTGACTCATACAGCTGAATGGAAAGTCCCATAAACAGCGAGAAGTTGTAATCCATCAACGTGAACTCGTCGGTAGCTAAAGCTCCCTGCGGTTGTTTGAACATCCGGCTACCGTCAGTACCAACTTTGATAATCTGCTGAGAGTCCCACCACTCTGGCTTAAAGGCTTCTTTAACCATAGTTTTGTAGGTCTTCTGCTTCAAACCTGGTTTCGGCCAGTTGCTATATTTACCGAGAACGCTGTCTTCAGGATGCACAAGTTGCTTTGCCAGGGGAGGTAAGAACTTTAGCTTTTTACCAGTTTCTCTAGGAAGCTTCTTGGTCTTGACTCTATTAAACTTCTGACCGACATCGGGGAAAACACGACCAGTACCAGATTCCTCAACATCGCTGAGTGGCGGGCCTACCGCCTGCGATGCTAGAGAGGAATTCTTAAGGCTGACTTTCACTTGCTGTAGCGAAGACTGTTTTGTGGCTACTTTATAAAGAAAGGCATTTTTGTCTCTCGACCCGAAGGGATTGACGCCGTTAAAGTCATTCTGCGCCCTTCCATCCCAGAAGTTGCGGAAGTTGAACACCGCATTAATTGTACTGGGTGTGTTGCGACCTGTTACCTGACGGACATTGATGCCGTTGACATTGAAAACTGGATCTGGCTGCACGGTTACATTGTCTACCGCACTACCGGGAATGATGTCGTTGAATTTGGTAAGATCGACACCCTGAGAACCAGTAATATCGTTATTGTCGGCTAGAATGGTCGAGGAACGATCATTTGGGTTTTGCAGCTTGTGGAATGGGTAATCTTCCGGCTTCAGCGTGTAATTAGGCCCTGTTCCGGAAGTGAAATTTGTCGAGGGCCCTGGGTGAAGCTGATTTTTTGCTCTGTTGTCAGCTCCCGCATGGAAGTGGCAGCTAGCACAGGACTGGAGTCCATCGCTTCCTACCTGCATATCCCAAAAAAGAGTTTTTCCGAGTGCGATCGCAGCTGTTTTATCCTTAACAAATTGTCCCAGATTGTCCGGCTCTGGGATCGGTACACTTTTGAGCGAAGCTAGGGACTGTTCAGGTGGCGATACCTGCGCCGCTACGTTATGTCCAGCTAGGACGATAACGGCAGCGATCGCTACCATTACCATGCTTTTTTTAATTCTCTTTGACAACCTCGATCCGAGTCGGTTAAGTCCGGCTATAAACGCGATCCCAAAAAACGCTAGGTTTTTTATTCTCCTTTTCATTTTCCTCAACTGTCATAATTCAGATAATAACCCCAGCGCAGTAATGCTTCTCTCTGTTTTCAAGATGGGATTTTCTTTACCTATATAATATATATACCTTTTTGCCAAATTCTCAGTATATTGTCATTAAATACAACCCAATGACATTTTTTTATCGCGCTACTTGAGCCTTATTAAGACTTACGGCTAAAAATCCCATGTATCTGTATAAATTTAATCTTTAATCTTAAAAAAATATTATAATTTTTAAATTCGTTTTTATATATGCTATTTTGAGCAAGCTCTATTACCCATAAAAGAATTGTTTACTTACCCAAGGAATGCCCTATTATCATGTTTATACTAATCTTCAATGAAGTCGCTGCTCCAAAAAAGAAGTTTTATATTGCTCAATTTCTACAATCGGCAGCAACATTGTCTCTTCAATTTCCTGCCGCACTCTCTGAGTTACATAACAATCACGGTTTAGGCAATGCACTAGCAACTGATTAGCCTCATAGTATTTCTTCAGCATTTCTTTTTGCTGATTACTAAACTGCCAATGATGTCCTATGTCGCCATAATCAACTATCACAGCTCTTAATTTTTCAATCCAAGCCCCACCGTTAGCTTTCCACCAAGCTCTAAATTTTTCTCTATCTTTATCAAAGTGAGGTAATTGCTTGTTTAGTTGCTCTAGCGATTCACTTAATGATGTTAGCGAAACTACTTTATCAGAATCTTTGCTTCCTTCACGTCCAAAATCAATAGCACTAGCATGATTAATTGCACGCTTAAACACATCAGCATGGACGCGGGCAGGATCAAGAGCTAGGTCAAGCGTAAAGTTAAGAGCAAGAACGCGGTCAAGAGCTAGGTCAAGGGTAAGGTCAGGACTAAGGGCGCGCGTAAGGGTCTTGTCGAAGCCACGAGCAAGGTCAAGGCTACCACAAATAACGCCATGAGCGCGAGCAAGGTCAAGGTCAAGATAAAATGCTCGAACAATTACTGGTTTGAAGTTTGAAGAGACTGCACAAGACTTTTTGTTTACCCAAGCTAGGAATTTTTGCAAGTCCTGATCTTGAGCGATGAGTGCATCAATATTTTGTTTCATGAACAGCAATAGCTTGTCTGCACTTGACAACATCCCGACTGTTAGCAAAAAAACTTCCCGCCAACTTTTATAAGTGATTTTTTCCCCTAAAAACTTCCAAGTATTTTCTAAATTTAGTTTTTCCAAATTATCAGCGATCGCTCTAGCAGTAAAATATTCGTGAAATGTTAGGTGAGAAAAAGAGTAAATTCCTTTAGCACGTTCTACCAGTAGCCCGTGTTGCACTTCCATAGATTTCAAAACTGCTTCGCTGTCGAGTTGTAATGCTTCAGGATCAGTATTGGCTCCGGGTAAATTCCGAATGTAATCCGTTATGTGTTGCTTTATCTCTTTTGGTTTAAAAAAGTATTCTCCACGCTTAAAAGTAATTAGGGCGATTTTACATAGTAAATCTTCCTTGGACTGTAATGATAAATTTTTGTATACTTTATCTCGTTCAATATTTCGCTTAGCATCCCAGTGTTTCAGCAGAACATCTACTCCTTCTTTGTACAGCTCTAAGTAATTTGAGGGGAATTTGTCTAATTCTTCAAAAACCAAGCATAACATTGTTAAAAGCAAGGGATTTGTAGCTAGTTCTTTAATTGCCTGGTTTGCTTTGATATTTTCGATAAATAATTCAGCTTTTGATAGAGATGTATGCTGAAACCAATGTTTGGCGAATGTAAAAATTTGTTTGTCGTCAAAATCAGCAATTTCTACTTCTGTAAACTGTTCAAATGTATATTCTTTCGCCGCCACCCTACAGGTGACAACAAAACTATTTGCATAGAAATGTCCGGACAAATAAAAAATTTCTTTAAAAATTCTATTACTGTCCTTTTCTCTAACTTCATCCAGTCCATCGAGTAAAATAAAAAATCTACCTTGAATTAATAATTTTTCAATTAGTTCCTCGTCATTAATTAAAAAACCGGAAACTTGTTGAGTTATGCTTTCCAATAAACTAGGTTTATTTTTCGCTTCGGCAAAGTTTTTTAGGTTGATAAAGATTGGGATTTTATCAGCTTGAATTATCCCTAAGTTGCACTGAATTGCTAGGTGCTTCAAAAATGTGGTTTTTCCGGCTCCGGGTTTGCCCAGAAGCAGCAGTTTTGAATATTTTTCGACAGCTTTTATACCTGAAACTCGTTCTTCGCAAACTTTGCCAAAGCCTGGACGATCAAAGTCTTCTGGGACACAAATCTTTATTAGATTAGCAATTTCTAGCCGTCTGCGCCCAGAGATTTTTTCTAAGACGTTGACGCTAGTGTAAATGTTATTCAAATTAATCGGTTGGGACATATCTAACACTCGCATCGTCCCGCATTTTTGTTGAATGTTGGCGCTTCCCTTTTGGCGCAAATCCTGCACTATAAGGTCAATAGGAGAAGCATTTTGCTCAAGCTTATCTGTCTGAGGTTCAAGCGCGACGCTTGGCTTAGCCACTATGTCTTCCCACTCTAGCCCTAGCTTTTCGCAAATCTGCACAAAATACTGCCGATCAACTCGCTCACCTTTAAAAAATTTGCTAACTGTCTGACGAGTTATTAGTAACTCTTTTGCTAAAGCATTCTGCGATAAGGAATCGCGAATTAAAGCTTTTTTTGCTTTTTCAAGACCTTGGGTCGATGCCTGAAGCGATCGCCCTACTCTTCCCGTCATCCCATAAACCCGTATTTATACGCCACTTACATGAGTTTATATAACTTTTACATAAGTTTACACAACTTATACAGCCTCTCGTACCTCTACTTATACCTGTTCTTTAACATCCCACTGCAAAGCTGGAATAAGACTGTGAAATTACTTAGTAAGTTCCACGAATAAGAGATTTGCGTTTCCGTGAGATTACTAGGTTTGCCAAGCAAATGCTGGCATAACTTAGCTGATATAGGTAGTTTTACTCACCTTCATAGTCAGTATATTTACCACGTTTGCTTCAGTCAGGAGAACACTACCAAAAGAACATGATGAAAAGAATCAGTAGACGAGAGATGTTAAAACTGGGAGCGCTAGCAGGAGGCTCCCTCTTACTGCCCATAGGACTCCAAGGTCGTAGCTTCGCGGGAGATGCCGGTAGTCCGAGGGTAACGCCTTTTTCGCTTCCCTTCCGCGTTCCTCCGGTTCTTAATCCTGTACGCAGTGACTCGACTACAGATTACTACCAAATCACGATGCGAAAGGGACAGGCAGGAATTTTACCTGGGAAATCAACCCAGGTCTGGGGTTATAACGGTATAAGTCCTGGCCCGACGATCAAACAACGCAAAGATAGGCAATCTGTTGTTCGCTTTATCAATGATGTCGGTACGGAAACCTCAGTACATTTACACGGGATGGCATCCCTACCGCAGTACGATGGGTATGCTGAGGATTTGACTTATCCGGGACAATATAAGGACTATATCTATCCTAATAACCGCGCCGCTACACTTTGGTATCACGACCATGCAGTTCACGAAACTGCTCGGAACGTATACATGGGATTGGCGGGACTGTATATAGTTCAAGATGACTATGAACTTGGTTTGCCTCTACCTAAGGGCGACTACGATGTGCCGCTAATCATTCAGGATAAGCAGTTTGGGAGTGATGGCAGGTTGATATTTGACGACCAAGGCGAGGACAGTCAAATGGGCGACATTATCGTAGTCAATGGTGTGCCTTGGCCGCGTATGGAGGTGGCAAACCGCAAGTATCGCTTCCGAATTTTAAATGGGTCGATTTCACGTTCTTACAAACTCGCACTTAGCACGGGCGATGATTTGGTTGTAATTGGTACTGATGCTGGGCTGATGAGTGCGCCTGCTAGGGTTAAAAATATGCGGCTTGGCAATGCAGAACGCTACGAAGTTATTATCGACTTTTCCGAGTACCCCGTAGGAACCAAAGTAGTTCTGCAAAATCTCGGACTTCCCAATAACGACGACTACGACGGAACCGACCAAATCATGCGTTTTGATGTGGTGCGTCGAGAGAACGATGATAGCTCTATTCCCAGCACGCTGCGGTATGTACAGCCCATGTCCGCATCTTCGGCTGTACGAACCCGCGAATTTAGGTATGAGCGTACTAATGGGTTGTGGGTGATAAATGGCAAGACTTGGAATAGAAACCGAGTCGATGCTAATCCACAAATAGGCGATGTCGAAATTTGGCGTCTATACAACAATAGTGGGGGCTGGTTTCATCCGATACACCTTCATCTTATTGATGCCCAAATCCTTGACCGTAACGGTAAGCCGCCTTTCGCCTATGAGAAAGGCTGGAAGGATGTCTTTTATGTTGGCGAAAACGAGTCAGTTCGTGTAATTGGGAAATTTGGCCCCCACACGGGTAAGTATATGACTCACTGCCATAATTCGGTTCACGAAGACCACGACATGATGGGTCAGTTTCAAGTAGGTCAAGGTGGCCCAGACCCCATTACTACAGCACCACCGAAGAATCTCCCAGCACCGGCGCTGTAGCATTCAATACCTGAATAAACCAATCAAAGAACTCAAAATAGAAGCAATGCACTTGTTTGAAAAAGCGATCGCTACCATAGTTATAGCTACTGCATTGGGAGGGTTAGTTCCTCCTAGTTATGCAATGCCTGGGGGATCGCACGACCATTCGTCATCACCAGAGGGATCGCACGACCATTCGTCATCACCAAAAACTAGATTGCCGCTGCCGGAAAAATCGGCAACCGAGATCGCTGCTGAGAAATTTTATAATCGGGGTCTGGAGAAGGTTCAAGCAAAGGACTATCAAGGCGCGATCGCGGACTTTACGGAGGCGATTCGGTTAGATCCTACTCATGAAACGGCATATATCAATCGCGCTCATAGTCGCAATCAAATACACGACCATCAGGCAGCGATTGAGGACTTTAACCAGGCAATTCGGTTAAATCCCACCTTTACTCACCTCTATAATAGCCGCGGAGCAGTTCGCGCTCATCTAGGCGATCTTCAGGGAGCCATTGAGGACTTTACTCAAGCAATTGAAATTTATCCTGAAGAATGGATTGGCTACTTTAATCGGGGGGAAATCCGCTACAAACTTGGCGACCATCAAGGAGCGGTTGAGGACTTTACTCAAGCGATTCGGTGGAATCCCAATTATGGCAGCGCCTACACTTATCGGGGTGATGTCCGTGCCAAGCTAGGAGATAGCAGCGGTGCAAATCAAGACTATCAAACAGCAGCCCAACTCTCTGCTAACCCAGCAAATGTTGATAGCCAACAGACAGCAACTAATCAGTAATATCAAATCCGGTTAATTACCCGCTATTTCCCGGAACCTCACCCCACCAATCCTTACAGCTATGGCTTCCCGGTTGGCTTGCGCGGTAGGGTTCTTTTATTATGAGTAATCAACGGAATTTGATAGGGACAGAACTTACGCACTTGCCGTGAACTAAAGTTCCGGCTCAAAGCTCAAACCCATTTGAATGGGTTTGTTTGAGTAAAAATGTCCGACGACTAAAGTCGCGGCTAAACAAACAAAGCCTACCAACGCAAACGCTTTATATTAGCGTTTGCGTTGGTAGGCTCCAAGCTTCTAGCCTGTGGTCTTATATTGGCAAAAACGGGATACTCCCAGTTGGATATAACTAGCGAGTTGCCAGCTCTGCTATTGTTTTTCCTTTTAATTTCCTTTGCCATAAAGGTCATCGTCAAATTTTTTGATAGCTGTAGTGTTGTACGGGGTGGGATATTTACGAATAGCTATATTTTCAGGTCTTGTCCCACATAAGCTACTAAGATCCAGAGTTCTACCATCGGAAGTTCTTAGGTAGCACACTGGCTCATTAACATCATGCTTAATTAGGTTTGAGGATGGAGTTCTTTGAGGTTGTGGATTACTAAAGGTGGCTTTGTTTGTCAATAAAATTAAGCTAAAAGCTAGAGATGTTGTCATAACAAATGTTTTTAACATAAAGTTGTTTTAGAAAAATGTATTATTTATATTATAAGTCAATCTATTATTTTGAATAGTGCATTATAGAGACGCGATATATCGCGTCTCTAAGTGTAGTTAGAATCTACCTGGGCGGTTGTTTATCTTTAAACGTGCCCAACCATTCTCGAACTTGCCCAGCAGCAATCTCGCGACCGCCTAAACCAAAGGCAAGCGCGATCGCTACTGCAATAGCTCCTAGCAACAAACCAAAAGCTAAATTGACAATATCGCTAGCAATTCCCATCTGTTGCAGCGCCATCGCTGAAACAAGAGCGATAATCGCAATCCGAGCAGCCTGTGCCAGTATCCGTGCTTGGGGATTGCCGGAACTGTTAATTAGGTTAAAGGCTAGATTTGCCAAATACAAACCAATGGCAAATACCACCAATCCAGCCAGAATGCGCCCCAAAATTACGATAATGCCACCCACCAGTGCTGTCAGCGCCGGAATATTCAAGACCTGGACAGCAGCAAGAGTAGCAAACAGCATGATACCAACCAGCGCCACAATACCGACGATTTCCGACGGTGTGCGGGTGGTAGTAGTCGTTGTTGGTTGCTGAAGTACAGTTGCTTGTCCAGTTGGAGGCGTTTGTCCCTCAACTGCGGGAGGCAGAACCCCGGTTGATCTACGGGTTGCGGGTCTCGGTTGTATTCCCAGCCAGTAGAAAATGTTGTTGAAACCAATACTGGTGAGGATATTGGTAACTAACTCGGAGACAAAGTGTCCAATTACGTAAGCGATCGCTAAAATCAACCCAGCGGTAAAAATTAACGGGATCGCGTTGAGAATCTGCGTCAACATCGCGATCGCTGGAACTGAAATCGCCGCAATTCCCAAAGCATTTAGGGCTGCGATCGCTGTCGGAATTAAAATTAAAACGAAGACAACTGTCCCAATTAGCCAGGAAAGCGACTGCCCACCAGTAGCCCGCGAAATCCCAAACCTAGCACCCAACCTGTCTGTTCCAGTTGCTGCCAACAAATTTGTCACAATCCGCCGCACCACCTGAGCCAACAACCATCCCGCTGCACCAATAATTACAGCCGTCAGGATATTTGGTATTGCCCCCAGAATCTGATTTAGCAGATTGTTAACTGGGCCGAGTGCCTGCTGTAGCTGTAGGGCATCCAGAACCAGCGGCAGAAACAGCAAGAAGATGAACCAGTACAAAGCGTTGGCCAGGGTGTCGCTGAGAGCATACGGATTTGTTCTGGGAGTCTCCACTGCGGGATCACCCAGATTTCCCCTGCTCGTTCCCCCCACTTGCTCGCCCAAACGTTCATCTATTCGCAGCGCCCGCAGCCCTCGCGTCACTACTAGCTTTACCAGAGTTGCCAGCAACCAAGCTACCCCCACCAGAATCGCTGCACTTACCAACTTGGGCAGGAACTGGGTTACTTGTTCTAACAAAGTGTTGAGGGGGCCTGCAACCGCTGTCAGCCTCAAAGTCTGTAAGAAGGCAACTATGGCAAAGAGCATAATTAGCCAAAACACCAGACTAGAGACCCATTTCTCCACTGGTGGTGCGTCAGCCCCTTGACGACCAGTTATCCAACTGGCGATGCGATTGTCGATGTTGGTGCGGTTCAAAAGTCCTCTTACCGCCGCCGCCACCAGTGAAGCCACGATCAAGCCAACCACTAGCGTCAGGATCGCCTTGAGCAGATCCACTAGCGAACTGCCCAGATTCAGTCCAAGATTGGCGAAAATACTATCAAACGAAAACCCTCTGGCTGGTGCTGGTTCATCCACAGGTACTGGTGTAACCTGTGCCAACAATCCATTTAACTTGACTGGCAGATCGAGCCAAAGAGTTTGTGTAATTCCTTGCCAAGTTCCATTCATGGTGTCTTTGGTTAACCTCGGATCAGGCAAATGTACGATAATTTACTACGTTTAGCAGGAATAGCTGAGAATTACCCGATACACTGGTAAATTCTCTGATTGCTGCTTGGTTCGTAAAGAACCATTTAACACAGGATGAGATAGATATAAGTTACCACCAGATGTTATGAATCTATCTTTATAGATAATTAATGCTTAAAAATAGGCAAATTTTCCGCTTTTTTTCGATTGCTGTATACTAAAGCGCGATCGCTATACTCATCAAAGAGTAAGCTGTATAATATGACACATCCCCAAGTATTCGAGCAATCTATCGAAATTAATGCTAGTGCAACTGTGGTTGAACAGTGCATTACTGACAACACCCTGATGCACCAATGGTTGAATCCAGTTTTGCGTTGCGAACCAGTGGGTGAGTGGCGAACGGATTTAGGAAGTAAATGTCGCTTTATTATTCAAATTCCGGTGTTGCGGTTAGGCTTAAATTGTACAATTGTGGAGCGGAAACCGGGGCTGATAGTCTGGGGATTTGAAGGATATTTTAAAGGACGCGATCGCTGGGAATGTCAACCCGTCTCCCAGAAAACCGTCTTGCTAAATCGCTTCGAGTTTGAAATTCCCAACCCCTTAGTACGCTTTGGCTTTAATACCTTTGCTACTACCTGGACTCAAAAAGATATGCAAGCTCAACTGCAACGCCTTAAACGAGTTGCAGAGGGAATTAAAAATTAAATTAGCTAATAGCTATTAGCTATTACCCATCACCGCCCAAATGTTTCAGCAGCTGGCGAATCAAAGGCGCATCCTCAGCATTTGGAAGGATTGCCAAATAAATGTTCAAATCCTGGGATGCCTCTGCCCAACGCCCCAATTGATAGTATAAAAGACCGCGATCGCGCAATTCCACTGGTGCATCTGGAAACAAAAGCAAAATTCGCTCGACTGTAGAAAGCGCTTTTGGCAAATCCTGGCGGTTCATGTAAATCATTTTCAGATTCGTCAGCATCCGCGTCAAAAAGCGCCGAGAACTCACTGGTGCGATAAAATTCCCTTGTAGCTCCACTGGTTGCTGATAAATTTGGGCAAGTCGCTCTTTGCAATCCTGCTCAAATAGAATCTCTCCGCGATTAAAAGCATCCACGAAAATTCCTACATCCTCAAATTCTGGGCGAATTAAGAAATGTCCCGGCATTCCCACACCCACCATCGGAAAATCTATCCGCCGTGCAATCTCCAGATAAACTAGCGCTAGAGTAAGTGGGATGCCGGTGCGTCGATCGATGACATCATTTAAAAAGCTGTTGCGCGGATCGTAGTAATCATCTGTATTACCAATAAAACCTAAGTCATCGTAAAGATATCGGTTGATAGTTTGGATCGTTCGCATCGGATACCGTTCGGCAGGTAGGCGTTCTAGTACCTCAGCTGCCATAGTATCCAGAGCATTAAGATATTCCTCTAGATCGAGGTCTACATACTCTTCCTGTGCAATGTCTAAAGCGGCTTTTGCCAGATTGATTTGCTCATCTGGCTGATTGATTTCCTGGTAAAAAGATTGACGTGCTGATGAAAAATTCATTATAAATCTGTGATTAACCTTGCTTTTCTCAGGATAAATGTAAGTACAGTTTCTTCTCTAGAAATAATATCTGCTGTCATCTCCATCCCTGGTTGGAGGGTATATTGGCGAGCGCCTTTGTTTAATTCTGTTTTTAGAGGCTGAATGGTCACTTCGTAAAAAGGCAAAACGGCCCCAGATATAGTAGTTTCGTTGCTTTGAGGAGCCGTGGCATCGGGAGTGATCGCACTCACTTTCCCTTTGAGCGTACCGTAATCTGGATAAGGATAGGCAGAAACTCGCATCTAGACCTGTTGACCAACCGCAATACCAATATCCTCCGGGAAAACGCGAGCTTTAAGCTTTAACTACTATAGAGGTGTTGCTGGGGGAATTTTGGCAATCGCTTCAGCTTCCAGCACTACCTGACCCCATTTCCCTGATTGGTAGTGGCAAGAGTGGACTCACCTCTGGTCTTTCTTCGCCATTCCAGGTATTAACATTGGCACTTATGTAATTGCATCGGTTTATACTGCCGAAATCAAGAGCGATGCTTTAACTCAGGTAGCGATCGCTTGTTCGCTTCACAAAATGAGTATAAAGTCAATATCTTTTATGGCCCTAGCCGTGAATTTGAGTTATGAGTTTTGAGTTAAGATTCAAAATTCAAAATTCAAAAGTAAAAACTTATGAAATATGCCGTCGTCCATGAGTGGTTGACCCCTAAAGCCACCGGAGGATCGGAACTCGTTGTCAGAGAAATCCTCTCTTCACTAGATGCCGACCTCTACGCCCTAATAGACTTTGAATCTACCAATCCGGAAAGTTATTTATTCAAGCGCCCCATAGGTACAACCTTCCTGCAACACCTTCCACAGGCTAGTAGTGGCGTACAAAAATATCTTCCTTTGCTGCCCCTAGCCATTGAACAACTCGACTTACGCAATTATGACGTAATCTTATCCTCATCCCACGCCGTCGCCAAAGGAGTCCTCACCAGCCCGCAACAGATGCACATCTGCTACTGCCACACGCCCATGCGCTACGCATGGGATTTGACCTTTGACTACCTGAATAGTAGCCGACTGGGAGGCGGCGTTCCTGGCATCCTGACGCGGTATCTGCTCCACCAGCTCCGTCAGTGGGACGTAGTTTCAGCCAACCGAGTTGACTACTTTATTGCCAACTCCAAACACACAGCTCGTCGCATCTGGCGCTGCTACCGCCGACCTGCGGAAGTAATTTATCCACCAGTCAATATCGAGCGATTTTCCTTTCAGCCGCAAAAAGAAGATTTTTACCTTACCGTTTCCCGGCTGGTGAGCTACAAGCAAGTATCTTTAATCATCCGATCGTTTAACCAACTAGGGCACCCGCTAGTAGTGATTGGTACTGGACCCGAACTTGACAAGATGCGCCAGCTAGCGCAACCAAATGTAAAAGTGTTAGGGCCGCAGCCAGATGACGTTGTTGAGAGGTATATGGCGCAAGCAAAAGCGTTTGTGTATGCAGCCTGTGAAGATTTTGGCATAGCGTTGGTAGAAGCTCAAGCCTGCGGCACTCCAATAATTGCCTACGGTGCTGGCGGGGCGCTAGAAACTGTCTTGGATATTCGGCAACACCCGACAAAGGGAACTGGCTTATTTTTTCCCTCCCAAACAGAAGCAGCTTTGATAGAAGCAGTAGAAACTTTCGAGGCCTCCCAGAAGTCCTTTAATCCTCAGAAGGCTCGGTTAAACGCTGCCCAGTTTGCTGTTCCGGCCTTTCAGGCGTTATACCTAGCCTTTGTGGAGCGCTGTTTACAGGAATTTCAATCATCCTTAGTTCGCAGTTATTAGTCTTTAAGTTAGTTACTCTATTGCTAAGGACTAATGACTAATAATTGGTGGCTGGTGACTTAAATTCCACTTCTTAGAACACAATTCGCTGTCTTCCGGTGTCTTGTGGCTTTATGATCGGGACTGTGTGGTGTGATGTGAAGGAGTAAGATGACTGCCGAGAGCCAACTTATCTCCGGCAAGACGTTATTGGCGCTGGTGAAACGAGGGTTTCACCCACTGACGCCGATAGGTAGACAAAGAGGTTTGAGCAAACACCGCGACCTCTCTCTACAACGTCTAGACCGAGATTCCGTTAAACGATGTTTTGATGTTGTGTTTTCGCTATCGGTTTTGATTTTGTTTTCTCCGGTTTACCTGCTGTTGGCCTTGCTGATTGCCCTCAGCTCGCAAGGGCCGATTTTTTATATTCAGGAACGCGTGGGGAAAGACTATAAGCCTTTTAGGTGTATCAAATTCAGAACGATGGTGGTGAATGCAGACGAGCTGTTGGAGCAAATGATTGCAACATCACCGGATCTGCGTGAGGAATTTGAGGACAATTTCAAGCTCAAAGATGACCCTCGGATCACCTGGATTGGTAAATTCCTAAGGGTGACTAGCCTGGATGAGTTTCCCCAGTTCTGGAACGTCCTCACAGGGGACATGAGCGTTGTCGGGCCAAGACCTCTAGTTCCAGAGGAACTGTCAAAATACGGGAATCAAATTGATAAAGTGTTGATGATTCGCCCTGGAATTACCGGATTGTGGCAAGTTTCTGGACGCAACGATATCCCCTATCCCCGCCGAGTGCAGATAGATGTCTATTACGTCAATGCCAGGAATTTCTGGCTCGATCTGTGCGTGGTGATAAAAACGATTGGCATTGTCATATCCCCCAAAGACAATGGTGCCTACTGAAAAATAGCTGACCCGATGTGCAACTTTACAGCTCATACCCCCCCAATTTATGGGGGGCTAGGGGAAATCGAAAGAACAGACCAACTCATGTGTTGCTTCCCCAAAAGAGCTTAAAAAGCGTCCGAAAGACAGGGTGTAGGGAAAGCGATCGCTTTCCCCAAATCTTCGGGCAAGAAAGGGGGGCTTATCCTAGTTGCACATGGCATTAACTGATGATCAGCAATTTATTAATTTGCTGGTGGTGCTTGCTTTTGACCGCTACAGCTTTTCTCCCTGCCGCAGAAGGGCTGTAGATTTTAGTGTGGGCATTTATATACCAAGTTGCATTCTTATAACTAAAGTTTTCTCCTCTGTGCTGATCTCTTCTCCACCCTAGACCTGGAAAATTCTCAGTCTACCGTCGAAATACGTAAGTTTTATTTTGATTCTGGGCATACTCTACGTATATTCCTGATGTTCTCCGAGAAATTTTGAGTTAACTTAAGTAGTGACTTAGGGATTTCCTCTACTGATAGAGGGATTTTTCACAAAATTGGGTGCTGTTAGCTCTCGTAGATGGCGAGAGAAAATCAAAAGAGAATTTAGAGCTGTTGTCAAGACAATTATTTGGTCAGAGGCTATAGGGAAGATTAAGTATGACGCAACGCAAGATCGCACTAATCACAGGTATTACTGGACAAGACGGTTCCTACTTAAGTGAGTTATTGCTTGAGCAAGGTTATGAGGTTCACGGTATCATCCGCCGGACTTCTACGTTTAACACAGACCGCATAGACCATATGTACGAAGACCCTCACAAAGAGGGCGTGCGGTTGTTTCTGCACTATGGCGACTTAACTGATGGCACCACCCTGCGCCGGATTTTAGAGGAAGTCAAGCCAGTAGAAATTTACAATTTGGGCGCTCAATCTCACGTAAGGGTCAGCTTTGACTCGCCGGAATATACTGTCGATGCGGTGGGAATGGGGACGCTGCGCTTGTTGGAAGCAATTAGAGACTACCAACAGCGTACCGGGATTGAGGTACGTTTCTATCAGGCGGGTTCTTCTGAGATGTTTGGTAAGGTGCAGGAGGTGCCTCAGAAGGAAACGACACCCTTTTACCCCCGCAGTCCTTATGCTTGTGCCAAGGTTTATGCTCACTGGCAAACGGTAAATTATCGGGAATCTTACGGCTTATTTGCCTGTAACGGGATATTATTTAACCACGAGAGTCCGCGCCGGGGCGAAACGTTTGTAACGCGAAAGATTACCAGAGCGATCGCTCGCATCATTGCCGGAAAACAGAAAAAAATCTACTTAGGTAATCTCGATTCCAAGCGGGACTGGGGCTATGCTAAAGACTACGTAAAAGCAATGTGGCTGATGCTCCAGCAAGAGGAGCCGGATGATTACGTAGTAGCAACCGGAGAAACTTACTCAATTCGCCAATTCCTAGATGTTGCTTTTAATTACGTCAATTTGGATTGGCATGACTATGTAGAGTTTGACGAACGCTACCTGCGTCCAGCAGAAGTGGAGTTACTCATCGGCGATCCGACTAAGGCTCTAGAGAAACTAGGCTGGAAACCTTCTGTTACTTTTGAAGAATTAGTTCATTTGATGGTGGAAGGGGATATGCAAGCTTTAGGCTTAACTTCACCTAACGGTAACGGTTCCCACTCCCCTCTGGATATGGCTACGATTCGCCAGGCTGCCGGTAGTATGCACGACTAGAAAGTTAAAAGTTAGGAGTTATGAATTATGAGTTATGAGTTTATTCATAACTCATAATTTTTAGCAGATATCCAAAAATTTAGGGAAGGATGGTCAGAAAATATGGCTACTTTAGATTTGAGCAATAAACGGATTCTAGTTACGGGTGGGGCTGGTTTTTTGGGGCGTCAGGTGGTGGAACAGCTGAGGTTAGCAGGGGCAGACCTAGAGAAGATTACAATACCGCGATCGCGCGATTATGATTTGCGATCACTCGAAGCTTGCCAACGCGCTGTCGAACACCAGGATGTCGTGATTCACCTCGCAGCCCACGTCGGCGGCATTGGCTTGAATCTGGTAAAACCTGCTGAATTATTCTATGACAACTTGATGATGGGCGCTCAGCTGATTCATGCCGCCTATCAAGCTGGTGTCCAAAAGTTTACCTGTGTTGGCACCATCTGCGCTTATCCCAAGTTTACGCCAGTGCCATTCAAAGAAGATGACCTTTGGAATGGCTACCCGGAAGAAACCAACGCCCCCTACGGCGTTGCTAAGAAAGCTTTATTAGTTCAACTCCAATCTTACCGACAGCAGTACGGCTTTAATGGTATTTACCTGTTGCCCGTAAACTTGTATGGCCCAGAAGACAACTTTGACCCCAAGAGTTCCCATGTTATCCCAGCTTTGATTCGCAAGGTACACGAAGCCCAAATTAGGGGAGATAAGCATCTACCTGTATGGGGCGATGGTAGTCCTACCCGCGAGTTTCTGTACTCAACTGATGCTGCTTTGGGTATCGTCATGGGTACGCAGGACTACGATGGTACAGAACCCGTGAACCTGGGAACAGGTTATGAGATTTCCATCAAAGAGTTGGTAGAACTGATTTGCGAACTTATGGGCTATGAGGGCGAAATTGTTTGGGAAACAGATAAGCCGAATGGTCAACCACGCCGCTGTTTAGATACCGAACGGGCTTGCCGAGAATTTGGCTTCACCGCCAAAGTTGACTTCAAGCAAGGTCTAAAAAATACCATTGAGTGGTATCGACAACACGCAGAGTAAGTCGAAAAAATCTGAGTGTGAAAAACCCGTTTTGTTAAACAAAGCGGGTTTTTTTGTTGTCAGTATCCAAAATCTTCTTACCAAGCGCCCAGCAAGGCTCCTGGTATAGGGAGACACTAAGATGGAAGCTAGTATAATCTCACAACCAGCCTATCCATAGAACTTGTGAACAAAGTTGATAATCAACGAGATAAAGTAGAATTACGGCGATCGCTTCTCAAAACACGGCAATTTATGCCTGTGAGAAAATGGAGAGAAAATAGTGATCGCATCTGCACTTACCTGCAATCCTCGCCTCTATTTACTCAGGCTAAAACTGTCCTCGCTTACTTCAGCTTTCGACAGGAACCAGACCTCAGCCCTTTATTTGTAGATAATCGCAGATGGGGATTTCCCCGATGTATTGGCGATTCCCTGATGTGGCATATCTGCACATCTGGAGAATCGACGAGCCAGGGAGCTTATGGTATTCTTGAACCGCACCCAGATGCTCCCATCTTGCAACCAGATGAAGTTGATTTAATTCTTCTACCTTCTGTGGCTTGTGATGTTCGCGGATATCGCTTAGGTTACGGTGGTGGTTATTACGATCGCTTGCTAAGTTCATTTCCGTGGGCGGACAAACCGACTATAGGGATTGCGTTTGAATTTGCTCTTTCGCCCGAATTACCTATTGATGAATGGGATAAACCCTTGCATGGCGTTTGTACAGAAACGGGTTTGAGGATGATGCGATGAATCAAATCTCCAAATTTCTGATTTCCGCGCAGAGGACATTGTCCTCTGCGCTCTAACCACCTACCTTTAGCAAGCATTTGGTTAGACCAATACATTCACATAATATGACATGATAATGTTAATTACAAGTATTTGTAGGAAAATCATTAGCAAATTTTTGGCAGTAAAGGCGCAATAGTTG
Source organism: Trichocoleus sp. FACHB-40 (assembly GCF_014695915.1). GTDB lineage: Bacteria > Cyanobacteriota > Cyanobacteriia > Cyanobacteriales > FACHB-T130 > Funiculus > Funiculus sociatus. The sequence continues at coordinate 30,255 of NZ_JACJPF010000046.1, forward strand.
ATAATTTAGGGATGACCATTAATTGGAAATATAAAGTGTAATTGTAGATGAATAATTACCAGGCTAAAAAACCAAATAACCAAGCGAAGAACTCACAAATAAAAACTGTGTGGATGTATGGGATATTGGGTGCGATCGCGCTGATTATGCTTTTCCCTCTGATTTGGCTTATCAGCACATCCCTAAAATCCCCATCAGAAAACATCTTTCAATTTCCGCCCCAGCTGGTGCCAAGCCAACCGACATTCCAGAACTTTGTGCAAGTTTGGCAAACAAATCCCTTTGGGCAGTATTTGTTTAACAGTACCCTAATTGCAGTCCTAACAGTAGGCTTAAATTTGCTGTTTTGCTCCCTCGCCGCTTACCCGTTAGCGCGGCTAAATTTTCGGGGACGCGACATGATTTTTGCCGGAGTTGTCTCTACTATCATGATTCCGTTCCAGATAGTGATGATTCCCCTGTATATTTTGACGGTGCAACTCGGTTTAAGAAACACTTATTTGGGTGTTATTTTGCCAAGCGTTGCATCTGCCTTTGGAATTTTTCTACTGCGCCAAGCTTTTCAAGGAGTCCCCAAAGAACTCGAAGAAGCTGCCCGGATGGATGGCTGTTCTGAGTTAGGCTTGTGGTGGCACGTAATGCTTCCAGCAATTCGTCCAGCATTGGTTTGCTTGGCTCTTTTTGTTTTTATTGGTTCTTGGAGTGACTTTCTTTGGCCTTTGATTGTCCTTGATAGGCCAGAATATTACACTCTTCCTTTGGGTGTTGCTAATCTTGCCGGGACATTTTCTCTAGATTGGCGATTAATTGCCGCTGGGAGTGTTATTTCAATTGCGCCAGTACTGCTAGTTTTTCTATTCTTGCAGCGTTACATTGTGGCAACAGATACTGGCAGTGGCGTTAAAGGTTAACGCCTTTTTAGAAGCAAGGAGTATTTTTGGATTTATATGGACTCAACTCCAAGACAGAAACGGATAACTCCAGTCTCTCCTAATCCTCTGCGGTTGATTCTAGCCCTTTAAACGCAGAGGATAAGACTACCGCTATATTCAGCCGCAGGCGCAACCATTTGCTGCATCCGGTGAACCATCGGCAAAAAATAAATCTAGAGTTTTCCGGAGGAGACTACTTTGCTAATGGAAACAAAGATTAGTAGATGCACCCTGATGTTTGCCCCAGGCGATAAGCCTGGGGTTTTCTTTTTGAGGGTTGAGATTTTGTGGGTGGGTAGGCTTAGATTACAAGAAAAACGAGCCATCGCAGGCGCTGAAAACGCAGGGTAAAGACAGGAAACTATAGAAGGAAATAGTCCTGTGAGGATTTTGTCATACTCTCCTACCTGTCAGGTTGCAAGCGGGAAAAAAGATTTTGCCAGTTTAGGGAGTCAGCGCTATTTTCTCCCTCTTTCACCTCAAAAGTTACGTTACACGCTTTGGGTTGTTCTAAGGCTTGTATGCACAACTCGGCAATATCTTCCCGGCTCACTTTACCCCGGATGTTGTCGCCTTGCTCGAAAATTAATTGCTTACCTCCTGGTTCTTCAGTCAGCGCACAAGGTCTGATAATTGTGTAAGGGATTCCACTTTCTCTAACGCTATCTTCTCCACGCAATTTCCAAGTTAAAATTCCTCCGAGTTGCTCGTTCATTCTCACCGCTGGCGGTTCTTCTTCTAAATTAATTCCAGGGCGGCCAGGACGAGTTACACCTGCTGAACTGATCATGATAAATTGAGGTAAAGTTTCACCACCGTAAGCTTTGATGGATTCTACTTGTAAGGCAAAGCCACCGGGAGAAAATTTGGGATTTAGCCCACCATCGTATTCAAACTTGCTCAACATGAATTGAAACGAGCAAATTTTACTGGGATTGATTGGCTCTCCATCTGTCAAAGTTTTGGCACGGAATACAGGAATTAAGTCGGCAAAAGGTACGCGAACATTAATCCAAGTATTTGCTACGGTATCGAAGGAATGGCTGTAGGCAACTCCATCCCATTTAGCTTCTGTACGAAGAAAGAATTTATATCGTTTTCCGTCGCCTCTGACGCGCAACTCTATACCTTCGTAACCAGCTAAATCAATCGGTGACTCGAAGTTTTTCGTGCGAATTGAAGCAAAGCCGCCGGAGTTTTCGGTTGACACGTTTCCAGCAAATAGTACAGTGTTTTCAACCAGTTGGATACCACTCTGACTCACGCCACCCATAACAACATCATCCACTGCACCCCAAGTATTTTTGATGTCATCCGATGGGTTGGTAAAATCAAATATCCGTTTTTCGTCAGCTCCTCCTTTATTATTGGAGGAAAATTGCTCAGAGGCGGCTTGTACTAGGTTTTTAATGCCTTGATAGTCTACAATTTCGGGCTTGTCCACGACTTCAGGCATATAAAATTTAATACCTTGATAATACTTAGCTCGATCTGGCGTGTCGCCTTCGACTGGCTGCACTTTGACACCCGTGCAACAGACAATGGCTGTTACGTTTTGCATCATTGCGGAAGTGAGAGTTTCTGGGATGGTGATGTCTCCCTCGAACAGTTCCACGTTGTCGCCAAGTATTTCCTTTGCTCTATGGGTATCTCTGACAAGTGATCGCACTCTATAACCCCGCTCAACCAATCGTCGCACTACTCGCTTACCGACTCCGCCTGTCGCCCCTGCTACCAGTATCACTCCCACGCGCTTTTCTCCAGTAGGTCTGTCCTTATTATCCTTGGCACGACCTTGGAATAACCGCTGTAGACAACTGAGGAAAGGGATAACCTCGAAATAGGCAAGGGTTTGCAAAAATCTGCCAAAATCCCATTTAGAGCGATTGTTTTGATTTGACATTTTATTCTCAAATGCACATATATCTTTTTGATAACAGATAAGATTGAGGCATGGAGCAGGAAGATCGAGAAATAACCGCAGATATAAACCTATTAATATTGGACATGGATGGTACTGTGAGGCAACCGCTCTCAGGTAATAAGTTTATCCAGCGTCCGCGCGATCAACAGATTATCGAAGGTGTTGAGAATGCGATCGCATATTTCGCCGCTACTGGTTGGAAAATTGTTGGCGTGACAAATCAAGCTGGTGTCGCCAGTGGCAAAAAATCTCTCCAAAGTTGCATCAAAGAACAGCAGTACACGCTGGAGTTATTGCCAGAAATCGAAGAAATTTATTTTTGTCCAGATTTTGATGGTAGAAAGTGGCATAATTACTGCAAGCATTCAGAGTCTGGAAATTTTCGCAAGCCCAACCCAGGAATGCTAAATTTGGTTATCCAAAAATATTCACCTGTCTCAGTTTTAATGGTAGGCGATCGCCGTGACGACAGAGAAGCAGCTGCAAAAGCAGGCGTAAAATTTCAGCAAGCCGAAAGCTGGCGACAAACCTATGGCGATGCTGATGTTTGAACCGGCTAGCTATGGATGCGATCGCTATCAGCTAGACTGATCATCGGATGCTTGCTGTACTTGCTCCACAGTCAAACCTAATACGCCTGCTATTTGTTCTACAGTCAACCCCAATGCCAACAACCCTGGCACGGATTCTAGCTTACCCTCTATTTTGCCTTCCTGCTTGATGGATTGATACATCCTTGTCTGCCTGAATTCGTCGTCTATTTCCAACATCTGCGCCAACTCCTTGCGGCTTAGCCGGGTAAATTTGTACAACAAAATAGTCTCTATTAATTCTAAAATTTTTCGCCTGGTTGCTTCATCCGCAAGTTCCTCACGCGCTTGCAAAATCAACTCTCTGCCTCGGTTAATCGCTGTAGCTTCGCTTTCCACAATTAACTGCACAACTGCAATTTCCAGAGAGTTTTCTGCTGCGTCCCCCAACTCATTCAAATACAGGCGCTGCACTTGCGTACTCTCTAGTAACAACCGATACGGTTCTTCGTCGCCTGTCTCTATACTTCGAGTAGGATAGATAACGACGGCACGCCAAAAGTTAACAGATTCATTTTGACGCAGGTAAAGGAATATTTCTGCAAAGAAGCGTCTGTAGAAAGTTGAATCTTGTTGAAACTGGACTTCTACAAAGTAAACTGGTTGAACAGGATATTCTAGATTCGAGACGAACACCCCATCAATCCTAAAAGCTGTTTCTTTGAGTTCAACTGAGGTGAATTGATAGGCATCGACATCCGCACTTGTTACACCAATCAGTTCAAAAAAGATGCTGGGAAATTCCTGAAATAGGCTATAAAATATTTTATCAGTTCGCACAAGTTAAATTATTAAATAATCGCTAGGAATTATTTAATTTTACCAGTTAAGTATAAAATATAATTCTTTTCATTTTTGGTTCAGCACCATATTAATTTTAAAATTGCATCGCGGCACTTGATAGTAGTTACAGAAAAGTGTAATTGGCACTCCGGGGGTAGCGATCGCTATCTTACTGAGGCAAAATGTCAGTAAGATCATTCGTTCCAAACCATGCTTCAGTTTCAACCTCTCGGCTTTGAACAAAAAGTTATCGAAACCTCGCTGGGGTCAATGGTTTACTACAGCGCACTAGACCAACCTTGGTCATTACCCCGACAAGGTGCAGATTTGCCGCCGTTAATCTTCCTGCATGGCTTTGGCGGAGGATCGTCTGCTTATGAGTGGTCGAAGGTGTACCCAGCTTTTGCTACCACTTACCGCGTGTTAGCTCCGGATTTGATAGGCTGGGGTCAGTCGGCTCATCCAGTTCGAGATTACCAAGTTGCAGACTATCTCAAGACGCTAACTGAATTTCTGGAAAAGATTTCTATCTCGACGGGAGAGCAAGGCTTTGCGCCGCTACAGGTGGTAGCTTCTTCTCTGACGGCTGCTATTACTATTCGCCTTGCTATTCAACGCCCGGATTTATTTAAGACACTGTTTTTGGTTTGTCCGTCTGGGTTTGCCGACTTTGGGCAAGATGCGGGGCGCAGACTACCGCTTCAGGTAATTGGTACTCCCATATTAGATAAGTTGATTTATACGCTTGGGGCGACGAATGAAGTGTCGGTGAGGAACTTTTTGGAACGGTTTCTCTTTGCCAAGCCAGAGCGAGTTTCTCAAGATATGGTAGAGGCTTTTTTGGCATCAGCGCAACAGCCGAATGCAGAATATGCGGCATTAGCATTTTTGCGGGGCGACCTTTATTTTGACCTGTCGCTATATATTCAACAACTGACAGTTCCCACTTACGTTCTTTGGGGAGAGGAAGCGCAATTTACTAAGCTTCGACTGGGGCGGCGTTTAGCTGGGCTAAATAAACAAGCAATTTCCGTGTTTCAACCAGTTCCGGGAACAGGAGTTCTACCGCATTTAGAGCAGCCAGAGTTAGTAATTGGATTATTACAACATTATCTGTCAGCAACTAATGGCTAATAGTAAATAAGCTTTTCTAGGAATGAGCCAATAGTCTTAGCTATTAGCTATTTCAAACTGATGCCTGACAACTTTTCTCTGAATTAACTACTAATTTAGGATAAGCAATGCGTTGGTGATTGTACTGTTGCCAGACTTGCACGAAGACTTGGGCAATGCAGGTTAAATCTTCTCGCGTTAGCCCAGAATCTACTAACTGGTTATCTTGCCAACGGGCGCGGAGGATTTTGTTAATCATCGCTAGCGCTTGTTCCGGTGTGGCTTCTTTGAGACTTCGCAACGCCGCTTCGCAGGAATCCGCCAACATCATCACCCCAGTTTCCCGCGACTGGGGAATTGGGCCGTCATAGCGGAAATCCTCCTCCCGCACAACTTTACTGGGGTCTTTTTCGGCGATTTGCTGCGCTTGGTGATAAAAATAGGCAATCAGCATTGTTCCCTGATGCTCCGGGATAAACGCCCGAATCGCTTTTGGTAAACGACACCGCCGCGCCATCACCTCACCTTCGGTAACGTGCTTTTTGATAATTGCTGCACTTTTCCAGGGGTCGTTAATCTCATCGTGCTTATTTGGCCCACCCATCTGATTCTCAATAAATCCTAATGAGTCGTGCATTTTGCCGATATCGTGGTAGAGTGTACCCGCTCTGACGAGTTCCACGTTACAACCGAGTTTCCGGGCTGCCGCTTCTGCCAGCGTAGCCACGAACAGGGTATGTTGAAAGGTTCCGGGAGCTTCAGCAGCTAATCGTTTCAGCAGGGGACGGTTGGGGTTAGCAAGTTCTGCCAGACGAATCGGTGTAACCAGGTCAAAGACGTGTTCAAGATAGGGACTAAGACCAAGGGCTACAATACTCCAAGCTAAACCGGAAAGACCACATAAAGCAGCTTCTTGGAGGACGGTGTACCAAATTGAACCAGCAGCTGCACTGAAGATAAGATTTACCACTAGGTAGACAGTGCTTTGAGTTAATCCTACGCCAACACCTACAAAAGCCAATTCTTCGCGCGATCGCATTCTCCCAGCCAACAGGCTTACTACTATCCCACCCCCAATACCAGCCAGCAAATAATCCCAGCCGATTTTCAGGCTAATTGGTAACACGGCACTCAGCAGCCCCACAACCGTGATGCCCAAGGCCGAACCGTAAAAGCTGCCCACCAGTAACCCAACAGCTGCCAAGTTCGTGTAGCGAACACCCAAACTCACCAGCACTGGCGTACTCAAAGTTAGCAGCAACACCAGCAGGTGATCTCGTTGCCGCATTTTCCGGTGAAATCGGCGTTCCACCAGCCAGAAAGTACCAACAGCACCAGAGATGAGAATCCCAAACCCCAGCACACCAGGCAAACTGATGCCCCGGCGACTCAATTTGAAATAATCTAACAGCACAAAATCTGCTTGAGAAATTACCTCACCAGCTCGGACAATCGCCTCGCCTTTGTGCACCATCACCATTTGCGGCTTTACAGCTTGTGCTGCTTGTTCTGCGAATAATTTCGTTTGTTCTTGATCTTCGGTTAAGTTAGGTCGCAGCGCCCAAAGCAACAACTGGTTGGCTACAGGCTCAGCTTCGATAGGAACCAACGAAGGCAGATGGACTTTCAGCGCCTCCTGTAAGATACTGTCAGGTAAGCCTGGAGGAATGCCTTGGGTAAGAATGCGTTCGGCAGCTTGCAGGATTCCTGTTTGGGTTTTTTGCCAGACATCATTCGATAAGTCAAGCAGGGAAACATCGTAGCGACTTCTGGCTTTGTCTGTTTCTGAGAGCGCAGCTAAAGCCCTGTCGTAGCGATCGCGTGCTTGGGTAATTGTATTAATCAGGATGGAAAACTGTTCCGGGCTAGCCGTCTTATAGTAGGCTCGGAGTTCAACCGCAGCTGGTGCTGTAGAAGCATTTAATTGCTTATCGGCATCAGGCAATGACCCCAACTGAGATTGGTTAACATCCATATCGGTGTTAACTGCTGCCAGCACAGCCCGCCACTCCCATTCCGGACATTTACGGAGGGCAATCTGCGTGGGATATGACAATACATTAGCTGGCACTAAAGGAAAAAACCCGGCAATTTGTCGAAGGTCGTCGGCGGTGCGAAGCGATCGCTCCAGATCCTCGTACACTTGTTGAGTGACATCTTGATTTACCATCAAGATTGGTACAGCACCTGTGCGAGCAGCTTTGCGTTTTTCTTCCGTAGTTTTGAAATCCTCAATGCTGGCATCATAGGGAGCGCGGATGGTTTGAGGAGCTGTCTTACCGACATCCAGCTTCGGAGCATTGTAAAAGCGTTGTCCCATGGTCCCCGTGAGAGACACCACTGCCAGCATCCAAACGAACTTGGGACGGTTTCCTCGCCTACGAAGTGTAGAATCAATACCTAGCCGCAAGCCTCGCGCCGATCCATCTGTTGCTCGACGAGATGAGCGGGATGGAAAAAGATTGCGAATAGGCTGGTTCGTTCGCCGCCATTGATCAAGCTGATGTGTCAATGACTGAAGCGTCTTCATAGTATGGTTATGACTGCCGTTTCAGGCGACAGGCGTGGTGAGAGGGAGCTAACTTTGCTTGGGTTCAAGGCATCTAACAGCAATCTTTACCTCTAGGCGGCACCCGATTGTTGGCTTCTTCCTACCTTACAGAACTCCGATGGGAATGCCTAGCCCCCTGTGGGGAAATAATCTTATCAGATTTGATTTCCTTTTACCAACTATAATCTTGGCATCTATTCTTGGGACTAAAAAAAGTTAACGTGGCTGAATTACGCGCGGAGCTGCCACAGCGCTACTTAGAGACGCAAAATTTTGTGTCTCTACATCTGTAGAAGGATCATAAACACCAGACCAAACGCCAAAGAGGCGGTCGGATAGTTGCAGCAATTGGGCTATTGACGTCATTCCCCAATGCTGTTTACAAGGTAGCCGCCATCCCACAGGAATGCCCGCTGTAGTGTTATACGCTCCAGACATGGCACCGACTAAACCGCAGGTAATCTGGGTTTGGTAGCCGCTACGAGCCGCACGGGCGACACTGAGTCGAAAATCTTCTAAGGTGCTAAGGAAGCAGTAAAAGGCTAAGGCAATTGGGGTACTATTTGGCTGAGCATCCCGACACAGTTGGGTTACAGCCATCTCTAAGCCAGCGCCCTGCTCTAATAATATTTGAACTGCACCCAGTTGTTCCACCAGAGGTGTCTGGGAATTTTCTAGAAAGGCGAGGGTTTTGGGAATTAATGTGGCGGGATTCAACTTTTCTCTGAGAGATTGGGCGATCGCATATCCCACCGCCAACACCGCATCCTGCAATTCTGGCTCGTCTGAAAAAACGCTGGCAACTTGTTGCAAGTTTTGCCGCAGTTTCGCTTTATACTCGTGGGAAAATAACACCACAGTTAACGTCGAAATAATTGCTTCTGTAGAGACGGGATTCATCCCCTCTGGTTCCAATAATTCCCTTTTGAGGCGATACCAATCTTCTAAATCTAATCTAGATTGTTTAATTAAGCTTTCTGCACCCAAAACCGCGATTTTGTCCCAGCCAGAAGAATGCTGCGACTGTTTTTTGCCTTTATAGGCGTAATTTTCCCCAATTGCAGCCCCCAATAAGGTGCCGCGAAATCGACTTAAAAGTGAGTAGCGCATGATTTCTATGGTAGACTACACAGCCGATCCATAAAAGCCTAAAGCTTGCCGCTTACTCATGGAACGCGGCGGCTGGATTTATCTTTTCCCAGCCTTTCCCGCAAATAAGGTATCTAGCGCCCAGTTCTCGCTATCCCAGAAAGTCGGATGGGTGAGGATCTGATGATTCTTAGTCTGGATTCATCTAAGTAGAGAGAAGGCGATCGCATTTTCTCTATAAATTTTCTAGCGTTACTACTTCTCCAGTTTTTAGGTTCCTAAGAAACGGGATTCCCGCCCAAACTTCTATATTAAAGCTGTAAGATGAATTGTAGTCATTTATGATGTAACATCCATTAAAGCCGCGAGTTCTATTTAAAGATATATTCCAGCAAGTAGGATACACGCCCCAATATTCATTAACTTCCCCAAATTTATTTTTATGGGGTTCTAAACTAACTTTATACGGAACCTCAACAATATCTATAAACTCATACTTATATTCGTATTTATTAACTACTTTTTGCACATCTTCCCAAGTTCCAACTTTTAGCTTTTTCTCAAAGATTTGTGAACTTATCCAAGATTCACCTAACCAAAGCAGGTTTTTAGCTATTGACTCAACGCGATTAGCGTCTTGTTTGAGAAACTCTAAATCTTCAGGAAGTAATACCCGATCTGGAATAACATTCCAAACCTCAAAGAAAGTTTCTTATTAAGTAAAATAGTAGATTTTTTGATGCCAGGTATTTCTTCAAAAACTTGAATAGCGCTAATCGGTGCCAAGGAATCTAAATATCTGGCTCTGGTAGCGATTTTTTCAACATCAGGTAATTCTTTATTATGATTTTTAGCTAATTCATATTCTGGAGCTTTAAATAAATCTTCTGGAATAAATCCTTTATTGGCAGTAAGCATATTTTTCATCTTGAAATGTTTCTAGTTAAATTAAACTGCCATAATTGCTTAATGCCTGTAACTTATTACACTTTATTAAAAATAATGGTAAATTAGCCAAAAGCAGAGTTTTTCCATCTATCAAAAGGTGTGGATTTACTGCATGAGCTACACTTAGCTATCAATCAATTACTCAATTTTTAGATGCGATCGCTATAAAACCTGTCTCGCGTCAGAAGTCAGATGCCAACAACTTAATTTATTGTAATGTGGGTTCTCTTTTGGAATTGACATGAAAAACCTTTTTCATCGTTCCACTCGCAATAAAATACATCACTTCCAGATTTTAATCGTCATCACTGGCGTTTTGTTTACAGCAACTCCAGCTGGAACCCAACAGATGCCTACGCCAAAACCTACGCCTGTAAAGGTTTACGGGGAAGAACTTTATTTTGCTGATGTCATAGTCAGAGGATACCCAGTTTTTCAAGTCGGAAGTTTGGCGGGACTCAGCGCTAAGGAGCGATCGCAAATTATCAGTCGGCGTATTGCTAGCGTGCTGGCACAACCGGAAGCTTTGGAGCAAGTCACCGTCAAACCCGATGATCCCAAGAAAATCGCCACCTTACAGGTGAATAACCGCGTTTTGATGACAGTGACTCAACAGGATGCCCGCGACTTCGGTTTGCCTGTAGAAGTGCTTGCCGAGAGGTGGGCGAGGCAATTGAATGGGGCTTTTGAGAAACCGTCTCTAGCCATTGATGTCGGACAGCGCCTATATATTACTGTGCGGGATTTGCTGCGCGACACGATAAGCAAGTTGCCGTCAATTTTAGGGGCGCTGCTGGTGATAGGCATCACTTGGGGATTTGCCAAGGGAATGCGTTACGTCACTTTGAAATGGGCGCAAAAGACAGAAGGCGATCGCAGTGCTGAAATTCTCTTGGGACGAGTGGGATACGGTGGTGTTTGGGTATTTGGCTCAGTAGTTGCTCTGGGTGTCTTAGGACTCAACTTTGGAGCCTTACTAGGAGCGGTGGGACTAACTAGCGTTGCTATCGGTTTTGGTCTTAAAGAAATTTTTAGTAATTACATTTCTGGAATGATTTTACTTGCAGGCAGACCTTTTCGCTTAGGCGATCAGGTCGTGATTAAGGAATTCGAGGGAACCATCACCCAAATTCAACTGAGGGCTACAACCCTTAATACCTATGACGGGCGAAAGGTTTATATTCCTAATCAAGAGGTTTTTCAAGCGAGTATTACTAATAACACTGCTTACTCCTATCGGCGCAGTTCGGTAACGGTGGGCATTACTTATAAGGCAGATATCAATACGGCTACGCAAGTCATAACCGATGCTGTTGTCCAAGTTGAAGGGGTGCAGTCGAACCCGCCGCCAGAAGTCTTGGTTCGAGAACTAGCTGCTGGCAGTGTGGGTATGGAAATACGCTTTTGGGTAAATTCCCGACGGTTAGAGTTTCTCAAGACTACTTCTAGCGCCAATCAGGCAATTAAGGAGGCGTTGCACAAGGCTGGAATTGAGATTCCAACGGAAATTTATACGGTGCTGGTTCGCAATCCCCAAAATGACGCTGCTGGCGATCGCGATTCTCAGCGGTTATTTCCTAATGGCAACCCGATGCGATAAATCTCATCTGTAGCTCAGATATCTTGCCTGCAAAAATAAGGACAAGGCTGTGCCGTGTCCTTATACAATGGAAAATCAAAAAATAATAAAGTTTTAGACTTTTAATTTTTAATTTTCTTTCAGATAGTGAATCAACGCCTGTAGTCCAAGCAGATAACTTTGTGAACCAAAGCCGCTGATTTGCCCAATTGCCACTGGTGCAATATAGGAATGATGCCGGAAAGCTTCACGGCGATAAATGTTACTCAGATGCACTTCAACTGTGGGAAGGTTCACAGCTGCGATCGCATCTCGTATGGCTACGCTTGTATGAGTATACGCCCCTGCGTTAATCAAAATGCCTTGGTGCTGCCCCAGAGCGTTCTGGATGGCATCAACTAAGACACCTTCGTGATTCGACTGGATGATAGAAAGTTTCGCCTGTAGCGTTTGCCCTTCTTGCTCTAACAGGTGGTTAATTTCATCCAACGTTAAAGATCCATAAATCCCTGGTTCTCGCAGCCCCAGCAGGTTCAGGTTTGGCCCGTGCAGTACCAAAACACTTACAGCGCCCAAAGTTTTATGAGTCACGTATTACACTAACGTCTTTGGCGCGATCGCTCGTTTACGGGTATTGGAATTGGTTCCGGTTCCGGCTCAGCCTCCGGCCCTAGCAGCGTTTCGATGAGCTTCCGCGCCCATTCTTTAAGCTTTTCCAACACGGTTTCTATGTAGTCCATTGTACTGACGGCTCCTGCAATACAACCAGGATAAATAGTTTACAACTGGGCAAAATTGACAGTTCTTAAATCCTATTGTACTAATAAGATTTATTATTTTAACCCTAGCACATTAGGAAATAGCATCTCTCTCCCACCATAGAAGAGTGTTTTAGTATCCTCTATCAGTCTTTTGACTGATAGAGGCTCAGCGGGTCAGCAATTTTCGCCGCAGCAAGTCAAGGGCATTACAAGCGCTGGCGTAGCGAATTGAGTCACGTTCTCGAGTTTGACCCAACTGGTACTTAAAACTTGACCCAATGTGATTTGGCCCTGCTAATCCAATGTAGACAAGGCCAACTGGCTTAGCATCCGTACCTCCACCGGGTCCTGCAATACCAGTTATACTAAGCCCCCAGGTAGTGGAGAGACGCGATCGCACCCCAACCGCCATCGCTGTTGCAACTACATCGCTTACCGCACCGAATTGGGATAAATCTTCTGGATTGACACCCAAAACGGAAATTTTCACCGAGTTGTCGTAAGAAATGACACCGCCCAGAAAGTAACTAGAACTTCCGGCGATAGACGTGATCATCTGCCCCAAGCCTCCTCCAGTGCAAGATTCCGCAACTGAAAGCGTCTCACCCTCTGCTTGCAACAACTGCCCCACCACAGAGGCAAGAGTGTCAGTGTCGCTGCCATAATAATCCAGCCCTGCAATCTGGTGCAATTGCTGCGCCACAGGCTCAATTAATCCCAGCGCTTGGGAGTCCGATTCCGCCCTCGCGGAAATCCTCAAGCGTACCTCTCCAAACTCAGCATAAGGAGCAACCGTGGGATTGGGCAAATTGAGAAAAGGGGCAACTTTTTCAGCCAAAGCCGACTCAGCAATTCCCCAAAATCTTAACATCCGGCTTTTGATAATTTCTTTGCCCCAGCCTTGACTTTTGAGATAGGGTACAGCGGTTTCTTGCCACATCCGCTGCATTTCGCTGGGGACACCAGGGAAAGTGAGAATCGTCAATCCTGGGCGCGGTTGCCAGATAATGCCAGGGGCTGTACCGCCTGGATTGGGTAAAATTGAGGCACCGTTTGGCATCAGGGCTTGTTTGCGGTTGCTGGGTGTCATTTGCCGCCCCCGCTGGGCATATTTCCGAGCAATATCTTCGATAATTTCCGGGTTTTCCAGCAAGGGAACGCCAAAAAAATCAGCGATCGCTTCCGTTGTCAGGTCATCCGGAGTCGGGCCAAGCCCACCAGTAAAAATTAAGATTTGCGATCTTTGCAGGGCAATTTCTATGACCTGCTTGAGACGTTCTGGATTATCTCCCACCACCGTTTGATAATAGTGGGGGATTCCCAGAGATGCTAATTGCTGCGCCAAAAAATAAGCATTGCTGTTGAGGATATCGCCTAGTAGCAGTTCGGTACCAACACAAATAATTTCAGCACTCATAACTTTTTACTCTTCGCCTCTGACACGGGAGGATCGCCAAACTTGCCAACTGGTATAACCCAGCAGCAAAGTTGCGCCAAAAGCATAAGCTAGTCCGCTGGGTACCTTAGCCAGAGCCAGCGCCAGACTTCCCACCCACAGAGTTAAAGCGTAGATAAACAAAACTATCAAGCGTTGTGGCAGACCAGCTTGCAGTAACCGATGATGTAGATGGAATTTATCGCCAATGAAAGGGGAACTGCCGCGTAACAGCCGTTGCACAATCACGGCTGACATATCCACAATCGGCACAGCTAAAATTAAGTAGGGCAATAGCACAGCGGTGACAGCGGTGCTTTTCACCAAGCCAATCACCCCGACACCAGCCAAAGTAAAGCCCATAAAATAGGCTCCCCCATCTCCCATAAAAATCTGGGCGGGGTTGAAATTATATCGCAGAAATCCTAGTGCGCCGCCAGCAAGCGCTGCCGCAATTAGGGCTGCTGCTGGTTGGTTCATAAACAAACTTACAATTAGCATCACCACGGCACCGATACCAGAAACGCCAGCAGCTAGACCGTCTAAACCATCGATCCAGTTGATAGCATTGGTCATACCTACCAGCCAAATGACTGTGATCGGCCAGCTGATGGTGTCTGGCAAAGTTACAAGCCCAGCGAAGGGAACTGTGAGAAAGTCAATTTGGACACCGAAGTGCCACGCCCAGCTAGCAATGATTATTTGCATAAACAGCCGCGTGAAGGGCGAGAGACTGAACAAGTCATCGGCTAACCCAATCAGGAAAAAGCCTAGACCACCAACCGTGACTCCCCAAATCTCGGAGGATTTATCTGCGCTGAGAGTGCCAAATCCCCCGGTTCCCCAAACAATCAGCAGGGCGATTATGGTACCTGCAAAGATAGAGATACCTCCCACTCGCACTATCGGGTGCTTGTGGACTTTGCGTTCACCGGGTAAATCAACCAATCCCTTTTGCAAGCCAATTTTGTTGACAACGGGTGTCGTCCAGAGGACAACAAAGGCAGAGACGAGAAAGGCAACCAGATGGTATAGCTGGGGAGGCATCTGAAATTTAGTAGGGTGCGAGACATCACAAAGGATAATTCAAAAAAGCTGTTAGCTGTTAACTAATCGCTATTGATCTTTCATCCTTTAAAAAAGGCGTCAGGCAGAGTCTACTACATTTGGGACGGTAAACGTCAGTAGTTAGTCGTCATTTGTCGGTTGTCAGCGGTCAGTTGTCCGTTGCTACTGACCGCTGACAAATGGCTGGTAACTAAGCTAGGGCTGGAACGGGAATTGTTAGATGGGGGTATAGGGGGAAGACTTCGCATAATGCCCCAACTCGACGGCGACAAGCAGCCGCTACTGCTTCGTCTTCTGGATTCAGCAACCGTTCGGCAATAATATCGCCAATTTCGGTAAATTCCGCTGTTCCCATACCGCGAGTTGTCATTGCGGGCGTTCCTAGCCGCAAGCCACTCGTTACAAAAGGCGACTCTGGATCGAAGGGAACGGTATTTTTGTTGGCGGTAATATTTACGCCACTCACCAGATGATCGGCTTGCTTCCCAGTCATACCGATGGAACGCAAATCTACTAGCATCAGGTGATTGTCAGTGCCGCCAGAAACAATCTTAAAGCCGCGTTTTTGCAACTGGGCGGCTAAGGCACGGGCATTTTCAATCACTTGCCCTGAATACGTTTTAAAGGCTGGTGTCAGTGCTTCCCCGAAAGCAACTGCCTTAGCAGCAATAACGTGTTCCAAAGGCCCGCCTTGTGTGCCGGGGAAGACGGCTTTATCTAGCTGCTTACCCAATTCCGGGTCATTGGTCATAATTAAACCACCTCTGGGACCGCGCAGGGTCTTGTGAGTGGTCGTGGTGACGACGTGACAGTGGGGGAGGGGGTTGGGGTGATGCCCGGTGGCGACTAACCCGGCAATGTGGGCAATATCGGCTAACAGGTATGCCCCAATTTCGTCTGCGATCGCGCGGAATTTCTCAAACTCTATCACTCGCGGATAAGCTGAGTAACCGCAAATTAGTAGCTTAGGACGATGTTGCAGCGCCAAATCCCGAATTTGGTCATAGTCTAGCTGCTCTGTTTCCTTACTGACACCGTAGTGACAAACTTTGAACCACTTTCCCGATACATTCACTGGCGAACCGTGGGTTAAGTGTCCCCCGTGGGACAAATCCATTCCCATAATCGTGTCTCCAGGCTGCAACAGCGACAGGAAAACGGCAAAATTCGCCTGCGCCCCGGAATGGGGTTGTACGTTGGCATGAGCCGCCCCAAATAGTTGTTTAATGCGGTCAATTGCCAGTTGCTCAATTTTATCTACAAATTCGCAGCCGCCGTAATAACGCTTTCCAGGCAAGCCTTCGGCGTACTTATTCGTCAGGACGGAACCTTGTGCTGCCAGAACCGCTGCTGAGGCAAAGTTTTCACTGGCAATCAGTTCCAGGTGGTCGCGTTGACGCTGGAGTTCCTGCCCAATAAACTCGGCAACGACGGGATCGGTTTGGGCGAGAAAGTCTAAGTTAGTTTTTGTCACGGAGTAAACCCCTAGAGATACTGTTAGCGATCGCTTCCTACTTTAGTTCGGATGCTTTCTTTTCTGGCTTGCGCCTGTATTTTCCTGAGTCTTTTATTTTAATGCTGTTGGAGTCGCGTCCGTCCTGACCTTTCTGTTAACACTCTATCAGTGATTCTACGGAGTTCCGTCTCTCCTAAAAATACCTTGCCTGACAACAGACATATTAAAACTTCAAGACTATAAGGGTTAAAGACATTAAGGTGTATGTTAATTTACCATATATTCCCGAAAACCTGGCTTAAAATTGAGGAAAGCGGATAAGCCTCTTAAGGGAGGTGTCAAATGTTAGTCATTCTTACGGATGAACAAATTCTCTCTCCCAAGCAAGTTTGTCAGAACTGTTTACTAGCAGACTCTAGCGGTCAACCCCGCTGGCGCAAAGGACAACTCGGCTGTGGTCAATCGATTCACAAGCTGACGGAAAATCAACCGGAGCAATACGAGTGTCTCATGGGCTTCCGGATTGCCAATATTAAATGAGCGCGATCGCTACCCCGGAACCATCTGGGGGAAAGATCCGCCTCAAGCAGCCCCAACATGGTTGACCTGCTGCTGTGCGTTATCCTGAACTTAGTAAGAACTAGCGATTAATAACATTACAACAGGAGAACGCACGATGGCTTGGCGTGGTTCAACAACAACCAAAGACCGGATTTTTTCTTGCCTTCCTTATATACTGCCTTTACTTTCGGCGTATCCTTTTAGTCTGTTTCTGGTTAGACAGTTTCCTGTATTTGGCCTTATTTACACGCCGCTGTCACCTTTTTTAGCAATTTACAATATACCTTTTGCCAGCTTAATAATTTTCTTTGCCTTGTTCTTAGGAGTAGTTAGAAACGAAAACATTAACCATTTTATTCGTTTCAACACCATGCAGGCAATACTTTTAGATATCCTGCTGTTTCTGTGCAGTATGCTTTTGCAGATTTTAGTTCCAGCGCTAGGCGGCGCAAACTTAATCACACAAACGCTGTTCAATGTAGTCTTTTTAGGAACGCTGGTAGCCTGCGGCTATTCAGTTGTCCAGTCAATACTGGGACGTTACGGAGAAATACCCGCCATTTCCGAGGCAGCTTACACCCAATTGCGCTAGTTATAAACCGCAGGCATTTCTTTGTTTAGGGTGCTGTCGGTGCAGGGCGTACCACAACGGTATTTTCCATCTGACCGATACCCTCAATTTCGATGCGGACGCGATCGCCCACTTGCATCGGTCCCACTCCCTGCGGTGTTCCGGTAAGCACCACGTCCCCAGGCAGCAGTGTCATCACCCCAGAGATGTAAGACACCAGAAAATCTGGCGAAAACACCATCTGATTAATTAAGGCAGACTGCACTGGCTGTTTATTGTCATTAAGAAAAGTTTGCAACCGAGCAGCAGGACTTAATTCGCGGACAATCCACGGGCCGAGTGGGCAAAAGGTATTAAACCCTTTTGCCCGCGTCCACTGACCATCTGATTTTTGCAGATCGCGGGCAGTAACATCATTGGCAATAGTGTAGCCCCAGATTTTTTCTTGGGCCTCTTCTGGCGTACAATCGCAAGCGCGATCGCCAATCACTAAAGCTAACTCGCCCTCATAGTCCACCTGCTGCGATTGCGGCGGATAATGAATTTCTGTACCCACTGCGGTGACAGAAGTCGGCGGTTTGAGAAATAGCAGCGGCTCTTTTGGCACTTGGGTTCCCATTTCCGCCGCATGGTTAGCATAATTCTTGCCCACGGCAATAATTTTAGACGGCGCACAAGGAGCCAAAATTTGGTAAGTGTCTGGTTCTAACTGCAAATCTGTAGGTTGCCCATGCAACCAGGGAGGCGCATCAAGCACCTGAACACTTCGGCTCAGTTGCAGTAAACCGTAGTAAGTCTGTCCTTTTTCAGTGCGAACTCGGACGTAGCGCTGCGCCATATGGTTGAGTAATGTTTGATTATGCTTTAAGAGTGTGCTTCAAATGTCACAGATGCAAATTTAGCCTGGTTAATTTGTAGAATTTGTGAACTGGTAGTAAGATTTTAAGTCCTTGCTTCTTCATGTTGTTAGGCGTTAGGGAAGAGTTATGAGGGTAGAAAACCACTAGGCGAGGAATCACTACCTAGTCACCTCCTCCCTAGTTCCTAGCCCCCCAAGAAGCCTCATTGTCCATAAGGAGATTACCAAAATGCAGATCGTTTACGAAACTATGTACATCCTCCGTCCCGACTTAGGAGAGGAACCAACCAACCTAGCGATCGCCAAATACCAGAACATCCTCACCGAAAATGGAGCTGAGGAGATTGAAACTCAGCATCGCGGCAGGCGGCGTTTGGCTCAGGAAATTGGCAAGCAGCGGGAAGGTGTATACGTCCAGATGAACTATAAGTGCAATGGCAGCCAGATTGCGCTTCTAGAACGGGCAATGCGTCTTTCCGAGGACGTGATCCGTTACCTGACCGTCAAGCAGGAAGTCCGCGAGGCGAAGCCGGAAGCTGAACCTGTTGAGCAAGAGGCGTAAGCTAAACCCCGACTTTACTCGTCGGCGCTACACAAACAAAGACCGCCAAAGCGGTCTATAAGCTGGCTACGGCTTTGTTTGTGTAGCGCCATAAAATTCTCTGGCGCACTTTAGTTAATAACTAATGGCCAATGACCAATAACAGATTGTTATACTAGCGTGTGGGACACGCTATTTGACTGAGATATATTTTATAAAATGCAGCCTACTGACTCTACCAAGTTTACTGAAAAAGCCTGGGAAGGCATCGTCAAATCCCAAGATGTGGCGCGTCGCTTCAAAAATCAGCAGCTAGAGGTAGAGCATTTAACCATTGCCCTGATAGAACAAGACGGGTTGGCGAGTCGGGTTTTGAGTCGAGCAGCGGTAGACACCACAGCATTAAAAGCGCAACTGGAAGCCTTCAGCCAGCGCCAGCCAAAAGTCACCGTAATTGACCAGTTGTACCTGGGCAGAGCCTTAGATGTCATGCTAGACAAGGCTGACGCAGCAAAAAGTGCCTTACAAGATGAATTTATTGCCATAGAGCATATATTGCTTGGTTTTGCGGAAGATGACCGCGTCGGGCGGCGCTTGCTTAAAAGCTTCAACGTTGACAGACAGAAACTAGAAGCGGTAATCAAGGATGTCCGGGGCGCTCAGAAAGTACAAGACCAAAATCCAGAGGCACGCTATGAGGCGTTGGCAAAATACGGACAAGACTTGACAGAAAAGGCAAAATCTGGTCAGCTCGACCCTGTAATTGGGAGAGACGAGGAAATTCGTCGGGTGGTGCAGGTGCTATCTCGGCGGAGTAAGAATAATCCGGTGTTGATTGGGGAACCGGGCGTAGGGAAGACAGCGATCGCAGAAGGTCTGGCGCAGCGGATTGTTAACGGGGATGTTCCGGAATCTCTGAAAAAGCGCCAGTTGATCGCCTTGGATATGGGTAGTCTGATTGCGGGTGCCAAATATCGGGGAGAATTTGAAGACAGGCTGCGGGCGGTATTGCGCGAAGTTACCTCTTCTGACGGTCAAATTGTCCTGTTCATTGACGAGTTACATACCGTCGTCGGCGCTGGTGCCACTCAAGGCGCGATGGATGCGAGTAATTTACTCAAACCAATGTTGGCGCGGGGGGAATTGCGCTGTATAGGGGCGAGTACGCTGGATGAGTATCGTAAGCATATCGAGAAAGATGCGGCGCTAGAACGTCGATTTCAGCAGGTTTATGTAAATCAGCCTTCAGTAGAAGATACGATTTCGATTTTGCGGGGATTGAAAGAACGCTACGAAGTTCATCACGGCGTGAAGATTACGGATTCCGCTTTAGTGGCTGCTGCTACTTTGAGCGATCGCTACATCACAGAACGGTTTTTGCCAGATAAGGCGATAGACTTGGTGGACGAGGCAGCAGCTAAGCTGAAAATGGAGATTACCTCCAAGCCAGTAGAATTAGAAGCGATTGACCGCCGACTGATGCAGCTAGAGATGGAAAAGCTATCTTTGCAAGGGGAAGGTCAACGGCTGGGTTTAACTGTTGTCGGTGCTTTCCGTTCTTCCCAAGAGCGTTTGGAGCGGATTGAGCAAGAAATTGAGTCTTTGAGTGAAAAACAACGTCAACTAAGCTCTCAGTGGCAATCTGAAAAGCAACTGTTGGAAGAAATTAATGCTGTCAAGGAGGAGGAGGATCACCTGCGGGTGCAGATAGAGCAGGCGGAACGCGCCTATGACTTGAACAAGGCGGCCCAGCTTAAGTATGGGCGGTTGGAGGTGTTAGGACGCGACAAGGAAGCCAAAGAAGCCCAGCTCTTGGAAATGCAATCTCGCGGTTCGGCTTTATTGCGCGAAGAAGTACGCGAGGGAGACATCGCAGAAATCGTCGCTAAGTGGACTGGCATCCCCGTGAACCGACTTTTAGAGTCGGAACGTCAAAAGTTGCTACATTTGGAATCGCACTTGCACGAGCGCGTTATCGGTCAATCAGAAGCGGTTTCGGCTGTGGCGGCGGCAATTCGTCGCGCCCGTGCGGGGATGAAAGATCCCGGTCGTCCGATTGGTTCGTTCCTGTTCATGGGGCCAACTGGTGTGGGCAAAACTGAGTTAGCGCGTGCCTTAGCTCAGTTTCTGTTTGACAGCGATGATGCCCTGGTGCGGATTGATATGTCCGAGTACATGGAGAAACACGCCGTCTCGCGCCTTGTAGGTGCGCCTCCAGGGTATGTAGGCTACGAGGAGGGGGGGCAACTTTCAGAGGCAATTCGTCGTCGTCCCTACTCGGTGGTGTTGCTGGATGAGGTGGAAAAGGCGCACCGGGATGTTTTCAACATTTTGCTACAGGTGCTGGATGATGGTAGGATAACGGATTCCCAAGGTCGGACGGTAGACTTTCGGAATACGGTAATTGTGATGACCAGCAACATTGGCAGCGAGCATATTCTGGATGTAGCTGGGAATGATGCACAATATGAGTTGATGCGGAAGAAGGTGACAGATGCGCTGCGATCGCATTTCCGTCCGGAATTCCTTAACCGGGTGGACGACATAATTCTCTTCCACACGCTCAACCGCAAAGAACTGCGACAAATTGTGGGAATTCAAATTAAGCAGATTGAGCGCATGCTGGCGGATCAGAAAATTACTATACAACTGTCGTCAGCAGCCCAAGACCATATAGCGGAGGCTGGTTACGATCCAGTTTATGGTGCGCGTCCCCTGAAACGGGCGATTCAGAGAGAATTGCAGAATACTCTAGCAACCGCCCTTCTAGAAAACACTTTTGTCAGCGGTGACACCATCGTAGTTGATTGCGTAGATGATGCCCTCACCTTCAGGAAAAAACAACCGCTCAAGATTTCCGAATCTATTGTAGAGACGAGTCTTCCAGTCTCTCCTACAAAAGTCATTCCATAAACTTCCACTGCTTACATCCATCGCGTTCCCAGTCTCAGCCTGGGAACGTATTCCGAAGGCGACCGCCTCCGATTTATTTCTAAACCTACAGTGCATCTACGTATAAAATTATCTCGTGCTATTTTGATGTAAATACAACATCCAAAAACTTAGGCGAAAGTAACATCAAACATGAAAGTCATTGCTTGGCCTGCGTTCAAAACCAGATACAAAAACCCTTATAACTGGTTGTTGTATTCCCAGATGGGCCAACAAGGGGTGACAGTTGAAGAATTTTCGCCCCTCAAATTGTTACGCCAACACTACGATATTTTTCATCTACACTGGGCAGCCGAAACGATAGTACGCCATCCCAACCCAACGTTAGCTTTTATAAGAGCAAAAGCGATGCTTGCTCTTATAGACAGAGTGCGGCACAAAGGGACGCGCATCATCTGGACTTTTCACGACAAAATCCCCCACATCGTTTTGCATCCCCAGATAGCGGATTGGTTTCAGTCAGAATTCGTATCTCGTGTAGACGCATATATTAGTATGTGCGAGGCAGGAAAAACTCTAGCTGAAGAAACTTTCCCTTCCCTTAAACAACGCTTAAACTCGGTCGTACCCCACGGACATTATCGTGGAGAATATCCAAATCAAGTTGATAAAATCAGTGCTAGAAAAACCTTAGATATACCAGAAAAAGCTAGAACCATAGTTTTTCTAGGACATATATCCCCCTATAAAAATGTTCCCCACTTAATCCGCACATTTTGTGAGTTAGATGATGTTGATTTAGTTTTAGTGGTAGCAGGTACTCCCGATTTACCAGAACTTAAAACAGAAGTATTTGAGGCAGCAGATGGTGATTTTCGCGTCAGATTATCCATGCAATATGTGCCGCCAGAAAACGTGCAGTTTTATCTCAAATCAGCAGATTTAGTAGTCTTGCCATTTCAAGAAATTTTAAACTCCGGCAGCGCAATACTTGCTCTTTCCTTCGATTGCCCAATATTAGTACCGCACAAGGGTGCGCTGGGTGAACTACAGGCATTAGTAGGAGAAGCGTGGGTTAAAACCTACTCAGATGAGCTAACCTCAGATATCCTCCGCGAAGGACTAGATTGGGCGGTGCATACTCCACGCCCAGAGCAGGCTCCCTTAGAGATGCTAGACTGGTCTGTATTAAGCGAAAAAACAGTACAGCTCTACCGTGCAGTTTGTCAGTAGTAGAAAGCAATATATTAATCCTAATTCATTTATGAAACTCTCTCTTTTCTCTTCCTCTGCGCCCTCTGCGGTTCGTTAAAAATGTAGAGACGTTTCATACGTCTCTAAAAACTAGATAGAATCGCTATAACTAGCCAAAACTATTTCATTTTAGTAAATTATTCTTTTTTGGTGCCTGTGTAATTCGTTATGAAAATAGCCTTCGCTACCCACTACGATATTTTAAATAGGCATACTTGGCACCGAAAAATGATCGGTCATTGTGGGACTAATTACTACAAAGCCATTGCCCTTGCTAGGCAGTGCGAATCATTGGAATATATCGGGCCTTTAAAAGAAAATTACTCACCTATATATAAATATATATCCAAAACAAAAAATCGCTGGCATAAGCATTTTACTAAGCAGGTTTATCAACCTTGGGCAGAAAAATTTGTTAACAAAAGCTACGCTTCCCAAATTCATCAAAAAGTATTAGATATAAATCCCCACATTGTTTTATGCCCGGATATTAATTTAGCTTCTTACTTGGAATGCAAGCAACCAGTGATTGTATGGACAGACGCTTCTTATGCTGGATTAATCAACTTTTACCCTGAGTTTAGCAACCTCTGTAACGAGACGACTGAGCAATTAACTGCAATGGATAAACTTACCTATGATAAATGCAGTTATGCTATATTTTCGTCTGACTGGGCTGCACAAAAGGTAATTGATTTTTATCAAGTTGACCCTTCTAAAGTAAAAGTTATTCCTTCCGGTGCTAACGTTGAGTGTAACAGAACCTTGGAAGACATCAAAGAGATTGTGGATGCCAGACCGTCAAACCAATGTAAGTTACTCTTTTTAGGTGTAGATTGGTATAGGAAAGGTGGCGACATAGCCCTGGAAGTAGCAAGCAAGTTACAAAAGACAGGGCTAAATGTTGAATTAACAATAGTTGGGTGCCAGCCTTTCCAGAACGATTCATGCCCTGATTTTGTTGTTAATCCTGGTTTTATTAATAAATCTACAGAAGAAGGATTAAAGAAAATAAATAAATTGATAGCTGAATCTCACTTCATAATAGTGCCTTCAAGAGCAGAAGCTTATGGCAATGTTTTTTGTGAAGCAAATTCTTTTGGCGTTCCTTGTATATCTACAAATAGCGGCGGTATACCGACAATTATTAAAGATAATTTAAATGGAAAAGTTTATTCAATAAATGCAATTATTACAGAAGCTTGTAGCTATATCTATAGTGTGTTCTCTAACTACTACAATTATAAAGAACTCGCATTATCTTCATTTAATGAATATCAAACTCGTCTAAATTGGGCAGTTGCTACTCAAACAGCTAAAACTTTATTTATGAATTTAATATAAGGAGGTAATTTATGAAAGTAGCATATGTTACCACTTACGATGTTTATAATAGTTCTACTTGGTCTAAAAATCAAGTAGGATTTTGTGGAGCAGGTTATTATATAGCCCAATCTTTAGCTAGTCAGTCTATTGAACTTGACTATCTTGGACCTTTGCAGAAAAATTTTTCATTCTTTACTAGAGCTAAGTGGAGTTTTTACCACAACTTATTCCATCAAAATTACTACCGATGGGCAGAACCATTAGTGCTTAAAAATTATGCTCGTCAAATTTCTAAAAAACTGTCTGCGTTAAATTCCGATATAGTGCTTTGTCCTGAAAATGCAGCACCCCTTGCTTATCTTGAGTGTAAGCAGCCAATTGTTTTGTGGACAGATTCAACCTTGGCTGGATTAATTGATTTTTATCCTTATTTAAACAACTTGTGCGGCGAAACTAGAAATAATATTTATGCAATGGAACTAGCTGCGTTAAACCGATGCAAGTTAGTAATTTTTTTATCGGACTGGGCCGCTCAAGCAGCTATTAAAATTTATAATATTGAGCCAGCCAAAGTAAAAGTGGTTCCTTGGGGAGCAAATATAGAATGCGATCGCACAATTGATGATATTCAAAGTATTATAGCTTCTAAAGCTACAAAGCCTTGTAAATTGTTATTTATGGGCCTTGAGTGGCACAGGAAAGGGGGAGATGTTGCCTTTAAGGTTGCTAGAGAATTAAATCGCATCGGCTTGAATACTCAACTTACGGTAGTTGGGTGTAAACCAATTATTGATGAGCCTCTACCAAATTTTGTTGAAGTTCGAGGATTTATTGATAAATCAACTAAGGAAGGATTGAATCAATTAAATAAGCTCATTGCTGAATCACATTTTCTGATTTTACCAACTCTAGCTGACTGTTCTCCTCACGTTTTAGTTGAAGCAAATTCTTTTGGTGTTCCTTGTTTAGCAACAAATACTGGCGGTATACCAACCATTATTAAAGAGGATTTCAATGGAAAAACTTTTGCGTTAGAAGCTAATATATCCGATTACTGTAACTATATTGTGTCTATTATGGAAAATTATAGTGAATATAAAAAAATGGCTATATCCTCATTTGAAGAGTATCAATCTCGGCTAAATTGGAATGTTGCTACTAAAACGGTGAAGCAACTAATGACTGGCTTACGATAATAGTAATTTATTTGGTTGGGCCATTTTATGACAAGCATCAACACGTCTAAAATTCCGAGCGATGAATACATATCAAAAGACCGACTCATCAGCTACAATAATCAGGTGCGTATCATCAAAGGATTAGGAAAGCAAGTAAATAATATTCTAGAAATTGGAATATTTAACTCACTTTTCACGGATTTGTTAAGGAAGTTTGGATATAACGTCACGACCGCTGATTTTGATCCAGAACTAAATCCGGACATAGTTCTGGATTTAGCAAGTGATTTTACACTGCCAGAAGATAAATTTGATGCGATCGCGCTTTTTCAAGTGCTAGAACATATCCCTTACGATAAGTCAGAAAAAGCCCTGGAAAAGCTGGCAACCGCTACTAAAAAGTTTCTAGTAATATCGGTTCCCTATCGCAGTTTATTTTTGTCAATTCAGTTTAAATATTCTTTAAAACAAAGGCCGAGACATCTTTTTCTCCACGTTCCCCGCTTCTGGAGCCAAAAGCCCTTAACCGAGGATGAACACTACTGGGAGATGGGATTGAAAGGCTACCCAAAACAGCGTCTGGTAAACTCGATTGAAAGAGCGGGTCTTACAATTAAAAGAGAATTTATCGATCCATTGAATCCATATCACTACTTTTTCGTACTGGAAAAAAAGGCTAAAAGCTAGCCTTCAGCAAGCTTAATTGAGCGAATATAGACCAGCAAGTAGGGAAATCCGAATTCCTCAAGGGCGGAAAATCCCTTTCTCACAAGCATCTGCGATCGCTCACAATCAATCTTTAGAAAGTTTTTACACAACTACCACAAAATATATATGCTGGAACAAGGCACAATCACGATACATACCGAGAATATTTTCCCGATTATCAAGAAGTCCCTCTACACAGACCACGAAATCTTCTTGCGGGAACTGGTATCCAACGCCGTCGATGCTATCCAGAAACTTAAAATGGTTTCCTTCGCTGGGGAAGTCACAGGCGAAATAGGCGAACCAGAAATTAACATCGCTATTGACAAAGACAAAAAGACCCTATCTATCACTGATAACGGTATCGGGATGACAGCCGATGAGGTGAAGAAGTACATCAACCAAGTTGCTTTCTCCAGCGCTGAAGAATTTATCCAAAAATATAAAGCCAGCGCCGAACAGCAAATTATTGGTCACTTCGGGCTAGGGTTTTACTCCTCCTTCATGGTGGCGCAAAAAGTCGAGATTGATACCCTCTCATATCAGCCAGGAGCGCAAGCGGTACACTGGTCTTGCGACGGTTCGCCAGCCTTTGTTTTAGAAGAGTCGCCACGCACTGAACGCGGTACGACCATTACCCTCACGCTTCAGGATGAAGAACAGGAATATCTGGAACCGATGCGGATTCGTCAGTTGGTGAAAACCTACTGCGATTTCATGCCAGTATCTATCAAACTGGATGGGGAGGTAATCAATCGTCAAAAGGCACCGTGGAAGGAATCGCCGCAAAACCTGACCAAAGAAGATTATCTAGAATTCTACCGCTACCTCTACCCGTTCCAAGAAGAGCCGCTGCTGTGGGTGCATCTAAATACCGACTATCCCTTCATTCTCAATGGAATTCTCTACTTTCCGAAGTTGAAGCCGGATGTCGATGTCACCAAAGGGCAGATTAAACTATTCTGTAACCAGGTTTTTGTGAGCGATCGCTGCGAAGAAGTTATCCCCAAATTCCTCCTACCCCTGCAAGGTGTCATTGATAGCACTGACATCCCCCTCAACGTCTCCCGCAGCGCCCTTACCAACGATCGCACCGTCCGGAGAATAGCAGATTACATCGCCAAGAAAGTAGGCGATCGCTTAAAAGAACTCTACCGTGAACAGCGCGAAGAATACATCCGTTGCTGGCAAGATGTTGGCACCTTCGTCAAATTTGGCTCCCTCAACGACGACAAATTCAAAAAGCAAGTCGAAGACATCATCATCTATCGCACCACCGCCAACCTTACACAAGCAACTCCCGAAACTCCCCCAGCCGTCGAAGTACAATCCCAGGAAGGCGATGTTTGGCAAGAAGTCACCCCAGCCTCCGGAGAACAACAAAATCCAATATCCCAATACACCACCCTCAAAGACTACCTGGAACGCAACAAAGAACTCCAAGAAAACCGCGTCTTTTACTGCACTGATGAAGTCACCCAAGCAACCTACGTACAATTACATAAAAGCCAGGGTTTAGAAGTCCTGTTTATGGACTCCTTCATAGACACCCACTTCATCAGCTTCCTAGAACGGGAACATCCGGATGTCAAGTTCTCCCGCGTAGACTCAGAACTGGACAAGACCCTAATTGACCAAGATAAATCCGGCGAAATTGTTGATCCTAAAACCAACAAAACCCGCAGCGAACAAATCAAAGAACTATTCCAGCAAGCCCTCAACAAGCCTAAACTTAACATCCGTACCGAGGCGCTGAAGTCAGATGACCTGCAAGCAACGCCACCCGCAATGGTGCTGTTACCAGAAGTGCTGCGACGGTTGCGAGAGATGAACGCACTCATGCAGCAGCAAAATGTTGAGTTTCCCGAAGAACACGTCCTGGTAGTGAACACCGCCCACCCGCTGATCCAGAATCTCACTCAAATGAGTCAAGGTAGTATTATTCAAGAAGAAGGGCGATCGCCTACAGGCGAGTTGACTAATCTAATCTGTCAACATATTTACGATTTGGCGCTCATGGCTCAAAAAGGATTTGATGCCGAAGGGATGAAAACCTTTGTAGAACGGTCGAATCAGGTGCTAACTCGTCTCACAGAACGTTAGCAACTAGCAACCATCTCGCGTTCCCAAGCTTAGCCTGAGAACCAGAGATTCGATACAATAGACATCTTGCCAAAGTCTCGCGTTGCGCGAGACTTTGTTTGTCTAGCCATAGACTGAATTCTGTGGTCATTTAACCGAACCCCACTCTGGAGATATTCTATGTCGCGCAAATGTCAGCTAACCGGAAAAAAGGCGAATAATGCCTTTGCCATTTCCCACTCTCACCGACGCACCAAGAAGCTACAGGAAGCCAACCTGCAATCGAAGCGGATTTGGTGGTCGCAAGGCAATCGCTGGGTGAAACTGCGGCTTTCCACGAAAGCAATCAAAACCTTACAACATAAGGGTTTGCAAGCAATGGCGAACGAAGCTGGAATCAACCTAAATCACTATTAAATGCAGCCACTCTCGAAATTTCTCTGATTATTTTTTCTGTAGAAATTTTGATGGCAACACTGTATTGTTTACATCCCCCTAGCCCTCCTCAAAAAAGGGGGCTAGGGGATAAAACTTTTTGTATCCAACGTCCCTACCGTTGTGATGCCTATCCTGCTTCTGTCGGGTGTTGGGCGGCTTCCCGATTTTTTTTGCGAGAGGTGATAGGTTTTCTAAGACAGGTGGGTATGCTAAATACAGTAATTTACCCACCTTGTTTGTTAAGTTATGTTTAAGGCGATCGCTATCTTTCACAGACAACTCATACATCTTCCCTAAATCAGTCTTGTGGGGGAAGCGCAAACCTCAGTTTTGTTTCACAATTCTGCTGGGGTATCTATGCTCCGGAAGAATACTGAAAAACTTAATAAAAATTTATTACATCTAAATGCGTACTTTCCCGGTTGATAACAAAGTTTAGACTTGTTAAGACAGAAAAGAACGCCAAAATTATGAAGTCTTGATGAAGCTTTACCAAGGCGATTAGGGTAGTTCAGCCCATCTGCCTTTTATAGAAATTTAATTTACCGCAGATTATTTACCCCTCAGTCTTCATTTCAGCCCTATCCAACGTTTGACAGGAAAGCAAGTATGTCACCCCACAAAAAGCTACTCAAAGCCATTCAAAATCTGTTCCGGGAAATGGTGCAGATAGCAAAAGCTGTCACCAAAAAGCTGATGAATTGGCTCTTGCGGAGCATATTGGTAACTGGGAAAAAAGCAAATCTGGCAAACGCTGGATTTATCTTGCCAACGGTGACAATGGTAATTTTGGTCGTCATCTTGCTGACAACGGCGATGGTGTTCCGGTCATTTGAGCGCTCCAAAAATGCCAGTAACGTTAGGGTAGATAGGGTTGTACTTGAAGCAGCAACGCCAGCATTAGAACGTGCAAAAGCAAAAATTGATGAGTTATTTGCTGATCCTACCCTTCCTAGAGGAACTCCCGCAGAAAGCGCACTGTATGGTGCATTTGCTGGCCCCGGCAAGTTAAAAAGATATACCTTTAATGACGAAGAGCCTGTAAAACTGGTTGCTGACTTTTTAAAGAATGATGGTAAATACGGCAACGATGGCAGTATTAATAAATCAACCGCAAATGCCAACATTAAATTAGAAAACGATGAAACTCTGGCAACAGCCTGGAGATTTCCCATTGATACCGATAATAACGGTAAGTACGACAGCTACACCCTTTATGGGATTTTCTTTCGCAGTCCCACTCAAAGTGGCGGCAAGTTTGACCGGCCAAGAGGCCCGCTAGAGGCAAGAACGCCGCCCATGAATACCGCAGGAACAGGAGGGCAGTGTGAGCAAGCAGGCGACAGTTCTGCTAGTTTGGTCGGTAACTCTGGGTGGTATTCAATAAACGGACAACTAAAGAAAAGCTTTTTTGTGTATTCAGCTACGGTTCCGATTCCCGCAACCCCAGCTCCCACCGATCCGACGAAGTATGAACCATACAAGGGTAATAAAGGATTTTCGGCTTTAGAGTATCAGCAAGACAGAAGCCGGATTCCTATTAGTAACAATGCCGTTGTATTCGAGGACGACTTGGAGATCACCCCAGGTCCCGAATTTCGGTTGAATGGAAGAGTTGTTACTAATAGCAATCTCCTAACAGGAGAAACGGATAATAATATTAGCCTGTATCAAGTCAGTAGTAAGGATTCTTGTTACTACCAAGAGGAAAGTAGCAAGATTATTGTTGGCGGCAATGTGGCGCTTGGTGGAATCGCTGCTGGCAGTAATAAAGGTGCAGTTAATGTCCATTTGTTCCAGGGAATAAGAAACAATCCAACAACAAACCAGGCAATTAACAGTACTAATCAATCTACAAGCAACGCTCCAACGCTGGTAGGGTATAACACCCAGGCGTATGCAGAACGGATCGCATTGCTGGTTGATGCACAGTTTGATAACGCGAGGACAACCGATCCGCCGGATGTTGACAGAAAAGTTAAGGCGGTTCCTGATGGCGAACAAGACAAGGAACGCAGAAAACAACTGGAACTATGGTTTAGAAATCGTACCCGTCGCGTTCCCTTTAGCGAGGTTCCTTATACTGGTCAGCCCGGAGCGGGAACTACAGGCTACACTAAAGCAAACGTACTTGGCGGTACCAGCAAGGACGACTTAGCACCACCAGATAAGTGGATGTATCCTACTAGCACAGCTGATGGCAAAACGGGTACTGATACAAAGCTAACGCTGAAGATTAACCAACTAGAAGCAACCGAACCGGAAAAACAGCAAGAGGTTAAAAAAGAAAACTATTTAGGCGATCGCATTCTAGTCGGTAATAACCTGCCTGCTGTCTGGAAAAAAGGCACAACCTTTGTTGGTGAAAACGAACCGCAAGAAATTAGTGGTGCTAGTTGGAAAGATGGAGGCGGAACTCGGTACCGCACCACTCAAGTTAGAGAATTAGTAAATCTAGGGACAATCAACCGCGACGACTTATGGGAAAAGGCAGCAGCCGAAAAACCTGTAACACCACTAGATAACGTCGGCGGTCTGCGCGTCATCACTGGTGCCGGAGTTTATGAGCGCAAGAATTCTTTTCTGCCACCGCCAACTTACGATAACCCCAATACCCCACAAATAGAAAAATTACCAACCTACGATGACCCGGCAACTGGTGTTGTAGAACAGTACCCCATAGTATGGCCGGACACTATGCCTATGTCGCCGGGACGAGCGGGGACAAAAGTGTTTGATAATTCACCTGCTATTGGGACGGCGCCTGGGTGGATACCTCTGCCAGCTGAACTCTTAACTACTTTCAACTTAAACTTAAACCCTGGCACAATCGCAAACACGATTGACCCCAACACTCCCAAATTTGCTAAAGGCGACCTGCGGATGCGGGCAACTGCGGTATATCACTACGCTGTAGATAATTTCGATGTCGCTGCTCCAGCTCAATACCAAGCGCCTATTGCTTGCGTCAGCAGTTACTACGACCCCACTAACAGCGTTACCGCCAGAAACCCCAGTGGACTGCCTGATGTCAGCGGCGAACAACTCGGTACGCCACCCACAGATCTGCAAGGAGCCAGATCAAACAATGGCGTAGTTTACGGACCGCCTAACGCCAATGCCCAGACTGTTGCAGGTGCCTTACCAAATCCAGGAACTGGCTTGTTACCGGGCAATGCAGCTTCTGCGGGTTTACAGGCAAGAATAAATCATCAAGCAAATTTGAAGTTTCCGAACGGACGCTTTGTTAATGAGCCGCTGCGAAATGCTCTGATTCGGAAAGGCAAAGGTGAGACCCTAACGCTTTCAGAGCAATCTGCTATCGACTCTACCGTTTGCGCTTTGCAAATTTTGAGCGGTACTATAAATCCCAACCCTGCTCTCATTCCTCACGGTGCAATCAAAGAAGTGGCTTTTCTGGATGCCCGACAAATTAAGGCAGTAGAAACCGATAATCCAGTCACTACAGCACTAGAAACATTTACAAATGATGGCAATGCACAACTAACTGGGAACTACAACATCTTGCCGCCACCGCCTGGTAGCCCTACGGCTACTACTGCTACAGCCCTTAGCGTTGAGCAGCGTCAGCCCCTGGAAGTTCGCGCCACTGTACTAGATATCAATAGACTCCGTACAAAAACAATAACTGGGGCCAATGTACTGGCAACACCAGAGTACCTGCTGCCAAACAGCGGCATAATTTACGCTTCTCGCGATGATGCGCTGCTGGATTTAAGCAACAAAGACCCGCGTTACCTTGGCAAAGACGATATTGAAAGTCGCAAGCAGCTGAGTGCCAATGACTTCCAGTTAGACCCCACTCGCCGTCCCAACGGCATTGTGTTGACTAACGGTAGCGCACTCTGGCGGGATCAAAACTTTAGGGAGGCAGAGAAAGGTTTAATCTTAGCCACAGATTTACCTACATACATCTGGGGAGAATTCAATAAGCACAGTAATGAAGAGTTTGGCACCCTATTAACTCCGAATTGGAATAACTTCTACGCCAGAAGCAACATTAATGATAACTTTGCTTGTCGCCCCCAAGATCCCAGACTGCCTAAATGCACAACTGGCGACTACTGGCGACCGGCAACGATTTTGGCAGACTCCATAACACTGCTTTCTAAGAGTGATAATGATCTCAACCCTATTAATGACAATCCAGCTTTAGGCTTCCGGTTTGGATACCGAAATGAGGGAGACTACAACCTGAATAATAACCAGGGAGATAGAGACTCACTCAAGAAACGTCTGAAGAACGGTTTCTGGGATAACAACTTTGTCACTAACGGTCTTAGCAGCGGTAGCCTACCTGTAACTGTAAATGGATCTACATTCACAGATGCTTCGTACTCTGGTAACAACGCGACTGCCCCCAACAGTTCTTACTTCAACAATTTCGTTACACCTGTACAGCGACGGGTAAACGGAGCACCTGAGTATGTGATGGAAATCTGCCGGAAACTGCCAGTTTCCGAATGTACGGCAGATGACTGGGTGGTAGGTTTTGATGTCAATGGCGATCGCGACTTTTATCAAGATACTGTTGCGCCGCCTGGAGTCATAACATCTGCCGAATATGACCCTGCTGGTTTTGATGTTAACGGCGACGGCTTAACAGATTCTCAAGACAGAGAAATAGACATCAAGGCAAGTCAGCTGGGTAAAGCTTTTGCTGTTGCAGGAAAAGCGTCTGCATTACCTTGGACTACTCCCTTTCAAACCCCAGGAGGTGGTAATCGGAATGTGGTAGACCGTCTGGGAGCAGGGACTACTGCTAGAACCTCGGAAATCAAGCCTCCAACCTTGGCAATTCAACAACTAATTCCAGTAGACCAAGGCTATGCTCGTCGGGTTGCTTTTGCCAGAAATCAATTAGGCGAACTGGTATTTACAGAAATTGGTGCTAATACAGCTGCAAAACCATTGGGAGTTGGCTGTCCTGTTGATCCCACTGGCAATGCCCCTGAAAATAATGGCTGTCAGTATGGAGGTAATGCACCAGGAACGAATATCGGGTTACCAGCTAATAATGGAAATGGACTCTGGTTTAGAACAACCAACAATGTAGCTGGCAACCCAGGCACACCTACGGATATAACATACGTAAATGCCAGACCGCTCTACTACGAAACAGACCCGACAAAGTACGTAGAAGAGCTAGTTTTGCCCAATACTCCTGATATAGCAGGACGAAGCCTAAATGCTGTTGCTCCTACTATAGGCGCTTCAGACTACGCAGTGTGCACCAATGGTGCTGGTGGTGGGAGGACTTCAAGGAAATACTCAATTAACCTTGCTGCTGCCATAACTCCTGGCGCCTGTCCAGCTAATGCTGAAATTGAAGCTTTTAGAGCCGCCCTTACAGCTTTGACTCCTGACTGGATAGCTAATGGCACAGGTACCACCAATAATCCCGACACTTGGAACGGCCAGAAAGACCTAATTCTAAATTCCAACGATCCTGTCTATAACGATAAGGGAGATGGAATTTTTGTATACGAGCTGCCTGTTACTACCGCTACTATATCTCGAATTGGCTCCCCTGTACCTCCAGCAACTCCTCTAACGATTACTCTCAAAGGCACCCCAGATTCTATATTTGTCCTCAAAACTCCACTGAACAGGCGTATGGATCTTGGTCTAAATGGTGGAAAAAGGATAGAACTTAAACTTGAGGGAGTTGATGCTAACAAAGTTTTCTGGGTTTCCAATCGGGGCATCAGATTCAATGCTGTTAGTGGTTCACACCGCCTAGCAGGTAACTTCCTGGGAAGCAATGCGGCAGGCGCTGCTAATGCTCTGTTCATAAGCAATCCTACTCAAATCCTTGGCGGTCGCTTCCTGGGATTCTCTGGAAGTAACCTCCCAGCTGCTTTAGGAGCGGGAAATCTCAAGATGACTGCGATGACTTCCCAAGAGCAGCCATTGTTGGTGCCAGTATTGCAGGTTCAGTACACAGATAGCACTCCTAGTGCTACTTTGAATAACCCAGGTACGCGGGTTGGGGAAACCCGGTGGATGATGAAAGCTAATCCTACAACCTTCAATTTAGTAGCTGCTACGGGCGATACGCCGACGCGAGTCAATCCTGCAACCGGATTAGCTGAAATCAATGGTGGTCTGCATAACTTTGTGCGCTTCTTGGAAAACTGGACAGATAATAGCGGTACTGCGGACATTGCCGCCAGAATTAGCGGATCGTTTATTCAGCTAAAGCGCAGTAACTTTGCGACGGCTCCCTTCGATACTGTTGCTTCGGATGCTGTTGGTGGGATTTTTGGATATCGGCAGGCTTATGCCACGGACAACCTTTCCGTTACCCCAGGAAGTAATTGGGGTAAACTGCCTTACTATAAGCCACCCTTACGGCAATGGGGTTTTGATGTAGGGTTGCTCTCGCAGTTACCTGACTTGTTCGCTCAAAGATTTACACTGCCAGAAACCAGCTCTCCCGATGAGTTCTTCAGACAGGTTGGTCGGGATGACCCTTGGGTGAAAGCCTTGCTGTGCGGTGCTGTTGGTGCACAAAATGGCAACACATACACCTACAACAGGTTTGCTGCTAACGACGGTAGTGACACTAACAAACCGGATGCGTCTTGTCGGAATTTGGGCGACTACCAGTAAAGACTAAAAAGGTTCAATCTCAAAACTAGTGACTGCCGATTAACTATGATTACACCCAAAAAACAGCAACATCTATCTAGTCACTCAGGTGTCAGCAGTGTTGGGTTAACCTCTCCCCAACCCCTCTCCTACAAGGAGAGGGGCTTGAGTTCCCTTCCTACTAAGGAAAGGGCTAGGGGGTTAGGTCTGCGCACTCTGAACAGTAGCGAGTCAGGTTTCACCCTTATTGAGTCTTTGCTGGCGATTATTGTAGTAGCGATTTTGCTGAGTGCGATCGCCCCCGTGATTGTCCTCTCGACAGCTACGCGAGTCCAGGCAAGGCGGGTGGAACTGGGAAGCCAAGCTGCTAGAACCTACATTGATGGTATTCGTTCTGGAAGAATTACGCCTCCTCTTGCCACCGTTGCAACTACTAAAAACCCAACTAAAGCCCAAGTAACCGACGATCTCGCTAAATTTTCTGCTGTTAAAGGCCCCAACAGTTCAGGCTCTTTGAGCATCCCAAATGCTCAATATAAAGATGGTTTGTACTGCATTGATGGCGATGGGGATGGTTCCTGTCTACATACCAGCCTCGTAGATATGGTCGTTCAGCCAATTGTGGGCGGTACTGTTGGCGTTGCACCAATTACAACAACTACAGGAGGAACAGAAGGATACCCTCTGCTAGTGCGGGTTTACAGGGCAGATGCTTTTAGCGATACTACAGCTCTGAAACCACAGACCGATGCGGATAAGGGAACTAAGCAAGCGACTTTTACTGAAGGATTGGGCGCTCGCAAATTGCCAGTAGTAGCAGTAACTACTGCAATAGCCTCAACTCAAACCAGCTTCACTCAATTATGCAATCGCCTAGGCTGTACTCCATAATTTTTGATAGGTCAATTAACGCAGGAAAGGGTATGAAAAGCATAGTGAAATGGCTTCTGGCTGTTCAGATGAGACAATCGCATCTGAGCAGGAAAATAAGCGGCTTTACTTTAATTGAAGTGCTGGTCGCCATGATCATCGCTGCACTGGTTCTTACACCTCTGCTGGGGTTTATGGTCAATATTCTCGATACAGACCGCAAGGAACAAGCCAAAGCTAGTACAGAGCAAGAAATTCAAGCCGCCCTTGACTTCATTGCTCAAGACATGGAACAGGCATTTTATGTCTACGAGCCTGGCGCATTGACTAAAAGCACAAGTACAACAGATGCGGCTGCGTCTGGGATTGCAAATCAAATACCTGGACCAGGACTTACCTTCGCTGGCTGTGCCGACGGTGGGGCAAACATTTGTAAACCAATTGTTGTGTTTTGGAAGCGTGACTATAGAAAAGAAGCAGTGAAAGTTCTTGGAAACACCAAACAAGATGATACTTTTGTCTATTCGTTGGTTGGCTATTATCTAATAAAAGGTAATGATTCCAACAACACCTGGTCTAAAGCTGCTCGTATTGCTAGATTTCAAATTCGAGATGGTGTCCCAGATACTAGCACTGCTAACGCAAACGATTATGCGCCAAACGAAAGTCCTAGCGCAGGATTTAAGCCTTTTGACCGTAAGAAATCTTTCACCCAGTGGGAGAAAAGCGGCGACCCCTATAATGTCCAAATGCAGGTATTAGTTGATTATATTGACGCAGATCCAACGAAAGGATTCACGCTTAACAAACCCGCTGTAGATAATCCTAATACCCCAGAAAAAGAAAACGCGATCGCAGAGATTATTATAAGAGGAAATGCTCGCGAACGGATTAATTTGGGGGGAACGTGTGCTGCTCAAGATACATATTGTCCGTATGCAAGGGTACAAATTAAAGAACGTGCTGTGCTGGGCGAATAATAGAAATTGTAAATTTTGCTTATAGTATCTCCAGCAAATAGGAGGAATTAATGAGAAACCCAGCTTTATTAAAGATTATGCAGCAATTTATATTAGACAAATCAGCTGCGAAACTTGAAAAACTTCCCTCAAAGCGATCAGCATCGAAATCTAACTCTGGATTCACGATGATCGAGTTGCTGGTAGTAATTATAATAATCGGAGTATTAAGCGCGATCGCGGCCCCTGGCTGGCTTGGCTTTCTAAATCGGCAACGAGTGAATGCAGTTAACGATGCCGCCTTAAATGCCCTTCGAGAAGCCCAGCGAGAGGCTAAAAGAACAAAGCGCGATTATAGTGTTAGTTTTAAAACAGAAGCTCAAGTTCCACAAGTGGTTGTTCATGGTGCTGATGTTGCCGCCGCTAGTATTCCCGCCAATGAGTGGAAGAAGTTAGGAGAAAATCAAGATATCAAACCAGGGCAAATTTTACTTTACACCAACATCACTACTCCTAACAAAGCTCCCGTTGGTGGTGTCATCAGCTATGCTCCAACAACTGCGAAAACAATTACTTTTAATTATCAGGGTACTTTACCACAGGATGCCAGCACAGGTTTAACTGTCGCCGTCGCTACAGCCAATAGTAGTTATACAGCGCCTACAGGACCCAAGCGGTGTGTTAAGGTGACAACTTTATTGGGGGCAATTCAAGCCGAAAAAGATGATAAATGCCCTGGTTAATGGCTGGAAACATAGCTGATTAAACATCAGCGAAAATACGGAATACAAAAGATGCACCCAAAGAGGAAACTTGAAAATTTGGATGCGTCTTTTAAGTCTCTAGCTAATGCGTAAGAAGCTGTTAAATAGCTCCAGCGATAGATTTACGCTGATAGAGAATTTAGTAACAATTTTGATTATCAGGATATTGAGCGCGATCGCAACTGGGAAAGATACTGACTACAACTAATAGTCAATAGAAGCTGTTAAATAGCTCCAGCGATAGATTTACGCTGATAGAGAATTTAGTAACAATTTTGATTATCAGGATATTGAGCGCGATCGCAACTGGGAAAGATACTGACTACAACTAATAGTCAATTGCAAAAATCAGCGAAGATACGGAATACAAAAGACGCACCCAGAGAGGAAACTTGAAAAGTTGGGTGCGTCTTTTAAGTCTCTAGCTAATGCGTAAAAAGTTATCTAATTGCTCCAGCAGTGGGTTCACGCTGATAGAGAGTTTAGTAGTAATTTTGATGATAGCAATATTAAGCGCGATCGCAGCCCCCAGCTGGCTAGAATTTCTCAATACCCAACGACTGAGAGCAGCTGAAGATAAAGTTTACTGGGCGATACGGGAAGCCCAGAGTAACGCCAAGCGAGACAAAATTACCTGGCAAGCCAGCTTTTTTCAAGACCAAAACGGATTAGTTCAGTGGGCTGTACATCCCGCTAGCGCTATGCCAAACCCTGGACAGTGGCAGACCTTAGATTCAAATATTAAGATAGACGATGCCAATACTACTTTAAGTGCGCGATCGCAACCACCATCAATAAATAGTCCGCGTCGAGTCCAGTTTGATTATAAAGGCGCTGTGGTTCTTAATCCGAATCCAAGGGAAAGATTATACCTGGCACGACTAACGCTTAACAGTAACAATGGTGGTCAAACTAAACGGTGCATATTTATTTCCACCATTTTAGGAATGCTGCGAAAAGCTCAAAATAAAGATTGCAAATTGTAAGATTTATATTCTTGTAGGGCGGGCATCTTACCTGCCCTACAAAATAATCCTTAAGACATTGCCCCTGCCGTCTTCTGCGGGTCGAGCTTCAAAATCAGCACCCCCAGAGGCGGTAAACACAAGTCTAGGGAATAGGGACGATTGTGGAACGACCATTCATCAGTCCACTTACCGCCCAAATTCCCCATATTACTGCCGCCATACTCGCGGGCATCGCTGTTAAATAGTTCCGTATAGAATCCAGGTACAGGAACACCTACGCGGTAGTGACTGTGCGGCTGAGGCGTGAAATTGCAGACCGTGACCACAAACTCCTCAGAGTCCTTAGCGCGACGGATAAACGCAACCACACTGTGGCGATTATCAGTGCAATCAATCCACTCAAAACCTTCCTGAGCGAAATCTTGAGTATAAAGTGACGGTTCAGTGCGATACACCTGGTTGAGTTCGCTCATAAACCGCTTTAGTTTTTGGTGCGGCTCATATTGCAACAAATGCCACTCTAAGTCACCCCAAACATTCCACTCACTCCACTGCCCAAACTCCATACTCATAAACAGAGTTTTCTTGCCTGGGTGAGCAAACATAAAGGCGAACAGGCAGCGCACATTAGCGCACTTCTGCCACTCATCACCAGGCATCTTGCCGATTATATTACTCTTGCCGTGGACTATCTCATCGTGAGACAGCGCCAGCATGAAGTTCTCGCTGTGGTTGTACCACATACTGAAAGTGATATTGTTTTGGTGGAATTGGCGGAACCACGGGTCCATATGGAAATAGTCCAACATATCGTGCATCCAGCCCATATTCCACTTCAAATTAAAACCTAGCCCCCCCATATAAGTAGGCCAAGACACCATAGGCCAAGAGGTAGATTCTTCCGCAATCGAGAGGATACCAGGAAAGTAGCTAAAAATCGTGTGATTCGTCTGGCGCAGGAAATCAGCTGCCTCAATATTTTCTCGCCCGCCGTACTGGTTAGTCAGCCATTCCCCCTCTTCACGGCAATAGTCTAAATAAAGCATCGATGCTACAGCATCCACGCGAATTCCGTCAA
Organism: Trichocoleus sp. FACHB-40; assembly: GCF_014695915.1. GTDB lineage: Bacteria > Cyanobacteriota > Cyanobacteriia > Cyanobacteriales > FACHB-T130 > Funiculus > Funiculus sociatus. The sequence goes on from NZ_JACJPF010000046.1 coordinate 70,148, forward strand.
TGTGGTACTTGTCAAACCAGAACAGGGCATTGGCAACCAAGAAGTTACGCACTTCATGGCGATTGTAGTTAAATACCAAAGTACCCCATTCTTTGTGTTCGCCCTTGCGGGGGTCTGCGTGTTCGTAGAGGTGAGTACCATCGAAGAATGCGAGACCGTGACCATCTTTGGGGAAGTGACCGGGAACCCAGTCTACAATTACCCCTATCCCGTTTTGGTGGCACTGGTCAACGAAATACATGAAGTCTTGGGCTGTGCCATAGCGGGAGGTGGGGGCATAGTATCCTGTTACCTGGTAGCCCCAGGAGCCATCATAAGGATGCTCTGCTACTGGTAACAATTCAATGTGAGTGAATCCCAGCTCTTTGACGTAGGGAATCAGTCGTTCTGCCAGTTCTCGGTAGGTGAGGAACCGCGCCCCTGGTTTATACTCAGAGACGACTACAACATCCTCAGTTTTGCCATTTGGCAACCGGGCAGGTTCAGCTGAGGAAGCGTGCAGCCATGATCCTAGATGAACTTCATACACGGAGATGGGATGAGTCAGCGGCTCGGTGTGGCGGCGCTTCTCCATCCAGTCTTCGTCCTTCCATTGGTAAGAATCTAGATCAGTGACGATAGATGCGGTTTTAGGTCGGACTTCCTGTTGAAACCCGTAGGGATCAGATTTCTCGTAAATGTGACCATCAATGTTTTTGATTTCATATTTGTAGTGTTCCCCGACAGCCAAACCAGGGATAAATAGTTCCCAGATGCCAGTGGAACCTTTACCCATTTGATGCTGGCGACCATCCCAAAGGTTAAAATCTCCCAAAACTGAGACGTTGCGGGCATTTGGGGCCCAGACAGCAAAGTAAACTCCTTTTACGCCGTCGATTTCTGTCGCATGAGCGCCCAGTTTCTCGTAGATGCGGTGATGGTTTCCTTCGCCAAACAGATGCAGGTCAAAGTCTGTGAGGCGGGGAGAACGGAAGGCGTAGGGGTCATAGATAACGCGCTCGTGTTCTCCTTCTTGAATTCGTAGCTGATAGTTTGCTAGTTCTGGGGTTTCAATGGTGCATTCAAAAAAATGGGGATGATGCACTGATTGCATGGGGTATTCAGTCCGTTCTTCTGGGCGAACTACCCAGGCAGCGATCGCATTGGGTAGGTAGGCTCGAACTGCCCAGACGGTTTTGCCATTTTGCGTGCTGGGGTGGGCACCCAGGATTTCAAATGGGTCTTGATGTTGATTCCAAACAATCCGCTCTATCTGTTCGGGGGCAATGGTCATGGACATAAACCTACTTATCCTAAAGGTCTTGACTAAATTGAGACGATTCGCTCAATAAGAAGCTTGCACTACCCATCAGGGTAGCTGCCACTCTCGCTTAAAGTCGTTTTGCTTCTAAGCATCTACAGGCGCTCTATGTAAGAGTGCTTTATATTTATATACATTTTTTTATGTTTGTATATTTTGCATCCTGCTAAGGGACAATAGCAAATTATGGCACCAGTATCCGCAGGAGAAAGGCGCAAAGGTAAAAAATTATTGGCGGGGAATCAATTGCAATAGTCTGAGATGTCTTGCTGGGAGTGAAAAAATACTATTTGATGGGAACGCCAATTCCCCGCAGAAGTTGCCGCACTCTCAGCAAAAAAACTAATTCTCGCAGTTGAGGATTGAGTGGGGATGCCCCTGGGGTAATGGTTTGCAACTCGGCTTGCAGCTGGGCGTATTCAGCGGCTGTAATCGGTTTGCCATCAATTGGCGATCGCGCTTCGGTAATAATCTCCGTCCGCAATACTTCCTCTGGCACTTCCTCCGGCGGCGGTAATGCCCACGCAGGAAGGCAAAAGGTAAAAGGTAAAAAACAAAAGGCAATCCCGCCTAACCCCCAGCAATAAAAGTTTTTCCCCTCTCCCCTGCTGGCGAACCAGTTGAAGGGGGTGGAAGGCTGCAAAAGGCAAAAACTTGTTTTTTTTAATTCATCGTTCATCCTTCAGAAGTCCTGGGGTAGAGGTTCCTTACAGATTTGTTGAATCTGCTTGATGCGCTCAAACAACCAAGGGTATTCTTTCCGATAATTGGCAATTAGTGCTAAAGGGCTAACCAGGGCAGCTATTCTCGAAGGCGAGTAGGAAGCCTATGCTTTCACCAAACCATTCCAGCATCAATGCTTCGGTCGGTAGCTGGGAATCTGGCAAAGAAAGCGCTGGTTTAGAACGATGGCTGTCTAAAAACTTTAAAATCGGCGATGAGTGTGCGATCGCTTTCGGTTCCCATTTTTGCCAAAAGCACCGGAACTCTCCTCAGCCTGGTGAGTAGTTTTAGCTTGAGAATACCTAGCCCTGGGGTTAAATTCTCACTCAATAGGCAATTTATTTAAATCCCAGCCCCAGTTTCAGTTTCGACAATACTCAAAACTGTCTAATTGCAGTAGTAGCATTTAGCGCCAAAAGCTGCTTACCGCAATATCATATAAATCTTGTCAGCCATTACCCAAAATTTAGCTGCGCCTACATCTGAGATAAAACTTGTATTTGCTGGTAATTAAAAATCTGATACCCAGGTGGTAGTACATGCCTAACTTAATATCTTAGGAACGATTACCAACCTGAGATTCAGACTAGGGATAACCAACCAAGTGGAGAAAATCATACCCTTTCGGCGGTATGAACTTCATTCAGGGGATGAGAAGCGAAACCCAGCTTAATTACTAAGGAGATGTGGTAGGTGATGCGGTGGGTGATGCGGTGGGTGAAGGACTAGCTCCTTCTCCGCCTCCTCCCGTTTGGTCACAAGCTCCCAAGGTGGCAGCCAAGCCGAGTACCAAAACCAAACTAAGTATCTTTTTGTTCATACACTCCTCTTTTATGGATTGCTACTGAAGGAATCGTTTGCTATTTAATCACAATATTGTATTTTTTGCTTGAAACTCCTGTCCCTACAAAGGAGGATTTCTGGATTTTGAACTTCACTTTGCCCAATCGGCTAGAAGTGATGTTTCCGTTTCGAGTGAGTCCCGACGATTTCCGCGTGCCTCACCTTTCCTAAGCTGTCTTAGGTATTGACGGTTTATCGCCGCCTTTGCGGATTTGCTTTTATTCGCCAGACAGCGAATTTGCTTAGGGTTTTAGGATTTTTGGAAAATCCAAAATAAACACAAAAATTTTAGCATGAGCGGTAATTTCTGTCTATACTATTTTTAGTGTAAAATACATAACTAAAGAGTGATGCAGTTTTTTTAAGCTTTAAGTAAAAAACCCTGTAAATTGGAAAGACACTTCTATCGAAGTTGAGTATTAGTTAATCTGAATACAACTTAAGGAGGAAAAGATCCGTTATGCTGACAAAGCTTCACGGGGTCAAATAACTTGACAAAAGGACTTGTAACCACTGCATAAAAATTTAACTAGCCCACAAGCGCCCGAATTGTTCAAGGAAAGCTTTGTGTTCCCTATTTTTGCTAAAAAAAGCAAATTACTAGCAGCCTGGATGCCATATCCTCAAAAACATTGGACACTACTACAGAAAATCGTTGACCGGATTCGGAACTCATTGGAATTGAGAGTAGTTCTGCAAACGGCGGTAGACGAAATTGCCACATTGCTAAACCTGGATAGGTGTTGTTTTTTGTGGTATTTCGAGGATACGCAACGGGTGCAAGTAGTAGTAGAGCGATCGCGCCACAATCGAAAAAATGCTCAACTGGGATACTATCCGCTAGAAAAGTTTGGAGCGATCGCGGGCGCGATCGCTACTGGCAAATTAATCATCAACAGCAAAACAGCAGTTCCTAATCCAGGCATGGTGGGTATAGTTAGCAGATGGCTTTCCCAGCTGCAGCTGATCCAACAGCAGATAAAGAAAGACCAACGATCGCCACAATTACCTATATTCCAGGGTGCGATCGCTAACTTATTGGTTCCCTTAAAACAGTCAGAAGGCTCGATAGGCTTTATTGCTTGTATTTCAGAGCAACCCCGCATTTGGTCAAGTTCCGAAATCGAGTTTCTGCAAGCGATCGCCCAGCAGCTGGAAATTGCCATCCGTCAAGCTCAGCTTTATGAGCAAACCCAGAAACAAGCTCAAAGAGAGCAACTGGTGAATCAGATTACCAGTCTTACCCGCCAAAGTTTTGACCTAGAGACCATTCTCACCGAAGCGACGCGAGAGCTGATGCAAGCATTATCAGCAGATCGGTGTCTAATTCATCTGGTAGAAAGTCATGAACAGGAGAGTATCCGTGCATCTGAGCGGGAGAATCACCTACAACACCCCCAACCCTCTTCTGCCGCCTTCAGACGAAAACACCTTTATGAAGTGTGTAGGGAGCCTTTCCCCCCGACAATAGATGACTTTGATACTCACGGCCCAATTACCCAGTGGGTGATTGGGCATCGTCAACAGGTGAGCATTTCCGACATTACGCGAGATGGACGAGTTGGGGAAGCCAACCTTGAGTACCAAAAAGCCCAGATAAAATCTTCTCTAGTGGTGCCAGTTCAGGCTAACGGAACGCTGCACGCAATTCTTTATCTCAATCAGTGTTCCGAGATCCGGTATTGGTCGAAAAATGACCAGAAACTAGCCCAAGCAGTTGCCGATCAGTTGGCGATTTCTATTCAACAGGCGAATCTGTACGCCCAAACTCAGCAGCAGGCACACACGAGCGCCCAGCAAGCCGAGCAACTCTCCCAAACGCTCTTAGAACTGCGGCTAACGCAATCTCAGCTGATTCAGAGTGAAAAAATGTCAAGTTTGGGGCGGATGGTGGCTGGGGTTGCTCACGAAATTAATAATCCAGTGAACTTTATCTACGGCAATATTCCTTATGTAGAAAATTATATCCATGACCTGATCCGGTTAGTGCAGGGCTATCAAACTCAGTATCCGAACCGAAATGCGGAATTACAAAAGCTGACTGAGCAAGTGGAGCTAGATTTTTTACTCAGAGATTTACCCAAAATTTTAAAATCGATGCAGGTAGGTGCTGAGCGGATTCGCGAGATTGTTAACTCATTGCAGCACTTTTCTCGCCTCAATCAAGCATCCCAAAAATCGATAGATATCCACGAGGCGTTAGAAAGTACCCTCTCAATTCTGTACAGTTACCTGGGCGATGAAATTGAGGTGGTGCGGCATTATGGCGACTTACCCCCCGTGGAGTGTTACCCAAAGCCACTCAATCAGGTATTTATGAGTATCTTGATGAACGCTATAGAAGCGATCAGCAGGTGGTCCTCTAAAGAAAAAATTATCAAGTTGCGTACAGAATTGGTGAGTGATGGGGAAACGGGGGAAGATTTTGTGAGGATTGCGATCGCAGACAATGGCCCTGGAATTGCCCAAGAAATTCAGCCGAAAATCTTTGACCCCTTCTTTACTACCAAAGATGTTGGTCAGGGCAGGGGATTGGGCTTAACCGTAAGTTATCAAACCATCGTCTCCCAACACCAAGGCAACTTACACTGTCACTCCCAACCCGGTCAAGGTGCAGAGTTTATTATAGAAATTCCTCTCCAGCAACCCAAACCGTTGTCACCAAGTAAAAAAGAGATTGGGGATCGGGAATTGAGGGATGGGGACTGGGAATTGGGGGCTGGGGACTGGGAAGACACCACGATGAAATTAGGGATGGAGATTAGGAAGACACCATTGGGTAAGAATTGACAAATTGCACGAAAACAGACTAGCGACTCTAAAATGTGGACAATAGACAGCCTTTGTGTCTATGGTTTAAAGTCGTTGGTGTTTTGTCCTTTGTCAGTGGTCATACCATTTTGGATTTTGGATTTTGGATTTGAAACTCTAAGCTGTAGAAGTTTCAATAATTCAGAGTGTTACCAAAGTAAAACAAAATGGTGTCAGTAGTTAGTGGCAAGGGAAAACAACCGACAACTAACAACTGATAACCAACAACTAGAAACTGCTTATGTCTGCTGTCCCTCAATCCGTTGCTTCAGACCGCCGCCTTGGGAAAAGAAAACCAGATATCTCCTCGCGGCAACCCAAAGGCGGTGTACCGTCTAGAACCAGTAGCAGAAGAACCCAAAAGCCAGCATTTCAAGCTCAATCACCAGGTTGGCTGCGATCGCTTGCCTACGTGCAGCGCGTCTCAGACATATTGTGCTTCGGCTTAATTGCCGCTACGCTGGGAGTTTATGCTTGGACAGTCTATACTCAGCAGATGTGGAGCCGGCAGTACAAGCATCTGGAAACCTTGCAACGCAATGAGCGACAGATGACGGCGGCGAATGAAGTCTTGAAAGATAAGTTGGCTCAAGAAGCTGAGCGTCCGGGAACTGGCTTGGTTTCTCCTAATCCCGCCAACACCATCTTTTTAGCGCCTGCACCGCAGCGCCAGTCACTGCCCACACCAGCAGCGACTGCTAACCCAGAACCAACACCAACAATGCCAATGGGCTACTAGAGGCATGGAGAATTCAGGATCTAGAAGTCGTAGGACAGCTACGCAGAAAGTCTCCGGAAATGGCAAAACTACGAACCTGCTGAATCACAAAGCTACTAGGATGCCAGAGTCAGCCAAAAAACTGCCCCTAGAAGCTACTCGTGCCGGAAAAAATCATCAGGCATCAAATAATGTAGAGACGCGCAATCTCGCGTCTCTAATGGGTGGCAGAAGTCCGCAAGAAGAGAAACAAACAAACGGCATAATTGCCTTGCAGTCTAATCCTTCATCCTTCCGGCTGCTACTCGTTTGGGGAGTGCTGTTCGCAAGTGGGTTAGGGCTGGCACTGAACGTGTATCGGCTGCAAATTGTCAAGGCACCAACACTGCTTGCAAAAGCGCGACAGCAGCAAATGGTATATCTGCGTCCGTTTGTGCCGCGCCGCGCGATTGTGGATCGCAACGGCAACGTTTTAGCCACAGATCGCCCTGCTTATACACTGTTTGCCCACCCAAAGCTGTTCAAACAATCAAAATCTGCGATCGCTACCAAGCTAAGTGGGACTTTGGGAATTTCTGCCGACGCGCTGGTTACTATGTTTAACCAGCGCGATAGTGGGATTCGGGTTGCCTACTCTCTAACCGAAGAACAGGCTGACAACATCGCCCAACTGCGAAACGATGGACTTGAACTGATTCAAAATTACGCCCGCCTCTATCCTCAGAAGGATTTAGCAGCAGACGTGGTCGGCTATGTCGATGTTGACCATCGTGGACAGGCGGGTGTGGAATATAGTCAGGAAAATTTACTGGTTCGTGCTGTTCGCACCGTGCGACTTAGCCGGGCGGGGAATGGCAGGTTAATGCCTGACCATTTGCCAGAAGGATTGTTGCACTTTGATGACCTGCGACTACAGCTGACGATTGACTCTCGCTTGCAACGGGCGGCGCGATCTGCCTTGAAGCAACAGATAGAGCTGTTTAGAGCTAAGCGTGGTACGGTTATCGTTATGGATGCGCGGGATGGTGCTTTGCTGGCGCTGGTGGCAGAGCCGACATATGACCCGAATGAGTATTTTAATTCTGACGTGGGTTTGTTTAAGAACTGGGCGCTGGCTGACCTTTATGAGCCAGGTTCGACGTTTAAACCGTTGAATGTAGCGATCGCTCTGGAAGCTGGAGCAATTACACCAGAAACTACATTCTATGACGGCGGTAATATTCAGGTAGGTGGCTGGCAGATCAAAAACGCTGAACCTGGCCGTCACGGGAGACTCACAATTTCTGAGATTCTGCAATACTCCAGCAACATTGGCATGGTACAAATCATGCAACAAATGAAGCCAAGCGTCTACTACGGCTGGCTGGAACGCCTGGGACTGGGGCAAACAGCGGGCATTGACCTGCCTTTTGAAGCACCAGGGCAGATGAAAAGCTCTGAGCAGTTTACCTCATCTCGGATTGAACCAGCCACCACCTCATTTGGTCAGGGATTCTCCCTAACGCCTATCCATCTCGCACAGATGCACGCTTCTCTGGCCAATGGTGGCAAACTGATAACGCCCCATCTAGTCCGGGGGTTATTTGATACTCAAGGACAGGTGTTTTGGCAACCAAATCAACCAACACCGCGCCCCCTCTTTTCCCCGAAGACTACCCAGACGGTGTTAGAAATGATGGAAGCTGTGGTGGTCAAGGGAACGGGGAAAGCAGCTCAGATTCCAGGTTATCGGATTGGTGGTAAAACGGGAACTGCCCAAAAAGCCAGTTCCACAGGAGGATACTCTAGTGCCAGAATTACAAGCTTTGTGGGTATCTTGCCTATAGATTCTCCCCGCTATGTGGTTTTAGCTGTAGTGGATGAACCGAAAGGGGAAAATGCCTATGGTTCCACTGTGGCGGCGCCAGTGGTTAAATCAGTCATGGAGGCGCTGATTAGTATCGAACAAATTCCACCTTCAGTGGAAAAGTGAGGGAATTGGGAATTGGGGATTGGGGATTGGGGATTGGGGATTGGGGATTGGGAAGAATCTTAGCCAGTTCCTAGTTCCTAGTCCCTAGTCCCTAGTCCCTAGTCCCTAGTCCCTAGTCCCCAGCCCCTACCCCCTAGTTTGGCTTTGCAAAAGTTGCTCCCACATCTGATCTTGGGTTTGGGCGGGTTGCAGACAAGTTAGCCCTTGACAAACTAATCCCACCGCCTCTGATGGCATCACCTCTGCATTGCATACAGTTGTGGGGAGGTATTGAGCGATCGCGCTGGCAAGTTGGTTAACTGTAGTGCGAAGCAGCGTACAGTGAAGATACCAATCCAGCCCGGTAAACAAACCTGGACAAGCTTGCGGCGATCGCTCCATTATGCTGCTAAACGCTTGTAATGTTTGCTCTGCCCGATCGAGATATTCCAGATTTTCGGTGAGCATAGCTAGACGCACTAAGTTGGCGATCACTATCCCGTTCGGCGCTGGTGTAGCATTATCCACATAGCTGCGTTCTCGCACGATTAAATCGCTACTGGCATCCTTGGCTGTGTTATAATATCCACCCAGTTCCACACTCCAAAGAAATTCGTCAAACTCTTCTTGCAACTGTATCGCTTTCTCCATCCAAAAACGAGCTTGAGTCACTTGATGCAAATCTAGCAGCGCTTTGATAAACAGGGCGTAATCTTCCGACTGCGCCAATACGGATGGACAGCCGTCGTAGTTGAGGCGGTGGAAGCGTCCGTCAACAAATTGGCGATCTAAGATGAAGTTGGCAGCGCCGCCCGCGAGAGACAAATACTCTTCTTTGCTGAATACTCCGTAAGCTCTGGCTAAACCCGAAATCATCAGGCTATTCCATGCCACAATCATTTTAGTGTCGGTGACAGGTGGAATCCGTCCCGGCCAATTTCCAGTTTTTGCCTCTTGGTTGTTGCGGGCTGGAGGAAAAGTTTCCAATCCTGCCTTGGCACCATAACGAGCTTCAAACAGCTTTTCTAAACCTGCTTCTAGTGTTTGAGTCAGTTTCCCTGGATGACGGCGCTGCAATACAATTTTGCCTTCAAAGTTGCCTCCCGGCGTCACTGTAAACTGTTCTTGAATTTCTGCAAATTCTTGGGGAGTTAGCAACTGAGCTATTTCTGGGTAACTCCAAATGTAAAACGCCCCTTCTTCGGGTTCTGCCTCTTCTGGAGTGGTAAAATTATCCGCATCCTGAGCAGCGTAGAAGTAACCTTCGGGTGCAGTCATTTCGCGTTTCAGCCATTTTACTGTGTGCGCGATCGCTCTCTCAAATGCCGCTTCCTTTAACCCAGCACTCCACAGATTCGCCAAATACTCGACAATTTGCCCATTGTCGTAAAGCATTTTTTCAAAGTGTGGCACCGTCCAAGTAGGATCGACTGTGTAGCGGTGAAAGCCGCCGCCTACATGGTCGTAAATTCCCCCCAGTGCTAAATCTAATCCTCGCTTGCTGCAAGCTTGCTTCGGATCTGATTTGGATTCAAAATTAAATCGGACACCCCGCAGCGCCAACTCCGTATAGGGTATCATCGGAAAACTCGCACCTTGTCCGTCGCTGTCAATTATTCCGGCGCTAGTTTCCAAACCTCGGCGCAACAAGTTTTTATCCAACCCCTGCGTCTCTACTCCCGTTTGCAATACAGCTGCTTGCTGCATATAACCGAGAAGTTCTTCTTTGAGACTTCGCATTTTTTCGGTTTCGGTGTCGTAGTGGCGGCGAAGCGCTTGCAACACTTGCAAAAATCCCGGTCGTCCATAGCGCGGTTCTACGGGGAAATATGTACCGCCATAAAAAGGCACCAAATCATCAGGCGACAGAAAGATATTCAAAGGCCAACCGCCTTGACCACTCATCATCTGCAACGCCTGCATATAAATACTATCAATGTCAGGACGTTCTTCCCGGTCTACTTTAATCGGGATAAAATTGGCATTTATATACTGCGCGATCGCGTTATCTGAAAACGCCTCTCCTTCCATCACCGTACACCAGTGGCAGCTGGAGTAACCAATCGAGAGCAAAATTGGCTTATTCTCAGCCTTTGCCTTTTCTAAGGCTTCTTGACTCCAAGGCCACCAGTCTATGGGATTTTCAGCGTGTTTGCGGAGATAGAGGCTCGATTCTTGGGCTAGGCGATTGCTCATAAACGCTAATTGCAGCACTCGGTCTGACAACGGTTTTCACCTTTAGCAGTTTAGCGTGAGGCATCAAGCGATCGCTCCATCTTGCGTCGTATCCTGTTAGATTGTCTTTGGTGGTAGACGCGCCTACTCGCGATCGCATCAATTCACTGAGCCTTTTATCAAAGCGTTATTTTCATTAAATTCTATATCGCTTATTTTTAATTGCCCTAGTTCCAATTCCAACTTTAGTCTTTCTTTTATTTTATCTTCAGAAATCCCCAGCCTTTGGGAAAGTTCTGATATCGTCAAGCTCAAGTTTCCCAGCTTTATTCTTGTATCTTCCTCAAATTTTAACTGACCATTTTCTACCTTAGGTTTACCTTCCATGCCAATATAAACATCTTGATTTTCTAAAAAAGGGAAAGTTTTAGTTATCTTTTCTACAAAAACTTTTTCCCTTTGCTCTAGTCGGTCTTTGGGAATCTCAGAAACATTTATTACCGCTCCACTTTCTAGATTTCCATCTTTTATGGTTGTATTAAAACCTTTGGTTGTTTCCAATACTTTACTATTTGGTGTATTTTCTGCTACCGATGAAACCACCAACTCGTTGAAATCCTTTTCGCTTAAGTCTATTTGTATAGTTCTACTATTTTCTTGGGTTTGAGGATTTTTCGTTGCATCAGTATTAACTTCATATCCATCAACCCTGGCTAATTTAGGGCTAACTTCTTGACGAGCATTAATGCTGTCTTCTATTTTAGTATCAATCTTTTCTTGTAGTTTAGTTTTTACTGCTTGTACTTCTACTTCATTAGATAGGTTAATTAATTTATCGCTACTTACTCCTTTAGAAACGTACCAATCCGGGAGCTTTGTTGCCTGACTCCAAAAGTAATAAGCAACAGAAGCAGAACCCAATATTAGTAATAAAAATGCAATTAAACTTTTTTTCATATTTAAACTCCACTTGGCTAAGCCGCACTCGTCATGAAAGCGATAGGTTGACCAGCCTTTACTAAAGTTTACAACCTCTTTAAGATTGCTATATCGTCACTAGCTAACAACTAATGACTTTTGCCTTTGCAAGATAACATTTTTTTTGGTAAAGTGCATCATGAAAGCGCTGTAGGTACAAAGAAACGAAAAACTCAATTTCTTTGCGGGCGCTGTGTTGCATCTGTATAGGAAGCGTGTGCGCGATCGCTGCAAAGGATTCGGTAACACTTTCGAGTAAATCAAAGATTTCTTCTAGAGGTGCATCCTGATATTGGCGCGATCGCAAAGCAAGTGCTAATGTGGGCATTAGCTCAATTTCTTGTTGAGCTAACGCCTCTAAATCTTTAAATTGTGGTGTCATTTAGCGATTCCTTGATTAATTAAGTCTCAGTTTTTGAGAAATTGATCCAGCAAACTCGCTATTGGCTTTGAAGTTCTCCCGGACGGCAATTGATAAGTCGTCAGGTTTATAGTAGGTTGGTTAAGTGCCGCAATTACGTTGAGAGACAAGGTGATCGCGGCGGCTTGGAGAAGTCTTTTTAACATTGGCAACCTCCGTCCATCGCAGGGTAAATATTACGATACGATGTTGTGAAGCGATCGCACTTCGTTCTATCGATTCACCCGATTGGGTGATTATTGTTAAAGTCAAAATGCCAGCGTGACTTCAGTCGCTACCCTTGTACAGTGTGGGTGTATTGCAGATTCACCTGATAGCAGGATGTATTAAACATTCTCCAGCCAGTAGCCTATCCCTTACAATATCTCTGCACAAGGCTACTGTGCGAAATTTTATGTCATCCTACAACAAAGCTGGCCTGATATTTGAAATAGGTCTTGGTGTTGCTCTTCTTGGTGGGATGAGCGTTTACGCTTACACTGAAATACAAGCTGAACAAAGCCAAGAAACGAATTTAATTAAGATGCAAAGTCCGTCAAGTCCTTTGCAAACTTCTCAAGCAAAAACCATTTTGGCAGAAGTTGAAAATCTCAAAGCTGCGGGAAAATTTGAGGAGTGCATTGTACAAGCCAAAACAGCACTTAGTAATTCAAACTATTACGCCGATGCTAATGCGCTAACTCAAGAGTGTCGATTTGAGTGGGCGAACCAGTTAGCAGCATCTAATAATTATAAAGAAGCACTTGTTAAAGTTGGCAGAATTTCACCAAGCAGCGAATGGCATACAAAAGCTCAACCGTTAATCGCTGAATGGGCAAAACGTCTCAATCTTACTGGTGATTGGTGGCTATGCAGTGCTTTGGGAAACTCAGAAGTGACAAATAAGCCCAGCCAAGTTGAGTTTTATAAAAATAGCAATACTTGTTATGACCCGGCATTAGAGTGTTACTGCCAAAAAATAAATTAGCGATCGCTCTTATAAATTTAAACTCCTTATTTGGATATTGCCAGTAGTCAGTGGCCAGTATTTCGTGGCAACTGACCGCTGACAAAAAACAATAAAGATGTGCAGCTTCCTAAAATTAGGGCGAAGCGGTGGGAGATGCTTGGGGGCTACTTTGGGGAGTAGGAGAAATACTAGGTTTTCCAGAATTACTGGGTTCGCCAATTTTTTTCGTCCGCACAAAGATGTCAAAACGGCTAGAGCGATCGCTACTAATCCCAGCTGTTACTCCAATGGAGCGAATCGCATTTGTAAATATCTTTTGATCGGGCGAAAATTGCGGCAGTGCCAGATTTCCAGTATTAATCGTGCGGTCAACATCGATGAAGAAGCTACCATTTTTGGCATTAAGTTCTGTTGGCATCCCCTGTTTAAATAACTCACTGTCGGAGAGCATTGCTTGTGGTTGCGGAACGATGGTAGTAGCAACAGGTGCGCCCAAGGACAGGAAGGCAACATTTCCATCTAACCAGCCGTGAGTTGCGGCTAAACCACCCAACTGCGATGTCCAGTTGACTACTGGTTGATTATTCAAGCTTCCCTGTTGCACCTGGAATTGGTATTGGCTTGCCATCACCTGATCTATTTGCTGGAGGGATTTTTCCGCACGAGAGCGATCGCTTGCTTGCACCATAAATATCACCCCAGCACCTAAATTTGAGGGAACTCCTTTAGGTGCGGGAATTAAAGCCAAGCTAAATTCGCCTCGCATCCAAGGCAGCAAATCTTGCTCTAAATCTAGACCAAGTTGAGACTTTATCCCAGCTTTCAGGGCTTCTGGATTGATCGGGATAATCGGATTTGATTGAGCGCCCTTGACGTAATCTTGCCATAACCGCTCTAAATTGCCGCCAGAAGTCATCATCAGCGTGTTTTCTGGCAAGCGGCGGGACATAATTTTGGCATTGTTTTCAACAGCATACTTGTTTTCGCTGTTCGGCTTCAACCAAGAAACCCCTTTAAAAAGAATTCCCTCTGGTTGCAACATCACCGATGTTGCTAAACCCTGCTTTTCTTGCAAAGAAGCGAGGTTTTGGGAAGGAAGCGATCGCGCCGAATTTGCTGCGGCTACAGCAGTAGCAACTGGCACATTAAAATATAATCGCGCAAACGGATCTGTGGCCCGAATCCTACCCAACGCCTCCGAGTAACCTGGAGTAGTCCCCAAAGATGCTGCACCTTTGTAGGTATCGATTATGCGCTCCGTCCCTTTAGGATCGGTGCTGACAACCAAAGAACGTTCTAGCAGAGTTGTGGAAAACTTCTGTGCCGCACCGCTCGGCGTTTCTCTTATCTTAATTCCCTTGTAATCGCGTTCAACAAACTTGTTCGCGGTTTGCGGTCTGGCTCTTTCCAACACTTGCTTTGCTTGCAAGGGATCGTTAATTGGCAGCACCATCACCACCGATTGTTGACCAACCGGAATCGCATTCGGGGATTGCGGTGTTTCCGGCGGCAAAAAAGCGATCGTGACTTCTTTACCCACCCAAGGCTTAATATCTTGCTGATAGTCGTAGCCGTTGGCAGTGAGGAGATTTTTTTCCAGCTGTTGCAGCTGTTTGGCAAAGGCAGCTTGGCTTTGCGGAGTGCCATACTCCCGCAGTTGCTGCCATTGCTTTTCATCAGTAGAAACTGACACGGCAAAGAGCGCATCCTGAGGAACTAACTTGGCACCTTCTGGGACATTACCCCGTAAAATATTTTGCTGCACCAGCAGCCAGTAAGCCAATGCGCCGCCCAGTAGCAACGCACCAGTTCCCAAAGCCAGAATTAGGGGACGTTTATTTTTCTTAAGCATGAAATTCAGACAGGCTATGCAGTGCCATTGCCAATTTAGCAGGGAATGGGGAAAGGGAAATGGGGAATCGGGAATCGGTAATGGGTAATTGCTACTACCAATTACCAGTTACCTATTATCAATTACCTCACTGCTCATTTCTACCCTGAGAAGTAGTTACATTTTACCGATGGATGGTGATTATGGTATTTCATTTCAATACCATCGCACTTTTGGCGCGCTTTGGGTGTCATAGGATTTAGACCTTTGCCTGCGGATATACACCAATTTAGGGAGAAGTTTACTAACTATACAAGCATTGGCTTAACCTCGTCTTTGAGTAAAATTCTATGGGAGTGTTTTCAATTTGTTAAGAAACATTCAACAAGATTGGCTGAAATATCGCCGATTAAGAAAATCGGCACAGCGAAATATAACTCAGCTGCGAGAAGGGCTATTGGAAGAATCCACAATAGACCTGAACTATATGGTATTGATTGTTGGGTCTTGCGCGATCGCTACTTTCGGACTCCTGACTAACAGTGCTGCGGTAATTATTGGGGCAATGATTATCGCCCCGTTAATGTTACCCATTCGCGGCTTAGCTTTTGGCGCATTAGAAGGCGATATTCTGCTGTTTCGCCAAGGGTTAAAATCAGTAATTGCGGGTACAGTTTTAGCGATTGTTTTAGCATTTCTTCTCGGTTCCTTTGTCGGACTGCCAGAATTTGGCAGCGAAGTGCTATCTCGCTCTAAACCGACTCTGCTAGACTTAGGAATTGCCGTATCTGCTGGGGGAATCAGCGGCTTTGCCAAAGTTCAGCCAAAAATTTCTGGTACTTTAGCTGGGACTGCGATCGCAGTCGCACTTATGCCCCCCGTTTGCGTCATTGGCTTAGGTCTTTCCCAAGCTAATTGGTCGCTCAGTTTCGGTGCAGCACTGCTGTACATGACAAATTTGTTGGGCATTACTCTAGCTTGCATGCTGACCTTTTTAGTATCAGGCTACACCCCATTAAATCGCGCCCGGAAAGCCCTAAGTTGGACTCTGGTTTTTACAGCAATTCTCCTAGTTCCTTTAGGTATCAGTTTAGTACAATTAATCAGACAAGCCCGACTAGAAGCAAGTTTAAAACAAGCACTGCTTAAAGAAACCATTACCTTTCAGCGAGTAGATTTAATTAAAACTGAGTCTAACTGGTTAACTAACCCACCAGAAGTTTATCTCACAGTTCGCGCTCAGGAAGTTTTAACACCCAAACAAGTGCTGCTACTGGAAGAGTTTGTCGAGCAAAAAATGGGTCAACCTTTTACATTAATTTTTCAAGTTAGTCAAGTCAAAGATGTACGGCGAGAAGTCCCAACCTCGTCACCTTAACAGCCTGAGCCTTGAACAATCTTTTATCCAACTTTTTTAATCTTCCATAAAATAATGCAACCAAAATTCACAGATATTACCAGTTGGGGGCAAGCGGAAATCTTGATGCAGCCAGCCTTCATCCGCATCATTGACCACATCCGCAAACATTTAGATCAATCAACCTGGAAAGGAACTTACAAAGAAGTGCTAATTTGGTCTGGGGGGACATCAGAAGAAACTAAAGCTGCTTTTACTGCTTTGCAGCAACAACTCGCCACAGCTTCACCAGAAGAAGCGTCTGTAATCGAAAATGCTTTAGCTGATATGCCAAATCCCTATCCTGGTTATCTGCTTTGTTTGCAGCAACAAGACCGCGAAGTTAGCGTTGATTTGTGGGAACTGTGCTATCAAGTTTGTTTTCGCAATTATAATCAAGCGACCCATCAAGAAAATGCAGAAGTAGAGATTGATACCAGCTTAATTGAAGAAGACACTGGTGATGTAGACTGGAACCTTTTGGATGCTAAAGCTAAGCATCTGGTGGAAGAAATATTTGTGAATTTGCCAAGTAGTTGAAAATCTCTAAAGCCCGCAGGCTGAAGCCTAGATGCTCCACAAACAAAGTTCACCTACGCGGGCTAAGAGGAGGAAAGATAGCGCGATCGCTTTTTCTTCAAGCAGCAGTATCGTCAGGGAGATTATTCATGCTAATTGCGATCGCGTCGCCGTATTCGTTTAAGCCAGTAGTTTTTGGCTGTGTTTTCAGTTTGCAGAGAAATTCTTCCATCCCCGGTATTTCCAACTGATCGAATGTGGTTTGAATTTGTGTATTATTAGCCGAAATCTCGGAGATGGGTTTTGGGTTCATCTTGGTAGTTTCTGGCTGCGTTTCCAGATTGGCGAGAAATTCTTCCATACCTGGTATTTCTAACTGGTGGAATCTGAGCTGACTTTCTGTAATTTTCATTTCTTTACTCAAATGCTTCTGTGAATATCATGCTCAGAACGCAGCTACACACGACAATGGGCATCTGTTATCCTAATTTCAGTACGCAAAGTACGCAGAGTACGCAGATAATAAAATATGCGATATTTTGAAAGATATGAATCGTCAGCAGTTCAAAGAAACACTGGAAAAGCTGGAGCTGCGGAACCCTCGTACAGTCGAGGTATTGCGAATGGTGTTAGCTAAGTGTACAGATGCCGAAATTGCTAAGTCTCTGGATATCCATCAAGGAACTGTACGCAAGCACATCGAAAAACTTTATGCCGCCTTCGGCATCAAAAGTAAATTTGAAGGCGATCGACGGTCGAAACGCGGTGATTTACGTGAGCCGTTCGCCCAGTACAAGCCTGAGTGGGTAAGCGATTATCCTTCTACTGTCACAAATAACGTTAGCAACGAACAGGAACAGGTAAACCAGAACAGTGTATGCGTCCCAGTTTCGTTAAGCATGAAAAAGAGTGAAGCCGGAGAGTATTTAATGTCTTTGGCTACAAGGATACTGGAGCAATCAGGCTTCGACCAAAAGTTTAAAGTTTGTACAACATCTGAATATATAGGTTATCGGCTGAAAAATACTAACCAAAAGGAAATATTTCAAGGTTATCAACTTGTTTTATCCCCATGCAGAGAAGGCTTACATATTTATGTAAATGACGACCTATTAACTAAACATCTGCTATTTCTACGCTTTTCAGCAGATGTCGAAGAAGAACGAGTTCACGGACGTAAGGTGACGTATTCCGGTATAAGAGAGAGAGTTCTATGGGTACGACCTAGTAAAGAGGATATCTTCTTGGAGATATCCTTGAGATATAAATCCATTATGCACGGCGAATCAGTAGGTGGGTTTAATCTCGATCAACTTAGCAACGTTGATTGTGATTACGAAGAGATGAAGTCTTTTCATAAATCTTTTTTAAATTCTATAGATAATAGCGAATGTTGCCTAGATGTCCAATTAAATGATAGGACTTTTCGGAAGACAATTTTGGTAATTATTAGTTCAAGTGAAGTTTTAGCAGAATTTATAAATTTCCTTCGTGAGTGTGTTTTTATTAATAACAATAAAGATGAGAGATACAAATAGTTTCAATTATGAGTAAACTACAAATAAAAAAAACGACAGATACTTGGGTTGTAGCCAGTTGGAATGAATATATCCAGGCGATTGAAGATCCGCAACTAGAAAAAGCGAAAGGCTATTACCACAATGGACAATTGAGGATAGAAATGTCACCTATCGGCTCTGACCACGCCAGCGATCACACTATTATTATCTTTGCCGTTAACCTGTTTGCTACCCTCAAAGGCATTCCTATACATGGACGGGATAACTGTACCTATAGAAAAACAGGTGTTCAAGAAAGTCAACCAGATGTGTCTTATTATATTGGTGAAAATGCCGATGTAATTCCTTGGGGAACATCAATCATCAACTTAGACCAGTATCCAGCGCCAGATTTAGTGATTGAGATTGCTAATACTTCACTATCTGATGATATCGGGCAAAAACGGCTGCTGTACGAAGATTTAGGAGTAGCGGAATATTGGGTGGTGGATGTTGTGAACATCAGAATTATTGCTTTTACCATCACATCGGCTGGGGGAAGTCAAAGAATTACTGAGTCTCAAGTGTTGCCGGGATTAGCGATTTCGGTGCTAGTGGAAGCTTTACAGCGCAGTCGCCAAGAAAATCAAAGTTTGGTTGGTGCTTGGTTATTATCCCAATTTCAACAATAATCATTTATTGATAGTAGATAGAGCGCGATCGCATTCTCATCACTAAACGCGATCGCTTCTTCAAGCTTCATCCGGCTCAATCCCCAATGCCCTCAATTGTGCTGCCAATTGCTCGGCACGTTGTTCAGCTATCTGTCGCCTTTGAGCCTCCTGCTGTGCCTGTTGTTCAGCCACTTGTCTTGCTTCTTCTGGGGATAGGTACTTTCTCCCATCTTGGTCATACCAATACAGCCACTCTCGCGTTATTCCCCAATAAGTTCCTTGTTCCCGCCCAATTCCTAAACCAATCTCCGGCATCCACACGGGTTCCCCCGGTTGCCGAACATAAGCTCCATCAACTAGGCGATACACCTCCAAAAGGTCGTGTCTATCGCGCTGGCTGTATTCAGGGTTGTAGATTGCATAGTACAACACTCCTAGTTGGGCATATTGGGCGGCTTTGTTGCCGTACTCTCCTCCGTAAGTGTGAGAGACAATTTCTAATACCCAAACAGGTACAACGTTATTTTCTTTCCAGACAATGTAACTCAAACGTAACTTGTCACCCTTCAACCGCTCTACCCCTAAACTGAGGAAGCCATCGGGAACAATTGGGATTCTGGGATTGGTTCCTGTTGTATGGTAAATTCCCATATCTACAGCAAAAAACCAGTCCCTGCGGTCTTGCCAAATGAAGGCTAAAATCGCTCCTAATAAGTTAGGGATTAAATTTTGCAGTTCATTATCCACAGGAGTATCGTCAGAACAAGGTAGTTCTTCCTCTGATGGAAGTTGTAGCGGATCGTACTTTAGCATGGCAGCTACTCTCTTACGGATTAAAGTTTGCTGGCTCACAAACAAAACCTTAATTTGCTGTCAGTCCGTGCAGGCGAACTTGGTTTATGCGGTTGCGACTTTACAGCGTTTCTCAGTTTGTGGAATATATCAGGGTTCGGGCGTCCGGTCTACCTTGGTAGGGACATGGCATTGCCATGTCCTTACAGATGTATCGTACCCAACCCTGGAATTGCTATAGTTGTCTGGTATTTTGACAAGCAGTTTACTGACTGTATGTTAGCTTCATATTGAGTACAACATTGAAGCCAATCAGCCTGATTTGATAAGATTTTCAAGTCAAAGAACCTAGCAGGAATCCTAGGTAAAAATCGAAACTTATTAGCAACAATCACCATGCCAACATCGACAATTGACGGCAACGAAGCAGCAGCTATCCAAGCGGTGCGGGACTCTGTTGCTGTGTGTGATCGCTCTCACTGGGGACGCATCCAAGTTTCTGACGATGACCGCATCCGATTTTTGCACAACCAGACGACCAACAACTTCCAGTCACTCCAACCAGGACAAGGTTGCGATACAGTTTTTGTAACATCGACGGCGAGAACTATTGACTTAACCACTGCTTATGTGATTGAAGATTCTGTACTGCTGCTGGTTTCACCTTCTCGCCGCCAGCAATTGATGCAGTTAATGGATCGCTACATCTTTTTCTCTGACAAGGTGCAATTAAAGGATGTAACGGAAGATACCGCTACTTTCAGCCTGATTGGGCCGGGAAGTGATGCCCTAGTAGAAAAGTTGGGTGCTGGTGCAATTATTGGGAAACCTTATGCCTCGCACCAATTGTTTGAGGATGTGCGGGTTGCTGTAGGTAGCGGTTTGGCAACGTCGGGATATACTCTTATCCTAAATGCTGGTAATCGCGAGAAGCTGTGGGAGAAAATAATAGAAGCTGGGGCAGTTCCGATGAGCGATCGCGTCTGGGAACACCTGCGAATCGAACAAGGACGACCTGCGCCTGACTTTGAACTAACCGAAGATTATAATCCCCTAGAAGCTGGCTTATGGCAGACAATCTCTTTTGAGAAAGGCTGCTACATCGGACAAGAGACAATTGCCCGTTTAAATACCTATAAAGGAGTCAAGCAACACCTTTGGGGAGTGCGACTAAGCGCACCCGTAAAACCTGGGAGTGTGATTACCGTGGGAGAGGAAAAAGTCGGCAAACTCACCAGCTACACCGAAACCGAACAAGGTTCCTTTGGATTGGCATATATACGCACCAAAGCTGGTGGCGAAGGGCTGAAAGTGCAGGTCGGGGAAAGCCAAGGTGAGCTTATTAATGTGCCATTTGTAACTCACGATTACGTGTAATTACTGCTTAACCTTCCGATAAATCATGGATGCGATCGCTCGTCCACCCCGCAAATGTCGTTCCACCACCGCCGGGACTTCATCGGGATGGACGCGACTATACCAAACGTGTTCCGGAAGCACCAGCACCATCGGCCCATTGCCGCATTGTCCCAGACATTGACTACCAGTTACAGTAATGCCAGGAACTGGAAGTGCCTGAAATGCTGCCAAAACCTTAACCGCACCCAACTTGCGACAACTGCGGTTCTGGCAAACTAATACTTCGGTGGGTGATACATTGCCCTCAAACATCTGTAATTTCAAGCCACGCTAATCAACATTTGTATGGGCGTACAAAGTTACCCCCATACAAATGTTGGCTTAATTGCTATACGTTATTTATGGCTCTGTGGTTTCAAGTTTTGTGAATTGGATATCTACCTATTGGTGGGAATCATCAAACGCTGGGAACACTTGCATTCAACCCAACAAATGCTCATGGGTGTTAAGTTTCGCATTCTCCGCCCCAACCTGCGATCGCTAACATGGTAAAAAATCAAACAATCTTGTCTTAGCCTCCTTGAAAAGCAGGAAGCAGGGTGGTTTCATACAACCCTTAGAAAATATCGAAAATTGCGATATTTTGTAGGGGCATGGTAATCAAAAAGCCCCTACCGCCAACCAGAATCAACGTTACAGAATTTTCTTTTAATAAATGAAACCACCCTGCCCCTTGAAATGCGGGTAGGGGTTGGGGGTTAATTTATTTAATCCGGTGAAAGTCCCTTCGATGCCAGCCATTCCTGATTAAATAGCCGCGACTGATACCGCGAACCACCATCACAAAGCAACGTAACAATGGTATGTCCTGGCCCCATCTGTTTAGCCAGTGCTACGGCGGCGGCGACGTTAATCCCCGTAGAACCGCCCATAAACAGCCCATCTTTCCGCAGCAGTTGGTAAACCACTCGCACAGCCTCAGTGTCATCAATGCGGATGGCATCATCAACCGGGACACCTTCCATATTCGCCGTCACGCGACTGTTGCCAATGCCTTCGGTGATGGAACTTCCTTCAGTTGTGATTTCGCCCGTCTTGACATAACTGTAAAGTCCACTACCCATTGGGTCTGCCAAAATAGTTTTAATCGCCGGATTTTGGTCTTTCAGGAACATCGACACGCCCGCGAAAGTGCCGCCCGTACCCGTCGATGTTACCCAAGCATCGATTTTACCGTTGGTTTGTTCCCAAATTTCTGGCCCCGTAGTTTCGTAGTGGGCGCGGCGATTTGCCAGATTATCAAACTGATTCGCCCAGATAGCATTCTCCATTTCGGACGCAATTCTGCCTGAGAGTTTCACATAGTTGTTGGGGTCTTTGTATGGTACGGCGGGAACGGTGCGGACTTCTGCGCCGAGTGTTTTTAGGGCATCAATCTTTTCTTGAGATTGGGTGTCTGGGATGAAAATCAGGCATTTATAGCCTTTAGCGTTGCAAATATGGGCTAGTCCAATACCTGTATTTCCTGCGGTTCCCTCAACTACTGTACCGCCGGGTTTGAGTAAGCCTTTTTCTTCAGCGTCTTTGATGATGTAAAGCGCGGCGCGGTCTTTGACGGAACCGCCGGGATTGAGAAAGTCTGCTTTTCCCAGGATTTCGCACCCAGTTTCTTCACTAAAGCTGTTTATCCGAATCAGCGGCGTATTGCCAACCGCATCGACAAATCCATTTTTGATATCCATTCTGAAATTACCTGAGTTATTCTCTATAAAAATTTTGGCTTATATTAGGTGTTTAGATAGACGCTTGATTGGAAAGCGCGATCACTCGTTTACGACAACCAGAGTAGGTAAGCGTTGCGGTACTATTTTGGCTTCTACCAAATTTTACTCATATTCAGGACAAATCCAGGTAATACGCGATCGCCACTAACTGTAGCCGGATTATCTAGACATTCCACTTCTTCACCCGGACGATAAATATAAACTTGGCGGTTTTTCCGGTCAATCAGCCAGCCTAACTGTACTCCTGGCTCTTGCATATATTCCAACATCTTTTCTTGCAAAGGCTTAAGATTATCAGAATGCGACCTGAGTTCAACTACAAAATCTGGACAGATGGGAGCAAACCTTTGCTTTTGTTCGGCTGATAAAGTATTCCATCGTTCCAGTCTGATCCATGACGCATCAGGCGAACGTTCTGCCCCTGTTGATAGTTTAAATCCAGCACTTGGACTAAAAGTTATACCTGTGCCATCTTGTTCTGACCAAACCCATAGCTGTCCAAATATATTACCTTCTCTGTTTCCTGTCTCTGAGCCTGTCGGAGGCATAATCACCAATTCTCCAAATTTATTTCTTTCAATGCGTAAGTCACGATTAACTTGACAGAACTCAAAAAAATCGTCATCTGTCATTTGCATTGAGGGCGGAATTCTGACAACTAACGGGGATGAAAGCATAGTGTATGCGTCTATTTCCTAATGGAGATGATTTCAATGGTAGTGCGATCGCTTACTTTTCTCTACCCTTTAACAAAGTAGGGTGAGCAATGCCCACCCTACAAAATTTTACCTTTTTACTTTTGCCTTACTTGTCCGGTTGAGGAGTCATCCGCAGATACGGTTTGATTTCGGTGTAACCTTTGGGGAATTTCTCTTTTAACACTTCTGGATCTTTCAGAGATGGGACGATTACACAATCACCTCCCTCTGTCCAGTTAGCAGGAGTAGCGACGCTGTAATGGTCGGTCAGTTGCAGAGAATCAATCACTCGCAAAATTTCATCGAAATTGCGCCCGGTGCTGGGGGGGTAGGTGAAGGTGAGACGCAGCTTTTTCTGCGGATCGATGATGAACACAGAACGCACCGTTACTGTGTTAGCAGCGTTGGGGTGGATCATGTCGTAAAGGTCAGAAACCTTCTTATCCGGATCTGCAAGGATTGGGTAATTCAAACCAACATTCTGAGTTTCTTCGATATCGCCAATCCAGCCTTTGTGAGATTCTACGTCATCCACGCTCAAAGCCAGTGCCTTGACGTTGCGCTTGTCAAATTCCGGCTTGAGGCGGGCGACTTCACCGAGTTCAGTGGTACAAACGGGGGTAAAATCGGCAGGGTGGGAGAATAGCACTACCCAGCTATCGCCAGCCCACTGGTAAAAGTTGATATTGCCTTCACTAGAATCTTGAGTGAAGTCGGGAACCTGGTCGCCTAATCTAAGAGCCATATCCGCTTAACTATCTTGAGGAACAATCTTTTATCTTGCCACAAAACTCCGGTTCTCCGATCGGATTTTAGCTCTTTATTAAGATTTGGTTAGACTACAAGCCTGCTAATGGTTTGGGAGTCTCAAGTATCCCCATGCTGCCATAAGATGAGAAAATAGAAAACAAAAATTAAACTAATAGAGGAGATAATATCCTCAAAGATGCTGTGTTAGGAGGATGGAAGACTATGAAACGATTGGTTCGTCTAGTGAGTGTGTTGGCTTTGTTGGTGAGCTGCCTGGGATGGCTGGGGCTGACCCAAAATGCGTATGCAGCCGATTTGACGGGCGTAACACTGCGCTCTTCATCGGTATTGGCAGCAGTTGAGGCTCCCCTAGAGAAGCTACGGAATCGCGCGGACGATAAACTAGCCACTGAATTCGGTAAAAAAATCGATTTGAACAATACCAACGTGCGGGCTTTTCGGCAATATCCCGGAATGTACCCGACATTGGCTAGGAAGGTTGTCGATAATGCTCCATACAAGAATGTGGAGGATGTCCTGAAAATTGCCGGGCTAAGCGAAAGCCAAAAAGAACGGCTGCAAGCTAACCTGGATAACTTCACGGTAACGGAAGTGGACGAAACCTTTGTCGAAGGTGGCGATCGCTATAACAACGGCTACTACTAAAAACCACGTTAGTAGGTAAGCCGTTTTAATAACCCACTCCTCTAGGGGAGTGGGTTATTTATCATTAGTGGAAGTAGCAAGGAAATTTTCGTTGAATCCAAAAAACTTTGATTCTTTACCGGAAATAAATATCCCCACCCAGTTTGATGTCCTAGTAGTAGGTGCTGGTGCAGCTGGACTCTATGCAGCGCTTTGCCTACCAGAATCTTATCAAGTGGGCTTAATTACCAAAGATAACCTGCCCCTTTCTGCCAGCGACTGGGCGCAAGGTGGCATTGCAGCAGCGATCGCTCCCTCTGACTCACCGATTTTGCACGTTGAGGATACGATGTTCGCTGGTGCTGGGTTGTGTGACTTGGAAGCGGTGAAGTTTCTCGTAGAAGAGGCACCTGATTGCATCGCCTCTCTGGTGGATATGGGTGTCGCCTTTGACCGCAAAGGAAGCCAACTAGCTATGACTTTGGAAGCGGCGCACTCTCGTCCTCGCGTACTTCATGCTGCTGATACAACGGGTAGGGCAATAATTGTTACTCTGACTGAGCAAGTCCTAAAGCGAAAGAATATTCAGGTTATATCTCAGGCATTTGCTTTGAGTCTGTGGCTTAATCCCGAAAGCAAGCGGTGTCAGGGAATTAGCCTTGTCTATCAAGGTCATGTAAGCTGGGTACGAGCGGGTGCTGTGGTGCTGGCGACAGGCGGCGGCGGTCAAGTATTTGCTCAGACGACTAACCCATCTGTGAGTACGGGAGATGGGGTAGCGATCGCATGGCGGAGTGGTGCTATCCTCCGCGACTTAGAATTTGTCCAATTTCACCCCACCGCCTTAACTAAACCGGGTGCGCCTCGTTTTCTGATCAGCGAAGCAGTACGCGGCGAAGGCGCTCATTTGGTAGATTCGGTCGGGCGACGATTTGCCTTTGATTATCACCCCGCTGGTGAACTCGCCCCTAGAGATGTGGTCAGTCGGGCTATTTTCAGCCACTTACAGAAAATTGCCGCCGATCCTTCTACAGGTCACGTTTTCTTGGATTTGCGCCCAATCCCCGAAGAGAAAATTCGCCACCGCTTCCCGAATATTATTCAGGTTTGTCAACGCTGGGGAATTGATGTTTTTCGGGAACCGATTCCCGTTGCGCCAGCTGCTCATTATTGGATGGGAGGTGTCGCCACCGATTTGATGAACCACACCTCAATCCCCGGTTTATATGCTGTCGGAGAAACAGCAAGTACCGGAGTTCATGGTGCTAATCGTCTCGCCAGTAACTCGCTGCTGGAATGTTTGGTGTTTGGCGCTCAACTGGCGAAGCTGGAAATAATCAAGGATGATTATTCAAAGATAAATGAAGAATTAATTCATCCTTCGCTCAACATCCTAGATCCTTCAGATATAGAGAAAATTGCCACTTTGCGGCAAGAGTTACCACGCTTAGTATGGCAAAGTGCTGGAATTTGTCGGTCACAGGAAGTTTTAGAGGATGCGATCGCGCAAATAGAAGTTTGGCAACAAGAATTTGCTGCCCTTTCTTTGAGTCAGTACCTGCTAAATTTAACCCCCGGTCAAACTGTCAGCTTCAATTTACCTGACGCCACCTCATCTGTACGAACCTGGGGAGAAACCTATAACTTACTAGATGTGGCATACCTCATCCTGAAAAGTGCTGCTTTTCGCACCGAAAGTCGAGGAGGACACTACCGAACTGACTTCTCTGAAGTCTTACCAAGCTGGCAAGTCCACACCTTAGTTCAAAAAAACCGTTTGTGGAAATCGTCTTTATTAAAAAACTAATCCCAACAAAACACAAAACAAATTTCTTTCTTTTAACTTTTGCCTTTTTCCAACCAGACGCTGCGCGCTGTGGCTTTCTTTAGCGTCTTCCTCCACCTTGGGTCGTGCTGGGGCCACCATTATCACCTGGATCGTAGGGCTGTTCTGCCCCCGTTTCCACGGCAGACTTCAGCGAATTTTTAGCATCAGCGTCAATCGACAAGCTGTTTGACTGGCTATCGGTAGCCACAATGATATTTACTTTTGCGGCAGCTATCTGAGGGATAAACAATTGCAACCCTATTAGTAAAGTTGCTATTCCTGTGAGTTTGCGGCATTTACTCATAACACCCGTTATAGTTCCTAAACTTTTGGATGGAGCGCCACTTTTGGAAGTGTCAGTATTATCAGTATATATACCGATGACAGAATCCGGTGGCATTTTTAAGAAATATTTCATTTACATTCTTTTCATAAAAGATAGTTCTTTTATAAAGATTCTGTAAAGTTAGAAATGGTTAAAGTCAACTCGTCTAAAGGTATACAAGTTGTTCTATTGCTTTTGCACTCTCAAATTCTGAGAGCGAAATCTCAACCCAGATGCTGATGAAAGATGTTTAGCATTTCAGTATTTTCAACAATAGTAATAACCACTATTCCGGAGTAATAACCACTCTTCCGGAAATTTATAATAATCTAAATTTTTATCTTCTTCAGGAAAAAACCTCTTTACCTTAGTGAAGACAATTACACATCTATCTTTAAGATGTATTTAAAAAACTTATATTATTCTTACATATTGTTGATTGAATTAAGAGGATGCTCCCAAGGGTAGATTTTGCAAAATTCCGCGTTTTCGCGTTCCTGTAAGAACACAGCACTCAATACTTCTCGGTTAGAAAAAATTTTAGTAGCGCGTCCAGGCTACTGCTTGGTTTCACATAGTCGCTTATCCGAGAAGTATTGACACAGCACTTGCACGTATATAGGACTGGCAATGCTTACAGCGATTTAGTGTTGGCGCTTACAGGGAAGCGCCAAACATGAGCGTTTCCCCTTATAAAGCACCTCAAATTCCGCATGGCAGCAGGAACCGGAAAACTTAAGATAATACAAATTGATTCCGACCCTGTTCTTTAGCACGGTACATAGCGGAATCGGCATTTTTAATTAACGTATTTAGCTCATTACTATCGAGGGGATAGACGCTAATACCTATACTGACCGTTACGAAAACGGTATCTCCATCCAGCACGAAAGCGCGCGAGAGAGTTTCTAGAATCTTTTCTGCTACTGTAGCGGCATCTTGCACTTTCTTAATAGCTGGAAGAATCACCGTAAACTCATCGCCCCCCAAGCGCGAGACGGTATCGCTGCCGCGCAAGCAAGCCTTTAGCCGTTGGGCTACAATTTTTAGCAGCAAGTCGCCCTTATCATGTCCGAGGCTATCATTAACCTGCTTAAAGCCATCCAGGTCAAGAAATAGAAGCGCAACCAACTGGTTATTGCTATTAGCCCATTGCAGAGACTGATGCAAGCAGTCGTGGAAGTGTTGCCGGTTGGGTAGGCCTGTTAGCGGGTCGTGATAGGCAAGATGACGCAACTGCATTTCTTCCTGTTTTAGTTCAGCGTTATCACGGGTCAATTCTGCTGCTGTTCGCTTCAGTTCTTCTTCCAACTGCTTGCGCTCAGTAATATCGCGAATCACACCGACTAAAAATATATTGCCAGCAGCATCTTTGTGAAGCGACCTTTTGGTGGCAATCAGATGAGTATTTCCCAAGGCATCGGTAAATTCCTCCTCATTTTCCTGCTCCTTACCAGTTTGGAAAACCCGTTCGTTGTTCTCCCAAAAAACATCAGCTTCGTGTTTAGAGAAAAAGTCATAAGGGGATTTCTCAATTAATATTTCCAGGGGATAACCGCTGAACTTACAATATGCTTGATTTAATATAATCCAGTGATGTTCTGTGTCTTTGACAAAAATTGGGTCAGGAATAGTATTAATCACTGTCTGCAAAAAGTCTTTAGAGCGTTTTAATTCTTCCTTGAGATAGGCTAGATGACCTGTGATGACAAGGGCAGATCCATTTAACGCCAGCAAAGGAGGAATAATAGGTATCCACCAACCAATTAAAAAGGCGAGATAACAGATACCAATCAGACCCGTACCCGCCAAAAACATACTGATAACCGACTTTTTGGGAAAAGGCAATCGCCAACTAACACTGGCACCAATCCAGCACCAGCCGAAAATCCACAAAGCTTCTACTAGGTCAGACCAGGTATTGATTAAGGGGCGTCCATCGAGGGCGGCGGAGAGGATTTGACTTAAGAAATCGGCGTGCAACTCAACGCCAGAAATGGGCTGTGCGGCCTTGACGAGATTATTGCTGTAAGGGGTGTAGAAGAAATCCTGAAGGCTGGAGGCGGTTGAACCAATCAAAACAACGCGATCGCGCAACAAGCCAGGTTCTACGCGGTTGAAGAGAATGTCTGACATGGAGACAATCCGAAAGCTAGAGGGCCGGCGAAAGTTTGCCAAAATCTGATATCCTTTGGCATCAGCCTGCACATAAGCACCGTCAGTGGACTCAAAGCGGCGAAACACAGCCTGACCCATCTGCAAATACCTGGGATTAACCCGCGATCCTTTGGGGGTAATGCCTTCCGCCTTGAGATAGATTAAAGCCAGTTGGAGCGCAAAACTTGTATGCCGTTTGCCATCCACGTGCCAATACAGAAGACTGCGGCGTACCTTGCCATCAGGGTCAACGACAACATTATTAAAACCAAATTGGTTGTTCACCTTCAGCGGCGGTGGAGGTGGGACACCTAAGCTTTTTTCATCTGGAAGTAGTTCTATCCCTATCAAGTTGGGGATGGTTTCACAAGCTTTGATAAATTCCCTATAACCGGGTTTGACTGGCAGATCGCGATAAATATCTAGTCCAATAGCGCGAGGTTTGAAGGCATTTATTTTCTGCAACAAAGTTGCCATGACAGCATCAGGGATGGGCCATTGTCCCACCTGCTGCAAGTCTTTTTCATTAATTTCGACAATAACTATTCGCTCGTTGGGAGATTCTGGGGGACGCAGACGAAATACTTGGTCTAAAGCAGACAATTCCCAGGACTGCAAAAATCCAGCAAAACGCAGAATGATAACGCAGCTCGCTACAGTCGAGGAGGTAAGTAGGACTCTGCGCTCTTGATGGAACCATTGCCTGAGTCTTGCCCATAAAGTTTGTTTCACTATCTGGGTTGGCTGCACGATTTTGCCAAAAGTTCAATTTTCTTATATAGACTATGGTGCTATAGCTTGATGGAATAGTGGTAGGAATATCTGTATGAGCGATCGCTGCAAAACTTGCGCCTCCAATAGCAGCCCTCCCTTGCCAGAGCTAGAAGCATTTCTGGCTCTGGCATAGCGGGCGGTTTACCAGGCTTCTAGACACAAACTTTTTTAAGGAGCGGGCCAAGAATAATTGAAATTACGGGGGCCTTGATAGCCGGATAGATCGGCTAGTTTCTCCAAAGATTGGACACCAGCGACAGGTTGACCCTTAATTTGCCAGGTTGGGTAGCTTTTAATCCCAGCACTGACGCAGGCATCTGGCTGTGCGTTTTTTCCATCAGCAGCACACTCAACTAGGCCGAGTTCATTGAAACCCTCTTTACCAAACAGCTGCTTTTGCTGGTAGCAATGGGGACACCAGTAAGCGCTATACATCTTGGCTCCAATTTGGTTGAGATGACGCGCCAGAGCAATTTCAGCAGGGCCGGATTTGGTGGTAACTTCCCAGCCAATCCCAGGCTGGGGCGAACCCACTGGATTAAGGATTGCACTGGGATCTTGATTGGGAGCTATCGGGTTCGTCGCCAGCGATGACTTTGTGCTGGCATAGACACCCAGAGTGCCAATTAGCGCCACCATGCCAACCACAATACCAGTAAAGAAGAGTTGCCCGATATCTTCCCAGGCACGACCTATCAGCGTCAGCACCAACAGGCTAAAGGAGAACAAGGCGGAGGCAAGGCAATACAGACAAACGGCTTTAATTTCAAATGCCAGCAAATACAGTAGATAGCCGCTGAAAATGGTCATGGCAGTGCCACCAGCAAAAAGCAGCAGCCAAGTCCAGTTATCTAGTTTCGAGTGCAGGTCTTTCTTTTCGGCTGGGTTGACTGCCATTGGCGCTAGGGCGAAAGCCGCCATACCGATATAAGCCAGCAAACCAAACAAAGTTAGAGGTACACCAAAGACGGTTGCGTAGGGACTGGAGAGGACTTGTTCGCAGCCGGTGGTGGGACAAGCGGCTGCACCTCCTGTTAACTTAACAACGGTAAGATAACCAGTTACTAAGGCACCTAAAAGAGCGATCGCAGCTATTAGAAGGCGCGACCAGCGATGAATCCAAGGAGTAGAACGTCGGCGACTCATATCAGTAATGAGGTATGAGGACTGTAAGCGCAAGCTGAGGTATTAAGACGTAAAAAGTTTTAGTTGTTGTTTTTCGGGTTAATACACAACTAAAAACTAACAATTGATTTCACAACTAACAACTACAAACTGACAGAGGAAACTGACTTTTGTTCCGATTTTGCTGGAACGCTGCGTCGGGTTGCTTCCACAAATTGGCTAACGCGAATCGGGTCAATCGGCTGCTCAATTCGCCCGTGGCGCTTGAGAGAACTGGAAACTATTACGCCGTCTGCTGCTTGCATCAGCGTCGAAATATTTTCCCAGCTGGCTCCACTGCCAATAAATACTGGCGTGCCATTGGCTGCGGCGCTTGCCAGTTCCAAGTCTTCGAGAGTGGGCGGGCTGCCTGTCGCCCAACCGCTGAGGATAACACCATCTGCTAACCCTCGCTCGATTGTCTCTTGTACGGCTGTTGTTAGATTCGGGGAACCCAATGGGCGACCATGTTTTACCAAAACGTCTGCCAAAATTTTGACATTGCTGCCTAGTTCTCGACGGTAGCGCAGCAGTTGATGCGCCTCTCCCTCGATCAGTCCTTGGTCGGTTGCCATCACGCCTGTGAGGACATTGACCCGGATAAAGTGGGCTTGGACGCAGGATGCGATCGCGATCGCGCTATGAGCATCATTGCGTAACACATTGATCCCCACTGGTAGTGTTACCAAATTCATCAGCCGCTGCACAATCAGGGTCATCGCACTGACAACAGCTGGATCTACCTGGTTTTTCGTAAAAGGGGCATCAAAAAAATTTTCTACAATAATGCCGTTCACGCCCCCAGCACTCAGCGCTGTCGCTTCTT
Source organism: Trichocoleus sp. FACHB-40 (assembly GCF_014695915.1). Classification (GTDB taxonomy): domain Bacteria; phylum Cyanobacteriota; class Cyanobacteriia; order Cyanobacteriales; family FACHB-T130; genus Funiculus; species Funiculus sociatus. The sequence continues at coordinate 102,038 of NZ_JACJPF010000046.1, forward strand.
GCTCAGCCCGATCGATAACCGCTTTCAGGCTTCCCCCCCAGCGAGGGGATGTCGGCAGCGGCAGAAGATGAACCACGCCAATAATTGGGTTCGGTGTCTTGAAGATTTGATTTAAGTCCACTTGTCTACCTGAAAACACCGACGAATTTTTGCCACACCTGTAGGCTAACCTCCAGCGTCTGCAAAAATAGTAGTGAAATGAATCGCACCTCGGATGATGCCTCTATAGAATTTTATCTGTTTAAGCGGGTCTACCCCTTGATCATTTTTGATCGCCAGTAGCTACTAGATTGGAGCATCGATTGAAAGTAAGGCTCCTTGGGGCATTCTTTTAAAATCTCTACCCTTGTCCACAAGGCAGGGTAGGGAGCTTCAACTAGAATTAGCTCTTAACCCCTTGGGGAAAGCAAATCAAGGTACTTTCTCACCAAGGCTAATTGCATTTCCACGATCTGCCTTTTTCCTCCCAGTCTGGCACACTTGGCTAGGTAGTACACCGCTGTGCGTTAAATTAAGTTACAATATTTTAGCCTTGAACGAACTAACAAATTTTTTTCCTACAACTTTGCTTACAAACGGCATGGGCAATAAGCCAACAATTGCGATATCCCACTTGGGGTGTGAAAAAAACCGAATAGATACCGAACATATGCTGGGTCTGCTGGTACAGGCAGGCTACCAAGTAGATACTAATGAAGAATTAGCAGATTATGTTATAGTAAATACATGCAGTTTTATTGAAGCAGCAAGGGCAGAGTCAGTCCGCACCTTGGTAGAACTGGCGGAAGCGAATAAAAAAATTGTGATCGCAGGCTGCATGGCGCAGCATTTCCAAGAGCAACTGCTGGAGGAATTACCAGAAGCGGTTGCAGTCGTGGGCAGCGGCGATTATCAGAAAATCGTCGATGTGATTCAAAGAGTTGAAGACGGCGAGAGGGTCAAACAGGTTTCATCTGAGCCGACCTACATTGCCGATGAAACGACACCTCGCTACCGCACGACATCAGAAGGTGTCGCGTACCTGCGGGTAGCGGAAGGATGTGATTACCGCTGTGCGTTTTGCATAATTCCTCATCTCAGGGGAAATCAGCGATCGCGCTCGATTGAATCCATCGTTACCGAAGCCCAACAGCTAGCTGCTGAAGGCGTACAGGAGTTAATTCTCATATCACAGATCACCACAAACTACGGTCTGGATATTTACAAAGAGCCAAAACTGGCTCAACTCCTGCGGGAACTAGGGAAAGTGGACATTCCTTGGATTCGGATGCACTATGCCTATCCCACTGGTCTAACGCCCCAGGTGATAGAAGCAATTCAGGAGACACCTAACGTATTGCCTTATCTAGATTTACCCTTACAGCACTCTCATCCGGACATCCTCCGCGCCATGAACCGACCTTGGCAAGGACAGGTTAATGACCAAATCATTGACCGGATTAAAACAGCGCTTCCCGATGCTGTGCTGCGGACAACGTTCATTGTCGGATTCCCAGGCGAAACAGATGAACATTTTGAACATCTGCTGGGGTTCGTCGGACGGCATGAGTTTGACCATGTAGGTGTATTTACTTTCTCACCAGAGGAAGGAACCCCAGCGTACAACTTGCCCTCTCAACTCTCCCAAGAAGTGATGGAGGCACGCCGGGATGCTCTGATGGAAGTCCAACAGCCGATATCCTTGAAGAAAAATCAAGCCCAAGTGGGTAAGGTAATGGATGTTTTGATTGAGCAAGAACATCCAGAGACAGGCGAACTAATTGGTCGATCGACCCGGTTTTCCCCGGAGGTGGATGGATTAGTGTACGTTGAAGGCGATGCTCCTCTGGGATCGATAGTATCTGTAGAAATTACAGACGCTGACATCTACGACTTATATGGTCATGTCGTCGCTCAATCCTGAAGGCTGAAGGATCAAGAATAAAAGCTCTCATGCTAAAAAATGAAGGCTGAAGCATAAAGATAAAAGATAGTTTTATACTTCAAACTTCATACTGCTCTTACGCGCCCCTATCTCTATTATTCAGGCGCTTTGCTAACAATCGCTTCACTGCGAAATTGCACACTGTACTAACTAAGAACAAACAACTATGACTCTTTCGTTTACAAGCTTGGGACTATCAGAAGCCCGTGTTCAGCAGCTAGAAAAACTAGGCTTTACTGAGCCCACGCAAATTCAAACACAAGCGATTCCGCAGATGCTGGCAGGCCGGGATGTGGTAGGACAATCACAAACTGGAACTGGTAAAACAGCTGCTTTTTCGCTGCCAATTTTGGAGCGGGTAGATATCAAAAATCCCGCAGTCCAAGCTTTAATTTTGACACCGACACGAGAGCTGGCGCAGCAAGTCTCGCAAGCAATTCGCACCTTCACAAGCGAGCGCCGCTTGGGAGTGCTAACAGTATATGGTGGTCAATCGATTGACCGCCAGATCCAGTCCCTGAGAAAGGGCGTGCAAGTTGTGGTGGGAACACCAGGACGGGTGATCGACTTGCTAAATCGAGGCGACCTCAAGCTGGATCAAGTCAACTTTTTGGTTTTGGATGAAGCTGATGAAATGCTGAGCATGGGCTTTATTGATGATGTGGAAACCATCCTCAAGCAAGTTCCATCGGAAAGGCAAACGGCATTTTTCTCTGCCACGATGCCTCCCACAATTCAGAAGCTGATCGCTAAATTCCTGCGATCGCCTATTATGCTCACAGTGGAGCAACCCAAAGCAGCTCCATCGCGAATTAACCAAGTAGTCTACATGGTGCCGCGGGGCTGGTCAAAATCCAGAGCCTTGTTGCCCATCCTGGAACTAGAAGATCCCGAATCTGCTTTGATCTTCGTGCGGACGCGACGCACCGCAGCAGAACTCACCAACCAGCTGCAAGCCGCTGGACACAGTGTAGACGAGTACCACGGTGACCTGAATCAACAAGCACGGGAGCGTCTATTAATGCGGTTCCGGCAACATCAGGTGCGCTGGGTGGTTGCAACAGATATTGCCGCACGCGGTTTAGACGTTGACCACCTGAGCCACGTAATTAACTACGATCTACCCGATAGCGTAGAAAGCTACATCCACCGGATCGGCCGTACTGGTCGCGCTGGTAATGGCGGAACAGCTATTTCTCTGATTCAGCCAATGGATCGGCGCAAGCTGGTGCTAATTGAGCGGAAAGTCCGCCAAACCCTGAAAATTGTCCCGATTCCCACACGGGCGGAAATTGAAGGGCGGCGTTTGGAAAAACTGCAAGCTCAGGTACGGGAAGTATTGAGCGGCGAACGCATGGCTTCCTTCTTGCCAGTGGTCGCGCAGCTAGGTGAAGAATACGACGCTCACGCGATCGCAGCAGCAGCACTGCAAATTGTTTACGATCAGACTCGTCCTTCTTGGCTGTCAAATGAGGCAGAAATGCCACTGGACGACCGTCAAGGTTCCAAGCCAAAGCTGGTCAAGCGCCCCAAACCAGAAGTCAAAAGTCAGGATACAGAGGTCAGAAGCCCGAAGCCAGAAGGAATTCGGAATTAAGTAGGGACTAGGGACTGGGGACTAGCAATAATTGTCCCCTGAACCCCCCTCTGACCAAGCCGATTTTGGATTTTGCGGAGGTTCCAGCTCCGCCTCCGATGATTTTGGATTGGAAAGAACATCGGTAGAAACCTTTAATTAGGTCACAAATCGTAAATGTAAAATCTAAAATCTCCAAGCCCATAGCTTTAGCTATAGGATCAATCCAAAATCAAAAATCAAAAATCGATTGATTGCTGTGGTAACTGTATCTGCGACTAATTCTCCTGCCGTTAACGGCACCCCTGAACGCCCCAGTTGGCCTGGACTAATTGAGGCGTATCGGCAATATCTGCCTGTTACACAAACAACGCCAGTGGTGACGCTGCTGGAAGGCAATACTCCGCTGATTCCCGTTCCCGCGATCGCGCAAATTATCGGGAAACAGGTACGAGTTTTTGTAAAATACGATGGTCTCAACCCCACTGGTAGCTTTAAAGACCGGGGGATGACGATGGCGATTTCCAAGGCGAAGGAAGCCGGGGCAAAAGCTGTAATTTGTGCCAGTACCGGGAACACTTCAGCAGCAGCAGCAGCCTATGCCCGTCGCGGCGGGATGAGGGCATTTGTACTCATTCCCGATGGGTACGTAGCCTTGGGCAAATTAGCCCAGGCTTTGCTGTATGGGGCGGAAGTTATGGCAATTAAGGGAAATTTTGACCAAGCGCTGGAAATTGTCCGGGAAATGGCACAGAGTTATCCGGTCACTTTGGTAAACTCGGTGAACCCCTACCGTTTGGAAGGACAGAAAACGGCGGCTTTTGAAATTGTAGAAGTTTTGGGAAATGCCCCTGATTGGCTCTGCATTCCCGTAGGCAATGCAGGGAATATAACAGCATATTGGATGGGTTTTTGTCAATACCATCAAGACGGGAAATGTGATCGCTTGCCTCGAATGATGGGATTTCAAGCATCTGGCGCGTCTCCTCTAGTTACGGGGAAGGTAGTGACGAATCCAGAAACCTTGGCAACAGCAATTAGGATCGGTAACCCGGCAAATTGGGAGAAAGCGATCGCGACTCAACAAGCAAGCCTTGGGCAGTTCGCAGCAGTGACAGAGGAAGAAATTTTGGATGCCTATCGTATGTTGGCATCACAAGAAGGCATTTTCTGCGAACCCGCCAGCGCTGCTTCCGTCGCCGGACTTCTAAAGGTGAAAGACCAAGTTCCTGCGGGCGCTACCGTAGTGTGCGTCCTCACGGGCAACGGCCTTAAAGACCCAGATACGGCGATTAAACACTCCCAAAATTCATTTAAGCAGGGAATTGAGCCAGAAGTAGCAGCAGTGGCTCAGGCAATGGGATTTTAAATAATTAATGTCAGTTGGTATCGCCTGTCCTAGCAATGACAGGCGATACATCTGTCAGTTGTCAGTTGTTGGTGGTTGTTTGCTTTTCCACTGACCATTGACTCCTGACGCTGGACTTTCTTGGCGAGTCATGCGTTCGCGGCTAAGTCTATCTAAAGTATCCCCGATAGCCGTAGTGAGAGTTTTACGGGTTTGAGCATGACTTGCCTGTTCAGATTTTAAGTCGATTGCAAGGCGATCGCGCTCAACCATCGCCTCCATCAGTTTCGTTTTCAATTCCTCAAAGTTTTGCAGCTGTTCCACTTCCTCTACAATCGCCGCCACAGCACCAGGATCGTCCGCCTTGGGTTGTGGCAAACTTTGGATTTGCTGTAGTTGGCTTGTGAGCTTTTTAATCTGTTGCTGAGCAAGACGTGCCTCAGTTCGGCGTTGCTGCGCTTCTGTAGCGTACAGCTGCCGCCAGGATGCAGCACTTTCTAGCGCCGCATCGCGATCGCGCTCTAACTCTACTATTTGCTGTTTTAGCGCCTTAATTTCACTCAACCACTGCGATACCTCGTGGCTCATTAAAAACAGCTCCTCATCCGTTGCAACGATCGATTCTGCAAAATTTGTCCAATCCTAATAAAACATTATGGATAATTTCGCCCGATCCCTGTAACCTTGGCGATTGATTTGGCACATTATAGGAAACGTTGTAGCCAAAACCAAAATAATGCGATCGCTGCGCTTTTTCCGTTTCTTTCGACATCTGGGCTGGGCAACCTTAAAGAAAACCTTCCAGCGGGTAGCCCAAAGGCGGTTAACGGGTCACTCAGCAGAAATGGCATACAACGCCATGTTAGCTCTGTTTCCTGCTATCTTGGCTATCCTAACCGCCATTGGGCTGTTTGAATTTTCAACATCCACCTTTGACCAGCTGGCTGGTCAATTAAGTGAGGTTGCCCCTAAAGAAGTTCTTTTTCTGATTGAAGGTTTCGTCCAAGAAATTAGCCAATCTAGAAATCAAGGGCTGTTTTCCATCAGCTTCTTTGCCGCAATTTGGGCTTCCTCTGGGGCCTTAAGTGCCGCTATGAACGCCCTGGATCAAATCCATCAAATCCCCCCTGAGCGAACTCGACCCTTTTGGAAAGCCAAGTTAATTTCTCTCGGACTAACAATTGGCACAATTTTACTATTAATTACAGCTTCCTTTCTCGTATTTATCAGCGATCTAATTGTGCGATTCGTCGCTTATCAAAGTGGGCTTTTAGGGTCAGGATTGCTAGCAATTTGGCGGCTTTTTAGCTGGCCTATGGCGCTTATAATCGTCGCCTCAGCTTTTGCTTTTATTTATCGTTATGGCCCCAGCCGCTGGGTTAAAGGAACGCCAATTATGCCGGGGGCAATAGTGGCGGCAGTATCTTGGGCGATCATATCAGCTTTGTTTCGGCTTTATGTGTCCAACTTTGGCAATTACAACAGAGCTTACGGCGCAGTGGGTGCTGTGATCGTGTTAATGCTATGGCTTTATATGAGTTCTTTGGTACTTTTAATCGGCGACCAACTCAATGTCACAGTCGGGGAATCAATGAGGCAATCAAGAAAGGCAAAATTGGCATCTTTAGAGGCATCACCACCAGAATCGGAAGCCGGATAAATTTCAATTTATCCGGCTTTTTTAGGATGCGATCGCGCTCCTACCCAAACCTAAAATAGATATAATTCTCTCCAAAATACGCAGTTCTATGACTCTTGCCAACTCCCCCGAACTAGACATTACCCATCTTCCAGATCACACGGAGTTGCCCGACTCGAACGGTACTTTCGGGAAAAACTTCCAAGAAGATCCTCAAAGCATTCTACTAACTGATTCTATTAGACCTATATTGCAGCAACTTCATCCCGATAATCAATACGCTATCGGTCAAGATTGTGGCATATATTGGCGCATCACCGAACCTCCAGAAAAAGGCGCAGAAGCACCAGATTGGTTTTACGTTCCCAATGTACCGCCGATGCTGAACGATCAGTTTCGTCGTTCTTACGTCTTATGGCAGGAATATATTGCACCATTAATAGTGCTGGAATTTGTCTCTGGGGATGGTTCCGAAGAACGAGACAATACACCCATTACTGGCAAATTTTGGGTATATGAACAGGCAATTCGCGTCCCTTTCTATGGCATTTATGAGGTGAAGAAAGCCTCAGTGGAAGTGTATCACCTGGTGGACGGTCGCTATGAACTCATGAAAGCAAATGAGCGCGATCGCTATCCAATTTCTGCAATGGGCGTTGAGTTAGGCATCTGGCAAGGACAATATAGAAATATGGAAGCGCCTTGGTTACGTTGGTGGGATGCACAAGGAAATCTCTTGCTGAGTAGCGATGAGCAACTTGAACAAGAACGCCTTCGGACTGAAAGATTAGCAGAACGTTTACGCCAGATGGGAATTAATCCTGATGAGGTGTAATTAGCCGTGAGAGCGATCGTGCTTTCGGAAATGTCTAACTTGTGCCTAGGCGAAGGGATATGTGGATGCGATCGCTGTTGTTTAAATCAATGAACCTTGTCTAGATAATTTTTTCGATAATCGCTTTCCAAGATGGCAAATCCTTTACATCTGTCAATGCTAAATCTTTTAAAGCCATTACTGTTTGCTTTTGATAAGTTCGGAATTTTGACTTAAGGAGTTCTTCCTCCTCAAGCTTTGCTCCACTTGCAAGTATGGAATTGATAGTAGCTAAGATGGCAACAGTAATACTAACAGCAATACCTGCCGCTGCAATATTAACAACTCCTGTTGGTGGCAAGAATGATTGAACCCAGATAAAAAGAGATGTTCCAGCTGCTTCAACAGCAACTACCGGAAGTATGGCAAAGGCAGCTTTCGAGGAAAGAACTTCACCAGTGTAAAGATAGTATAAGGAAACAATTGCGGCAGCTTGTGTAGCTGTCATAAGAGCTGCCCCACCAGGAATAAATGCTTGAACAGCAACTGTAACTAATGCCCCCACTATGATAGTGGTCGCAGAGGATTTTTTATCATCCATGTGGCGGGCAAGTAGTAGATCCTTTCCCTTTGAAGCTAAAAAATTTTGGAGATCCTCCCGAAGCCCGGAAACACCACGAATATCTAGTGGAATTTCAGGACGAGTTCCCGGATCGTAGCCGAATGCACACACTGGGTAAATTTTTTCGATCTGAAGTGCCTGTTTCCACTGATTAATAACCTTTTCTAAAGCTGAGGGATCTAGCCGATCCCACTCGTCGATTTTATTCAGCACTACAAATACAGAATCACAGTGCGATTGAAGGTCATCTAAGTATCTTTTCTGAGAGGCATCTGAAGCACCAGTTACAACGAGTATGCCTACATCAATATGTTTTAAAAATTCTCGTGTAATCTCACTATTCTCTGCACGGACATCATCAAGTCCTGGTGAATCTATTAATCTAACTCGTTCATCTAGCCGCAACACTTTTAGTTTAGTAGTTACACCAGCTTCAGCACCCACATTGGCTATAGCCTTTTTACGACTTCACTTTAGCAGTGCATTGATTAATGAGCTTTTGCCGGAACTAACCTTACCGATGACAGCTATATTCAAAGTTTTAGAGAAATCTTGGACTTTCTCTTCAAACTGAGTTTCTACATTTTCCCAAAAATCTCTCTCATTCCAGCTATCAGATGCTGCGTTGACCATTTGAAATTCTCTGGATAACTATAGCTATTATGTAATTGGTATAAATTTAAAATAATCAGTAATTATACTGAAATTACCCAAGCTGAGTGGATGCGATCGCTCTCGTACCCCGAAACTCACAGAAACGCAATCGCTTAAACTTGTAGCCTGGTTCTTTTTTTATAACTATTTATACTGTTTACTGCTTGCATCCTTAGCAGCTTCATATCATCTATTCTTTTTATTAGTATATTTACTTGAAATACAGGTTGCTAGGTTGTTAACCTAAGTACAAATAACTAATAATTTTTTATAAATAATTCCTTTCCTTTAGCTGCAAAATCTTTTTTGTAATTATTCATTCCATACTGTAACTCCCAATCCGTTATTTTAGCAAAGCTGAATAGATCCCTGATTTTTGGCGAGTCATCGTATGTAATTAACCACCTGTGGTTGCATTTTTGCAAATTAGCTGCAAATCGTTCGTGATCGAATGAAGTATGTAAGTCTCCTTTCACTCCATATAACTTCGATTTTGTGGCTTTCCAGTATGGGGGATCGAAAAATAAAAAGACATTTCCTCCATCTTCAAACAACAATTTTTCATAATCCCCATGCGTTACCTTAACTTCTGATAAATGGGGAGAAATTTGTCTCAGTCTTTCAATAGAAGATTCAGTAAACCGCTGTTCAAAAGCTTTTTGAGAATAGCCTCCTGAGTCAACTACTCCAGAAAAAGTGATACGATTCATAATGAAAAAGCGAACCGCTCTATCAAATTCAGTGTAAACATTGGTTTGATCTGTAAAATAAGCGTATAAATCTCTACCATTCGCATACTTTTGGCGGAACTGCATAATTGCATCTACTAATTCTTCAATTTTGTCTTTAGCATTTTTCCAAAAGCAGTATAAATCATAATTCAAATCATTTATCCAGTAACGTATTGGAAAAAGGTGATGCGTTTGCTTAAACCCTAAAAAAACCGAACCACCCCCAACAAATGGTTCTCTAAATTCCTCAATGTCTAGAGGAATATGATATATTATTTTTTCAAATACCCTAGATTTTCCTCCAGGGTATCTTAGAGGACTTTTTTCCATATTACTGGTTCTCAGGTATCGAAATATAGCAATCCTATTCGAGTTGTTATCTAGTCCTTCACATCCCCGACTTCTTAAAGAAGTCGGGGATCTCGTCTTCACGAATTATTTAGAAATGCTAGAGATTAAGTATAATTCATATAGGTTTCCATATTTAATCTTTTAATTATTTATACTTGGTTTTATTGAACAATCATCTAATTATGTTAGATTGCTGGCTATGAGTTTTTTTTAATAATTATTAATTGCACGTAAGTATATGTTGGGAAAATCTCGTTGAAAGTGAAGTTACATGTAAAACTCTCAATTGATAACTAGCAATTTCCTCTATATTCGTTGTTACATAAACGCATTTTGAAAAAGCAAGATTGTTTTCTGGACAATCCAGCGCGCTCAGTCCAAATATTGATGTCTATTATGACACCAGTTAAAGTTTCGCCAGCTATTCCCGTCAAGCCAAGACATCTGCTACCTCACAGAGTGATACAAAACATCAAGTTTTTACAACCAAGGAGTCTTCCCCAGACCTAAGTGGTACAATCAACAACCATAGCTAGGGGTGCCTGAAACAACCAGGCTGAGATAGTCCCTTAGAACCTGAGACTGGGTAATACCAGCGGAGGGAAGCTGTTAATAGAGGAAATCAATATGCGGACAGAATGGGTCGCCAAGCGTCACGGGCAGAGCAATGTCACTCAAATGCACTACGCTCGTCAGGGTGTCATTACTGAAGAAATGCAGTATGTGGCACAGCGGGAAAATCTCCCAGTTGAGCTAATTCGGGACGAAGTGGCGCGGGGACGAATGATTATCCCCGCCAACATCAACCACACCAACCTAGAACCGATGGCTATTGGCATCGCCTCTAAGTGTAAGGTGAATGCCAATATCGGAGCCTCCCCCAACTCTTCTAATCTGGATGAAGAAGTCGATAAGCTGAAGCTGGCGGTGAAATATGGTGCCGATACCGTGATGGACTTGTCCACAGGCGGCGGTAACTTAGATCAGATTCGCACGGCAATTATCAACGCCTCACCTGTGCCAATTGGAACTGTTCCTGTGTACCAAGCTTTAGAAAGCGTCCACGGCACAATTGAAAAGCTTACCCCCGATGACTTTCTCCATGTAATTGAGAAACACGCCCAGCAGGGAGTCGATTATCAAACCATCCACGCCGGAATTTTAATTGAGCATTTGCCTTTAGTGCGCGATCGCATCACGGGAATTGTCTCACGCGGTGGCGGCATTCTGGCACGGTGGATGCTGCACCACCATAAGCAAAACCCGCTTTATACCCACTTCCAAGACATCATCGAAATCTTCAAAAAATACGATGTGTCTTTCAGCCTAGGAGATTCCCTGCGTCCCGGTTGTCAGCATGATGCCTCAGATGCCGCGCAGTTGGCTGAACTCAAGACACTGGGACAATTGACTCGCAAAGCTTGGGAACACAACGTGCAGGTGATGGTAGAAGGGCCTGGACACGTCCCGATGGATCAAATCGAGTTTAATGTCAAAAAGCAGATGGAAGAGTGTTCAGAAGCACCCTTCTACGTGCTGGGGCCATTGGTGACGGATATTGCACCCGGTTATGACCACATTACCTCTGCCATTGGTGCGGCGATGGCTGGCTGGTACGGTACGGCAATGCTGTGCTACGTGACACCCAAAGAACACTTAGGACTGCCGAATGCCGAAGACGTGCGTAACGGCTTGATTGCCTACAAAATTGCGGCTCACGCTGCCGATATTGCCCGGCATCGTCCGGGGGCGCGAGACAGAGATGACCAACTCTCCCAGGCTCGTTATAACTTCGACTGGAACCGCCAGTTTGAATTGTCCCTTGACCCAGAACGCGCAAAAGAATATCACGACGAAACTTTGCCAGCAGATATTTACAAAACTGCTGAATTCTGCTCAATGTGTGGCCCCAAATTCTGCCCGATGCAGACTAAGGTTGATGCCGATGCTTTGACAGAACTGGAGAAGTTTTTGGCAAAAGAACCCGTGACGCAAAGCTAGTTATTTAAAACGCAAAGGTACGCAGAGGAATAATTGCTTTGCGTACCTTTGCGTTTTTAAAACGCTATTTGATTTGAGAATATTGCTGTTGAAGATCCTGAATTGTAAACACAGCCTGAAACTTCAGCCCCTCAGACTGGTATAACTCGGCACCGCCTTGTTGTCTATCTACCAGAGAAATTACTTCGTCTACACTGTAACCCGCATCTCGCAGACGCTCAACTGCTTTCAGGGCAGATTGTCCGGTCGTAACCACATCTTCTAAAACTACGACTTTCGCACCAACGGGAAGATCCGGCCCTTCAATGTATGCTTTTGTACCGTGTCCCTTCGCCTCTTTGCGGATAATCAGAGCTGGTAAACTTCGCTTTTCATAGGCGGAAACTACGCTTACTGCCGTCACAATGGGATCGGCTCCCAATGTCAAGCCCGCAACTGCCTGAGTATCCATTGGCAGCAGCGATAATAAAATACGACCAATTGCCAAGGCTCCTTCTGGGTGCAGTGTCACCTGCTTGCCGTTAATGTAGTAAGAACTGCGCTGTCCGGAAGATAGAACAAAGTCCCCCTCTTTATAAGCTAGACGGCAAAATAAATCCAGCAGATACTGGCGCAGCGTTGTTAAATCGGCAGTCGCAGGTAAAAAAGTTAAATCAGTCTGAGGGAGGATTTCGTTGCTCATCACTTGGACACAGAAGTAGTGGAACTATGAAAATTTGACCATCAATTATCTTAAACTTAAAGACTAGGTATGATTGAGTAAAAGTGGTGGAGGAATGATATGGGAATGCGCTTTACTAATTTAATCGGTGTGTTGGTTCTCGCTGCCGCTTCGAGTGTAATTGCCGAGAGCGCGATCGCACAAAGAACCACTATCAGCCCAGTAGGAGTACCTGTCAGCCCTTTCACCCTTGGCATTCCAGATGTTGTGGAGCGAGCCTTTTTTGAAGACTCTCAAACTTTTTTTGAAAATAATAGCACCCGCAGGCAATTCAACCTCATATTTGGAGTTGGGGGTATAGATCGGGCATCTTATCCCGATCTCGAAATCGTTCGCGATGCTCAGAGAATTGGTATCCTTTACCGAGAACTCCTTGAACAACAGGTTTCTAGCGATCCAATAATTCGCACTCCAGATTTACCTAATCCCTTCAATACTTCGATTTTGCAAAGCCCCACTGTCAACGTCAATGTTAGTGGCACTAGGGTAACAGGTAGTGAATTTGTGTTTGAAAGACAGCCTTTTCGTTAAAAACGGTAAAGGTATAAAAATAGTCCTGAGTATTTTAGAGACTCAGGACTATTTTTATTAAATTCACCCAAAGCGAATTTATCGCTTAGAAATAAAGAGCTTTGCGATCTGATTTGTCTAACCAATAAAATCAGTAAATATTACCGAGTCAGAGAAGATGCTAGAAAGCTGGAGCAACAAATAACTGTCTGTGGGTTGGCATATATAATAAGCAGGGTAAAACCTCTGGGCAGCTTTGTATTGACCGCCTTAGTTTCTTAAGTAAACCAATGGAATAATATAGCCCTTTTGTTTCCTAACTGCCATTGGAAGCTAGACAAGGGTATATAAATTTGTAATCGGCAGTGCAGGAGTTGAACCTGCCTAACACGAATTATGAGTTCGTTGCCTAAACCGCTCGGCCAACTGCCGTAAAGTAAACGTGTAAGTGTCGAGTATTACTCTGTTGCCTCAGGAATCAGTCAAAGATACATACTCGATGTTGTTTTAGGGCAAGCCTAATAGACTAGGTAATCTGCTGGGATTTACCCGGCTTCGACTGCCATTGTATTACAGATACAGTGTTTGCGTCTACTCGTTCGCCAATAAAGAGTAATATTCCTGATATAAAATTATAAGCGCTGTTTGCTAAAAATGAGATAAATTATCGGCGTGGCATTGACAGATTCGCTATCATAGGTTCCACTGCTGTCAGTTAGAAGCTATGTATAGCAGTAAGTCGCTGTTGTGGCAATTTTTATAGCTTGAACAACCAATGAAACTGAATGCAACTGTCGCCCTCACGTTAGTTTTACTTGCCATGATGTTAGGCGCTGGCTTTGTGAGTGCGATCTGGGGGTTTACTGTGGGGCATGAAGCCCTAAAAGGAGTGACGCAGCCGGATGTGCGTCCTACCAATAAACTGGCTGGTAGCAAGCGGGCAACTCTGGGCAAGGAAGGAGTGGCAATGTTGCGCGAGGCGGATATCCTGAATAATGTCTACTCACAAGTCAGTGGGAAAGGCAAAAACGCTAAGACTGAAAAGAAGGAAGAGGAAGTAAAGAGCGATCGCGAACCTACTACCGAGACTAAGACTCCTGAGGCCCAAACTAACCAGCAAGAGTTCCCGATTACAAGTCAGGACAAGGGCGTTAAGCTGGAGGTGCGCGGGGCGCGTCAAGAGTCCGGTTCTTTGTTGCTGAATGTAAGCTTAAAGAATGAGTCCGGTTCTGCTGTGAGGTTTCTCTATAGTTTCTTGAATGTGACGGACGATCAGGGTCGTGCCTTGAGCGCTGTGACTGAAGGGTTGCCGGGTGAGTTGCCTGCAAATGGGGAAAACTTTTCTGGGACAGTGAGTATTCCCTCGGCTTTACTAGAAGATGCCAAGCAGCTTTCTCTGACTCTGACAGATTATCCCGACCAAAAACTCCAGCTGAAAATGTCTGGGATTCCCGTGGTGCAGTAAGAAATTAAAAATTAAAAATTTCTTTTTAAATTTTAATTTGGGATTTTTAATTCTGCCTCACTTGCCCAATACCTAATACCCTCGTTACGGATGGTTACTCCCGTTTTGGTGATTTTGCAGGTAAATGTTTTTCCTCAACTCACCGGGCAAGACATTCTGCTGAGATTGTTATCGGTGCTACTGCTGATTGCAATCAATGGTTTTTTTGTCACAGCTGAGTTTTCGATGGTTTCGGTGCGGCGATCGCGTATTAACCAGTTAGTCGAAGCTGGGGATGTCCAAGCGCGAACCGTCCAAAACCTGCAACGCACTATAGAAAAGCTGCTATCTACTACTCAGCTGGGTATCACACTTTCTAGTTTGGCATTGGGCTGGATTGGCGAGAGTACGATGGCAGTTTTAGTGTCGGGAGCGATCGCGCATTTGCCGCTGTCACAGGAAGTAAACCGGGCGATCGCCCATTCTTGTTCTTTGCCAGTCGCATTCTTCCTCATCGCCTATCTGCAAATTGTTTTAGGCGAGTTGTCTCCGAAATCCGTAGCACTCCTTTACTCGGAACAGCTGGCAAGATTTTTGGGACTCCCAATAAGAGCGATCGCGCGTTTCTTCAACCCGTTCATCTGGATTCTCAACCAATCAACTCGCTTGCTCTTGCGGCTGGTCGGCATTCAGTACACTGGTCAAGGCTGGTATACTCGCGTCACGCCAGAAGAATTGCAAATGATTATCACCACCGAGCGCGAGTCTACTGGTTTAGAAGCCGAGGCGCGAGAACTCCTCAACAACGTGTTTGAATTTGGGGAAGTCTTGGCAGGAGAAGTGATGGTTCCCCGTACCAGCATTGAAGCCATTCCCTATGATGCCACCTTCCAGACATTGCTGGATGAAATTGCCACCTCCGGTCACTCCCGCTATCCCGTCACTGGCGAATCCCTCGACGATATTCGGGGCATTATTTACTTCAAAGAGTTAGCAGAACCCTTAGCAAAAGGTCAGCTGAAGCTGGATACACCGATTCAGCCTTGGATTCGCGCCGCCCGATTTGTGCAAGAAGGTCAGCCTTTGAGTGAACTATTACCGGTGATGCAGCGAAGTCACCTAGCAATGGTCATCGTTGTAGATGAATTTGGTGGTACCGCGGGATTAGTGACAATTGAAGATTTGATTGCTCAAATCATCGGCTCCGAGCCAAACTCCGAGAACACAGAAGAGTTAACTGTGCAAATTCTTGATGAGCAAACTTTTCTGGTGCAAGCACAGATGAACTTAGAAGAAGTCAACGAACTTCTGGATCTGAACTTTCCCTTAATTGATGAATATCAAACTTTAGGCGGCTTCCTGCTCTACCAATATCAAAAAATTCCTCTCCAAGGCGAAACCCTGCATTATGACAACCTTGAGCTAACAGTAGTTTCTGCCGAGGGGCCACGCCTGCACCAAATTCGCATTCATCGGCAGGAGCCAGGGAAACCAGAGGATGATGGGGATCAGGGTCGCAAACAGGTAGAGGAGAAAGAAATTAGGGGAGTAGAGGAGCAAGAAATCTTTTAGAAGACTTCCGGTTATTGCTGGGAACTCCTTACCGCATAGGGAAGCGGATCTTCTAGCCCTAATTCTGCAAAAGCAGCCAGACGCAATCGGCAAGAATCGCAAACACCACAAGCAACCTCGCCACCAACATAGCAAGACCAAGTTTGCTCCCAAGGTACGCCCAGCTGATTTCCAAGCTGGATGATTTCCGTTTTCTTGAGGTCTATCAGGGGCGTGATGATAGTAACTGGCTCTCCCTCTCGTCCCTGTTTTGTTCCCAGCCGAAATACTTCTTGCATCGCCTGGATATAGTCGGGACGGCAATCTGGATAACCGGAATAATCTAAAGCGTTTACACCAATATAAACTCGCTGGGCTTGAATGGTTTCTGCATAAGCCACAGCAAAGCTCAAAAAGATGGTGTTCCGAGCAGGTACATAGGTGACGGGGATACTTTGATTCATTTCATCAAGCGATCGCCCTTCTGGCACCTCAATGGCGCTGTCTGTGAGCGCAGAGCCGCCCCATAGACGCAAATCAAAGGTCACTACCTGATGTTCTACCACACCAGCTAAACGAGCGATCGCCCGGCTTGACTCTAACTCGCGCTGATGTCGCTGCTGGTAATCAAACGCCAGAGAGTACAACTTGCAGCCCTCAGCCTTTGCCTGGTACAACACCGTCGATGAGTCCAACCCCCCAGACAACAAAACAACCGCTTTCACTTATCAATTCCCCGTCAACATATTTTCTTGCTGTTGTTAATCTTGTCAGTTTCAACTGACAACCGACAACTAATGACAGGCCGGAGAGCCTACCCTACCGAATCTTGACAGGCTCTCCGTCCTCTCCTAGCAACCGACTCCTCCCCAAATGGACGGGAAAGAAAGTGACACATCCGCCTGCATCAAATTTACAAACCTCAACACAATGGAAGAGAAGTTAAAATCTGACTTATAGTTTATGAATTTAGACAGAGCTTTGAAATTCTTCACAAATGAAGGCACTATGGTACCATCTGGATCGTCTCAGGCAAGTAACTATTGCTAATTGACCTATATACAGGTGGTGGAGGAGCATACAGGAGTGCAAGATAGCATATCAGGAAGATACCCAGAGGCTCATTTACAGCGCAACCAGCCGCAACCAATCCGCATTGGCGTAATTGGAGTAGGCAATATGGGGCAGCATCACACCCGCGTTCTAAGTCTCCTTAAAGACGTTGAACTGATTGGTGTGGCAGATATTAATGTTGAGCGGGGTTTGGACACTGCAAGTAAATATCGCGTCCGCTTTTTTGAAGACTATCATGACTTAATCCCATATGTAGATGCCGTTTGCATTGCTGTTCCCACAAGGCTGCATCACGATGTGGGAATGACCTGTCTGCAAGCAGGGATTCATGTCTTGATTGAAAAGCCAATTGCTGCCAATATTGCCGAGGCTGAATCTCTGGTAAATGCGGCAGCCGATTCTCACTGTATTCTACAAGTGGGACACATTGAGCGTTTTAACCCGGCTTTTCAAGAACTCAGCAAGGTTCTGAAAACAGAAGAATTGCTGGCTCTAGAGGCTCATCGCATGAGTCCCTATTCTCAAAGGGCTAACGATGTCTCTGTGGTTTTGGATTTGATGATTCATGACATCGATCTTTTACTGGAACTGGCAGCTGCGCCAGTGGTTAAGTTGACAGCTAGTGGTAGTCGTGCTTCTGATTCTGGTTATTTAGATTATGTAACTGCGACCCTTGGCTTTGCTAATGGTATTGTGGCTACGTTAACAGCCAGTAAGGTGACACACCGCAAAATTCGCCGGATTGCTGCCCATTGCAAAAATTCCCTTACTGAGGCAGATTTTCTCAATAATGAAATTCTGATTCATCGGCAAACAACCGCCAATTATATGACGGAATATGGGCAGGTGCTTTATCGGCAGGATGGGTTAATTGAGAAGGTTTATACCAGTAATATTGAGCCACTGCACGCGGAGTTAGAGCATTTTGTTAGTTGTGTGCGGGGTGGTAAACAACCTTCCGTAGGTGGCGAACAGGCGCTTAAGGCTCTGCGTTTGGCAAGTTTAATTGATCAGTTGGCTCTCGATGGTCAGGTTTGGCAGGAACCGGACTGGGAGAGTCGTTGTTTGAGTTCTCCAAGTGTGGCGATTTCCTATTGAGACAATTAAAAATGCCAAATTAAAAATTAAAAATTGAGTAATCCCTATTTTTAATTTTTAATTGGCAACGATCGCCCAATTTCTTGATTAACCAGCTGATTTCCTTCGATGCTGAGGTGTATATGATCTCGGTACAAGGTTTGAGGCTGCTGTTTTAAGTTGAAAATTGGTAGAAAATCTAGGTAAGCAATATTTTGCGCCTTTGTCAAGTCAATCAGGCGCTTTCTTGCTTCCAATTCATAATCGCGGGGGCCAGGTTCGCCGATTTCTCGCTTTAGAGGTGTCATCGCAAGCATTAAGTTGGCACCTTTTTGATCTGCTATTGTCTTAATTTGTCGGATTGCTTCTAGATTAAATCCGACGCGATCGCCTGATTCTGCGTTCACCTGTGCCATCTCTGAGGGGGGCTTGTATGGCAATAAGTAGCGGCTGAAGGCTTCTACTATCCCAAGCGGCGGTTTCTGGCTGGGGTAGAAGCGATCGCGCCCTACTGGTATCGAAGTTGGAGCCGTACCGAATAAATCGTCGGTATTAATCAGTAATACAATTATCTGAGCGTCAAACGTACCAAATCGCTTGATGTAAGCTAATTCATTACGCGGACACCAGGAATTCGCTGAAGCGTTGAGAACTTCCACCTGTTTAAAAGTATTACTATTGATAGATGATTCCAACAGCTTAGTCAGCATTGCCGAAAGCGTATTGGTTTGATCCGTCCACCAGCCACCATTAGCGATGGAATCTCCCAACAACAGCACCCGCATCGTAGACTCTGGGAGAGTTTCGGTTATTTCCGGGCTTCGCATCGAATATTGATTTATTTCTATCCGGTTCCCAAACCTGCGAGTCCGCTGATTCGGTGCTAATAAATAACCAATCTGCTCATCGGCAACGTAAATGAGGGGATTACCAAAACCAAACAGCAGGCGCAATCCCACTTCTACTACCACTACCAACCCCACAACAACTGCTAAAATAACCAGCGCAATTTTCACGGATAATCTCCCTCAACGACAAAGTTATTAATATGCCCAACGACTGAAGTCGTGGCTACATAAACAAAGCCCGGATGGTGCGCGGGCTAGAGTGATGTTTTGTAGACTCTACAGGTGCAAAATATAAGTTTATCTCTGCTTTTTGAGCTGTTGCTGCACTTTTTTGAGATTATCTTCAGCTTCTACATAATTAGGGTCTAATTGCACAGCTTGCTTAAACTCTTCAATAGCTTCTGTCAATTTTCCTTGGTGATGGAGTGCTAAACCCAAATTATGGTGAACCGAAGCAGCTGGTGCTTCTAGCGTATCTGCTAAACTTAAAGCTTGATGATAGGCAGCGATCGCTTCTTAGTAGATTGTTGTAAGCAGGAGAATTATTAGGATCAAGTTGAGTAGCTTGACGGTAAGAAGCGATCGCCTCCTCCAGTTGGTTCTGGTTGTATAGCACGTTACCTCGATCGCTGTAGTAAGCAGCATTTTTATAGCCCCAAGCAGTGAACAGAAGTGCTGTCGCCAGCGCCAAAGTTAATGGGATCAATAACTTGGAACTTCGGATTATCCACCTCAATCCCAATCAAAAGTCGCCTCCATCTTACCCCAACCCATTTATGACCCATTTGGGTGATAGACGAGCGCCCTATCACCCGCTAACCTAGTGATGGATAGGATAAACTTTACAAATATTTGCTAATCTTCGATAAAAGGAGGATCGCCGCGCTATGTCAGACTTGAATCGTGGAATTATGAAGTTTAAGGGAGCTGATAGCCCAACAGCGATCGCTATCTCATCTGTGCTGGTTTTGGGCGGTATTGGTTTCCTCATTTGGTGGGCGCTTCAATCAGCCTACGCCGTGTAATCTTCAAGGTGAGGATACTACCAATGCTGATAAAGCCATAAATTCAAGCCTTCGGCTTATTTCAACGTTCCTGTAATCATCCCTGTTTTAGGGATAGAATTTTCACGACGTGCAATTTATTCTTTCTTATCTCCTTTTGAAGGAAGATAAAGAAGATTAGGAAGATAGAATCTTTCTTAGCTCCTATTAAAAAGGGGTTCTGCGGAGTATAGGCTGAATATAATAAGCGGCATATCTCCCTTTTTAATAGGGAAAGTAACCTTTGGATTTGCACATCGCGTAACTTCTGTATTTAACCCAAAAAACTTTTAATTAGTTTTTCAGAGTCGCTTTTGTGAGCTTAACTCTGTAATTTCTTGCGGAAATTTTTCACAACTAAAGAATTATGGCAAGCATTCGGGATATCCTTGGTTATTACCGAAAATATTGGGCGATCGCGTGTTTTAGTATCGCCGCAGCTAGTATTTTTGAAATCGTCGATCTAGCGGTTCCTTACGCCATCGGACAGATTCTTAATGTGCTGTCCAATCAACCGCTAGATAAAGCATTGCAGAATGCGATCGCATTCGCAGCGGATATTACCAATTTACCAGCAAATCAGTTCTTTTCCCTATCCGTACTGATGGGTTTAATCTTCCTTGTCACCGTAGTTAGAGCGCCAGTTCAGACTTGGACGAGTTGGTGGTTCCATTGGGATATAGCCTTGCGATCGCGTCGAGATCAAGCCCAAAAAACTCTAGAAAAAATCCTCACTCTGCCCTTAGAATTTTATGAAGAAAACAACCCCGGACGTATTGCCGGACGAGTTGCTAAAGGACTAGAAAACCACACCTGGACTTACCCAGAAATTGCCGGACAGTTTATTCCCAAGCTATTCCGAGTCCTGGGTATATTTGGAATTATCTGGCTAATCGAGTGGCGCATTGCTTTAATATTTCTAGTTTCGTTCCTGTTTATCCTCAGCTTCAGCCTCAGAGGTTTAAAGCACCTGATGCAACAAGAACGACAGCTAGATAAATACATGGAAAATACCCAAAGCCGCACCTCGGAAATCGTCACCAACATCAAAACAGTCAAAGCATTTGCCACAGAAGGCATAGAAATCAAACGGCAACGACAACGCTTAAACCGCGAGTTTAAAGTAGTTGATTACCGCATTCACCTCGGTTACATCAAACTCGCCACTTGGCAAAAGACTATCATTCAGTTTTGTGTTTTGATGGTGCTAGGTTTGACTCTCGACGCTGCACTAAAAGGACAGATTTCACTTGGTCACTTCGTCACGACTTTAACCATTTCCAGCATGGCTTATGCAGAGTTGGAACCAATCGCCAACATAGCCGAGATTTTTGCGCGTCGCTATGCCTCAATGCTGCGGTTTCACGAATTTATGCAGCATCCATCTGGGGCGGATGCTGGCGATTTGGCTATAGATTCATCTGCGATTGCCACATCCTATCAATTCACCGGAAAAATCGAATTTTCCCATCTTACTTTTGGCTACGACACCAGCCGCCCAGTTTTACAAAACATCAATCTACTGATTGAACCGTATCAAACTGTAGCTCTAGTAGGTCGTTCAGGATCGGGAAAATCTACCTTAGTTAAACTGCTGTTCCGGTACTTTGAACCCACACAGGGAAGCATTTTAATGGATGGGCAAGACATTCGTACCCTGGATGTCAGCAGCTATCGGCGGCGGTTAGCCATTGTCCACCAAGAAGTAGACATCTTCAACGGCACCTTGCTAGATAATCTCACTTACGGGAACCCCAAAGCCACTTTTGAGCAAGTACAGGAAGCCTGTCGCATTGCCAGAGTAGACGAAGTAATTGAGCATTTGCCGCAAGGTTACTACACCGTTGTCGGGGAGCGGGGAATGCGGCTTTCTGGGGGACAGAGGCAGCGCTTAGGCATTGCCAGGGCGCTCCTGGTAGAACCTGACGTTTTGATCTTTGACGAGGCGACTTCCAGCCTCGACTACGAATCTGAGCGCTCAATTCAGCTTGCCATGCGTAGCATCCTTGGCACCCGCACCACAATCATCATCGCTCATCGATTAAGCACTGTCCGAGAGGCAGATAAAATCGTCGTTCTCGACCAAGGACAAATTGTAGAAGTCGGTAGCCATGCGGAACTACTACGCAGTGAAGGAATTTACCGCCGCTTGCACTCACTACAAGAAACTGGTGAGCTAATGTAAAGTTAAAAGGCAAAAGCTAAAAGGTAAAAGTTAAAAATTTTTCTTTTTCCTTTTGCCTATATTGCTCCAAGATTTCGGGAAGGCGCGATCGCGAGAGCGCTCATCGTCTCTACACCCTTTCTTTGGTGCGCTTTTGTCTTTTGCCTTTTTTATCTTCCCGTGATTTTTTTACCTGTTGGGTCATACATTCTGGTTGCTTCTGATATCGGTCCGCTTTTAGGAAGTGTTTGGCTCGATATCGCAGTTTTGGGATTGATGCTTTTGTTTTCGGCTTTTTTCTCCGGTTCCGAAACCGCTCTGACGGCGCTGGACAATCTTAAGCTCAGGGCGCTGATGAAAGAGCAGAGCGACCTAAGCCGGATGTTCTCGCTGGTACTAGAGAACCGCGCTCGATTTATTACTACCCTCCTTGTCGGCAACAACCTGGTCAATAATTTTTCAGCGATTTTGACCAGTAATTTATTTGCCCTTTGGCTGGGTAATGCGGGTATAGGAATTGCCACCGCTGTTGTCACTTTTCTGGTGTTAATTTTTGGCGAAGTTACACCGAAATCTCTGGCTGTTAACAATGTGATGGCAGTTTTTAAGTTTTCTATTCGCCCGATATACTTGCTTTCAATTGCTTTAGCACCCATCATTTATCTGTTTGAAACTATTGCCCAGAGTGTGATTCGCCTGTTTCAAAGAGGTGCTGTTCAGGAGGGAGAGTCATTAAAAGACCTCCAACTGATGATTGAAATTTTGGGCGGTAAGGGCAAACTGGATTTGGATAAACACCAGCTGCTGAATAAAGCCCTGATGCTGGATAGTCTCAGCGCCCACGATCTCGTCAAGCCCCGGATTGAGATGCGGACTATCTCCCATGAGGCAACTTTGCAGGAATTTGTAAATCTTTGTTTGGAGACGGGATATTCCCGCATCCCCGTGCAGGAGGAGTCTAAGGATCAAATTGTGGGAATTGTTCACCTGAAGCGGGCGCTCCAGCAGCTTAATCAATTGCGAAAAGAAGGGATTGACAATCGACTCGTGACAGAGGCAATGGACCCGCCTGTGTATGTGCCAGACACGAAGCGAGTTGCGAATCTGCTCAAGGAAATGTTGCAACAGCGCCTGCACATTGTGATTGTGGTGGATGAGTATGGTGGCACGGTGGGGCTGATAACGCTGGAAGATATTCTGGAGGAGTTAGTGGGAGAGATTTATGATGAAAGTGATTTTCCGAGTCGGGCGATAACTGTGAGAAATATCCCGCGCTTCGGTGGAAGCTGATTGGGAAAAGTGCGATTCCCAACATCGGAGAACAAATTTGCCCAAAACCCTTTTCAATTTCTAAAAAGCTGTGCTACGATTATTAATCGTGGATCGAAATGGGTCGATGCCCGAGTGGTTAATGGGGGTGGACTGTAAATCCACTGGCTACGCCTACGCTGGTTCAAATCCAGCTCGGCCCACCACAATTTAGGTAAAATGGAAAAAGTAAAAGTTTTATTTTGCCTTTTGCCTTTTTCGCCCGTGTGGCTCAGTGGTAGAGCACACCCTTGGTAAGGGTGAGGTCACGAGTTCAATCCTCGTCACGGGCTTTTAAGAATAGGAAATATAGACTGTATAGCAATTCAAGGGTTGGATGCTTTACATCTGTAAGGATAAGGTAATGCCATCTCCTTACTAAGGTGGACGGAACGCCGGAACCGCCACATATTATATTTCATACTTCACCCAACGGAGAAACGCTATAAAGATTTTAGTTTTTGAAAATAATAGACATCTAGAAGCCCCACTTGTGACTTGTTGATGTCTATATTGGTTTTTTAGGTATAGTCGGGGCTTGAGGGATATTATTTACAACGGGTACGGCAGGACTCGAACCTGCGGCAGGCTGCTTAGAAGGCAGCTACTCTATCCACCTGAGTTACGCACCCACAGAATTCCTATCTTAGTATATAAAATTGTATCTGTGCTGAGTGCCGTAAAGCAAGCCGGAATTTCAAAGGTTTATAAAGTAAGGAGGCTCTTTTGAGCTATAAGAGCAATGTAGACTAGAAACCATTATACGAGAGATGCTTGGATACGATAGTGTATTAGTCAAGGCGATCGCTCTTCGAGCAGACTCACAAGGCAGCGTTGCCGGATTCTAAACCATTACCAGCGCTCTGTAGCCCTTGATCGTTGCGCGGCGATCGCCTATAAGGGACACAGCACCCCCGGCTATGTCAGGAGTCATTTGCCAGTGTCATGTTTATTCTGAAACGGCAGGATGTTGAAATCTCAAGCATTCAGCACCCCAAGCGGGAGCAACAGATCCCAATTCTCAATTATCAGGGGCAGACATTTCGCTTGCTAAGTGTCTTTGCTGCCAATCAAGCAGAAGAAGCCAGAGCCTTTTGGCGCGACCTCACCGATAACCGTGGCAAAGCCTGCGTTTTGCTGGAAGAGCCAGATCGGTATAGTATTTGGGGCAAAATTCGCTTAGAGCAACTAGCAACTGATGCTGGTAGCGATCTCAAAATTACCCCTATAACGCAAGCCTGCCTGTTGCTACTCCAGGCGGTTTACATAGACATTGAAGACCTCTTAGGAAATAGGCAAGCTGGATTATTTCAGAAAGACCTTACTGATGTCTTCCGGCAGTGGCACTTTCCGGGAGCGGATTCGCCGCAAGCGGTGAAAAACTTGCTAACGATGGACCCGCTGACTAGCCTTCAGATTCCCGCTTGGGAAGAACATCATCTGATAACTCTGTTGCAAGAACTTCATCGCCTGGGTAAAGAGTATTTTGGCAATACGAACTTTTCTCAGGGAGTAAAGGATACATTACAAGATATGCAACCAGGGGAGCTGAATCAGTTTATTGAGTGGTTGAATCAATCTCCCCTTGGTAAGCTATGGCGCTAAAGAAAAATGTTTAAGGTAATGTACCGGAGAAAAGCATTGCCAGAGGAGACACTTGCGCTTCCTGAGATGAGATTTTTTAGGCGATTATTCATTTAAATGGTATTTGCCATCGAAACAAAAGCGTGCATCCTTTTTTTTTTGAGGACTTATGAGCAGCTCTTTGGAAAAGTCATCGGAAAATTCATCTACTTGGCAATCCATACTGGGTGTTCAAACCATTGTGATCGCTGGAATTGCCTGGGCGGTACTAGCACTGCTGTATTTTCTGCTGTTTAGCATTTCAGCGCCAGGAGAAGATCGTCCCCTGTGGTACACGATTGGAACTTACATTTTTGAAGAAGTGGCTTATCTAGGCGCAGCAGTGCTGTGTTTTAGAAACTGGCGCTCACCTCAGATTGTCAGCGGGCGTAACGTCTGGCTGGGATTCGGTATGGGAATGTTGTGCTATTTCCTGGGAAACTTGTTGTTTTGCTATTGGGAATTGGTTTTACATCAAGAACCAATTGTGTCGCCGGGGGATTTGTTTTTTGTGCCTGCCTATCTGTTTCTTGGCTGGGGCATGATTTTAGCGGTGATCTCCAGACGATTGAATCTAGAAATTTGGCAGTGGGCAGTTGTGGGCGCGATCGCATTCGTCGGTATTGCCTTGGCACTCTGGCTTTCCTTTGCCCCCCCCAAGCAGTCAACAGCAGTTTCAGTTGACTCACTACCTACTTCTTCAACGCAAGTGGCTAATGCGAATTTAGCTAAGAAAGCGAATGCCTACGGCACGCCCACGGCCTACCCTGCTACCAAAGCACCAGCAGTCAAAACCGCGAAATCAGCACAAGGTAAAGCCTCTGCTACAGGGGTTCTAGCTGCTACTGCTGAGCCAGCACCGCCCCCAGCCTGGGTTATATCCGTGGAAAAACTACTAGAACCATTGGCGGGATTTTTAAACATCTTCTACGTAGTTATCGATATCTTCCTCTTGATTATTGCTGCAACCGTATTGTTAGCCTTTTGGGGGGGACGCTTTTCCCAATCTTGGAGGATGATAGCAGGAGCAGCTTTTTCCTACTATGTTGCCGATATGTGGCTTAAATACGCCGATACTTACATTGGCGATGAATACCAAAGTGGTGGACTATTGGAAGTGTTCTGGGTTTTCAGCGGTGTGCTTTTTGCCATCGGTGCTGCCCTAGAATTTGACACCTCCAGTCGTTCTCGCCGCAGCGGACGCAAACGTGCTTAAAAAGTGGCATGAGTGTGAGAAAACTCTCAGAATCAGATAAACGCGAAATCCTTAACCTATATCGACAGCCAGGAGAGACAACCTCAACCCTGGCTACTCGTTATGATGTCAGTAACTCGACAATTAGCCGCCTCCTGAAAAATCGTCTGTCCGAGAAGGAATATGAAGGTCTGATCCAGCAAAAGCGGGCTACTCGTAGCCATAGCAGCGTTTCGGAACCAACAGCCTCTGAGGAAGACGAACCACAAGAGACGTTGCCAGAAACCTTTGCACAAACCGAAAAAATTGAAGAACCCTCTGCGGAAATCTTTAACTCCGAACGGCGACGTCGCAGGCGCTCGTCAGTGGAATCTTCGCTAGAGACAATAGACAGTACGGAGGAGGAAGAAAACCTTCCTTCCTCAGAGCTTCTTGGGACATCGTCCGAGCCACTGTTCGAGGTGGCAGTTGATTCAGCACAGACAGGTGGTGCCGAACGGCTGGATGATGATAATTACGCTGCCGAAGCCGAAGCCAGCGTCATAGAAGAGATGCTCTTAGAAGACCTGAGAGCTTTAGACAACGACGAGGACGACGAAGACGACGAGGACGACGAGGACGACGAGGACGCAGATTTAGAAGACCTCGAAGACGAGGATTGGGACGATGATCCGCCAACGCCAAAGATTGGGCATCAAAGAGGAATGTTACGCGGTGAAAACCGCGAAGGAGTTCAAGTTTTACCGCTGTCCAACGCGGTGCTTCCCAAAATTTGCTATTTAGTCGTTGACCGTGCGGCAGAGTTAATCTCTCGTCCTCTCAAAGAGTTCAGCGATCTGGGACAAATTCCTCCCCAGGAGTTTCAGCAGAGAACGCTACCAGTTTTCGACAATCACCGGGTAGCTAGACGGTTTTCTAACCGCACTCAACGAGTGATTAAGGTTCCAGATGGCAAGATGCTTCAGAAAACTTGTTCTCAACTGCAAGCTAAGGGAATTACCCGCTTGCTGATTGATGGTCAAGTTTACTCTTTGTAAGGGGCAGTTATGAAAAGCTGGCACGTTCTCCAACATGATTGCTGTTCTCTAACGCTTCTGCCAGCCTGGTAACCAGTGTTTGTACCTGCCCAATGTAAGCGTCTTGCCTACGGCAAGACGCTTACATTGGCTTGTTGTCAGCTAACTCCTGTCGCCGCTTACGCATCGCTGGAGCATTAATCTTGCAGAGTGGCAATTAAAAATAGCTGCATATAGATTCGGTGGGATTTTTTATTCCAATCCCCCAAAACCCATATTAAGCAGTTAATTAATAAATTTAGAACCGCTTATAGCCTAACTGACTACCGTATTTTTACTGAAAATAATTAGAGCCATCAATTTATATTAGTAAATTAACTTAAACTATTAAGATTTTAAACTTTCTTAAAGAAAATATTTGTAAAGTGATGCAACTAACCCTTATAAAGCAGGGAGTGGCTGAGAGTAAAATAATTATTAAGACTTAACTGAGCAACGAGTAAAGCTTGATGAAAAAGCAGTTGTAGCTATTAAGGTAGCAACAAACAAAGGCGGCTATTGAGCCAATGAAAGCTGGTATTTCTAGTCTCTTAAACAGTTTATATAACCTTATTAGCAGGGAGAGCGATCGCGCTATGGAAGTGAGCCACCTACTCAGGCTTTACGAAGCAGGACACAGAGACTTTGCAGGTGTAGACCTCAGCGGAGCAGACCTGCGGGGAGTTACTTTAATCGGGGTAAATCTCACAGGCGCTAACCTAATAGGAGCCAAGCTTAGTCGCGCTTTTTTAACCAAGTCAGACCTGACAAAGGCTTCCCTAAATTGGGCGGAGCTGAACTTTGTCAAACTCAGTGAAGGCAAACTCGTAGAGGCAGATTTAACCAAAGCTAACCTTAGCGGGGCGTTTCTGGTGAAGTCTAAACTGCCTGGAGCTAAACTCAGTGGGGCAAATCTGTGCGCCGCCAATCTGCGGGAAGCTAATCTATGGGGAGCAAACTTGAGCGGTGCGAATCTGCAACGGATAAATTTGCGGGAATCAAACTTAAGCGGTGTTAACCTGAACTGGGCAAACTTAACCGAAGCGAGACTCACTGGCGCGAAGTTGTATGGCGCATCTTTAAATAGCGTTAACTTAAGTAGAGCTTTTTTGAAGGGATTAGACTTGGGTGGAGTTGATTTAGAGGGAGTCAACCTCAGGGATGCCAAACTGACTGGCGCTAACCTGGAAGGCTCCAACTTGGTAGCAGCTGATTTGAGTGAAGCGATGCTGCGCGGAGTTAACCTCAAAGGAGCAGACTTAAGGAGCGCTAACTTGGTAAACGCTTGTTTAGAGGGAGCAGATTTAAGCTGGACGATTCTCAGTAAAGCAGATTTTAGCGATGCAAATCTCAGTGAAGCAAAACTGGTAGGAGCAAACCTGGAAGGTGCCAAACTTAGCGGCACTATACTGCCATCAGAAACACTAAACTCCGTCTATTCAGCAAACGTTTTCGCTATGACAGCGTTTGAAGAAGCAGTGGAACAAATGGTTGGATAAAAACTTGACGACGTAGGGACACGACGGTGTTGCGTCCCTACACGAACTAATCATAAATTGCAGATTATGGATAAGGATTTTGCTACAACTGGCTACGGTGTAGTATTAGTAACGGCATCTTCGCAGGAAGAAGCAGAAAAGATAGCCCAAAATTTAGTACAATCTCGTCTGGCTGCTTGTGTTAGCTTGATGCCAGTGCATTCCATCTACACCTGGCAAGGAAAAGTTAACTCAGAACAAGAGTGGCAGCTGGTAATTAAAACAGATTTGGCGCACTTTTCCACCCTAGAAGCTAAGATTCGAGAATTGCACTCTTACGAACTACCAGAAATTATTGCTCTCCCAATTTTGGCTGGTTCTCAACCTTATTTACAGTGGATTTCAGATAACGTGAATGAGATATAAAGCCTAATCCCCAGCCCCCTTATCTTGCAGGGAAGTGGGTGAAAAAAGATAAGGCACGGGGAGCAAAAAGCCCCTTTTATGTAAAAAAAAAATTTTGACTTCCCGCTCTTCTTATGAGGGGTTGTTCTTCAGGTGGAAGTAATTAGGGAGAGGTTTTTCTTAAGTGTAAATAGCTGCTTCCAAACGTCTTCCCAAATCGATAATATCTTCAATTCTGGCAATTGGATTCATCCATTCTTTAGGAATATTTTCTACTCCGTAATAAATTCCAGCTAACCCGCCAGTAACAGCGGCTGTAGTATCAGTATCTTCGCCCAAGTTCACAGCTTTTAAAACAGCCTCAGAATATGAGGAGCTATTTAAAAAACACCATAGAGCAGCCTCTAGTGTATCAATGACATAGCCTGTAGACCGAATATCATCTATCGGTAAAGAAGCAATTTCACCACTGTTAACTCTATAAAAATGATATTTTTCGGAAGCGTATAAAGGGTGAATGTAAATTTCTTGGGCATTGTGAATTCCCTGGAGATAGGCATCTGCTGAAGCCATTCCTTGCAATAAAGAAACGGCGATACTGATATAAATACCGCAGGCAATTTGAGAGCGTAAATGAGCATGAGTGATGCAAGATACTTGATGTACGCACTCAATTAATTTAGGAAAATCTAGAGTTTTGTGATAGTAAGCTAAGGGCAAAATTCGCATCAAGGAACCATTGCCATTACTGTATTCATCTGTACCGCCAGCTTTTACAGGCGGGAAACCCTGTTGCAGACGCTCAAGAGCATCATAGGTGGTATTGCCGATATCGAAAACTTCGCCGTGGGGAGTCCAGTAAGCTTCGTTTAACCAGCCGCAAAAAGAGGATGCGATCGCGTCTATTGAAAACCCGCTACATAGAGATTCTGCTAAACAGAAAGTCAGAGAGCTATCATCTGACCAAGTACCAGGAGGTTGATTATAAGTTCCGTAACCTAGCATGGTTTCTACTGGTGACTTCACCCGCTCTACTCGACTGGTGAATTCGACTGGAACACCCAAAGCATCACCCACACAAACCCCAATCAGTCCTGCCAAGATTTTAGAGCTAGTTTGCATCATTTTTGCTTGCTCCTCGACGCTGCCAAAATTCTGCAATTCTTTTCTGCCATTGTTGCCAGTAAACCATCATTTTATCTGGATCGAACCAGAACACTTCAGCTTGCATTCCCGGAACTGCTACAACCACGCCAGCATGATTTAATTCAATGCCGTACTCTTGATAAAACTGGTTGACCGCGCCGCAGTAAGCTGCCAACTGAATTGGTGCATCATGTAAGCGTTCTGCCGAACCTTTGGGTTTATCAGCAGTTTTCCAATCCAAGACGCACGGAACACCTTTGTAACTAGCGACACAATCCACTCTCCCGGCATAAGTCAAGTCGTAGTGGAAAACAGAACCTTCCACTAAGCGCACTTCGTTGATGTCTTGCAAGACAGACTGGAAGCTCTCCCAGTAGGGTTTAGCTGCGTCTGGACAGGAGACATCCTCACCAAGCAGATAGCGCTGAATGTGCTTGTGGGTGGAAGTACCACGACGACTAGCAGCACCAGAAATGCGATTAGCTTCTTCTACTCCGACTCGGTTGCGCCAATTGAAGAGTGCTTCTCGATCTTCTTGTGGTTTGGTAGCGTTAAGTATGGTTGTGACACTGGGGAAGCGATCGCCCTTAGCATCAACATAGTATTGTTTTCCGTATTCACGCACCGCTTTTGCACGATGATGAGGCAGCAGATTGATATTAAACGGCATTGGCAAATTCTTTTTTCTTTAAAAGGGTTGTCCGGAGGGGAGATTTTGATAACTCCTTCTTTATTTGAACAAGAATAAAAGTAGTGCAATTCTTTGTGGCACATCTAGTCTGTGGACAATCAGAATTAGCCTATCCACTTTTCCAAGCCAAGCGATCGCTGTGAGTTAGCGCTCGCCTGATGATAGTCAAAAGTCAATTTTTTTATTTAGTTCGGATATAAATTACTTATACTATCTGAAACCCTGTATTTTTCTAGGGTTCAGAGGTTTTTTAAAGCCGATGGTGAGATTTGAACTCACGACCAACTGATTACGAATCAGCTACTCTACCGCTGAGCTACACCGGCACTGCCAGCTTTTTATTATAACTGATGGAGAATCATTTCTGACAATAAGCTTTTATCCCAATGTTCGGTGCCATCGTGTAAAGATAGACTTAGATATGGGGGTATCGAGACTGATGGCACCAAATTTAAAAAATCGTAATAGTAATAGCAGAAACAATCAGCGAGTTGATCCTGAACTATATAAGCGCCTGAAAGCTGAAGCAGCCTCTCCCTACCGGGGTTTGAGGCAATTTGTTTACGTGGCGTGCGGTGCATCTGGCTTCATTGGCGCGGTTGTTTTCTTCGCCCAATTAGCAGCAGGAAGGGAAATCGCCTCAGCCATTCCTAACTTGGGGCTACAAATTGGCGTTGTTGCCCTGATGGTTTGGCTGTTTCGCTTAGAGCAAAAAGCTGAACGTAAGTAATAAAGAAAAACAGTTCCCGTAATCCTGCGGATTCCTCTAAAGAGTAAGGCGATCTAAGCTAGAAGAGGGGGTAGTCAAGCATTTTATCATTTCTGTGGGGTGTAATCTACTTTAATTAACTAAACCAGCGTGACTTCAGAACTAGCAATTCTAAACTTCCTGCTGACTGGTTATGGTCGTACCAGCAGAAGCCTTACCTAAAATTGAGTTCATCGCATACATGGAACTAGAACAACGCTTGGGTCTGTATCAGGTATTCCTTAAGCTCTACGAGCATCATCATGGTTTACTAGATGAGATCCTCAAGCTGGAAAATACGGGCAACAAATTTGTAAACGGGCTTGCACCTCGGTATATCCAAGGTGTCGTGCAAGATCGGCAAGTGTATCTGGTTACAAACTTAGTGGACGCTAAAACCCAGATGTTGTTTCAGCCGCAGGGGGTCTGGACGTTGGGAAGGTCGCGCCAGGTTGCTATGCCAATTGCTGATCGGCGGTTGTCTCGTCAACACGCAGTTATTCAATATATTGAAGACGATGGTTTTTATTTGGTTGACCTAAACAGTACAAATGGTACTTTTGTCAATGGGGAACCAGTTTATCAGCGAATTCTTCTCAAAGATGGCGATCGCGTCCGTCTCGGAAGTCTTGCTTTTTCCTTCTTTTTCGGCAGCAACACCGTTATGCTGGGCAATGTCCCTCCATACTTAATAGCGGAACTCAACGCTATCTCCAAGGCAGAAGCATCTGACACCCCAGAAGATGCAGAGGCACCTACATCTTCTATAAAATCTAGAGATAAGCAAACTAATCATCCCGGAGATACTTCCATCTTCCTGAAATCATCAGATATCAATGATGAGCTAATAGCTTCTGCTATCGAGCCTCAGTTAAGCCCCACACAACAGTCAGAAATTCTAGACCGCTTTTTCAGTAGGCGAATTTCAGATGCTGGTACTCAGAAATAGTCGCTATGAATTTTAGATTTTATGTTAAAAAACCCGTTTTCTTTGAGAAAACGGGTTTTTTATATCATTAGATTGCGTTGAGGCACCTTGCTCAAGATAATCAAGAAAAAGTTGGGTAACGCTTGCGCTCTACCCAACCTAAAATCATTCTTAATCTCACTGTATTCAGAGGATGATTTACTTCCGAAAAGTTCTTAATCTTCCTCTAGCATTTCATCGTCTACATCCACGTCCTCAGCGTCAACTCGTGAGACGGTATTTGCTGCAACCACAGCTCCCATTTCAAGTTTTTGACGCACTTTCTGCTCAATGTCTTTAATAAGTTCAGAGTTCTCTTCCAGGTACTTAATGCTGTTATCCCGACCTTGGGCGATGTTCTCACCGTTGTAGCTGTACCAAGCTCCCTTACGGGTAATCACTCCAGTTTGTTCGGCGAGGTCAACCAAACAGCCTAGTGTCGAAATGCCCTTGCCAAAGATAATGTCAAATTCCGCGATGCGGAAAGGAGGGGCAACTTTATTTTTGGCAATTTTGACTTTGGCACGGATACCGAATTCTTCATTGCCTTTTTTCAGGGTTTGAATCCGCCGAATATCCAGACGCACTGAAGCGTAGAACTTCAGAGCATTGCCTCCAGTGGTGGTTTCTGGGTTGCCGTAGGTAACGCCAATCTTTTGCCGCAGCTGGTTGAGGAAAACTACCGTGCAGCCGGATTTACCAATGTTCCCAGTGATTTTACGCAGGGCTTGGCTCATCAAGCGTGCTTGTAAGCCCATGTGAGAGTCGCCCATTTCGCCTTCAATTTCAGCGCGAGGCACTAAGGCAGCAACAGAGTCAACAACCACAATGTCAACGGCAGCAGAACGAACCAACTGATCGACGATTTCTAGGGCAGATTCGCCATTATCAGGTTGGGAAACTAGGAGATTTTCAATATCAACGCCCAGTACGGCGGCATAAGCGGGGTCAAGAGCGTGTTCGGCATCGACAAAGGCAGCGACACCACCCGATCTTTGGACTTCCGCGATCGCGTGCAGAGCGACAGTTGTTTTACCAGAACTTTCCGGGCCATAGATTTCAATCACCCGCCCCTTCGGCAAGCCGCCGCCCAAGGCTAAGTCCAGGGTCAGCGCACCGCTGGGGATCGTCTCTACCCTCATGCGAGTTGCATCGCCCAAGCGCATGATTGCTCCCTTGCCAAAGCTACGCTCAATTTGGTTTAGCACCAGGCTCAGGGCTTTTTCCTTGTCGGGATTGTTCGTGATTTGGATAGCCATTAATGCCTCAAGAACAGAATCAGGAGTGGTGATTTTACTTTTGCACTTAGCAATAGTAGCTTTTGTGCGGGCTGCTCCGCCTCACGGACTGGAGCTTCCTGTTTCAATGGCTGTTGACTTCAAAGCAAACAAGCTTTTGCGCCTCTACAGCCTCCACAGGCAGATACGATGATATCCACCGCCTTTTTACGATACATAATGAATGCTTGTTTGAGCTTTTCACTCAGGTTTTACCCTTTTTTTGGGTTCTTGAGTGAGTAGGTTTTTCCACCGATGGCATTGCCCCATTTAGGTTCATCACCAAAGCTGAAAAATGCCCAAAACAGCTACAAAATTTAACTTCCAGCTATTTTTATTCTACCACTTTTGGTGGCAAATTAGAGCGCCATCGCCCTTTCCTCCTGCTATACCCTGGATACTGGTGTATCCTGACCAAGCTAGAGATATGAACCTATATTGTAGTTCAAATGTTCTACTGTCAACCGAAAGCTGAGGGATAAATTGAACAAAAAACGCCTGATGCTTGGAGAGAATAGAACTCAAGCATCGGGTAGTACATCTCAAGTCACCAAGTTTGGGTGCAAATGCTGAAGTTCTAACAAATTTAGCCAAAAGTTCCTGATTCATCTCAATCTCGCTACCCTAGAGACATAATTAGCATGACAGCAAGTGATTTAAGGCATCTTCTGCATCCACGAGGGCTACAATTTCTATATTTTTCTTTCTTCAAGCGATGAACCACTATATTCCTAACCAGCTGGTTCCAGATACAGCTGTGTCGGTGGCTGGGTTAACATCCTACATACAGCAGCTCTTAGAGCCAGATGAGCAGTTGCGGCAAGTCTGGGTGACTGGGGAAGTCTCAAGTGCATCCAAGTATCCCAGCGGGCTATTCTTCACGCTCCAAGACCCGGACGCTAAGGCGACAATTAGTTGTGTGGTATGGAAAAGCCAGCTAAACAAATTAATGCAACTGCCAGTTCAGGGGGAGCAGTTGATTATTTTAGGTAGTATTCGAGTTTATCCACAGCGAGGACAATATCAACTAATTGTTTGGCAAGCATTACCTGCGGGAGAAGGGTTGCAGGCGTTGCGTTATCGGCAGCTGCGAAATCGGCTGGAGGCAGAAGGGTTGTTTGATCCAGAACGCAAGCGATCGCTTCCTACCCATCCTCAAACTATCGCTGTTGTCACCTCACCGCAAGCGGCCGCCTGGGGTGACATTCAACGCACACTCAAGCAACGTTATCCAGGTTTACACGTCTTATTTTCACCAGCATTAGTACAGGGCGAACAAGCACCACTATCTATTTTGGCAGCGATTGAGCGGGTGGAACGAGATGGTCGCGCCGAGGTGCTAATTTTGTCTCGTGGTGGTGGTGCGGTGGAGGAGTTGACTTGCTTTAATGATGAACGAGTAGTGAAAGCGATCGCTAATTGTTCTATCCCTGTACTCACTGGAATTGGTCATCAGAGAGATGAATCTTTGGCTGACTTGGTTGCTGATGCCTATGCTCATACTCCCACAGCCGCCGCTGAACAAGCGGTTCCAGAACTCGCGACTCTTTACGCCGAACACCGAGAACGCATTGAAGCGTTGAATGAGGCTGTGAATGAACAGTTGCAAACCAGCCTTTCCCAACTGCAACGACTCAAAAACTCGTTGCAGCGTTTGCCAATAGATCGGCAAATTCGGCAAGAAAAGCAAGGAATCGCCTGGAAGCGTCAACAACTGGTGCAGGTGACAACACAGCATCTCCAACACGCAAGCCAGCACACCCAGATGTTGCGGCAAAAACTAACCACTCTCGATCCGCAAAGCGTCCTTGCCAGAGGCTACGCCGTCGTAAGGCAACAAGATGGCGCGATCGCTCGTTCTACTGATGGGTTAGAACTGGGACAGGAACTACAAATTCAGTTGAATAAAGGACAAATAAAAGTCAAAATTAGTGAAATTATAGATACAAAAGAGTAGTTTGTAAATTTATACTTGTATTTCTTATGAGCAAATCCACCAGCACCAGCGACGGCTCAAGAAATAAGCGATCCAATGCCCAACTACCGCCAGACTGGAACTACGAAGCTACAGTTGCCAAAGTTGAAGCTTTAATTAGGCAAATTGAAGCTGGTAAACTTGATTTAGCCGAGGTTTTTAATGAATTTAATAGCGCTGTTGAATATTTGCGGCAATGCGAAACTTTTTTACAAGAGCGACAGCAGCAAATGAATTTATTAATTGAAACATTAGAGGATGATTCTAAAGACTAGAACAATTTAATTTTTCTTAGTAGCTAAGCTACTTAGGGCGAAGGATTCGCGGCAATAATTTTTCGCTTAGCTTCGATATTTTTTAAAACGAACGCTTCGCCCCTACGATTTGATATCTTACATTTTTTAGCTTAACCAGGCTTAGGCAATACTTCCGCGCTTTCTAGCTTCCTTGTAGGAAGTTCCGACATTTCTCAAACCAGCTTTAATCATTTGTTGTTCCAGGAGGGCAAAAAAACGAGCGCGATCGCCTCCGCGGACAACAGCCTGATTGTGCGCCTCTGCTAGCGCCACTGGATAGCCATAACCTTTCTGTACCTGAGCTAGCATTAAACTTAAAGCAGAGTCAAGCTTCTCTGGATTTTCGGCTACCCAAGCGGGAACCTCTACGCGGGCGATTTCTGTTCCCACGTGGACATAGCAGAAGTAAATTTGGTGTTCCCCATACAAGTCGAGAATTCGCGCAGAACTACGCCACAAGGTACTGCGTTGTCCTGGCTGAAGTTGGGAAGCCCAAAGGAAAGTATCGCGCAAAGGGTCAAAAACTTGGCAAGGTGCGCGATCGGTTTGACCAGGACAATGAGTCATGCAGTCGGGGACTGGGTGAGGACAAGCTGGTAAACGCAGGAAGTTAAGCGAGTCACTGCTGCGAGAAGCACTCAAGTAGCCCATTATGGGAATTCCAGCCTCGCGCAGAGCATCCCAAGCTTCTAAAATTGGAGGCAGAATGCGATCGCGTGCTTCCCCCGGTAATTGTTCCAGAAACCAGTAAATCAGCGAACCATCCACCATCGCTAAAGTAGGGACTGGGGATTGGGGATTGGGGACTGGGGACAAGGCGGACAACATTTTTTTTCCCTTGTCTACCTCTCTCTGATTTACCCAATTGCAAGCTAGTTCTGCTAAGACCGACGTTTCGGAAGCGGTGCGTCGATAACCCATCCATTCCTCAGTGCGAATTCCCCACTGACGAGAAACGTACAAATCTTCAGGTTGGTAAAAAACTTCTGGCAGACTATCTAAAAGTGGGTGTAAACTTTGCCCATAATGTAGCATCACCCGACCGACGTTAATCAAATAACAGTAGGCGATTTCGTGGTGATTTGGGGCAATTTGGGAACCGTCTGTAGCGATGACGGTGTGACACGCTGGGGGAATTGGTAAATCGATGCAGGTAGAAAGGGGTTCGACTGGTGTAGCCGCGTTAAAAGTTATGCGATCGCGCCACTTTTCTTGACGCTGCACCAGTTCTGCCTGTTGCGTTTTAGCTAGGATAAAAAATTGCTGGGCGCGTTCCAAGCGTTGGCGACTAGCAGCCGCCTCTGAAGTTAGGTGCTGACTAATGCCCTGCATTTGCCGCGCGAGTTTCGTTAAGTCCAGCATAGTTAAGCTACCAGCTTTTTGCCTATCAGCTATTAGCTTAATTGATGAAGCATCAAGATGCTCAGATTGAATTTATTGTTATGCAAAGACGAAAACATCAGCGTTGGTCATAGCCAGTCCAGTAGACACAGTTGCGAATTGCACTTGTGCAGTTGCACCGATACCATCTCTATCAAAGAACAAACCGCCAGTTGTGCTGTTATAGATAAAGCGATCGCTTGCGTCCCCAGCACTTGCACCAATGCGGAACTGATCGGCGGTAATTGCTGCATTTGCCGTTAGTCCTGCACCTTGGAAGTAAGCACTAGCAGCAGAAATGCCAATAGTGTCTTGTGCTACCGAGAAATCAACAATTCTATCCACACCTTCCACCGATGGATCGATGAAGTCAAAGCGATCTGCACCGCGACCGCCTTTGAGGGTGTCATTGCCAGTACGACCCATCAGGATGTCGCTACCACCACCACCGACTAAAATGTCGTTACCCATCATGCCATTCAGGATGTCGTTCCCACCCCTGCCATACAGGTAATTGTTGCCATCGTTCCCAGTGATAGTGTTGTTGAGGTTGTTACCCGCCCCAGTGGTGCCAGTTAGGAGGATTAGTTTTTCCAAATTGGTACCCAGCGTGTAACTTCCCGGCGAACCTGGAGTAACTATAACTGTATCGATGCCAGCATTCAAGCCTTCGTTGATGGTGTCAGTGGAAGCGGGATCGATTCGATAAGTATCGTTACCTGCGCCACCGTTGAGGATATCGTTGCCGCCTCCACCAAACAGGGTGTCATCGCCATCGCCACCATTGAGAATGTTGTTGCCTGCATTCCCGATGATAATGTTGTTGCTAGCATTACCGGTGCCATTGATGTTGGCATTACCTGTGAGAGTTAAATTTTCCACGTTGGCGCCCAGCGTCCAAGTAACGCTTGATTGAACGCCGTCAAAGCCAGCATTTACTGCTTCGACAACGACATCATTGACGTTATCAACGATATACAGATCGTTACCCGCGCCACCCTCCATGCGATCGCTACCCGTACCCCCATCGAGAGTGTCGCCGCCATCTAGACCGCGTAGGATGTCATTACCTGCTAATCCGTTAATCTCATCATTGCCATTAGTTCCGTTTAAGGAGGGGTCGTTGCCATTAGTTCCGTTGATTATTGCCATATTCTTGTACCTTGTTAGGGAAATTTATAGTGTTTATGCGACGACGATATCAGCGTTGGTCATCGCCAGTCCAGTAGACACAGTTGCGAATTGCACTTGTGCAGTTCCACCGATACCATCTTTGTCAAAGAACAAACCGCCAGTTGTGCTGTTATAGATAAAGCGATCGCCTGCATCACCAGCGCTAGCACCGATGCGGAACTGCGAAGCTGTAATTGCCGCGCCAACTGTTAACCCCGCGTTGGCAAACATTGAGCCAGAACGAGTAGCAATGCCAATCGTGTCGTCTACTACTGAAAAATCCGTAATCCGGTCCACAGCGCGTGACTTGCCATGAAAGTAAAACTTATCGGCACCACTACCGCCTGTAAGTACGTCCCTTCCAGCTCCACCCACCAAGGTGTCGTTTACACGACCGCCCATTAAGGTGTCATGCCCAGCTTTGCCTCTCAGGGTATTAGTGTTATAGTTCGCCCCGGTAATAATGTTGTTGAGTTCGTTACCCCTACCATCGAGAGCAGTAACTAAATCGCCTAACATAGTCAGGTTTTCTAGGTTTGCCCCCAGCGTATAAGTGCCGGAAGAGTAAACGATGTCTGTACCAGCATTTGCGTCCTCAATGATGGTATCGAATTGATGGCTACCGTTCTCGCGGGGGATGTAGTAAGTGTCGTTACCAACTTCACCCTTGAGGAGATCGTCGCCTTCGCCCCCTCTAAGGATGTCATCGCCAGCGCCTCCAGATAGAACGTTGACGAGATCGCTTCCAGTGATGGTGTTGTTAAGAGCATTAGCCGTGCCATCAATCCTGTCAAAACCTGAAAGTATCAGCTCCTCTAGGTTGTCACCTAACGTCCAAGAGGCGGAAGAGTAAACTATGTCGTAAGTATAGTGATTAGGATCGTTAATCTCAACAATGCGATCGCCCGGATTATCAACAAAGTATGTATCAGCACCATAGCCTCCGTAGAGGGTATCGCTGCCGCCTGCACCATATAGAAAGTCATTACCATCACCACCTGATAAAATGTTGTTGCTATCATTGCCGTAGATGGAGTTGTTTAGAGCGTTTCCTGTGCCATTAATCGCACCATTACCTGTGAGAGTGAGTTGCTCTAAATTGGCACCCAGTGTCCAAGTGACGCTTGATTCAACCTTGTCAAAGTAGTCAAAGCCACCATTTACTACCTCGACAATGACATCGTTGACGTTATCGACGATATACAGATCGCTACCTGCGCCACCCTCCATGCGATCGGCACCCGCACCCCCATCGAGAATGTCGTTGCCATCTAAACCGAATAAACTATCATTGCCAGCTAGTCCGTTTATAGTGTCATAGCCGTTAGTTCCGAGTAAGTTGGGGTCATTACCATTCGTACCGTTGATTAGCGCCATATTCTTGTAACCTCTAGTTGCTTAGGTTGAGTGATTTTGCTTAGGCGAAAACAACGATATCTGCGTTGGTCATAGCCAGTCCAGTAGTGAGGGTGGCAAATTGCACTTGTGCAGTTCCACCGATACCGTCTTTGTCAAAGAACAAACCGCCAGTTGTGCTGTTATAGATAAAGCGATCGCCTCCATCACCTGCACTAGCACCGATGCGGAACTGCGAAGCTGTAATTGCCGCACCAACTGTTAACCCCGCGTTGGCAAACATTGAGCCAGAACGAGTAGCAATGCCAATCGTGTCGTCTACTACTGAAAAATCCGTAATCCGATCTACAGCGCTTGACTTGCCATAGAAGTAAAATTTATCGGCCCCAGTACCACCTGTAAGTACGTCGCTGCCACCACCGCCAACCAAGGTGTCGTTTCCATCACCACTTGTCAGGATGTCATTACCCGCTTTTCCTTTAAGAGTGTCATGGCTGTAACTTCCCTCTATTCTGTTGTCCAGTTCGTTACCTATGCCATACATGAAATCGGCACTACTCAAGGCATAGAGACGAAGGTTTTCCACGTTGGCACCTAGCGTCCAAGAGGCACTAGAAAAAACCAAGTCCGTACCACCATTTACGGCTTCTATCACGGTGTCGTTGGCATCGCCATCGTCCTTGTTGATCATATAAGTATCATTACCATTTCCACCGATGAGGATATCGTTACCGCCTAGTCCCTCAAACCAGTCATCCCCATCACCACCATTCAAAGTGTTGCTGGCTTGATTGCCGTACATGCCATTATTGAGAGCGTTACCCGTGCCATTTATCGCCGCATTCTCTATCAGATAAAGTGTTTCTATATTGGCACCCAGCGTATAACTGACGGAACTTTCAACCGTGTCTATGCCACCGTCGGCAGCTTCGATAATTGTGTCGTTGTTATCGGTGATGTAATAGGTGTCGTTGTCAGCACCACCATCAAGGATATCGCTGCCGCCGCCTCCCCCAAGTCTGTCATCCCCAGCGCCACCAATTAGCGTGTTGTTGGCATTGTTGCCGCCAAGTCCGTTGGCGAGACCATTACCTGTGCCATTTATCGCCGCATTCCCTGTAAGATATAGCCTTTCCAGGCCCGCACCCAGTGTCCAAGTAATGCTCGATTCAACTATGTCTGAATCATATTGATTAGAAGGATTGCTAAACTGCTCGATAATCTGGTCGCCTATGTTGTCAACAATATAGGTATCGCTACCCGCGCCACCTTCCATGCGATCGGCACCCGCACCCCCATCGAGAAGGTCATCGCCAAAGCCACCAAATAGAGAGTTGCTGGCAGAATTTCCGTATATTTGGTTGCTTAGATCGTTACCTGTACCATTAATTGCACTATTACCAGTAAGAACCAGCTTCTCTAAGTTGTTACCTAGTACCCAAGTAATGCTCGATTCTACTGTGTCGAAGCTATCACTATCATTAGGGCCTTTTTCATCAATTACGTCGCCTACGTTGTCAACAATGTAGGTATCGCTACCCGCGCCACCCTCCATGCGATCGCTACCTGTTCCACCATTGAGGATGTCATCACCCAACCCGCCAAAGAGAAAGTCATTACCTGCTAGTCCGTTTATGATGTCATCGCCATTAGTTCCGTTTAAGGCGGGGTCATTACCGTTAGTTCCGTTGATGGTAGCCATACTCTGTGTGTTTGTATCGAATGTATCCATATTTAAGTATTTCGAGCAGCGATCGCACTTCGCCCACTTAGCTCACCCATTCGGGTGATATTAGATACATATATCTACCACTACAGTGTTTTTATTTTCTAAAATATTAAAAATACTTTTCTTTATGTCCCCAATACGATATGGAGACGCGATATATCGCGTCTCTCGGTTCTCTGTTAAGACCAAGCGGAGAAATCTTGTGCAAACTGTGAAAGGGATAATAGTTTAATTCGTTCGTGGTGGCGCACAGCCTCTCGCTGTTGCGGCGTATTATAACCCCAGTCTGCTAAATACAGCCCGATATCATTAAGGTCTGGTTGCTGTTGTACGACTTGCAAAGTTTT
Source organism: Trichocoleus sp. FACHB-40 (assembly GCF_014695915.1). GTDB lineage: Bacteria > Cyanobacteriota > Cyanobacteriia > Cyanobacteriales > FACHB-T130 > Funiculus > Funiculus sociatus. The sequence continues at coordinate 144,279 of NZ_JACJPF010000046.1, forward strand.
TAAGCGGTCTTCCACAAACCAAAGGCTAATCGTGCGATCGCTAATTAGTTCCCGTAGAATTTCGTACTTGGGACGGCGATTTTCTTTACCAAGAATAAACTGCTCTGGTAGATCGATGCCTTGTTGTTGCAACAGTTGGCGAACAAAGCGCCCTTCTTTGGTGGTCACAATGTAAATTTGGACGGGAGTGCCTTGAAGCGAGTTTAATTTCTCCACCACACCAGGATAGAAGCGATGCAAAGCCAGCCAAGATTCTAAATTTGAAGCAATCCACTCATCCCGGATATTATCAAGCTTCATGGCGATGTCAGCAGCATCTAAATTATCTTCTGCCAGGATTGTTCTGGCAACGGTTGACCAGTCCTGCAACATCTTCTCTTCTGGTATGCCCAAGATTAGCGCCCGGATCGCCACTGGCATTTCCCAGCCGACCTCTATCACAGGTCGCCGCAGGTAAAAATTTTCCGCCAAATTCTCTGGAGGCGTTGCATTCTCAGGTGTCCAGATTTGACAGTAGGTGCGCCAAGCTGTCTGAAAATACTCAAGCAACCCGTCGCAAAGCACACCGTCGAAGTCTAAAGCCAGAATAGTTGGAGCGATCGCAGACATTATTCCCCTAGCCAAAATCAACCGTAAGATTTTGGCACACATTGCCCCCGCAAAACAGATAGAGACGCGACTAATCGCGTCTCTATCTTATTTTTTAGCTTTAACTGGGGTGCAAGGATTCGAACCTCGGAATGTCTGGACCAAAACCAGATGCCTTACCACTTGGCGACACCCCATTGATTTCACCTCATATATATTAGCAGTTCCTACCAGGGAATTGTCAACAACTTTTTCAAAATTTTTCAAAAAATGTCCCTCGTGAAAGCTGAATAGGTTGAAGAGCAACGGTTGTGCTGCTTGTTTTGAGCGCTCTTGGGGCGTTGGGCTTGAAGGAAACGTTACCCAACACTCTCAAGGCATTTGTGGGATTTTTAGTCGCGCAGAACTAACCAACAAAAGAAAAAGGCAAAAGTCTTTCTCTTTTGCCTTTTTCTTAGAGAACCGCATGAAAGCCTTCCCTATGCTGGGTAAATCCGCAGCCTCCGGTTAGGTTCTTCCCCAAAACTGTCAGATTTGAGGCGGTAGTGTTCCACCAGTTCGTGTTGCATTTTCCGCACTTTGGCAGAACGCGGTAAAAGTTCCACTGGCTGTCCCTTTGGGATGACAATTTGCTCAACTGCAAGTCTGGCTTCTTCCAGAGCCTCAATCTCGTCCTCGTTACCCGTGGTAGTAAATAAACTGAGTTCGGCAACGTCGGGGTTGCTGGGGTCATCCATATCTAGCAGACGCCGCAAGGCGCGGGTAATCTGAGATACAGTGTTTGCCTTAATTGCATGGATGGGAACATGACGAGCTTTGGCAATATGCCGTAATTTGGAATGGTTTTTTACATGCGATCGCAATGCCAAAACTGCATCCGCACTATCCATATCCTTCGTCAACACCACAGGCAAATTCAGTACCCGAATCACTTGGTCTAGTTGTTGGCTGCTGATGCCATAAGGATAAACCTGCAACGGCAAATCTTCCCCATTCGGCCCGGCAAAGGAACCATCTGAGAGCAATTCTGACTGATGCCAAGATTGATCCAGCATCTGCTCAAAGTCATTGCTCAGCGATCTTGGCGCTAGTTCTGAAAGATCCCCTGCGTTGGTAACGTCCCGTATCCCAGATGAGCTTCCAAAAGGTAGAGTACGCGGCGAGTTTAGTGCCGTACTCGTTACCCGCAAATCCTGACCCCGCAGCGATCTAGGTTGACTGGGTAATGGCATCATCTGCCCAGAAGTGCGCCAGCCAGTCGGTCGTCCCGGACTATCCAAGGAAGCAGCATATCCGCCTCCGGTACTAGGCGATCGCATTGGTGTTGGTGCTTGGGGTAACTCGCGGGTAATTGTCACTTCCCCAGCGTCAGTGATTGTCCTAACTTGTGGATTTGGCTGTCGCCCCCGCAACAAGTTATCAACCATATCCGCTACCTGGTCGTGTACTACCCAGCGCTGCCTTTCCAGCATTTCCACGGCAATTTCAAAGGTCGGCGGCGCTTTGCGCTCCAAAACAGTCTTCTGGCTGCCCCGCCGCCTAGCTTCTTCATCTCCCAGCGTTACCGCCTGAATGCCCCCAACTAAATCGGATAGGGTGGGGTTTTTGATCAGATTTTCAATCCGGTTCCCGTGTGCCGTACCCACCAACTGAACGCCCCGCTCAGCGATAGTACGAGCAGCCATTGCTTCGAGTTCCGTACCAATTTCATCAATGACGATCACTTCTGGCATATGGTTTTCCACTGCCTCAATCATCACTTGGTGCTGGAGTTCTGGACGGGCGACTTGCATCCGACGGGCGCGACCAATGGCTGGATGGGGAACGTCACCATCCCCAGCGATTTCGTTAGAGGTGTCGATGATTACAACTCGTTTTTGTAACTCATCGGCTAAAACTCTGGCAATTTCCCGCAGTGCGGTGGTTTTGCCGACACCTGGACGACCGAGCATCAGAATTGACTGACCTGTTTCTACTAAGTCGCGAATCATGCCAATGGTGCCAAAGACGGCTCGACCCACCCTCAAGGTAAGACCGATTATTTCGCCAGTACGGTTGCGGATGGCGCTAATTCGATGCAGGGTACGTTCTAGTCCTGCCCGGTTATCACCGCCAAAATGTCCCACCCGTTCTATACAATAATTCAGCTGTTCCCTGGAAACTGGCGTTTGGGAAAGGTACTCTGCCTGGGTAGCAAACCGAGCTTCCGGTAATCGCCCCAAATCCATGACAACCTCAACTAACCTATCCTTGTCAGGATGCAGTTCTAAAGGTTGCCGAATCTCACTTGGTAATACGTCCAATAATTTCTGGAGATCGTCTGTAATCTGCATTCTTCCTAAAGTGACTTTTTTATCCACAACTGGCGATAGAAATAACAGTTGTTAGCCCTTAGTCTTTAGCAACAAACTAATGACTAATGACTCTTAACTTGAGAAACCAGTGATTCAGCGAGACTAACTGCGTGCCAAAGTAAATCTGGATTTTCTTCCAGTCGTCTCGGCATAAATGTCTGACTTGATGCCGATGCCTTCCCCGATACGTCTTTCATATTCATTTTTTCCAATTCGTCTAGAACGGGTGACAACAAAACGCGGGCGTAGCTACCGTATGCAATACCTGCAATATAGGAGGACTCAGGATTCAGGACTGAGGAATGATGGAGAGATTTTCGAGTTTGTGGTGCCTGGTTTTTCTGTGATATTTGGCTTTCCACGGCTATGTCTGATAAACTTGCCTCTACCAAGCTTTCAGCTAAATCCACAATTTCTTTTGGCTCCTGACGGTTGTTGAGCAGTCCCATTGCCCTGAGTTTGGCAACAGTGTAGCTGTTCGTGCCTCCTGCTAACTGCACATATCCTGGTAATCCCGCAGATAGAACTTTTTGCCCTAACTTCACAGCAGCTCTAGTTGTGCCATCACCGATATCGCCACTCATCGGTCGCCCATCGGTTTGCCAGATGAGAGGAATGGGCAGGGGAGCTATCAGGCCGTAAAGAGTCCAGAGGTAATCAATTATACCATCCCCATCTGGGCAACTAATTGCTATGAGCTTGAGCTTATTCAACCAAGGCGCGATCGCTCTCCATAACCGTTTAAAATCATCTACTCTACCGATTTGTGTATGAATTTCTAAGGCATCAACCCCGCTTGGCAAGACTGACGAAGCGATCGCTTCCGGTGCTGTTACATAAGAACGAGTATAAATTATTTTACTTGGGCATACGGGAATACACCGTCCGCAGCCATAGCAACGTTGGTCTATAACTCCAGACAAAGCGATCGCATCAGCTGGACAAATACTTTCACAAGGTCGCGGGCATTCTGTCGGACACTCGGTTGAGTTAAATTCCGCCTTCCGAAAGTGAGGATCTTCCCCATCATTCAAACTGACCATCAACCACGGTAAGTTCTCTGCACAGTAGCCTCGCACACGCGCCGCACTAGCTAGGTCAGCAGCGGCCTTCAGACCTTCTTGTGCCGCAGCAATTACCGCCGGGTCAGCGGCAACGTCGATACAGTCAGCCCCAGCTAAAGTATAAGCCAATGTCAGATTCCGAACGGCAGGGAGGTCTTGGAAACTAGCTCCGCAAATGAGCTTAAACCAGTGACCCTCTCTTAGGGAGCGTAAGGGATAGAAATAATCAGTCACCCTTATATGCTAAAGCCTTCCTGAATAAATGGGGAGGTGTCAATATTAAAAAATAGGGGCGGTTTTACTACCCCCCCCTGCCACGTACAACGTAAAAAAATGGCACTTGCCTTTAGTCGGTAATTGCCTTTAGCAGCACTTCAGTTAGCGTCATGTTGTCCATCTCATCCAGGGTTAAGGTATGGCAGATGTCAAACTTCGCCCCGATTCCTTGTAATTGTTCATCCAAACCTTTGTAAAATCGTGTTGCGCCCCTGTCTGAACCCACCTGAATGAAGGAAATCGCTAGTTCCTCATCCCCCTGTATTTTGTGAGTGGCGTTAATTATCACTTCCACTACCGCCATCCGATTATCCGGTTCTCCGTCGGACACCACTAAAATGGTTTCGCCTTCTGGTTTTGCCTGACCCGCAGCTTTACGCTGAAAGTAGTTGTTGATTGCGTGCTGCAAGGCAGCAACCAAGTTAGTTCCACCACTAGGACTATTTTCTTGGAAGATTTCGGCGACTTTAGTTGAAGTTACGTTGTCGTACCGTTGAAATCGGTCGGAAAATAGATAAACTGTGATGCCATCGGGGTCAAACTGTTCGCATTTACTTGCCAACCCTAAAGTAGACTCCTGCGCCATTTCCCAGCGACTTTTGCCGCCGGGTTGATCGAGAGATGACATACTGCCGCTTTTGTCAAGCATTAAGGTGTAGTCGCGGTGAGTCAAGACACCAAGTGTCATAAAATTAGTTCCTACTCAGTTAGTCAGCGATCGCGTTTAGCAGCACTTCCGCCAGAGTCATGTCCGCCATGTCATCAATAGTTATCGCATCGCAGATATCAAACTTCGCCCCCGCACCTTGCAATTCATCATCCAAGGCTTTGAGAAACCGCGTAGCCGTTGCATCCGAACCCACTTGAATCATAGAAATTGCTAGTTCTTCATCCCTCTCCATTTGGCGCGATGCCTCAATAATCGCCCGCATTACCCCTTTCCGGTCATCGGGTTCCCCATCTGTCACTACCAAAATCGTTTCTCCACCAGCCTTAGCCTCACCAGCAGCCTTGCTCTCAAAATAGCGGTTAGTCGCATCCTTCAGCACACTTGCCAAGTCAGTAGTGCCAGCTGGGTCATTTTCTTGAAAAATTTGTGCGACTTTACTAGAAGTCACATTGTCGTAACGTTTAAATCGGCTAGAAAACAAGTAAACAGTAATCCCATCTGGATCAAACTGTTCGCATTTTCTCGCCAACGCCAAAGTAGACTCCTGCGCCATTTCCCAGCGACTTCTGCCTCCTGCTTGGTCTGGCGTAGACATACTGCCGCTTTTGTCAATAATTAACGTGTAATCCCGATTTTCTGCACTCATACATACCCTCCTTTCCCACAAAAAATTAGTAGGGTGGGCATTGCCCACCTTAACTACAAAATCAAACTAAATTACCAATCCAAAATTCAAAATCGAATTAGTCATTTATGGCATTAAGCAGGACTTCAGTTAAAGTCATGCCCTCCATATCATCCAAAGTTACGGTGTCACAAATATCAAACTTTGCTCCCGCACTTTGCAGTTCATCATCCAAAGCCTTGAGAAACCGAGTAGCCGTTTGATCGGCTCCAATCTGAATGAAAGAAATGGCTAATTCTTCATCTCTTTCCATGTGGCGAGTAGCTTCAATAATCACCCGCATCACCGCTTTCCGGTCATCCGGTTCCCCATCTGTGATTACCAAAATTGTCTCGCCATTCGCCTTCGTCGCACCAGCAGCCTTCCGCTGAAAATAGTTGTCAGCAGCGTGCTTTAACACATCAGCAAGATTGGTGGTGCCGGATGGATCGTTTTCTTGGAATATCTGTGCAACCTTGCTAGCGGTTACATCATCGAAACGCTTAAACCTACCTGAAAACAGGTAAAGAGTAATTCCATCCGGATCAAACTGTTCGCATTTTCTCGCTAACGCCAGGGTAGATTCCTGCGCCGTCTCCCAGCGACTTCTCCCACTCGGTGGTTCTGGGGTAGACATACTGCCGCTTTTGTCGATGATTAATGTATAGTCTCGGTCTTGTGCCACAGATACTCCTTCCACAAAGAGATAATCTCCTGCGATCGTCAGGGTCTACTGATCTAGCCTAGCCCACTGGCTGAGACTATTAAGTAGATTGAGATTAAAAAAATAAAAAGTTTTACTTACTTCTAGACTCTTTACGGTTGCGTTTTCCGCAAGGCTTGAAGGTAATCAATCGCCGCATCTAGTTTGGATGGGTAAGCATAGGCAAATTCTTCAAACCAAAGACCTTCTTCTGAAAGTGCGTTTAAATTTTTCAGCCACTCCTTCGCTTGGTTTGCTAGTGCCTCTCTTTGCTGCTGCTTAATTTGTTCCTGCTTAATCTTTTTCTCTGCTAGTTGTTGCTGTTTTTTGAGATATTCGGCTTTTTCTTGTTCTTCAAATTCAGCCTTAACTTGAGCTAGTACCCTATCTTCATGGGAGGAAGACAAGTTATTTTTCCCAGGTTGCAGGGGCAAATTCTCGACTACCTCTACAGACGGCGCGATCGCGTGCGGGTTCACTAGCTTTTCTTTCAGCTGTTGCGGGTTGTGAAGCAATTTTGGGTTGTCTTTTACTTCATACTCAGCCTTAACTGACGCAAGTATGTCATCTATCGATTCCATGATTTTGATACCTCCAATAAATTTTAGATTTGAAACTTTAAATCTTAGATACACGCTCACTCATCTAAAATCCAAATTTCAAACCCAAAATTAAACTATGTGTTAGTCAATAATGGCATTTATTAACACTTCAGTCAGGGTCATGTCCTCCATGTCATCAATGGTTACTGTGTCACAAATATCAAACTTGGCACCAGCACTTTGCAGTTCATCATCCAGCACTTTGAGAAATTTACTGGCTTGTGCGTCTGCGCCAACTTGAATAAACGAAATTGCCAGTTCTTCATCTCTATCCATACGACGAGAAGCTTCAATAATTACTTTCATCACCGCTTTTCGGTCATCCGGTTCCCCATCCGTAACTACTAAAATAGTTTCACCATTTGGCTTAGTTTGTCCGGTTGCTTTGCGCTGAAAGTAGCTATTGGTTGCATCTTGGAGAACTCCCGCCAGATCGGTACGACCAGATGGTTCATTTTCCCGAAAAATTTGCATTACTTTACTGGCGGTTACATTGTCGTAGCGTTTGAATCTACTAGCAAATAGATAAATGGTAATGCCATCCGGATCGAATTCTTCACATTTACTCGCTATGGCTAGGGTAGATTCCTGCATGACCACCCAGCGACTTTTACTTCCTGGCTGGTCTATTAGTGACATACTGCCGCTTTTGTCAATGATTAAGGTATAGTCGCGGTTTTCCACCATAAAAGTTTGCCTTATTAGTTTGGTTCTTTAAAGGTATCAAAACTAAATGGTTTAATGGGTTGTAGTAGCTATAATTGGGGCGATTCAGGTTATTTTTGATAGAGATAAGTTAGCCCCGCAACCGAGTTGTTGCTGCGGGGCTAAGTAAAAATGCCTGACGATTGTAGGAAATGAGCAGTTATCGCGGGACTGTGGGCGATCGCTAGAAAAATCGGTTGCTTAAGCAGCAGCGATCGCATTCTTCAGAGGTGTCCAACGGAATGCGCGATCGCCCCCCATCTCCACCGCAATTTTTACTCGCGGTTCCATGCTTGGCAAAGCGGTTAAATATTCCACTTCCTCACGCGAGAGGATATTTCCTTCGATAATCCACAACACTAAACCCTTCGACTTGGGGGGTAGATGTTCCAATTGGTAATTCACCACAGGCGGTATGAAATAAGTACGAATGTCTTTTTTGCCCAAATGTGCCGGACGCACACCGTGAACGCCTGTTAAATACGCAGCTAAGTCGCCAAGTCCTTTTGCACTAATGCGTAACGTGGTATAGCCAGCTGCACGCAACCGCCGCTGGTAACGTCCCTCAAAGCCTCCTTCTAAGGGTACGTACATCCCCAAAGCCCCCTCCTTTTCCAGTCCTTTGACAAATTGATTGCCGATGGTGATAAGTGCCATATATTTATCTTCTACCGTGCTTTAAGTTTTGTTAATGAGTGCTGCGGATTTATTATAGTTGGGTGGTGAGGAGCCTATCAACTGGGACAAGACAAAAAAAAATTAGCGGTTAGTAGACAATTCTTAAGAAAGGGTTTATAGTAAACAATTGTGGTCAAAATTCAGGCGGTTATTGCCGCTGAGGTTGAGATCGGGTAAAGGGACATTAGGCTTTCAGCTAAAAGGCTGTGCAGTCATAAGAATAGAAAGTTCATTGTTCCCAGCGATTTCGTTCCAAGCGATGGTATAAAAGAAGGCTTCTTGACGGAAATCTTCAAAGCACCGGAAAACCACATTCGCCTTCTCGGGATACTGAGTAGATAAAGCTGCTTAAGTCCCCGCGAATATAGGCAATGCCCTTCTGTCGCATATCCGACGGTCGAATAGGTTCACACCATCTGAGGGGAAAGCTTACAAAAGCTTTCTTAAAAGCTTGCTTCGATTCAATGCGAGGCAGTGCTATCTCTGGCTGGTCTGATCGCAACGAATGAAAACGTTTGTAAGAGCTTGTCGGTGGGGCGAGTGATCGCAACACCGCCTCTTTGTAGTGTGTAAAAGGGAGAAACCAAAAAGCCGTGCCTATTGGTATCCTCGGAACCAAACTCGGCATGACCCAAGTATTTGACGAAACAGGAAAAGCAATTCCTGTAACAGTCATCCAGGCTGGGCCATGTACTGTAACGCAAATTAAAACCAAGGACACAGATGGCTACGCTGCCGTCCAGCTTGGTTATCAAGAAGTGAAACCAAAGGCGTTGAACAAACCCCTATTGGGACACTTAGCAAAATCGAGCGCTGCTCCTTTAAGGAAACTGCGGGAGTATCGCCTAGATAACGTAGGTGAGTTTGAGCTGGGTCAGCAGTTAAAGCCAGATTTATTTACTGCTGGTCAAATTGTGGATGTAATCGGTACAAGTATCGGTAAGGGCTTTGCCGGATATCAGAAGCGTCACAATTTCAAGCGGGGGCCCATGTCTCACGGTTCCAAAAACCACCGGCAGCCCGGTTCGACGGGTCCTGGAACCACACCAGGGCGTGTGTATCCAGGGAAGCGGATGGCAGGTCGTTTAGGTGGCGATCGCGTCACAATTCGCAAACTGACAGTAGTGCGGGTAGACGCGGAACGTAACTTGCTGCTGATCAAGGGAGCGGTTCCCGGTAAACCAGGTGCGCTCGTCAATATTTTGCCTGCCAAAAAGGTAGGTCGAAAGTAGTCATTAGTCATTAGTCATTAGTCATTCTTCAAGGACAACTGACAAAAGACTCTCGGACAACTGACAAAGGACTCTCGGACTAAGCATATGGTTAACTGTGTAGTACACAATTGGGATGGGGAAGAAGTCGGGCAGGCGACACTAGAATTAAAGGTTGCCAAAGAAGAGAACGCTGCACATATTGTGCATCGGGCATTAGTCCGGCAGCAGGCAAATGCTCGTCAAGGCACCGCTAGCGCCAAAACCCGCGCTGAAGTTAGGGGAGGCGGACGTAAACCCTGGAGACAAAAGGGAACAGGTCGCGCTCGTGCGGGTTCGATTCGTTCACCCTTATGGCGTGGTGGTGGTGTGATCTTCGGACCCAAGCCAAGAGACTATGACCTGAAGATGAACCGCAAGGAGCGGCGTTTGGCGTTGAGAACAGCGATCGCTGACCGCGCCGAGGACATGGTTGTAGTTGAGGAATTTGGCGACAAGCTGCCCAAACCAAAAACAAAGGAATTGGTTGAAGCGATCGCTCGTTGGGGAGTCGATCCACAATCAAAAATCCTCCTCATTTTGCCAGAGCGCCAAGAAAACGTTTATTTGTCAGCCCGAAATATCGTCAATTTGAAGCTAATTTTTGCTAACCAATTGAATATTTTTGACCTGCTTAACGCTGACAAAATCGTAACAACGCCATCTGCCCTCGCCAAAATTCAGGAGGTTTACAGTGAGTGAATTTAATCGCCGCGACCTGGCGGATCTGGTTTATCGCCCCATAGTCACAGAAAAGGCGACTCTGCACATGGAGCAGAACAAGTACGTCTTTGAAGTAATTCCCAAAGCGACCAAACCCGAAATTAAAGCAGCAATTGAAGACCTGTTTAAAGTAAAGGTTTTGAGCGTTAACACCCTTCGCCTACCACGCCGCAAGCGTCGCGTCGGCAAATTTGCCGGGTTTAAGCCTCAATACAAACGAGCGATCGTAACCTTAGTAAGCGGTGACTCAATTACCCTGTTCCCAGAAGTTTAAATTTTGGATTTTAAATAATCAAAATCCAAAATAACACTCAACATTTAGCAGTTCAACTAAGAGTTTAAATTATGGGTACCCGTTCCTATCGGCCCTACACCCCCAGCACTCGCGAAACTACAATTTCGGATTTTGCCGAAATTACCAAGAGTGAGCCGGAAAAATCACTAACCCACTTTAACCACCGCGACAAAGGTCGCAACAATCGCGGGGTAATTACCAGTCGCCGTCGGGGTGGCGGCCACAAACGCCTCTATCGGGTGATAGATTTTCGCCGCGATAAGCGAGATATTCCCGCAAAAGTAGCAGCGATTGAGTACGATCCTAATCGTAATGCTCGCATTGCCCTGCTTTATTACCAGGATGGAGAAAAGCGCTATATTCTCCACCCAGTAGGGTTAGAGGTTGGCACATTTATCACCGCAGGTTCCAACTCCCCCATCGAGATTGGCAACGCTTTGCCGTTAAGCAATATTCCATTGGGAACTAGCGTTCACAATGTAGAACTGACAGCAGGTAAAGGTGGTCAAATTGTTCGTGCTGCTGGTGCCACTGCTCAGGTAGTAGCAAAAGAAGGTGGCTATGTATCCATCAAGTTGCCCTCCGGAGAAGTCCGGATGGTGCGCCGCGAGTGCTATGCCACGATTGGACAGGTTGGCAACGTTGAGCATAGAAACCTGAGTGCAGGTAAAGCAGGTCGCAATCGCTGGAAGGGCCGCCGTCCGAAGGTGAGAGGAAGCGTCATGAACCCAGTTGACCACCCACACGGTGGTGGTGAGGGACGCGCACCGATTGGTAGAAGCGGACCTGTGACCCCTTGGGGTAAACCAACATTGGGCTATAAGACTCGTAAGCCTAAGAAGCAAAGCAGTAAATTGATTGTTCGTCGTCGTCGTAAAGCTTCTAAGCGGGGTCGTGGCGGTCGGGAATCTTAGAATTTTAGATTTTAGATTTTGGAATTTAGATTGGCAATAAATCCAAAATCCAAAATCAGAAATCAAAAATCAAAAATAATTTGGGGTTATGTGAAGTATGGGTCGTTCTCTTAAAAAAGGTCCTTTTGTTGCGGATCATCTGCTGAAAAAAGTTGAAACTTTGAACGCCAGAGGCGAAAAGCAGGTGATCAAAACTTGGTCTCGCGCCTCAACAATTTTGCCGCAAATGCTGGGTCACACCATCGCGGTTCACAATGGTCGTCAGCACGTTCCGGTCTACGTCAGCGAGCAAATGGTAGGACATAAGTTAGGCGAATTTGCTCCTACTCGTACTTTCCGGGGACACTCGAAAGATTCCAAGGCAAAGAGATAATTTTGAATTTTGAATTAGACAAGATTCAGAATTATTAAAACGGAGAAATCTATGGCAGTTGATACTACAGAAGAAGTCAAAGCGATCGCCCGCTACATCCGGATGTCCCCCCACAAAGTGCGGCGAGTTCTCGACCAAATTCGGGGGCGGTCATATCGTGAAGCGCTGATTGTACTGGAATTTATGCCCTATCGGGCTTGCGATCCAGTCCGCGATGTACTGCGCTCAGCAGCAGCCAATGCCGAGCATAACGCCGGGTTAGACCCAGCGAAATTAGTAATCTCTAAGGCATATGCTGACCAAGGGCCAACCTTGAAGCGCTTCCGGCCCCGCGCTCAAGGACGCGCCTATCAGATTCGCAAGCCAACGTGTCACATCACAGTAGCCGTTGCACCAGACACAGAAGAAAAATAACAGAACTGAGTTATGAGGAATGAGTAAAACTGTTACTCATTCCTCAGCACTCATCACTCAGCACTGATTTAGAGGAAGCATTCGTGGGACAGAAAATTCATCCAATTGGTTTTCGACTGGGTATCACCCAAGAACATCGCTCCCGTTGGTTTGCGGATGCTAAGCGCTACCCAGAACTCCTGCAAGAAGACCACACCATTCGGCAGGTAGTAGAGAAAAAACTCGCTAACGCTGGCATCTCTCAAGTGAGGATCGAGCGCAAAGCCGACCAAATCGATTTGGAAATCCACACAGCTAGACCGGGTGTTGTGGTAGGTCGAGGTGGTCAAGGCATTGAAGAATTACGGTCTAAGCTTCTTGAAGCTCTAGGCGGCAGTAATCGGCAAATCCGGATCAACGTTATTGAAGTGGCGCGGGTGGATGCCGATGCTGGGCTGATTGCCGAGTACATCGCCCAGCAGCTGGAGCGACGAGTTTCCTTCCGGCGCGTTGTGCGTCAGGCAATTCAACGCGCTCAACGCGCTGAAGTCCAGGGGATTAAAGTGCAAGTAAGCGGACGGTTAAACGGGGCAGAAATTGCTCGAACCGAGTGGACGCGGGAAGGTAGAGTACCACTACATACCCTCCGGGCAGACATCGACTACGCTTACCGCACCGCCAAAACCATTTACGGGATTCTTGGCGTTAAAGTTTGGATCTTCAAAGGTGAGGTTATTCCAGGTCAGGAAGAAGCGCCTGCTCCTAATAATGCTCAACCCCGGCGTCGCCAACAGCGCCGCCGCCAGCAATTTGAAGACCGCTCAAATGAGTAATAGCTAATTGCTAATAGCTATCCGCTATTAGTAAGAAGAAATTAGCAATTAGCAGTTAGCAAAGGACAAATCATGTTAAGTCCCAGAAGAACTAAATTTCGCAAACAGCAGCGCGGGCGGATGAACGGGTTGGCAACCAGAGGCAGTGACCTAAACTTTGGTGACTTTGGCCTCCAGTCCACAGAACCAGCCTGGATTACATCCCGCCAAATTGAAGCCAGCCGTCGAGCCATGAACCGCTATATCCGCCGGGGTGGCAAAATCTGGATTCGTATCTTCCCAGACAAACCAGTAACCATGCGTCCAGCCGAAACCCGGATGGGTTCTGGTAAAGGTTCACCGGAGTTTTGGGTAGCTGTAGTCAAGCCAGGGCGGATCTTGTTTGAGATTGCCGGGGTACCGGAAGCAACTGCCCGCGAGGCAATGCGTCTGGCCTCCAACAAATTGCCGATTAAGACAAAGTTCATTACACGTGAAGGGGAACAGGTGTAAATTATGCCTCTGCCCAAGATAGAAGAAGCCAGAAATTTAAATGACCAGGAACTGGCTGATGAGATTTTAGCTGTCAAACAGCAGCTGTTTGATTTGCGGATGCAACAGGCAACCCGACGCCTGGAAAAGCCACATCAGTTCAAGCATATGAAGCATCGGTTAGGTCAGCTGCTGACCGTGGAAGGTGAGCGGCAACGGGCGGCAACGGATAACCAGCCAGCCCCAGAACCGCAGCCAGATGCACAATCCCAGGAGTAGAGTAGACCCCAATGGCAGTTAAAGAACGAGTTGGCGTGGTCGTCAGCGACAAAATGCAAAAGACCGTAGTGGTCGCCGTGGAAAACCGTTCGCCACATCCGAAATACGGAAAAATTGTGGTAAACACGAAGCGGTACAAGGCTCACGATGAGGAGAATGAGTGCAAAGTGGGCGATCGCGTCCGAATTACAGAAACGCGCCCCTTGAGTCGCACTAAACGCTGGACAGTCGCTGAAATTCTCAATCGCGAGGCTTAATAAGAAAGTTATGAGTTTTGAGAGCTGAGTTTTGAGTTAAAAATTCCAAGTCTAGAATTTTATAAATTCTTCCGGCTTCAAAACTCAAAACTTAAAACTCAAAACTATTATTCAAAACTCCGGATCAACGGAAGTGTCCCGCTGGAGCAAAACTCAAAACTCAAAACTATGATTCAACCTCAAAGCTACCTAAATGTCGCAGATAACAGCGGCGCTCGCAAATTGATGTGCATCCGCGTCTTAGGTGCCAGCAGTCGGCGCTATGGCGGCGTTGGCGATGTGATCATCGCCGTTGTCAAAGACGCTATCCCCAACATGGCAGTCAAAAAGTCCGACGTTGTACGAGCCGTAATTGTCCGCACCAAGAAGAATATGCGCCGGGACAGCGGTATGAGTATTCGCTTTGACGATAACGCCGCCGTGATCATCAACGCAGATGGCAACCCCAGGGGAACTCGCGTTTTCGGTCCAGTCGCACGGGAACTGCGCGACAAAAATTTCACCAAAATTGTTTCCCTGGCTCCAGAGGTACTCTAATGGCAACAAAACAGTTTAAAAGAAACGGCTCCCAGCCGAAAGTGCGCTATAAAATGCACGTAAAAAAAGGCGATACAGTGCAAGTAATCGCTGGTCGAGATAAAGGCAAGGTTGGTGAAATATTAAAGGCGATTCCCGAAGAAAGCCGGGTAATTGTTAAAGGAGTTAACATCAAAACCAAGCACGTCAAACCTCAGCAAGAAGGTGAATCCGGTCAAATCGTTACGATAGAAGCCCCGATTCACAGCTCTAACGTTATGCTTTATTCGACCAGCCAAAAAATTGCCAGCCGCATTTGTTACACCTTTAATGAAGAAGGTCGTAAAGTGCGGATGCTCAAAAAGACTGGAGAAATCATTGACTAATAGCAATTAGGTGTGCAAGCTAATTGCCAGTCGGCTAATTGTTAACTACTATTTTCCCTGACCAAGCCCAGGGCATGAAGGAAAAAACCAATGGCACAAAAACTGAAAACGCTGTACCAAGAGACAATTGTTCCTAAACTGACAGATCGGTTTAATTACACGAATGTCCATCAGGTACCCAAAATTGTAAAGGTCTCGATTAATCGAGGTTTAGGAGAGGCATCTACTAACGCTAAAGCCCTGGAATCTTCCCTTAACGAAATTGCCAAGATCGCGGGTCAAAAGCCTGTGGTGACACGGGCGAAAAAAGCGATCGCAGGTTTTAAACTTCGTCAAGGTATGCCAGTGGGCGTAATGGTAACACTACGAGGAGATCGGATGTATGCCTTTCTTGATCGATTAATCAACCTGTCATTGCCACGCATTCGGGACTTTCGCGGTATCAGTCCCAAGAGCTTTGATGGTCGAGGAAATTACAGCTTAGGCATTAGAGAGCAGCTGATATTTCCAGAAATAGAATACGACAGCATCGATCAAATTCGTGGCATGGACATTTCAATCATCACCACAGCAAATACCGACGAAGAGGGCCGCGCCTTACTCAAAGAAATGGGAATGCCCTTCCGGGATAACTGAGGCAGTCATAATAAGGAGGGAAAAATGGCGGCAAACGACACAATAGCAGATATGCTGACTCGCATTCGGAATGCGAATATGGCGCGGCATCAAACAACAGAAATACCAGCAACGAAAATGACGAAGAGCATTGCTCAAGTCCTGAAAGCTGAAGGCTTCATTGCTGATTTTGAAGAAGTTGGCGAGGGCATCGAGCGACACCTGCTGGTTTCCTTAAAATACAAAGGCAAGAATCGCCAACCGATTATCAACACATTGAAGCGGGTCAGCAAACCAGGACTTAGGGTATATTCCAACCGTAAAGACTTACCCCGTGTGCTGGGCGGTATTGGAATTGCGATCATTTCTACCTCCAGTGGCATTATGACTGACCGGGATGCGCGGCGTCAGGGGGTAGGCGGGGAAGTGCTGTGCTACATCTGGTAGTCATTGGTCACTGGAACGTTGTCAAATTAAAACGTTAGAAAGGGACTTTTGTTCTAACAACTTTCAAACGTTCAAACGTTCAAACGCCCAGGGACAACTGACAAAAAAAAGGAGTAATTAGTTATGTCTCGTATTGGCAAGCGCCCCATTAATATTCCCGCTAAAGTTCAAGTTGCCATTGACGGTCAACATGTGGCAGTTAAAGGCCCTAAAGGTGAACTTTCCAGGGTTCTGCCAGAGCAGGTGATCATCGAGCAGGAAGGCGAAACGATTGTAGTGAAGCGACGGGATGAATCTCGTGCAGCTCGCCAGCGCCACGGCTTGTCGCGGACTTTGGTTGCCAACATGGTTGATGGGGTTTCTCAAGGGTTCCAGCGACGTTTAGAAATCCAGGGTGTCGGTTATCGCGCCTCAGTTCAAGGTCGCAATTTAATTTTGAACGTGGGTTACAGTCACCCGGTGCAAATTGATCCCCCAGAAGGCGTTCAGATGGCGGTGGAAAACAACACCAATGTCATTGTGAGCGGTATTGATAAAGAAATCGTGGGGAACATTGCAGCCAAAATTCGCGCTGTCCGCCCACCAGAAGTATACAAGGGTAAAGGTATCCGCTACGCCGGTGAAGTGGTGAGACGTAAAGCTGGAAAGGCAGGTAAGAAGTAAAAATGAAGCTAACTCGGAAAGAATCAATTCACCGTCGGCATCGGCGGGTACGTCGCAAGGTGAACGGTACAGGCAATCGTCCTCGTTTAGCCGTCTTTCGCTCCAATCAGCACATTTATGCTCAGGTGATTGACGATGCCCAACAGCGTACCCTAGCTGCTGCCTCTACCCTAGAGCCAGAGCTGAAATCGCGCCTAGAAGGAGGAGCGAATGTAGCAGCCTCCGTAGAAGTGGGTAAGCTAATTGCCGAGCGATCGCTCGAAGTTGGTATCACAAAAGTTGTCTTTGACCGCGGCGGCAACCTTTACCACGGTCGCATCAAAGCTCTCGCAGATGCGGCCCGCGAAGCTGGGTTGGATTTTTAAAGGACAAAAGGCAAAAGGTAAAAGAAATTTTATATTTTTCCTAGTTTTCTTGCTTTTGCCTTTTTAGTTTTTACTTTCACTGTAATGGTTCAAGATAAAGTAATGGCAAAAGAACGTCGTAAAAATTCTGCACGTCGGGAAAAAGAAACTACATTTCAAGAACGGGTGATCCAAATCCGTCGCGTCAGCAAGGTTGTCAAAGGCGGTAAAAAACTCAGCTTCCGAGCCATTGTCGTTATTGGCAATGAGCGTGGGCAAGTTGGGGTTGGTGTCGGCAAAGCTAGCGACGTAATTGGAGCTGTTCGTAAAGGTGTCGCCGACGGCAAAAAGCATTTGATTGACATCCCCTTGACTAAATCAAATTCCATTCCTCATCCTATCAACGGCGATGGTGGTGGTGCCAAAGTGATGATGCGACCAGCAGCACCTGGAACAGGGGTAATTGCCGGGGGTGCCGTTCGCACGGTGCTGGAATTAGCTGGGGTTCGCAACATCCTAGCAAAACAGCTGGGTTCTAACAATCCCTTGAACAACGCCAGAGCCGCCATCAACGCTCTCTCCACCTTGCGGACATTTTCCGATGTGGCTGAAGAACGTGGTATCCCCATTGAAAACCTCTACGCTTAATGGTCAGCGGTCAGGCAAGAGTTGGAAAGTTGGAACGTTGGGTAGGTTTCTCGTTTAAACGTTCAAACCTTCAAACGCCTACTGACAACTGGCAACTGATAACTGACAACTGACAAAGGACAAAAGACATGAGATTAGAAGACGCAGTTCCTAAAAAAGGCTCAAAGAAGCGCCGCCGTCGCATAGGTCGCGGTATTGCAGCTGGTCAAGGCGCTAGCGGTGGCTTTGGTATGCGCGGACAAAAATCAAGATCCGGTCGCGGTACGCGACCCGGATTTGAAGGTGGACAAATGCCCCTTTACCGCCGCCTACCAAAGTTAAAGCACTTTACGGTCGTAAATCGTAAACAGTACACTACGATCAACGTAAGTAAGCTGGCATCACTCCCTGCTGATACAGAGGTGAACCTAACCTCATTAATAGATCGTGGTATTGTCACCTCCAATGACGGGCCTCTAAAAATTCTCGGAGACGGGGATCTGAACGTGGCTCTGAATGTAAAAGCAGCTGCTTTTACAGGCTCGGCTCGCAGCAAAATTGAAGCAGCTGGCGGCAGCTGCGAAGTTGTCGCTGCCCGATAGGGTTAAGCATTGTGTGTGCCAGCGCCTGCTCGATGACGTAGAGGTATCGCTTCATGGTTGTTAGTCGAGATAAAACTCCAACTGCTCAGGAAACTTTTTTGCAGATGGCTCAGGCAGCTGGTCTTAGGGGCCGGCTGCTAGTTACCATCGGTCTGCTAATTTTAGTTCGCGTTGGCATCTTTCTGCCCGTACCAGGGATTGACCGAGTCGCGTTTGGTAGAGATATTCAAAATAGCCCCTTAATTGGATTTTTGGACATCTTCTCAGGGGGCGGTATTTCTGCCTTGGGGATTTTTGCTTTAGGGATTTTGCCCTATATTAATGCCTCCATCATTATCCAATTGCTCACAGCTGCTATCCCAGCTTTGGAGAAATTGCAGAAGGATGAGGGGGAAGCAGGGCGGCGAAAAATCTCTCAGGTTACTCGTTATGTAGCGCTGGGAGGAGCTTTGCTTCAAAGTACCTTCATTGCCGGGTGGCTTGAGCGTTATGCGACGGACGTTCGCGGACCTCTGTTCATGGCCGAGACAGCACTGGCGCTGACAGCCGGTTCAATGTTTGTCATGTGGGTGTCGGAACTGATTACTGAACGGGGAATTGGCAACGGTGCTTCACTGTTGATTTTTATCAATATCGTGGCGGTTCTACCTCGTTCCCTTGGGCAAACTATTAATTACGCCCAGCTTGATAATCGCAATGTGGGTCCTGTAATTATTCTGCTCGTAGTGTTCCTGGTGATGATCCTGGGGATTGTGTTTGTTCAGGAGGGAACCAGGCGAATACCGATTATTTCGGCACGCCGTCAGGTGGGCAGAAGACTTTATCGGGAAAGAACTAATTACCTGCCGTTGCGACTCAATCAGGGCGGCGTTATGCCGATCATCTTTGCGTCTTCGGTTTTGATTTTCCCTAGTTTTCTAGCTCAGATTACTCAAAACAGTGGCAACAACCAGTTGTTGTCTCAACTCCATCTAATTTTGACCCAGGTTGCTAATGCTCTCAACCCAAGTGGTCAGATGCCGTGGGTTTATGTGACGGTTTATCTCATCTTGATTCTGTTTTTCAGCTATTTCTACGCTTCTCTGATTGTGAACCCGGTAGATATGTCACAGAACCTGAAAAAGATGGGTGCCAGTATTCCTGGTATTCGTCCGGGTCGTGCCACTAGCGAGTATGTTGAGCGGGTGTTGAATCGATTGACATTCTTAGGCGCTATCTTTTTGGGCTTGGTGGCAGTCGTCCCAACAGCTGTGGAAAGTGTTACTGGGATTACTACCTTTCAGGGGCTGGGAGCTACCTCTTTGCTGATTTTGGTGGGTGTAGCAATTGATACAGCTAAGCAAATTCAAACTTATGTCATCTCCCAGCGGTATGAAGGAATGGTGAAGCAGTAGTGACGCGATTGATTTTTTTGGGGCCGCCAGGGGCAGGGAAAGGAACTCAAGCACAAATTCTGGCTCAGGAGCTGGAAATTCCGCACATTTCCACGGGTGACATTTTACGAAATGCCAAGGCGGTTGGAACTCCACTCGGTCTAAAGGCCAAGGGGTACATGGATCGTGGTGAGTTGGTTCCTGATGAGCTGATTTTGGATATGATCCGCGATCGCCTTCTTGAATCTGATGCCAAACCTGGTTGGATTTTGGATGGTTTTCCTCGTAACGTCTCCCAGGCGACTTTTCTGGATGCACTGCTACAGGAATTGAACCAGGGTATCAAGTACGCGCTTAACCTGGAAGTCCCAGATGAAGTGTTGGTCGCAAGGATGTTGGAACGAGGGCGCAAGGAAGGGCGGAGTGATGATAAGGAAGATGTCATTCGCAACCGTTTGGAAGTATATCGCTCCCTGACGGCACCGTTGATTGATTTCTATAATGATCGCTCGAAGTTGGTTTCAGTTGATGGCGATCGCTCGCTTGATGAAGTCACTAACGCACTCAAACAGGTGGTGCATCATTAATCTTTTTTGGGGTCAGTCTGTTGCCAGACTAGCAGCAGGTACTGACCTCAACCCGATGGCTTGATTTTTTGATAAAATATGTTAAGAAAGCCTTGACCGACAATCAGCCCTATGATGCGCGTCTAAAAACAGAAAAATTGAGGAAAAGACAACTTGGCTAAACAAGACTTAATTGAAATGGAAGGCACGGTGACAGAATCGTTGCCTAATGCTATGTTTCGCGTTGATTTGGATAATGGATTTAATGTATTAGCTCATATCTCCGGCAAAATCCGCCGAAATTACATCAAGATTCTGCCGGGCGATCGCGTCAAAGTGGAACTAACCCCCTACGACCTGACTAAAGGCAGAATTACCTACCGACTGCGTAACAAAAAGTAGCGGTAACTAAAAACCGTTCACTCTTAAATAAGCTTGTCTTATTAAAAATTTGCCCTGGCAAATTAACTTACAAATGCACCTAAAAAGTGTTATAATATAGAGCTTGCAATGTAGCCAAAATAGGCATGAAAGTTCGAGCATCAGTCCGAAAGATTTGCGAAAAATGCCGCGTCATTCGTCGGCGCGGCCGGGTTATGGTGATCTGCTCCAACCCAAAACACAAACAACGCCAAGGTTAACTTAACCTAACTACACCAGAACAAATCTATAGCACAAAAGCAAGACTAGGGAGACAACAAGCGTGGCACGGATTGCTGGGGTAGACCTTCCTCGTGACAAACGAGTTGAAATTGGTCTTACTTACATATACGGAATTGGACTCTCGCGCTCCAAAGAGATATTGGTAGCAACGAAGGTTAATCCAGACACAAGAGTTAAAGACTTGAGTGACGC
Source organism: Trichocoleus sp. FACHB-40 (assembly GCF_014695915.1). Classification (GTDB taxonomy): domain Bacteria; phylum Cyanobacteriota; class Cyanobacteriia; order Cyanobacteriales; family FACHB-T130; genus Funiculus; species Funiculus sociatus. The sequence continues at coordinate 165,365 of NZ_JACJPF010000046.1, forward strand.
CGACGTTGCTTCCCTGCGCGAAGCAGTAGAAAGCAACTATCAAGTTGAAGGGGATCTCAGACGCTTTGAGTCTATGAGCATCAAGCGGCTGATTGATATCGGCTCCTATCGGGGGCGGCGTCATCGTATGGGTCTGCCAGTTAGAGGGCAAAGAACTCGTACCAATGCCAGAACCCGTCGCGGTAGAAGGCTTACGGTCGCGGGTAAGAGAAAAGCACCAGGGCCGAAATAGCCATTAAGAGCCTGTTAGCTGCTTTTTAAAATGCAGCTACCCTCATTAGCTAATTGACCTACCAATTCAGCAAAACCATTATAACTACTGTCAACTAGACCCTCATGGCGCGACAACCAACCAAGAAAACTGGTGCAAAAAAGCAAAAACGCAACGTACCCAATGGCGTAGCCTTCATCCAGTCCACCTTTAACAACACCATCGTCACAATTTCCGATACCAACGGGGACGTACTTTCCTGGGCTTCAGCAGGCTCCAGTGGCTTCAAGGGAGCCAAAAAGGGAACACCTTTTGCCGCTCAGACCGCCGCTGAAAGTGCCGCTCGCCGAGCGACCGATCAGGGGATGCGTCAGATTGAAGTAATGGTTAGTGGTCCCGGAGCTGGTCGAGAAACCGCGATTCGGGCGCTGCAAGGGGCAGGACTGGAAATAACGCTCATTCGAGATGTGACGCCAATTCCTCATAATGGCTGTCGTCCGCCCAAGCGGCGTCGAGTCTAGGATTGCTTTAAAAGCAACTAGCAATTAGCGGATATTGGCTAACAGCTAACTGCTGTTGTGCCTTGGAGCAGCAGGGGCAATGCTGGAAAAGCACTTTTACGTGCTTTCCAGGGGTTTTATGAAGAAGGGAGGTCACTCCGTGGCGCAGTTTCAAATCGAGTGTGTAGAGTCCAAAACTGAGAACAATCGTAGCCAATATAGCAAATTTGTCTTGGAGCCTCTAGAGCGCGGTCAAGGCACCACCGTAGGCAATGCGCTGAGGCGGGTTCTATTGTCTAACTTGGAAGGTACGGCTGTGACAGCTGTCCGGATTGCCGGGGTTAATCATGAGTTTGCCACAATTGAGGGGGTGCGGGAAGATGTCCTAGAAATTCTCCTGAATATGAAGGACATTGTACTCAAAAGTCACTCTTCTCATCCCCAAATTGCTCGATTAGCTGTCACAGGTCCAGCGACGGTGACAGCCGGACGATTTGATTTACCAACTGAAGTTGATGCAGTTGATCCTAACCAGTATATTGCTACTCTGGCGGACGACGCTAGGCTGGAAATGGAGTTTCGCATCGAAAGAGGGAAAGGATATCGAGCAGTTGATCGAGGACGCGACGAAGCTGCTGCTCTGGACTTCCTCCAAATTGATGCCGTGTTTATGCCAGTGCATAAAGTCAACTACAGCGTTGAAGATGCCCGCATTGACGGTTCTCTGGAAAGAGATCGGCTGATCTTGGAAATTTGGACTAATGGCAGTCTGACTCCCCAAGAAGCACTGTCTCAAGCCGCAAGTATCCTGGTGGATCTATTCAACCCCCTGAAAGATATCACCCTCGATCCGATGACGGTTGATTATCCTGATAATGAAGATCCTACCAGCCAGATCCCAATAGAAGAATTGCAGCTCTCGGTACGAGCCTACAACTGTCTCAAGAGGGCGCAGATTAACTCTGTAGCTGACTTGCTGGATTACAGCCAGGAGGATCTGCTGGAGATTAAAAACTTTGGTCAAAAGTCGGCAGAAGAAGTCATCGAAGCTTTGCAGCGGCGACTTGGGATCACGCTGCCGCACGAAAAGGCGGCAAAACCTACTTGAAGTGAAAGAGTTAGGAGTTAAGAGTTAAGAACTCCTCGCCTCCTAACTTTTTTCAATTTCTTATAAACTTTCAAACCAAAATCCAAAATTGTTATGCGTCACAGACGTCGTGTTCCAAAATTAGGTAAGCCTGCTGACCAGCGCCGAGCGCTATTGCGATCGCTGGCAACCGAACTAATTCGCCAGGGTAGAATCACTACCACCCAAACGCGAGCTAAGGCGGTTCGCTCGGAAGTAGACAAAATGATTACCTTGGCAAAAGATGGCTCTCTGTCAGCCCGCAGGCAAGCTATGGGCTATATCTACGACAAACAGCTGGTTCATGCCCTGTTTGAGCAAGCTGCTAGCCGCTATGGAGAGCGTAACGGCGGCTACACCCGTATCCTGCATACCGTGCGGCGTCGGGGTGATAATGCCGAAATGGCAATTATCGAGTTGGTCTGAAGAAGGTGCTAATGGCTAATAGCTAATCACAAGAGGTGGCAATTAGCAATTGGCAATCAGCCATGCACAAAGGACAAGAAACAACGGACAAACAGCGAGTCGCCCTGGTAATCCAATACTTGGGTACTCATTTTCATGGCTGGCAGCGGCAAGTGAATGGGCGCACTGTGCAGGAAGAAATTGAAACAGTTTTGTCCAGGGTGCAGGGGCGAAAAGTTACCTTGTACGGTGCAGGGCGCACAGATAGCGGTGTTCATGCGGCAGCGCAAGTGGCACACTTTGAGGCAGTTGGTTCGATCCCCCCGGATAAGTGGGCGGGTGTTCTCAATAGCCAACTGCCCAAGGATATTCTGATTCGAGCCTCCGCTGCGGTCGATGATAATTGGCACTCCCGATTTTCTGCCAGTTGGCGCAGATATCGCTACACGATTTATACAGATCGCAAGCCAAACTTGTTTGTGCAGCCCTTCAGTTGGCATTATTATTATGCACCACTAGACGAATCTCTCATCCAGGCAGCTTTGAACCCTTTGATAGGGAACCACCATCTGGCTGCTTTCATGAGAGCGCATTCGGCGCGATCGCATTCTTGGGTGGACGTGCAGGAGGCTCAATGCCACCGAGAAGGCTCATTTATTTATATTGAGATTCAGGCAAATGGATTTCTGTATGGCATGGTGCGGCTGCTGGTGGGCTTACTGGTGCAAGTGGGAAGGGGTGAGCGATCGCCAGAAAACTTTACCGATTTGTGGGTAAATGAGCGGCGGCATGAAGTAAAATATTCTGCCCCGGCAAAAGGTCTTTGCCTGTTGCGAGTAGGCTACCCAGATATCCCCTTTCCCCCCGAAATTTGGTTTGACACCCAGCCCAAATTCGCCTTTGGTCCTTCGTCCGTTGTTTTTCCACTGCCAAGACAAGGACAATCTCCGTCTCTACAAGACGGGCAACGAACGAAGACTTGCGGTAATCATCTTCTCTATAAGACAGACAACTGACGACAGGCGTCGTGCCTGTCCTACCAACGGACAAAATTATGAACAAAACTCCTCTCCCTTCTCTAGACTCTATCGAGCGCAATTGGTACGTCGTCGATGCCGCAGATCAACGGCTGGGGCGTTTGGCGAGTGAAATTGCCATGATCCTACGTGGAAAAAACAAACCAATTTTCACTCCTCACATGGACACAGGCGACTTCGTGGTTGTCGTCAATGCCGAGAAAGTCGTTGTTACTGGTAAAAAACGCACCCAGAAGCTATACCGGAGACATTCCGGGCGTCCAGGCGGGATGAAGACTGAAACCTTCGCTAAGCTGCAAGATCGCATGCCAGAGCGGATCATCGAAACTGCCGTGCGCGGAATGCTCCCCAAAAATTCTCTGGGAAGACAATTATTTACCAAGCTCAAAGTTTATCCGGGGCCATCACATCCCCACGAATCACAAAAACCCCAGGAAGTCAAGATTAATACAATCCCAGGAGAAAATTAATGCAAGCAACAGAACAAAGTGGTCGCGTTATGTACTGGGGAACGGGTCGCCGCAAATCTTCCGTGGCGAGAGTTCGCCTGGTACCTGGTAGCGGTCAGATGATTGTTAATGACCGCCCTGGCGACAACTACTTCAACTACAATTCAGCTTACCTCTCAGCAGCCAAAGCCCCACTGGAAACTCTGGGACTGGAAAATGAGTATGACATTCTGGTGAAAGCTCACGGTGGTGGCTTAACTGGTCAATCAGACTCAATTCGGTTGGGAGTGGCAAGAGCTTTGTGTCAACTCGATCCAGACAACCGTCAGCCTTTGAAAAGCGAAGGCTACTTAACCCGCGATCCCCGCGCCAAAGAGCGGAAAAAATACGGCTTGCACAAAGCTCGTAAAGCTCCGCAATACTCGAAGCGATAAGAATAAAGGCGAGAGGCTTTTGGGTTGCCCGAAGCGTCTTGTCCTTTGCCTAAAAAGGCTTGGGGTAACTGCCCAGATTTGAAAGCTACAATAAACATAGGCAATGAAAATTGTCGAGGAGCAGACGAGTAATTATGGCAAAACAAGGAATTCATCCGGAGTGGTATCCGGAAGCTAAAGTGTACTGCAACGGGGAATTAGTGATGACCGTTGGTTCCACTAAGCCAGAACTTCACGTTGATGTTTGGTCTGGGAACCACCCGTTTTACACTGGTACGCAGAAAATTATTGACACGGAAGGACGGGTTGAACGCTTCCTGCGGAAATACGGGATGCTGGAAGGAGATCAATCTCAAGCTGGTGATGCTGGCTCCAACAATAAAAAATAGCGGGGTTGCTATGCTCGGTAGCACGACCCGCGTATGGGGTCGAAGTTATTGATGTTAAGCAACAAAGCTGTTTTTATGGAGCGATCGCAGACCAATGGCTGAAACATATCTGCTGGAGAAGCTAAAATCCGTTGAGCAAACCTTTAATGAGTTGACCCGCCGACTGGCAGATCCAGATATTGCCAACAACCCAAACGAGTATCAACGAGTCGCGAAGGCTCGTTCGTCCTTGGAGGAAACTGTCAACACCTACGAAACGTGGAAGACGACAGGGCAAGATTTGGCGGGCGCAAGACAGGTACTCAAGGAATCTGCCAGCGATCCAGAGTTCCAGGAAATGGCAGCCCTGGAAGTAAAGGAATTAGAGCAAAAACTAGAGCAACTGGAAACACGCCTCAAAATTTTGCTTTTGCCCAGCGATCCCAATGATGACAAAAACATCATGCTGGAAATTCGCGCTGGTACTGGCGGAGATGAGGCGAGTATTTGGGCTGGCGACTTGGTGCGGATGTACTCGCGCTATGCTGAAACCCAAAACTGGAAAGTCAGCTTGCTCAGTGAGTCACTAGCGGAGATGGGCGGCTTTAAAGAGGCAATTCTGGAAATCAAGGGCGACGATGTTTACAGCCAGCTGAAGTATGAAGCTGGTGTGCATCGGGTGCAGCGCGTACCTCTGACGGAGGCGGGCGGACGAGTTCACACCTCAACCGCAACCGTGGCTGTAATGCCAGAGGTCGATGATGTGGAGATCCACATTGACCCGAAGGATATTGAACTCAAAACCGCTCGTTCTGGTGGTGCAGGTGGTCAAAACGTCAACAAGGTGGAAACCGCTGTTGACCTGATCCACAAACCAACAGGAATTCGGATTTTCTGTACTGAAGAGAGAAGTCAGCTGCAAAACAAAGAGCGGGCGATGCAAATCCTCCGCGCCAAGCTTTACGAAATAAAGCTGCACGAACAACAGGAAGCTGTTACTTCCATGCGTCGCTCTCAGGTAGGCACTGGCTCTCGCTCAGAAAAAATCCGCACCTACAATTACAAAGATAACCGGGTGACAGACCATCGCCTGAATCAGAATTACAGCCTCAATCCAGTTCTCGAAGGCGATCTGGAAGGTATTATTCAGGCTTGTATCTCTCAAGATCAGCAGGAGCGTTTGGCAGAGCTAGCTGCTTCTACTGCTAACTAAAATAAAGCTTCATGTATAGCAATTCCCCAGCTGCATTTAAACGGCTGGGTTTTTTATTTAACAGCTTCTTTGGCAAAGCGCTCCGCTACCGCCAACCGAGTAATATGGTCTAGCAGCGCATCCCAAATCGCATCGGCCATCTCAGGAAGGTAGTTAAACCGCTGTATATCGTACTGGACAACCTCTTCCAGATTCGCTAATACTTCCAAGTTCTGGCAACTTAAAATCGCCGCGATCGCTTCGGTTTGCCAACGTGCAAACAACCTATAACTGAAAAAAGAACTGCACTTTTGACCTTGCTCGTTCAGGAATACCACAATCACCTGATGACGTTTTGGATACACCTTGACAATTCGCTCTAGAGGCATCAAAAGCGCGTCAGCTGCCTCTTGGCGGGAAATCCGCCATCGCGTGGGTTTGAGCCATCCTGTGGCTGTGAGGCTACGAGGCGATCGCGTCTTACCAGTCTTTCTACTGCGTCTGTTGCTCATTGTTAGCCACTGCTAATTTTTTGATGTTTGCTCAAAAATTTACCTGCTGTGCCACCTTACAAAGCCAAGGTGTTTCCGGTTAAAACCAGTCAGGCTATTTTTTTGATGATTTTTAAAAGTATACTTAGCTTTCTTTAAGTATACTTTTAATATAGCTTTTTCAAAGCAGTCTTGTCAAGCTACAAGTTTAAATGTAATAAATGACAACTAAACTTGTAGATGCGGTTGAGTAGCTGTCTAGGCGTGAACATCGAAAGTAGAGAAAAACTGATTGAAATCATTAAACTAGCTCGTGGATCGATGAGTCAGCGAGCGTTCGGCAAGCTTTTAGGAGTTTCTGCTACCGCTGTTCAGTATTGGGAAAAGGGGGTGACAGTTCCCGATATGGAAAATTTGGCTCAGATCGCAAAGAGAGCAGGTTACACCTTGGAGGAGATCCTCAGCTGTTTGGAGGGGAAGCCAGTGTCAGAATCCTCAGATTTGAATCAGATTTTGAGACAAATTAAATATATGCCTCTGACTCAAGTGGCGATGATCGTTCAAGCCGCAGCTGAGAGATTTGCTACTGCGGCTGAATCTTCAGGTAGCTGAAACAAATCAGGTTGTTGCGTGTTGCGTGTGCGATCGCTCGTGAAGTTGGCAAGGGCAATCTTTTGCCGGAAGCGGAAGCGATCGCACTCGAAGACCAAGAAAAAGTTAAATCAGCTCTTTTGCGGCGACCCTACCAAATGCTGGCGGCGAAAACCAGCAAGCAAAAGAGCTTATCAATTGGTTTGTCCTTCTATGCGACTATCCCTAGCCTGAAATTCGGGCAAAATTGGTTAAGAACGCTTATGGGCTGGACTCCTGCTACAAAGCTGGGATGATTCTCGCCATTACCTAAAAAACAACTGATTATCCCGCCTAACTTTCTTGGCAGCCAGATTTGACTAATGCTTTTCAAAAATATTATTTTATTGTAGTTTATTTCTATTAAAAATATAAAATAGATAATTAATGTATTATAAAACAATATTCTCAGCACATAAAATGTATAAATTTTAAAGTTTCAGTCCTAATGATTTGCCCAAAAAGCTTGTAAAGGTAGCTGTCGTCAGGAGGTGCTAAAATGCCGCAAAATAATCAATCTGTAAACTGGAAATTTGATGCCAACGATACTTATTCTCCGATTTACTACAAAGAGACAGTAGTCGGATTTGTAAAGCCAGACTATGCAAGTAAAATTATTGAATTTCTCAATGATAATGAAAAATTACGCAAAGCATTTAAAATGGCTTGTTTTGACTTAATACTTGAGTCCGGGGGTGACACAAATAAAGTCAATGAGTTGATGAAGAAATACATAGAAAGCACCGAACGCCCCCAGAATGGAACGGGAGCGATCGCTTACCTCCTGCGCGACAGACAAGAAGCGCTAGACATAAGTGATAAAGAGTTTGTTCGCTTCTGCGATTCTTATAGATTGTCGTGGAGAGAACTAAAAGAAATTTATGCTGGGAAAGAAGTTAGTGATAGCCAGCTAGGAGCGATCGCTAGAATCGTAGGTAAATCGATTGAGGAATTAATTGAAGTCCGGGATGGTCAAGATTAAGAAACAAAGCGCGCTTGTTTTAAGATAACCTCCCAAAACTCAAAAAAAAAGTAAACGTAGGTTGGGTTAAAATAATGAAAATCAAGGCTATAAAGGCAATTGTTGGGTTTCATTATTTTGCACGGGCGCAACCTACAATTATTCTGACTATTCCAAAGTCGGTATTGGCGTGAGCGAAGCAAAAACAGCCTGAGTGCATAAACGTGAAATGCTCCCAAGCAATAACGTTACCCTACCGCCCCTACCCTTAGATTCTTCAATCTGCCTTGTGTAGGGTTGCCAGCACTCAATTTACAATTAAATTTTGTTAAGATTAACTCGACCAAGTGCTACCGCCTGACAGATAAATCTGTGAGTGCACCCTCGTCCGGCGCTCTCATTTGTCCTGCTGCTATATTTTTTGGAGACTATTGATGCTGCGACTCGAACATATCAGTAAAATATACCCCACAGGCGAAATCCTCAAAGATGTCAACTGGGAAGTCAAAGCGGGCGATCGCATTGGCTTAGTCGGCGTTAACGGTGCAGGCAAATCCACCCAACTCAAGATTATAGCGGGAGAGACAGAACCCACAAGCGGGGAAATCATCCGTCCTGCCAGCTTGCACATCGCCTACCTGACACAAGAATTTGAGGTAGATCCCACGCGCACCGTGCGGGAAGAATTCTGGACAGTGTTTACCGAAGCGAACCAGGCGCAGCAATCCTTGGCGCAGGTGCAGCGAGACATGGAAACCGCCACCCCAGAAGAATTAGACAAACTAATCCATAAATTAGATCGTTTCCAGCGACAGTTTGAAGCTTTGGATGGCTACGGGTTGGATGCGCGGATTGAGAAAATGTTGCCAGAGATGGGGTTTACGTCGGAAGATGGCGATCGCCTCGTTAGTGCTTTCAGTGGCGGCTGGCAGATGCGAATGAGCTTAGGCAAAATATTGCTGCAAAAACCAGATTTATTGCTGCTGGACGAACCGACAAACCACCTGGATTTAGAAACCATTGAGTGGCTAGAAACCTATCTCAAGGGACTTAAAAATCCGATAGTAATAGTTTCCCACGATCGGGAATTTCTCGATCGCCTTTGTACCCAAGTTGTAGAAACTGAGCGCGGAGTTTCAACTACCTACTTGGGCAACTATTCTGCTTATTTACAACAAAAAGCAGAAAACCAAGAAGCGCAATTAAGCGCCTACGAACGCCAGCAAAAAGAATTAGAAAAACAGCAAACTTTTGTTGACCGTTTCCGCGCTAGTGCAACTCGCAGCACCCAAGCAAAAAGCCGCGAGAAACAACTGGAGAAAATTGAGCGAATCGAAGCGCCAACAGGCGGATTAAGAACCCTACACTTTCGATTTCCCCCCGCACCTCGCAGCGGACGCGAGGTGGTGGAAATTAACGATTTGGTGCATACTTATGACGACAAGATTCTATTCTTGGATGCTAACCTGTTAATTGAAAGAGGCGATCGCATTGCGTTTCTCGGCCCCAACGGTGCTGGCAAATCCACCCTACTGCGCCTGATTATGGGCATGGAACAACCCACGGAAGGGACAGTAACTTTAGGCGCTCATAACGTCATTCCAGGCTACTTCGAGCAAAATCAGGCAGAAGCTTTGGATCTTTCCAGAACAGTTATGGAAACAATCCATGACGAAGTGCCAGACTGGAAAAATGAAGAAGTTCGCACCTTGTTGGGACGATTTCTATTTAGTGGCGACACCGTATTTAAAAAAGTTGCTGCCTTGAGCGGAGGAGAAAAAGCCCGTCTTGCCTTGGCAAAAATGCTTTTACGTCCAGCAAATCTTCTAATTTTGGATGAGCCTACTAATCACCTGGATATTCCAGCCAAAGAAATGATGGAAGAGGCAATCCAGAATTATGACGGCACGGTAATTGTAGTTTCCCATGACCGATATTTTATTTCCAAAGTGGCGAATAAAATTGTCGAGATTCGTGAGGGTGAATTCCGAGTTTATCGGGGCGATTATCACTACTATCTCGATAAGATTGCTGAAGAAAAAGAGCAGGCAAAATTAGCAGCACTAGAAGCCGAGAAAGCTGCGAAAAAAGCTGCAAAAGCTGCTAAGTCTGCTGCAAAACGCAAATAATGAGTTTAAAACGCCAAGATTAGGTGATTCTTGGCGTTACTCTGAGTAAACCTCTGCGTTCCTTTGCTACTACAAAAACATACGAAACACCCGTGCAGCTAGCTGCACGGGTGTAATAATGGCGGCTAAATGCACAGATGAGCGAGTAAATCAAGTAACAGTAGAATTATTTAGCCGCTTTCAGCGTGCGATCGCGCAAGCAGATCCATCTGAGTTAGAAGCCATTTCGCGCCCTTGAGCTTCTTTTGCCACAAAGCCAAGAACATTGAAGCCACCGCGAAAATGCTCCTGGCGCGTTTTCGCGGTAAAGTGCGGCAGAAAATAGCGCAGTTACTCCAGCTTCCATCTGTCGCCCGCAAGACTGCCACAATGGTGCTGCGTTACGCCTACGGAATTGATGCTGGCGTGATCGATACCCATGCCAAGCGGCGTTGGGGTTTACATCGACAAAATTAAGAAAGACCTGATGCAGCTTTTGGCTCAATCAGAGTGGGGAAATTGTTTCGTTTTGTTGACATATCACAATTGAGCTGTTTGCAAACTCAAGAAACCTACCTGTAACGCTTGTGTAGTGGCTTGTTTATGCCCCAGCGCCATAATGGTTGGTTAATAGGTGCCATAAAGTGCGATATTCTTGCGGGAACCCATAAGAGCGCCAAACTAAGCGATCGCGCTATTCAAATAGCTCAATATCACATCTGTCGTCAAGTAGGTAATAACTCCTAAAAACTCTAGTTCCAACGACAGAAAATCCTAAAACCTGACATTACTTCCACAAAATGCCGCTTCGAGTACGAAATCCGATGATATCATTGCGAAGAAATCACTGAAAATAAAGGTCATTATTGTATGGCGCAAGCACCTGTCTCTCCCGTGGTGCTAGTCATCTTAGACGGCTGGGGCTACCGCGAAGAAACTGACGGCAACGCCATAGCAGCCGCCAAAACACCCGTAATGAAAAGCCTCTGGGCAGCCTATCCCCATACGCTGATTCAAACCTCAGGCAAGGCTGTAGGGCTACCGGAAGGGCAAATGGGTAACTCGGAAGTGGGACACCTTAACATTGGTGCCGGACGGGTTGTACCGCAAGAATTAGTCCGCATCTCAGACGCTGTGGAAGACGGCACCCTGCTGAGCAACAAGAAGCTCCTGCAAGTCTGTCAGGAAGTCAAGAGTCGAGGCAGTAAGCTTCACTTAGTGGGGCTTTGCTCAGACGGCGGAGTGCATTCTCATCTAGATCATTTACTGGGATTGCTGGATTTAGCGAAGACACAAGAAATCTCAGATGTCTGTATCCACGCCATCACCGATGGACGTGATACCAGTCCTAAAGAGGGTGTACAGGCAATTCAAAAAATCCAAGACCGCATTGACCAAATTGGAGTTGGGCGCATTGTCACCCTCAGCGGTCGCTACTACGCAATGGATCGGGATCATCGCTGGGATCGTGTCAAAAAAGCTTATGATGTGATGACCCAGGATGGTTCTGGGGATGGTCGTTCGGCTCTGGAGGTCTTGCAAGCTTCCTACGCTGAAAATGTCGCTGATGAGTTTGTCATCCCGACGCGCATTGCCCCAGGAGCGTTAGAACCTGGAGATGGAGTGATTTTCTTTAACTTCCGCCCTGATAGAGCAAGACAACTCACCCAAGCTTTTGTCTCTCCGGAATTTAAGGGTTTTGAACGGCAGCTTCTCCAGCCGTTGAGCTTCGCCACCTTTACCCAATACGAGCCAAATTTACCTGTGTTGGTGGCATTTGAGCCTCAGAACTTGAGTAATATCTTGGGGGAAGTAATTGCAAATCGAGGTTTGCACCAGTTCCGCACCGCTGAAACAGAAAAATACGCTCACGTTACTTATTTCTTCAACGGCGGCTTAGAGGAACCTTTTCCAGGGGAAGACCGGGAACTGGTGCCAAGTCCAATGGTGCCAACTTATGACCGGGAACCCGCAATGTCAGCAGATGCGGTGACAGATGTCGTCATCGCCGCCGTGGAAAAACGCATTTATTCACTGATTGTCATCAACTACGCCAACCCCGACATGGTGGGTCACACAGGACAGATAGAACCCACAATTCAAGCACTGGAAACAGTTGACCGTTGTTTGGGACAACTTCTGGAAAGCATTAGTAAGGCTGGTGGTACGGCGATTATTACAGCTGACCACGGCAACGCCGAATATATGCGGGATGAAGAAGGCAATCCTTGGACGGCGCACACAACTAACCCTGTACCATTTATCTTGGTGGAAGGGGAGGGTTTAAAAATTCCTGGGCATGGCGCTGAAGTTACTTTGCGGAGTGATGGACGGCTGGCGGACATTGCACCGACAATTTTAGAAATCTTAAGGCTGCCCCAACCTCCAGAGATGACGGGTCGTTCAATGATTGTACCCGTTGGATTTGAAGTCCGAGCCAATCGCACGCCTGTACGAGTTTCACTGTAAGTTGCGAATAGCTAATAGCGGCGTTGCATTTTTCTGACGATTAGCTATTAGCCATTCGCAATTAGCTATTTTTTACAACTGACAACTAACTATGACACTTGTTAACATCTTCCAATCTATTTGGGCGCTGTCTGCCGTCTGTCTGATTGTTTTAGTGCTGCTGCACTCTCCTAAAGGAGATGGGATTGGGGGTATTGGCGGACAGGCTCAACTGTTTACGAGTACCAAGAGTGCAGAGACAGCGCTAAACCGAGTGACTTGGGTTCTCAGCGTGATTTTTCTGGGTTTGACGGTGATTTTGAGCGCAGGTTGGCTCAAGTAGTAATTTGATCTCAAAACTCAAAACGCGATCGCTCACATTTTTACAAAATCGAAACGCGATCGCGATCCTCTCTAAAAAATTATTGACGGCGACGTTAATCGCGATCGCCACCTTCCTCATAGCCATTTTTCCCCATTTTCATCTGAGGGGCGATAATCCTGTTTTGGCAGCCGAAACCTCGCTACCCGCTGCACAAATTCACGTTTTGCCCCCAACGCTGGCACGCTGGAAAGATACAACCAACAGCGGCGATTACTTCTCCCAGATCAAGCCTACCCCGGTTGGTTATCTAGTGTGGTCGCAGTTTCCGATTAAGGTTTACGTAGAAAATCAAGATAAGTGGACAAATTCTGTTATTGAAGCGGTGCAGGAATGGGCAGTTTATTTGCCGCTTGAGATAGTTGAGCAGTCAGATAATGCTGATATCAAGATAGTGCGAAATCTTCCTGCCCTCAATCCCTCCTTCAATCGCAGCACAGGCGAATTCCAGCTGCCCCGCGCTCGGAGTGCCGAAACCCAATATGAATTTTATATTAGCCATCTTGATAAAAATGCAGTTTTATGCCACCGAGTCACCATCCAGCTAAGTCCAACTCAGGCTGGCAATTATATCAAAGCAGCTGCCCGTCACGAAATTGGTCACGCACTTGGTATATGGGGACACAGCCCTTTAGAAACAGATGCCCTATATTTTTCTCAGGTGCGTAATCCGCCCCCAATTTCCCAAAGAGACATAAACACGCTTAAGCGCGTATACGAGCAGCCAACGCGACTAGGTTGGAAACTGGTTAACTAATTTATTACTGGTTAATTGGAGAATTTATTCACAAGTACGCCCTGAATCATCAACCATAAACCATGAAGAGGCTGATTCTTTAGCTCTGCGCTTGTAACGCAAGCCAGCCAATTGTATATTGTGAATCTTTCGCTCCTGCAACAGATCCTCATATAGCTTTACCAGTTGGTCGATGTTGCGACTGAGAGTATATTGCTCCATAATCCTAGCTCTGGCTTTTTGTCCCAACTGTTTTGTAAACTCCTGATGACCGCGAAGGACTGGCAGCAAAGTTCGCAATTGCCCGGCTACCCCATTAGTTCTGAGAATTATCCCTGCGTCCCCTTCCAAAGGATTCCCCTCCAAAACTTCGCCATCAGCACCAGCATCCGTAGCTACGCAAGCGACACCACAAGACATTGCTTCTAACAGCGAGAGTGAAAGTCCCTCTACCAGAGAGGGCAAAATAAATACATCCGCTCCCCGCAAAATTTCAATTCGGCGCTGCTCATCAGCTTCAGCTCCCCACCAGATGATGCCGCATTCTTCGTCATAAAATGCCTCTAAAGACGGCTTCAACGGGCCATCGCCAACAATCAGTAACTTGGACTCAGTCCCCATTTCTGACTGCTTCCAAGCCCGTAGCAGTGCTTCCACATTCTTTTCTGTGGCTATGCGACCCTGATAAACAAAAAGGCGCTTGGCATTCAACTGGGATTTAATGTTAGAAGGCCCTGGGCTATACTTCCGTTCATCAACGCCATTGGGAATCACGGCTATATTTGATGCAGCAACGCCCAACCGCTCCAGTAAATCTCGCTGCACTTTAGAAAATATAATTACCCGGTCGTAATTTGCCAGAAAAGGAGCATAAAGCTGATAAGTCAGCAATTGAGTTCCTGATTTGATATTGCGTTGCTTGCCATCAAAGGGGGTGTGGAAGGTGGCAATTAGAGGTATATTCAACTCTTCGCAAATTTCCGGCAGCAGGAAGTCCAGAGGGGAGAGAGTCAAGCTAGCGTGTACCAAGTCTGGCTTTAGCTGTTCGAGACTCCGCATTAAAACTTTTCGGGATTTGAGAGTGGGAAGCGTGTAAACCTGGGACTTGTATAGGAAAGGTAGAGACACTTCCAGACAACTAGGCCAGTTGCTGGCATCAGATACTTCTTCTTCTTGGGCGAAGTGAAGGAAGCTGACTTGCAGACCCCGGTCTAACAACCCATTGGTAACTTCTCGAGAGTAAGTGACATTGCCGCAAAAGGGTGATTTTTTTCCGATCCAGGCTATGTGCATTTTCTAAGAGTTTTGAGTTTTTAGCTTTGAGTTTTGGGGAGCCGGAGACTTCCGTTGTGGAGCTTTGAGTTATTAATTCAAAACTTGTCATTCAAAACTCATTACTTTTCTTTTCCTGTACCGGAAATATACCAGGTTAAGAGTCCTCCTGCGATCGCGATCGCCGCTAAACCCAGAAAAACTGTCTGTAAACCCAAAATCGTCTCAGCAACGCCCGCCAAAGCTAAAGGTAACGTCAGAGCAATATTAATCACATTGTTCTGTAACCCAAACACCTTACCCCGCATTTGGTCGGGGGTTTCTGCCTGGATGGTGGTCTGCATTGGGATAGCCACCATTGCCCCAAAAAGACCCAAAAGCATTGTCAAAATTAAAGCAATCCAAAGCTGTTGCGTAAATATAGCCAGACCTACTAGAGATGCTGCCACTCCCAGAGAACCATAAAGATTCAGCCGACGATGGGAAAAATGCTGTCCCATCTGTCCGAGAATAGTCGCTCCGCCAGCCATGCCAACCCCGCCAGCGGCTAGTAAAAAGCCGAACTGGGAGGACTTAAGACCGGGGATAACCTCTGCCATTCGCACAGCCAGCACCGACAGAGCGGCAAAAATAGAAAACAAAATCACCAGCTGAATTAAAGCACTGCGGACACGATCGTGTTCTTTCAGGTAAAGCAGTCCGTCGCGCAAATCTTCCCAAACGTGGGGGAATTCGTGGTCGGGAGATTTAGTTTTTTCACCAGTGCGAAGAAACAGCAAAAGCAACCCCGCGATCGCATAACAGCCCCCTACGGCAATTTCCTTACCAATGTCAAGTCCCCCGCCAAGCGATCGCGCCACAGTATCGGCAAATCCCAACAGTGGCTCACCCACCGCAAACCCCACAATCACCGATGCCATCATCGTCATCGTGTAAAGAGAGTTTGCCGACAACAGGCGATGACGCTCAACAATCAACGGCATCACTGACTGCTCTGCTGGTGCAAAAAACTGTGTCAGCGTCGAAACCAAGAAAGTTAACCCCAATAAAATATAGAATCCTACTGGCAGCCCTGCCACTAGCCCCCAATCCTTGCTGATCCACAGCAAAGGCGGCATAGCCAAAACCAGCGCCCCCCGCAGCAGATTTGTGGAGACTAGCACCCCCTTCTTCGACCACCGATCTACAAACACACCTGCAACTGAACCAAACAGCACAGCAGGAATGGTAAAGGCAATCATAATCGCCGATACCCAGCCGCTGATTGTCTGACCCGCCGCCTGAAACTGATTAGCAACCAGCGCAATCACCAGCACCAGATACACCTTATCTGCCATTTGCGAGAAAACTTGACCGCTCCAGAGCGCCAAGAAATTGCGGTTTCTCAGAACAGGCACAAATCCTCGATCTGCATCTGCGTCAGCCTCATCAGCATCAACATTAGACAATGCAGGGTTGTGCCAATCTCCGTTAGAGGCATTGGATTGTGCATCTATCGCTGGAACTAAACCGTCATCAACGGTAGATTGGGGAAAAGAAACCTCTGGGCTAGAGACGCGCTTAATCGCGTCTCTACTGTTGTCAGGGTCATGAGGGGGTGTCAGGCGATCGTCAGACAAGGGGCGCGATGTAGTAGGTGTTGATGATGCAGTCAAACCCCGGCGGGATGGCTCCGTTCCAGGGACAGGAAGTTTAGAAGCTCGAGGGAATGTGGGTTCCCCCGTTCGTGGTTCATTGTCCTCTGTCCTCTGTCTGGACAAACTTAGGGACAAACTTTTGGCTTGCAAATCAGAATCATAACGTTGAATCATGGTTTATAAAAATTCGGCTGGGACTAAAAACAAGCATCCATCAAAGCAGCAGAGCGAATTGATCGCCCAAACTGAAACTGGACGTACTGACGTAAAATCTGCTCTACACCAACCCAAGCTGCATGATAAGAAGGATGATGGGTTAGGGATAAGGGATGAATTGATTCTTCACTCATCGTTGGGGGTTCATCACTACTCGTGTCAACCTGGGGTAGTTCTGGTTGAGCCAGCTTTTGCAGCAGCGCCAGCTCGACGGCATTCAGTTTAGTGTTCAGTATCAGGGGGGTTTGAGCATGAACAACAGTTTGGTAGTTACCGCCCTTTTCCTGCGCCACGATACCAGGCATTTGTGGCGAGACAGTGTTTTTTAGTGCTAAATTTCCCCTAGTCCTTGGAGTAGCGATCGCCCGCGCTTCTGCTTGCAGACGTTCCAAGGCTGGTAAACTCACCGTTCCCCCAGCAGCAGCACTAAAGCCAACCCGCCAGTCTGGATTGTTAAATTCCGGCAGCAGTGGTTGTCGCGTCACGCAACATTCTTGAACTTCCGGCGCAACGCCAGCCAAAGCCATCAAATGAAAGACACCGTGGGTAAGGTGAGCTAAAACTGAGGCAGTGTCGGGGGATGGCAATTGCTCTAAGCGGCGCAGATGTTCATTTAGTAGCTCATACAATTCCTCCTGCGGCTGATCGCTCAATGCCTGACACAGAACTAATTCCGCAAGATATTGGCTGGCTGTCAGTTTCCTCAAGTCCTGACTTAAGCCGGGGTAAGATTCTATAGTTTCTGCCTGAGTTATTTTATCGAGCGATCGCCCTTTAGCAATCAGTAGCTCATTCACCACAAACAACCCACTCCTACCACCCATCTTTGAGTGGTGCTTGCGTGCGCCAGGAGCCACAGCCCGAATTAAGCCAAATTCCCGCGTCAAAATTGTCAGCAGTCGGTCTGACTCGCCTAACGGCATACCCTTAAGATTAATTCCTGTTACTTTGTAGGTTCGGCTCATTAGCTTAAGTTTTGAGTTTTGAATTTTGAGTTCTGAGTTACAGGAATTTTTAAACTCAGCCTCAGCACTCAGCCCTCAGCACTCCTCAGTCTTCTTTTTCCAGCGTATCGCGCTGACGGATCAAATCGGGGCCGCGAGAGGTTCCTAACCGCGTAGCTCCTGCCACGATTAACTCTATGGCTTGCTCAACGGTACGGATTCCCCCCGATGCCTTAATGCCTACCTGCTCTCGCGCCAGCTGCTTCAGAAGGCGGATATCCGCCACTGTGGCACCCCCCTGCCAACCCGTGCTGGTTTTTAAGAATGCCACTCCTGCATCCATACATATTTCAGCTGCCACCTTCTTTTCTGCATCTGTCAGCAGAGCAGTTTCCAAAATTGCCTTCACAGTCTGCCCAGTTTCGTCGCAAATCTGAGCAATTTCCCGATGCAGTTCCTCGGTTTTTCCAGCTTTCAATAAACCCAGGTTGAGCACGACATCTAACTCAGTAGCTCCATTTTCTACCGCCTCTTGAGCTTCATATAGTTTCGTCCCCACTGTCGTCGCCCCAGTGGGAAAGCCAATTACAGTACACACTTTGGGATTCTTTCCGTGCAGCAAATCAGCTGCTTGCCGCACGTATGCGGGATACACGCACACCGCCGCAAAATTAAACCTGTATGCTTCTTCGCACCACCGCACCACTTGCTCGCTTGTAGCTGTGGGATTTAGCAGCGCATGATCGATAAACCCCGCAATATCAATATCAGGCTGATTTGCAGCCATCATTTCTCCCCTCACTCACCTACTGTTAAGTTTTATCAGAATTTTAGAAAAATTACTTAAACCCAACCGGAATAACTTCTAGCTGGTCTGTAGACACCGTATACACCTAAAGATAGAGAACCGCTCTTATTTAGCCCGCCACAGGTTTGCATGGCATTTTCAAAAACTGTGCTGATTAAGGCGTATCTAAAACCTTCTCAAAACCTACCTAGCTACAAGGAGTAAAAATAAATAAAATGGCAAAAAAAGACAGAACGTTAACGTGGATAGGCAGCATATTTAGTATTGCCGGAATTGGAATGCTTATCGGGAGTTTTTTATCTTATAATTCTACCCAAAATTTTATTAAGAATTCATCCTCTACCATAGCCACTGTAACCGAACTTAGGCTTCAAACTTCCAGCAGTTCCAGCAGCTCCAGCAAGTCCAGTACCTATTACCCAATAGTAAAATTCAAAACTCAGAAAGGGGAAAGCGTAGAGTTTCAATCAAACGTTGGCACTTATCCACCAAGCTTTCGTGTAGGCGAAACGGTTTCTGTTCTTTACAATGCTAACAATCCCGCGGAAGCAGAAATAAATTCTTTTTGGCAACTTTGGTTTACTGCTATCTTTCTATTGGCAATGGGGGGGCTTTTTGCCGGAATAGGCTTGAGTTTACTCGCTGGGCCTTTAGCATTTAGATTGTTATCAAATAAAAATGCTGCAAAGCTGCAAGCTAATGGCAAAAAGATAGTAACTAAATTCACTGGAGTGGAATTAAATACATTTTTAACAGTCAACGGTTCCTCTCCTTACCAAATAACTTCCCAATGGTTTGACCCAGAAACTAATCAAGTTTACGTTTTTCACAGTGAAAATATTTGGTTTGATCCGGAAGAATTTATCAAATATGAAACAATAGATGTACATGTTGACCCCAACGATATGAAAAAATATCACATGGATATATCGTTCTTACCAAAATTGGCGAATTAAAATTTTCTACGGAAAATTTGATTCCGCTTCTCGCATCATTAAGCTTCCGCCCCCGGCTTTGACAAACCCTCAGACAGAAGCTCTTGTAATAATTAAAATTGGTTGGATCTCCGGCGGAGAGATGGCAAGACTTAGTAATTATGTGATGAAGTTACAACAGCCATAAAATGGTTAAATAACTATGTTCTAAATGCCAGTATGACTCCGATATTTTAATATGTCGGCGACAAGTGCAGGAGGTGTTTGAAAGCGCTAGTAGGTTGGGTTTCTCAACCTACTAGCGCTTTCAACTGTTCACTTTTTTCCCCTGCCACTAACCTCAAATGGCGTGTACTTTCCTCCCAAAGCTTCTACAATGGTGCGGGTATTAGCAACCATCATCTTGATGTAAGAATCAGCGTCACTTCCAGCAGCGCCAATCGAGTCAGAATATAGTTGACGCGGTGCTAATTTTATGCCCGATTCTTGCGCTACAGTAGTAATCAAAGCTGGGTTAATTGTTGTTTCTGCAAAAATTGCTGGAACACCAGCCAATTTAACAGATTCTACCAATTTTCGTACTGTTTGAGCACTGGGTTGTTCTTCCGTACTGATGCCAATTAAAGTACCAGCAACGGGAATTCCATAACCACGTCCATAATATTGAAAAGCGTCGTGAGTTGTTATTAATTTCCGCTTATTTTCTGGAATGGTTTTAATTTCCTGGGTAATCCAGCTATCAAGTTGTTTTAACTCAGCAGTGAGTAATTCTGCATTTTGAGTAAATTTCTCTTTGTCTTCTGGTGATACTTCAATTAACGCATCGCGAATGGCATTAACCATTTGGATGACGTTATCAGCATCTCCCCAAACATGAGGATCTGGCACTACTTCCCCTTTGCCTTTATCCAGTTGCAAAGACTTTACCACTTCCCCTACAGCCACTTTCCGAGCTTTGCCGCCAGAGGCGTTCATCAGCTTAATCAAGCCTGGTTCTAAGTTGTAGCCGTTATACAAAATCACGTTTGCTTTCTCTAAAGCCTGAGAGTCTTGTGGGACTGGTTCGTAAACGTGGGGATCTGTTCCTGGTTTGAGAATGCCCTTAAGCTGAATCTCTTCTCCTCCCACCCGTTCAGTTAAGTCTTCGATGATGGTGCTGGTGGCAACTACGTTGGGTTTGCCCTCTGCTGCTGGATTGGTACTTTCTGAGGAGGGCTGGTTACAACTGAATAGGGCAAAAGGTAGAAGCAGCCCCAGCCCCAAGCAGGTAAGGTGGGCAAAAGAAAGAATTTTTGGCTTTCTCTTATTTCTTTTTTTCTTTTTTAGGTTTTCTTCCATCTTTCTACTATGAAGGTGCTGCACAATTAATCTTGCCTATCTTTTAGATTATTTCCATTTATAGATGTTTTCATAATCCTTTCATTTTTAGATTATGCTCAAGGAAAGCAAGATCGAACCACACTAATGAGTACCGTCACTTTTTCACCTGATGCGGATTGGACAAAAATGGTATGCCATCTGAGAGATGTGCCTGTGGCGGCGACAGGTGCAACAAGCATTAACGTCAGCCACTTGGGAGTTCAGTACCGCACGGTAGAAGCGCTGCGAGATGTCAGTTTTGCGATGAAATCGGGGCGACTGACGGGAATTATTGGCCCCAATGGTGCTGGTAAAAGTACGCTGATGAAGGCGATGTTGGGGTTGATTCCGGCTGCTGCTGGCAGTGTACTGTATAACGAGCGGCCGTTGATGGAGCAAAGGGAACTGGTTGCTTATGTGCCGCAGCGATCGCAAATAGACTGGACTTACCCCGCTACTGTCTGGGATGCGGTAATGATGGGTAGGGTGAAGAAAACTGGCTGGTTTCGTCGCTTCTCAAACGTTAGCAAACGGGTAGCGGCAGATGCTATCGAGCGCGTGGGGATGAGCGCTTATCGTGATCGCCCGATTGGGCAACTCTCCGGCGGACAACAGCAACGGGTATTCTTAGCCAGAGCGATCGCTCAGCAAGCGGAGATTTTCTGTTTTGATGAGCCGTTTGCAGGAATCGATCAGAAAACCCAGTCGATTATTTTTGACATCTTCCACGAACTCGCCGACGCCAATAAAACTGTTCTAGTCGTCAACCACGACTTAGGGGAATCTATCACCCACTTTGATGATTTGATTTTACTAAATACTGATTTAATTGCCAGTGGTTCGCGCCAAGAGGTGCTAAGTCAGGAAAACCTTTACCGCGCCTATGGGGGCAAGGTTGCATTTTTTGCAGCCTAGAAAATTAGAAGCTAAGAGCTATTAACTCATCACTCCTAGCTTCTAAATATTTACAATTACCAAAATAAAATTATTATGCTAGAAGTGTTAATTGAGCCGTTGCAGTATGGCTTCATGCAGCGATCGCTTGTAATTGCCATTCTCGTCGGCCTTTTGTGTGCTGTCGTGGGTAGCTACCTAATGGTGCAGCGATTGGCTTTGCTGGGAGATGCCATTAGTCACTCGGTATTGCCTGGGTTAGCGATCGCTTTTATGGTGGGAGCGAATATCTTTGTTGGGGCCTTTATTGCCGGAGTCTTGAGTACAATGGCGATCGCTTGGATTCGGACGCGATCGCCTATTAAAGAAGATGCGGCAATGGGTATAGTTTTTTCCGCCTTCTTTGCCCTTGGTATTACCTTAATTACTCTAATCCAAAAAGACAACAAAATCGACCTCAACCACTTCTTATTTGGCAATATTTTAGGTGTCACTATTCAAGAAGTCCGGGACACAGCTATCATCGCCGCAATTGTATTAATAATTGTTGTACTGCTGTATAAAGAATTATTGTTCTATACCTTCGACCCCCTCGGAGCGCAGGCAGTTGGATTACCTACCAACCTGCTAAACTTTGGGCTGATGCTGCTAATTGCTCTAACGATTGTTGCCAGCATGAAAGCCGTGGGAGTAATCTTAGTTTTATCTCTACTAATCACGCCGGGAGCAACCGCATATTTATTAGTTAAACGGCTGCACAATGTGATGATTTTGGGGGCGGTAATTGGCATTATTTCCAGTATTAGCGGGATGTATCTCAGCTACTTTTTTAATCTGCCTTCTGGCCCCGCAATTGTATTAGTTGTATCGGGATTATTTGTAATAGCATTATTATTCAGCCCCAGCTACGGGATATTTACCAACAAAAAGTCAGATTCGGGGCAATTATTGCCTGTCTTGCAGGAGTTGAAACAGCTGATGCGATCGCGCTAAAAAATTGCCCTAGCAAGTTATTTCTATAACTCCAACTGTCTAGGCTTATGATTAAAAAAGTCTGAATTTAGGAATTCTGGCATGATTCGCGCTTTTTTCCGAGCCGCTAAAGTTGAGAATGCCAAACCGCCCTACGACACAATTCATCTCAAGGTACTATATCCCGCCAAGATGTCGGGAAGCCAACAGCAACTAGCTCAAGGCATTGTGCCAGCAGACGCAGACAAAGCTCCGTTTCCGGTGGTAATTTTCTTTAGCGGGATTAACTGCACGAGCCAAATGTACCAGTGGCTAGCAGTTCAACTTGCCCAGCGGGGAATGGTGGTAGTGACATTTGACTGGGTTGCCGAAAATTTACCAGGGATATTCAGCCTCACTCCAGGTGTTGACATCGCAATGTGGAAACCCGATAAATACGGCACTGGCTCCACTGCTTCGGCTTTACCAACACTACTAGGCGAACTCGAAAGCCTCCAGTCGGAGGGAGTGCTGGCGGGAATGCTGAACTTACAACAAATTATTTTGGGCGGACACTCCGCAGGTGGCAGAATTGCGCTTGAAAATGCCGAACCGCGCTTTTTTCCACAAGTCGCGGCGGCTTTTGCCTACGGCGCTCACAATGCCGCCCCGATAATGGTAGGATTTGCACCAGAAACGATATTGCCGTTGCCCTCATCGCTGCCCCTGTTGCTCATAGGTGGCACCAAGGACGGGGTAATTGCCACCAGCAGTGGACAGTATGGACTCAGTAGCAACGCGACTACAGCAGTTGTCCGCACCTTCCACGAGGCAATAACCGGCGGGCGAGATGACACCTATCTGCTAATTCTGGAAGGGGCAAATCACTTTTCCATTGCTTATCCGCCAGATATTACCACTGCTTCACCTTTTGACTTACCAGCTACTCAACCGGAAGAGGCAATACGTTCTCTAGTGGGTGAAACGATTGGTTTGTTTATTGATGCTCATGTATGTCACAAACCAGACGCATCGCAGGGGCTTGAGAGTTTGCTATTGGGTGCTAATCCAACGATCGCATTGTTGGCGCGAAAGTGAGCAAGGGTGATGGTACCGAAGATGCGATCGCTCGTGACGGTAGGCTACAGTAAGCTGATATCTGATTGCTTCTTTGTTAAGTAGAATTCTGAATTCAGAAAACCTTAGCACTGATGTTAAAGATACTGATAACGAAGACTAAAGGTTTCTCCGCTTAAACCTGACGTGAAACTAAAATATAGGCTGAATTTTTGGATATGTTTTTCTTCCTGAATTGATGCTGGATAGCCCATAGTCTGATTAAATGAACAATAGGCAGTTTTCCCAATAAGAAGGTCTAATTATGAATGAAACTACCAAAGATGAAATGCGTGAAAGACTGGGAAACATAGATCAGATTCGCGACATTCTTTTTGGCTCTCATGTTCGAGACTATAGCAAGCGCTTCGAGCATTTAGAGTCGGAATTATCCAACCTAGATCAAGAAATCAATCAGCGCATTGATCGGATAAAAGATGCTCTTTCCCTTGAGCTGCAAATAGCAGTTGATTCTCTGGATAAAAAAATCAAAACTTTAAGCTTAAATACCCAAAAAGATAGTGCGGATCTGCGTCAACATATTGACCGCACCAGCCAAAGCATTTCTAGCACATGGCGAACCTTGGATGATGTTGTCGATACCCAGACAAATGCGATTCGACAAGATGTATCTCAAACCAGAGAGAAGCTCCAAGAAGATATCCGAAGTCTGAAAAAACAAGTTTTTGAAGAAATGGAAAAACGCTTTTCTTCAATGACTGATGTCAAACTTTCTAAGGATGATATGGCAGAAATAATGTTTGAGTTTGGCATGAGGCTAAAAGGGTCTAACTTAGTGTCTGATTTATCAGACGCCAGTGCCACAAGTGTAACTGCTGAGCTTTTGTTACCAGAGTCAGGAAATCATTAGATAAAATTAAATTCCGGCGCGAAATTAAGGTGTATTGCTTGATTTTTTAGCTTTATTAGTTAAAAATTAGAGTGACGGATGGCAGTACGTGACTTTATCCAAAAAAAATCAAGCTGAAGATTTTGCTCCACTAGAAGGGTTGGTGAAGTTATTAACTGACTTAGAGCTTTTCAACCCTCCTAAGGTAGATAGAAAAGAATCAAACTTTTCAACCCCTGAAGTACCGCCTCTACTTCAGGGGTTGAAAAGTTTGTCAGAAACACCCCAACAGCTTGAAAATAAAGCCGAAAATCTGCCTAAAAATTCACTTTTATCGGAGCAGAATTTCGAGGTAGTTACTGTACCTAAGGTTTCAGGACAATCGCCAACAGTACATCTGACAAGCACCATTATCGAGCAGGGGAGGTAGAGCCTCCTAATTTTCGTTCCCAGGCTGGAACTGGGAACGAGATAGATTCGATTTCATCTGAGGAAGATGAGTTAGATATTCCACGTGATGTAGCTACAAGTTTTTCGCAATTTAAAAACTTAATTTTTCCAGCGCCACTCTTAGAAAATCAAGCCAAAAAATCTCCTGTAGAGTTACTACCATCTACTGAGGTAGGGGCTGCGGGTGAACCTATTAAAAAAGTGCAGAATGCGTTGATTTTAAGTGAAGATAAAGCCAAAAAATATAGCCAAGTGTCGAACACATCTCAGCAGAATTTAGATGATGTCGATGCACCAGAGGATTCCCTGGCTCGCTTGGAAAATCTTCTGGTCGATATTAGCATGGGTGAATAGCGGCACTTGATAGTAAAGATTGAACAAAAACTGAAAGTTCTAGAGAATCAGATTTACGAGCCGACGGAGTTAATAGATTTACTTTTGCCTTTAATTACAGAGATTTTGATTCTCAAGATTGAGCAGTCAAAGGAAGAAGTTGTTGAGGCGATCGCGCCGATACTGGTTAATGTTGAGAATCCGGAGTATCCTCAGCAGAATCATTCAAAAATATGGTAAACCCATCGAGATGTTTAATGGAGATACCGCCACCATCCCGGAGCAGGTAAACCATATATTAGAAGACTTTAGAGACAGCTGCACAAAGTCAAATAAAAAGAAAGCTGCTAAACCACCTACGCTGCTAATACTCGGCTCAATGCTACTGAGTTTCATCTTATTGCCTTGGGGAATTTATCAGTATCGCCACAGAAGCGATCGCGCCATTGAGCAAAATACCGCCCTCGCCTTAGCCTCTAATCCAGAGTTAGCAGTTTATCGTCTTACAGTCGATGCCGATGCCGAAATCCTGAAGCTTGCTGGAAAAGTGCCTAACGAGTATTTACGTCAAAAAGCGGCACAAATTGCCCAAGATACTTACCCAACTCTGAAACTCTGAAGTTAAACAATAACATCATCGCTATCAATACGCCCCCCAATCCGGTGTTAGCAGCAGCTAAGGTAAAGCGAGTGGCATCAATCCTCAATCAGATGGACGGCGTTTTCATTCCTGCTAAATATAATTCTGGTAAAGTCACAGTCCAGGGAACTGCTTTGCAAGCGACAGATGCCCAGAAAATCACTCTGGCATTCGGAAGAATTCCGGGAATTGAGTCTGTCACCAACACTGTAGAAATACAGCCAAGTGCGATCGCTACCCGAATGTACTTTAGTCGCGGTACACAAAAGCTCAAATTTAAAGATATAAAAAACAAAATTTTACCAATCCGGGCATTCTTAAGTCAGTATTCAGAAAAGCATCTTATGATAGTAGGCCACGGTGATGCCAGCAACAACCCAAACCGAGCTCGGCGCTTGGCACTTGAGCGAGCTAAGACGGTGCGAGATGCCTTAATAGAGCAAGGCGTTGCTCCTCGACGATTGCGAGTTGCAGGAATGACAAACCACCCCTTAGATGTAGATGCTGACCAACCCCTATGGTTAAGTAGGTGCGTCGAATTTGAGCTAGTGACACCAGTTGTCCAACGTAAATAAATATGTCAAGTATATCCAAAAAAATCTGCTTAGTTGGTGACTTTGGCGTGGGTAAAACCAGCTTAATTCGCCGCTTTGTAGATCGTCAGTTCAGTGATAAGTATCTTTCAACTGTGGGAGTCAAAATTTCTCGCAAAACCGTGGAATTAGAACAGGTAAAACAACACGAAAAGTTGAGCGTAAATCTGCTAATTTGGGATTTAGAAGGTAGTACCAAATTTAAAGCGATCGCGCCTACTTACCTGCAAGGAGCCAGCGCTGCCATACTCGTTGGCGATGTCAGCCGTCAGGAAACCATCGAGCATCTTGCGGATCATCTAAATCTATTTTTGTCAGTCAATCCCAAGGGATTTATCATCATTGCCTTGAATAAATCCGACTTAGCTGATGAAGAAAAACTGGCAAAATTGCTTCAAATGAGTAACAATTACCAGCAGGCTCAAGTATTATCAATCCAGCCGACTTCGGCTAAAACAGGTCAAGCCGTCGATGAAATTTTTAAAAATATAGCTTACAAAATTATAGAATAGTCATGGCTACTCCAGAATTTCTGTAACTATTTCTCCTTAAGAGTCTCAGCCTCATATTCTTCTCGTTCCTGGGCTGCCCAATGGGAACGCAAGTTTTAGAGGCTGTTGCCTCCACCTAATAGCAAGAATTACCCAGAAAGAGGTGAGATAGTCGCCTTACGTGGTATTCCTAGACCGCAGCCCAGGAACGAGGATAAATAAAGTCTCCTTTTGTTTCTTGCTAATTCAGGATTTGCGTAATACTACTACCAAAAGTTGTAATTATGTTTACAAGTTCGGTAAATCCGTATTTTAAAAAACTCTTAGCACCCCGACGCATTGAGTATTTAGCGTTAGATCGGAAATTGAGCATTTTAGATACATCTTTGAACGTGCATAGGTTTGCCGAGCAACCAGATGAGGTAGTAAAGGGTAAGGATGTCCGTCTTGGTTTCCCGGAATTAATCGGACTTGAAGAAGTTTTCAGCGAAATATTGTCAGGAGAAAAGCAGAATTTCGATCTAAAAGGTATTGCCCGATCTTCAAATAATGGCTCTCTTCTATATATTGATATTTCTGTGAGCAAATACCAATATAACGAAGAAGACTTAGAAGACTGGTTAATTATCTTCTTTGATGATGTAACCGAAAAAATGTCCATGACGCAAAAATTGGTGCAGAGAACAAACGAAGCCAATCTTTTAGTTAGCGCTTTAACGAGTTCTAAAAATTATATAGATAAAATTATTACGTCAATTGCTGAAGTTTTGTTGGTAACAACAGCATCAGGAAAGATAAAAGCTATAAATAAAGCTGCGAAAGATTTATTCGGTTATAGCGAAAAAGAATTAATTAATAAGCAAATTTGTCAGATTATTACGGACAATAATTTTTTCGAGAAAGCACGGTTACTGTATCCTTTATCTCCTGGTGAATTATTAAAGGATGTGGAAGTAATTTGTAAGACAAAAAATGGTAAAGACATTGTTGTAGCATTTTCCTGTTCAGCTATTGAGACTGACATAGAGGACTTACAAGATTTTGTTTATATCGGGCGGGACATCACCCAGCGCAAGCTAACAGAAGCAGCCGTACAACAGGCAAACGAAAAACTCACCATCTGGGTTAATGAATTAGAACAGCGCAACCGAGAGATTACCCTACTTAGCGAACTAAGTGAATTACTCCAAGCTTGTTTGAGTGTTGAGGAAGCTTACACCGTCATTGTCCAGATGATGGAGCCGCTTTTCCCGGATACGGTGGGTGGAGTTTTTATGATTCATGCCTCAAAACAGCTGGTTGAGGCGGTGGCGACTTGGGGTGAAGAAGCGGGAACTGAAGTTTATACAAGCCAGAAATTGTTCTCAACTCATGAGTGCTGGGCGTTGCGGCGGGGGCGATCGCATTT
Organism: Trichocoleus sp. FACHB-40; assembly: GCF_014695915.1. Taxonomy (GTDB): domain Bacteria; phylum Cyanobacteriota; class Cyanobacteriia; order Cyanobacteriales; family FACHB-T130; genus Funiculus; species Funiculus sociatus. Next base: position 193,740 of record NZ_JACJPF010000046.1, read on the forward strand.
CCTAACCAACACCCACAACCGTATGCTCTGCAAGCATTTGCACCCAAACCTGCCCCCTGCTGAATATGGCTGCATCCCGATGATGGCGCAGGGCGAAGCGATAGGAATGTTGTATGTAAGTCCTTTAGAAAAAGAACGATTAACCGAAGCCAAACAACGGCTGGCTGTCACCGTAGCTCAACACATTGCTCTTGCTTTGGCGAACCTAAGATTGCGGGAAATCCTGAAAAATCAGAGTATTCGCGATCCGCTTACGGATCTTTTTAATCGGCGTTACCTGAAAGAATCCCTAGAGCAGGAGATTCATCGCGCCAGGTGCAAGCAGCAACCACTAGGCATCATCATCCTCGATATTGACGACTTTAAGAAATTTAATGACACTTATGGTCACGAGGCAGGCGATGCGGTGCTGCGGGAAGTGGGTTTATTTTTACAAAAAAATATCCGCAAAGGCGATATTGCCTGCCGTTATGGGGGCGAGGAGTTCACGCTAATTTTACCAGAGGCACCTCTAGATGTCGTCCTCGAACGAGCGCAGCAACTTCGGGAAAAAATTAAGCAACTTCAGGTAAAGTATCACGGTCAACCTTTGGGTACCATCACCCTCTCGCTGGGGGTCGCTTGTTTCCCAGAACACGGTTTGACGGCATCAGAAACGATCCAAGCTGCTGATATGGCGTTGTATCAGGCTAAGACTCAAGGGCGCGATCGCGTCTGCGTCTGTGGCTCTTAGCAGCTTAGAGCGTTATGTATGCTACAAAAAGTAGTTAATAGTCAAGAGTTCTAAGTTATTAGCTAGGAACTAATGACTAATGACTCTTCAGCCTTTTGCCTTGAATTATGAATTCCCTGTTTAAAAAATTTTTGGTTACACATAGCATGGAGTACCTAACACTTGATCGGGAGTTGATCGTGTTAGAGACATCCGAGGGAGCGCAACGTTTTGCCGAGCAACCCCAGGAGTTCGGAGCGGGTAAGGATGTCCGCCTGGGATTTCCGGAACTGATAGGAGCTGAAAATTATCTGATGGCTGTCTTTGAAGGGCAGGGGAGTTTATAGAGTCTACTAAAAAGATTACCTTTGCGCCAGGGGTAGGTTTGCCCGGTCGCGTTTGGGCATCGCGATCGCCCTTGTGGATTAGCGATGTGGTCAATGATGCTAAATTTGAGCGATCGCATATCGCATCTCGTACCCAAATCCACGGAGCATTTGGGTTTCCTATCCAAAGCGGCGGTGAAGTTTTTGGGGTGATGACTTTCTTTAGCCGCGACAAACAGATGCCCGATGAAGATTTGCTTCAGATGATGATGGCTATTGGTAGCCAACTCGGTCAATTTATCCAGAGTAAGCGAGCAGAAGCCGCGCAACAGGAGAGCGAAGCAAGATATCGAGATTTGTTTGAAAATGCCAACGGCTTAATTCAGAGCGTCGCTCCAAATGGTAATTTTTTGTATGTTAATCATGCTTGGCGAGAAACTTTGGGATATAGCGAAGCTGAAATTGCTCAGATGAAGGTATTTGACGTTATTCATCCAGATTGTTTAGAACAATGTTTGGATAATTTCCAGAGGGTGATGTCTGGAGAAAAAATTGGTCAAATTAAAGTCGAATTTATTACTAAAAATGGCGAAAAAATATCGCTAGAAGGAAGCGTAAACTGTAAGTTAGTAAATGGAAAAACCGTTGCGACAAGGGCGATTCTTCGAGATATAACTGAGCGTTTAGCCGCAGAAGAAGCACTACGCTATCAACAGGAACAAACCGAACGCCTGTTGCTAAATATCTTACCCCAGCCAATTGCCGAACGCCTGAAACGGCAGGAAAACACTATTGCGGAAAACTTTTCCAATGTCACGGTTATGTTTGCCGATTTGGTTGGTTTTACAGAGTTTTCAACTAAAGTTTCGCCGACAGAACTGGTAGAGATACTTAATGTTATTTTCTCGGAGTTTGACCAGCTTGCTGAACAACACGGCTTAGAGAAAATTAAGACGATTGGAGACGCTTATATGGTGGTGGGGGGTATTCCTCATCCGCTGGGGAACCACGCAAGCGCGATCGCACAAATGGCACTCAATATGCAAACTGCGATCGCTCAATTTAGCCGGGAAACTGGGCAAGCTTTGAGTATGCGGATTATCCACACCGGGCCTGTGGTTGCAGGTGTGATTGGCACGAAAGGGGAGACACGGTGAATATTGCGTCGCATGGAATCACACGGTTTACCTGGTCATATTCAGGTGACAGCAGCCACCTACGAACTCTTGCGGGAGCAATATTTATTTGAGGAACGGGAACCGATCCAAGTTAAGGGTAAAGGAAAAATCACTACTTACCTGCTACAAGGCAAAATTACTGCTAATGACTAATTTCACGTTCCCAGGCGGAGTTTGGGAACGCGAAATTAGAGGCTGACTTTTATACTTTCTTGCCCCTGAAGGGGAGGCAGAGCCTCCCTAGGCACGTTCCCAGTCAGAGACTAGAAACGAGAAACTTGACTTAACCTTTTGCAGTGGACTTCTCTGGTGTCGCACTGTTGCCGTGAGCAGTTTTCCCATTTTTGTGATTAGTGTGTCCGTTGCCGTTACGCGGCAGAATCACTCCATAACCACCGTGGTTGCGTTCATAAATCACGTTAATCTCGCCGGTTTCGGCATTGCGAAACATATAGAAGTCGTGATCCACCAGCTGCAATTGTTCCAAAGCTTCATCTGTAGTCATCGGCGGCATGGCAAAATATTTGGTACGCACAACTTCTGTGGGGAGTTCGGGAGTGCGATCGCCTATTAGATCCGGTGCCACTGGTACTTCTTCTACCACTACGGCAGTTTTAGGCTGAGCTTGGGTTTTCTGATCCAGCCGTTTTTCTTTATATTTCCGCAGGTTTCGAGCAATTTTATCAGCAACCAAGTCAATACTAGCGTATAGGTTATCGCTGCTTTCTTCGGCGCGGATCACTGTGCCATTAGCGTAAATAGTTACTTCAGCCGCCTGTTTGGGATTTATCCGGGGATTGCGGGCTACTGATAGATGCACATTTACTTCTGTTGTCAAATTCTGAAAGTGGTTCACCGCTTTTTCAATCTTTTGATTCACGTACTCGCGAATCGCATCGGTGATTTCAATGTTTTTGCCGTGGATGACAAGCTTCATACCGGATACTCCATAGTGTACCGTATTGGTAAATTAGAAAGCTATAGCAGTTGCCGCTTTCTTCTGTAGCTATTAAATGCCCGTTTTTTGGGTAGACAAGTGTTGAACAGAGGCAAAACTTTTAGGAATATCGAGGTTTTACCCATACCTACAAGGTTACTCGGATGTTCTTGAACAGCGAGCCAGAGCCAGAGGTGTTACCAGCAAGCCGATTGCTCAAAACTACTGTCGATGTTCCTGTTCAGTTATCTCCAGAAAAGCAAGTCCAACTAACGTGTTTTACCCTACGATTGCTCAGCCTTGCTTTGGGATTGTCTTGAAGATGCGTCCTGTTTCAACACTGTCTGCTTATAACTTCAACATTAGCACTTTGTAATGTACACAACAGATGCCTTTGACTTCTCTTCAAAATCCTTTGCATCTTTTGACATTTCTTGATCCCGGTAGGTGAAATATGCAGGAAATTTAAGTCAAATTAGTGTTGATTTTTGCGATAATCTTAAGTATGTCTGAAATTTTTGCCTTAGATTCCCGGCGGCAAGTCTTAATATACAACCGAGGGCTGATGCCCTATGCAGATGCTTGGGAATGGCAGCGATCGCTAGTTACAGAACGCCTCAAGGACCCAAATTGTCAAGATGCGCTGATTTTGCTAGAGCATCCGCCAGTTTATACTCTGGGACAAGGAGCAAGTCTAGAATTTCTCAAATTTGACCCCGCAGCGACCGACTGGGAAGTTTTTCGGGTGGAACGAGGTGGTGAAGTGACATACCACTGTCCCGGTCAGCTAGTCGGCTACCCAATTTTAAATCTGCGACATTATCGCCAAGACCTGCACTGGTATCTGCGGCAGTTAGAAGAGGTATTAATTCGAGTTCTGGATGTTTATGGGTTAAAAGGCGATCGCATTCCCGGTATGACTGGCGTTTGGCTGGAAGGCTGTAAGGTAGCAGCAATTGGCATTAAAGTCAGCCGCTGGATCGCCATGCACGGCTTCGCCTTAAACGTTTGTCCCGACCTCTGCGGCTTCCAGCGCATTGTACCCTGTGGCATTGCCGACAAGCCTGTGGGCAGTTTAGCGCAGTTCCTTCCCACAATTGACCTTAACCAGGTGCGCCTGGATGTGATAGCAGCCTTTGCGGAAGTTTTTGATGTAGAAATTAGGAGTCTGTAGTTCTTAGTCTGCCAATCGTGAAACTTCTACCTACTGACTATTGACCTGCACAAAAGCATCCAGGTCAGCGTATAAACCGGCATAAGTTACAGTGGGCGCGTCATAACCTTTGAGATTAACGGTATATTGCTTAAACCCTGTATCCTTTCCTGCCAAAGTTAAGAGATATTCGTGAGTTGTTTCCCCTATAGCAATATCTAGACCAATTTCCTTGGTGGCAGATTCCAGGCGAAATGCTGCATTCACGGTATCGCCGATTGCGGTATAGTCGGGGCGATCGCCACTGCCAGTGTTACCGACCATAGCATAACCTGTATTAATCCCCGCCCCAATTCGCAGATTAAAGGGCAAAGGATATTTATTACTCAGATCCATAGTTATTTTATGGAGGTCACTCAGTGCCTTACAGATATTTAGCATTTCCTCCTGGGTGACGCCTTGGGAACCATGAAACCAGATTGCCATAACTGCATCGCCAATGTATTTATCCACCCAACTGCCATACTGTCGGATGATATTTCCGGCGTGGCGGAACCAGGTGCCAATCACCGCCGATAAAATCTTTTCATCCAGTTGTCGGGTTAATACAGTGAAGTCGCGGATATCTACTACCATCACTGACATCAGGCGACGGACGTGCAAAGTCGAAGTGAGAGTATCCTTATCTCCAGTCACCGATGACTCATTGTTGCCGGCTGCCGTTGGACAGTGGAACTCTAGATCCGTCTGACCAAAGGTAAGGCGATCGCTATTGCGTAATGTTACAGGAATACTGACTCGTCGCCCATTGACAAAAGACCCGTTACGACTGCCTAAGTCGATTAGGTAAAACTCTCCGGTTTCGGTACACTGCAACATAGCGTGATTTCGGGAAATCCACCGATCCGGCAGCACAAAATTGTTGTCGTCGCTGCGACCAACTGTCCAGCAATTACTACTCACCAACGGGAGATAGCGATTGCCGGAGTCGGTGCGAAGCAGCAGGTAAGGAGTGGGTCGCAGAGTCACCACAGGCTAAAATATTGACGACAAGTCGTTTAGAACTTTTAATTTTTAGCATACTTCCGCCTCTTGAGTGTGCGATCGCGGAACAAGAGCGAAGCTCGACATCCCTGCACTCATAGCTTGAGCATTGGTCAACTTGCAGGTATTTTTAAGCCATAGAGGCAGCTAACCAAAACAGGCTGTCTACCAAAATTGTACTTAATACTGCTCCACCAAATGCCCACCAGTGCAGCTGGCGCGATCGCAAGGGTACTAGACCAACACCCAGAAGAACACCTAACAGAACCATCGCCCAACCTGCACCCCAAGGAGTTTTGACTTGAGCGATCGCAGTTTGAAAAACCAGTGATGCTTCGCTGGGTGCGACTTGCATCAAGGTTCGCCAGTGTGGAATTAAGCCAGCTATGTAGAAGTATATATCTGTTACTGCCGTACCGAACAGCGAGCCGAGATAAAACAGGTTTCCCACCATTCCCCAACGCCGACTTATACACCAAAGGGCAAACGGTAAACCTATTGCCTCTATTGGCAGATGGATTGTGGGTTCCCAGCGCCACCAACCCCAATATATTGATCCAGCTAACCAACTCCAGCTGAACCCCAGCAGCAAGTCTCCCCACAATTTCGTTGAGTCACGCCGCATTAGGGTAATACCCAGCCACACCCAACCTATTGTCATTACTAAACTTAACCCAGGCAGCAGCCGCACTAAGGGAGCCTGAACAAACACTGGCACCGAAACCAGAAACGAGGATGCCGCAAAAATCAACCAAGCTTGACGGGTGCCAATTCCCCAATCAGCAAGAGTCAGAAGGACTTTACCAGGCTGGCTAAGAGTGTCAGAAACGTTAGAAGATGGGTTGGAAGACCAGGTATTGTTAAACAAGATATTATTAATATTCTTTACTTAAGTTTACATCTTTCAATATAACACTGAATATCCCCAGGGGGGGGATACTTAAGATATTAACTTAGTTTTCTTGACAAGAGCAAGTGGGAATTAGGGGTGGGGAGAAGGGGGCTGGTTGTACTGGGGGAGAAGATTAATTAGTAATTAGCAATTAGCAGTTACCAATTAGCAATTACCCACAGTAGATTAGTAGGCGATTGACTATAGAGGAGACTATGGCTTTATCAAAATGTCAGAGGTTCGCGCTTTTGGGTGTAGGTGGATTAAGCAGTGCGATCGCATTTCCTTTAGAAACGCTGACTATGGCGCAAGAATCGGTACCCGCACCCAGTACCACATCCCAGGTAAATATTGTCCAGGCGGCGTTTTTAGGCTTTGTGCAGGGGATGACAGAGTTCTTGCCAATTAGCAGTACAGCGCATTTGAAAGTAGTGCCTGTAGCGCTGGGATGGGGCGATCCGGGGGTTGCTTTTACAGCGGTGATTCAGCTGGGAAGTATTGCCGCCGTGCTGTGGTATTTCTGGCGCGACATCACGCAAATCATCACGGGTGCAGCCAAAGCGATCGCCAGCAAAGATTACCAATCCTACGACTTCCTCATGGCGCTGGGGATAATTCTGGGAACGCTACCGATAGTATTTTTTGGACTACTGATCAAAAAGTTTATTCCCGACTTTGACAACTCACCCCTGCGGAGTTTGACAGCGATCGCGATCGCCTCAATTGTCATGTCCCTCTTGCTAGGCATCGCAGAGCGCGTAGGACAGAAAAAGCGCAACTTTGAGCAACTCCATCTCAAAGATGGTATTTTGATGGGCTTAGCGCAGGCTATGGCGCTAATTCCCGGCGTTTCCCGCTCCGGTTCCACCCTCACCGCAGGGTTATTTATGGGATTAGAACGGGCAACTGCTGCCAGATTTTCCTTTTTATTAGGTATTCCAGCCATTACCATAGCTGGGTTAGTAGAGTTAAAAGGTTTTTTAGAAGAAGGAGTGGGGGATGCGGGGCTGATTTCCTTAATAGTCGGAACCATCAGTTCAGCAATATTTTCATATTTAGCAATCGCCTGGCTGCTGCGCTTCCTGCAAACCCAAAGCACCTGGCTATTTATCTGGTATCGGCTAGCATTTGGAGTAGTAATCCTAGCAGCAATCTATCTCAAACTCATCCCCAATATTTAATAACTCTTTCCTCTACGCCCTCTATTGCCTGAAGTGGTTCGTTTCCTCCCAGTATCATGAGCGAGACATCAATTCGTCCAGCCCTAATAACCAACGTTCTCCCCGACTCCATCGCCGCCGAAATTGGATTTGAACCAGGCGATGCCATAGTTTCCATCAACGGTTCGCGCCCCCGCGACCTCATCGACTACCAGTTTTTGTGCGCTGATGAAGTGCTGGAACTGGAAGTCTTAGACACCACTGGCAAAAGCCACTCAGTAGAAATTGAAAAAGACTACGACGACGACTTAGGGCTAGAATTTGAAACCGCCCTATTTGATGGCTTAATCCAGTGCAATAACCGCTGTCCCTTCTGCTTCATCGACCAGCAACCGCCCGGTAAACGCCAAAGTCTATATTTAAAAGATGATGATTATCGCCTCAGCTTCCTCTATGGCTCATACCTCACCTTAACCAATCTCACCCAACGAGAATGGGACAGAATTGAGCAAATGCGCCTATCCCCTCTCTACGTTTCCGTCCACGCCACCGAACCAGAGGTAAGAACTCGTCTGCTAAAAAATCCCCGCGCTGGGCAAATATTACAACAATTGCAGTGGTTCCAAGAACGGCGTTTGCAAATTCACGCCCAGGTAGTTCTGTGTCCAGGCGTTAACGATGGCGCACATCTGGATACCACCCTGGGGGATTTAGCATCTTTCCACGGGGGGGAAATTCCCACTGTGGCATCTGTGGCGGTGGTGCCAGTAGGGTTAACGCGCTTTCGTCCAGCAGAAGATGAACTGATACCAGTAACGCCCGAAAAAGCCGCTGAAGTAATTTCGCAAGTCCAGACACTGCAAGACAAATTCCGTGTCTCGCTGGGTTCTACCTTCGCTTGGTTAGCCGACGAATGGTTTTTAATTGCAGGGCAGGAGTTGCCAAGCGAATCTCACTATGAAGATTATCCCCAAATTGGCAACGGTGTGGGATCTATTCGCCAGTTTCTCAAGGAATTTCAGCAAGCGGCGAAGAAAATGCTACCGCAACGTATCGAGACACCCAAAAAATTAACTTGGGTAGTTGGCAATGCCGTTGAAAAATCGTTTCAACCTATCGTGCAACGCCTGAATCAAGTTGAAGGACTACAGGTGAATATAGCAGCTAGACATAGCGATTACTGGGGACAAGAAATTAGCGTCACCGGGTTGTTGACGGGTGAAGATTTGCTGAAGTTAAAGGGAAAAGATTTAGGCGATCGCATTCTCCTCCCTTCTGTCATGCTCAAGCATGGAGATACTCGCTTTTTAGACGATATGACTGTTGAAGAACTTGCCCAAGACTTGGGTACACCAATCTTACCCGTCAACGGCATAGAAGAACTAATCCAGGCTTGCATTCACCCTTGATGTGAAGTTCTCCTTCCCAGGTTGAGCCTCACCTATTTTTTTAAGGGCAGGCTCAGCCTCCTATTCTGGGGTTCCCAGTCTGAGACTGTAAACGAGAATAAGTAAGAATAAAAAACTAATGATTTCTATTAAAATTTCTAATTTTTTCTTCTTAGGAATAACCGTTTTAACACTGCCAGTAATTGGTTGCACCACATTATTTGCACCGAAAAAATCTCCGGCTCAAGTAGTAAATACTACAACGGCAACCGTTTCCTCTACGCCAATCCCAAAAACGCTATTTGGGATGCACATTCAAGAACCTACCAAAACTCCTTGGCCTGCTGTTAATGTGGGGGCTTTGCGGGTTTTTGTGCCGTGGTTCTTCATCCAGCCAAACAAAGGTGAGTGGAAATTTAAGATATTAGATAAATATGTTGATTTAGCCGAACAACAGGGAGTTGAAGTTCTTTATGTATTTAACGATACTCCTAAATGGGCAGCAGCACGACCCAATGAGGTAGGAGAGTGGGGAAAAGATTTCCCCGGAGTTGCTTCAGAACCTAAAGATATGGAGGATTGGCGCAACTTTGTAAGAACTGTTGCGACTCGCTACAAAGGTCGCATTCGAGCTTATCAAATCTGGAACGAAACTAATAATAAAAATGATTACAGTGGCTCAATTGAAAAGATGGTACAAATGGCGCAGGAGGCGTACAAAGTTCTCAGAGAAGTTGATACTAATATTATTGTCGTATCTCCGGGCGCGATCGCAGGTTTGGATTTGCCAGGAAATGAAAGCTGGATTTCCCTTGGGGGAGTGGATTGGCTGGATCAATACTTTGCCAAAGGCGCGGCTGCTTACACCGACGTAGTAGGGCCGCACTTGTATTCTATTAAGGAAAAAGCACCAGAAGAACGAGTGCAAACTATTCGGAGAATGCAACAAGTTATGGCTAAGCATAAACTCAGCCATAAGCCTTTGTGGGACACAGAAAATGCCTATGCTAAATTTCCTAACGAACAGCCGTTTACCGATGAAGAAGCAAGAGGTTTTATAGCACGTACTTATATTATTTATTGGGCATCGGGGATTAGTCGTTTCTACTGGTACGCCTGGGATGTAAACACGCAAATTCATCCAAATTGGTTAAAGATGGTGCAGGCGGACAACAAAACTCTTACACCAGCCAGCATTGCCTATAGTGAGGTGCAGAAATGGCTGATAGGTGCGACAATGAAATCTTGTCAACCTGATAGTAATAAAATCTGGATTTGTCAGGTTACGCGAGATAATAATTACACAGGCTGGATTGTGTGGAACCCAGAAGGTAAATTGCCTTTTAAAGTGCCTTCTAATTGGAATATTAAGCAAGTTCGAGATTTAGCTGGAGGTAAATCTACTTTGCTAGCATCAGGTAGTGTGGAAATCGGGCGATCGCCTCTATTATTAGATTAGTTAACCTGCAGGGTTATTTCATTCTAAATAGGTCTTTAAGTATGTTAAGACTAAAGCCAGCGAGACGTTGTGCTTGAGCCATGTTTTGGAAACCATAGCTACGATACAGATTGAGTGCGAA